>NZ_DASXHA010000106.1:0-81301 GCF_036488795.1 Paraburkholderia sp.
CCGACGATCGCGTAGTCGCCGATCGTCACGTGGCCCGCCATTTGCGCGTTGCTGGCCAGGATGACGTTGCTGCCGACGTGGCAGTCGTGCCCGAGGTGCACGTACGCCATGATCCAGTTGTCGTCGCCCAACGTCGTCACACCCGCGTCCTGCACCGTGCCGGTGTGGATGGTCGTGAATTCGCGGATCGTATTGCGATTGCCGATCTCGAGCCGGGTCGGCTCGTCCTTGTACTTCATGTCCTGCGGCCGGCCGCCGACTGACGCGTAATGGCCAATCCGGTTGTCTTCGCCGATTGTGGTGTGACCTTCGATCACGCTGTGCGACCCGACGGTCGTCCCTGCGCCGATCGTCACGTGCGGGCCGACAATGGCATACGGCCCGATTTCAACCGTTTCGTCGAGCTGTGCACCCGGCTCGACGATTGCAGTGGGGTGAATCCTGCTCATGCGCCCTCGCTTCTGATTCCGTTGCGTTGTTTGGATACCGGTCGGCATACCGCCTGTGCCCGGTTGTCCATTGCTGGACCTTGGCCTGATGGCCTTGAGCGGCCCTCGATGGCCCCTGCTGGCCGTGCGTGGCCGCGACGGGCCTGATTCTGGCCGTACCGGCCGTCCGCTACCGGCCGTCCGCATCCGTGTGCCGGACCGCGCACATCAGGTCGGCTTCCGCCGCAACTGCACCGTCCACTTCGGCACGCGCCTTGAACTTCCAGATGCCGCGCATATGGCGCTCGAACGTTGCGTTCAGGATGAGCTGATCGCCCGGCTCCACCACGCGCTTGAAGCGCGCATTGTCGATGCCGACGAACAGATACAGCGTATTGGCCGGGTCATGCGGCTCTTCCGAGAACGTCAGGAGCGCCGCGGTCTGCGCAAGTGCTTCCAGGATCAGCACGCCGGGCATGACCGGACGGCTCGGGAAGTGGCCCATGAAGTACGGCTCGTTGATCGACACGTTCTTCAGCGCTTTGATGCTCTTGTGCGGCTCGAGTTCGAGCACCCGGTCAACGAGCAGGATCGGATAGCGGTGCGGCAGCAGCGTGAGAATCTTATGAATGTCGAGATTGATTTTTTCGGTGCTCATGGTGTTTCTACTCACGCATTGACTGCGCGATGATGACTGCGGATACGTTTCAGGTGGATGGGTAACGCGTGTTGCCGTCGCTTCCCGTGCCCCGGCAGCCCGTGCTACCCGGTCACCGCAACCGACGCTTCCTGCTTGATTCATGCCTGGTACCGGGCCGTTGCCGGCCCGGCGCTCAGGCCTTGTCGCTCGACGCGTCTTCTTTCGACACGCTGCCCGACGCCGCCGCCTCCAGTGCCTTGATACGGTCGCGCAGCTTGTCGAGGTTACGCATCAGTGCCGCACTCTTGTTCCAGTCGGCGTGATTGACGGCCGGGAAAGCGCTCGTGTACATGCCTGGCTTCAACAGGGACTTCGACACGCCCGACTTCGCCGTGACGATCACATAATCGGCCAGCGTGACGTGTCCCGCAATACCAACCGCACCGCCGATCATGCAATGCCGGCCAATCGTGGTACTGCCGGCGATCCCGGCGCAACCCGCAATCACGGTATAGGCGCCGATCTTGCAGTTGTGGCCGATCTGCACAAGATTGTCGATCTTCACGCATTCCTCGATGACGGTGTCGGCCATCGCGCCGCGGTCGATCGTGGTGTTCGCGCCGATTTCGACATCCGGTCCGATCGACACACCGCCGACCTGCGGAATCTTGACCCAGCTGCCGGTCCGCGCCTCGCCGTTGCCGACGAAATCCGGCGCAAAGCCAAAGCCGTCCGAGCCGATCACGGCGCCCGCGTGAATGATGGCGCGCTCGCCGATCTTGCAGCCGTAGTACACCGCAACGTTCGGATACAGATGCGAGCAGGCGCCGATCTGCGTGCCGCGGCCGATCACCACATTCGCGTCGAGCCGCACATGTTCGCCGATCACCACACCCGCTTCAATGGTCACATGCGGGCCGATGACCGCGCTCGGCGCAATCTTCGCCGACGGATCGATTGTCGCGCTGGCATGGACGCCCGGTGCGGCCTTCGGCGCGGCCAGGTCGATGAAGGTCTGCGCCACGCGGGCGAAGTAAGCGTAGGGGTTAGGCGTGACGATGAAGTTACGCCCTTCGGCCACGCTCAGCCTGGCGAGGTCGTCGGCGTTGATCAGCACAGCGCCCGCGCGTGTCGTCTCGACCTGCGACAGATACTTCGGATTGGCGAGGAATGCCAGCTGGCTGGGATCTGCCTGATCGAGCGGCGCCAGGCTGCCCACGCGTTGCGAACGGTTTCCGACTACTTCACCGCCGAACCGCTGGACGATCTCCTCGAGCGTAAATGCCATGCGTGTACTGCTCCTGCTGTTCAGTTGCCGTTAGTAGACGCGCCGCTTGCGGGCGACGCAGCAAGCGCCTTGAGCACCTGATCGGTAATATCGATGCGCGGGCTGACGTACACCGCCTCCTGCACGATCAGATCGTAGTGCTGCTGCTCGGCAATCTGTTTGATTACCTTGTTGGCACGGTCGAGGACCGCCGCCAGTTCTTCGTTGCGCCGTTGATTCAGGTCTTCGCGGAACTCACGCTGCTTGCGCTGGAAGTCGCTGTCGAGTTGCGACAGGTCGCGCTGCTTCTGGGCGCGGTCAGCAGGCGCCATCGACGCACCGTTCTTGTCGAGCGAGTCGGACATGGTCTTCAACTTCTGCGCCATGTCCTGCAGGTCCTTGTCGCGTTTTGCGAACTCGGCCTCGAGTTTGGTCTGCGCCGCCTTCGCAGCCGACGACTCGCGCAGGATACGATCCGAGTTGACGGCCGCAATCCTGGCTTCTTGCCCGTGCGCTACTCCAACGCCCAAAGTCATTGCCAGCGCAAGCGCGCACGTCGCAAAGGCGCTTCTCACACCTTTCGAAAACATACCGGTTCGCAAAGTCATCCTCTCGATACTGTAAAGGGGTCCAGGCTGCTGGCCCGAACCGTCCAATCAGAATGCCGTCCCAAGCTGGAACTGGAATTTCTGATACTGGTCGCCACGGTGCTTCGTGAGCGGGAAACCCAGGCTAAGCTTGAGCGGGCCGATGGGCGAGATCCACGCGAGACCCACACCGTAGCCGTAGCGCAAGCCATTTGCACCCACGCTGTTGCCTTCGTTGCCCCAGACGTTGCCGGCGTCGAGGAACGAGAACACGCGTAGCGTGCGATCATAGCCTGTGCCCGGCAGCGGGAACGCAAGTTCGACGTTGCCCACGACCATTTTCGAACCGCCGATCGGGTCGCCGGTCGATGCATCCCGCGGGCCCAGCGAGCTCGGCTCATAACCCCGTACCGTGCCGATGCCGCCCGCATAATAGTTCTTGAAGATCGGATACGGCTTGCCGCCCATGCCGTTGCCATACCCCGCCTGAAAATTCAGACCGAGCACGAAACCACGCGAAAACGAATAATAATACTGCGCGTTGACGTCGGCCTTGTAATACTGGGTACCGCCCGCCGGCGTGCCGTACTCGGCGTTCGCCTGCGTGAAGTAACCGCGGCTTGGCACCAGCGCGCTGTCACGCGCGTCGCGTGCCCAGCCGACCGTGACCGGTACGTTGTTCGACACGCGGCCGAACGTCTTCACGTAGTCGAGATAGCTTTGCGGCGTCGACGCGTCGACATCCATCGTATTCTGCTCGAGGCCCGCGCCGAAATAGACCGTGTCCACTTCGGAAAACGGAATGCCGAACTTCAGGTCGCCGCCCATCGTGACGATCTTGAAGCTCGAATCCGATGAGTAATAGAGCGGCTGCTGCGTGCGATAGTAAAGATCGGTAATGCGCTTGACGCCGTCAACCGTGAAGTACGGATCGACCTGCGTGACCGTCAGGGTCCGGTAGGTCTTCGCCGTGTTGACGTTGACCGCGAGGCTCGTGCCCGAGCCGAACACGTTATCCTGCTGCACGCCCGCCGACAGGATCACCCTGTCGGTCGACGAGAAGCCCGCCCCCAGCGTAATGGAACCGGTTGGCTTCTCAACCACCTTGATGTTCACATCCACCTGGTCGGCCGTGTCTTCGACGGGCACCGTCGTCATGTCGACGTCACTGAAATAACCCAGCCGGTTGATCCGGTCTTTCGACAGCGCGAGACGGTTCGAATCGAACCACGAACTCTCCAGCTGGCGCATCTCGCGGCGCACCACTTCGTCGCGGGAACGCGTGTTGCCCACCACGTTGATGCGGCGCACATAGACACGGCGGCTCGGATCCACCATCAGCGTGAGATCTACCGTGTGGTGCCGCTGATCGATCAACGGCTGCGCGTTCACCGTGGCAAATGCATAGCCATACTCGCCGAGCTTGTCGACCAGCGCCTTCGTGGTGGCTTGCAGCTTCTCAGCGGAGAAACGCTCCCCGGAGCTGATCGTGACGAGCGAGTTCAGCTCCTCTGCCCGGTCCAGCAGATCACCAGCCAGACGAATGCCGGAGATCGTGTAAGGCTCACCCTCGTGTAGCGCGACCGTCAGGTACATGTCCTCACGGTCCGGCGTGATGGACACCTGGGTCGAGTCGACATTGAATTCGAGGTAACCGCGGTTCAGATAGTAGGCACGAACGTTCCCGAGGTCACCGGTCAGCCTGTCTTTCGAGTAGAGGTCGTTCTTCGTGTACCACGAGAACCAGTTCGGTGTAGCCAGCTGCATTTCGTCGAGCAGCGTGGCGGAGCTGAACGCCTTGTTGCCGATGAAGTTGATCTGGCGGATCTTCGCACTGGGGCCTTCGTCTACCGAGAACAGCAACGCGACGCGGTCACGGTCGATGGGCGTGACGGTAGCGGTGACTTCGGCTGCGTAATAGCCACGCGTCAGATACTGGCGCTTCAGTTCCTGCTCGGCCTTATCGACCAATGCCTTGTCGTAATACCGGCCTTGCGACAGCCCGACCGCACGTAGCGCCCGGGTCAGGTTGTCCTTGTCGAATTCGTGCAAACCCGAAAAGTCGACGGTGCCGATGGCCGGACGTTCGACCACTTGCACGATCACGATGCTGCCTTCAGTGGCGATCTTCACGTCATTGAAGAAACCGGTGGCATACAGCGCGCGAATAGCTTCAGAAGCCTTGTCGTCGGAGAAAGTATCGCCCTGGCGGATGGGCAAATACGCGAACACGGTACTCGGTTCAATACGCTGCAAACCCTCAATACGGATGTCCTGCACCACGAAAGGCGCCGTCGCATGAGCAATCACCCCATGCGAGGCGAGTGCCGCAGCTGCCACCGTCTTAGAACCAAAGCGATGAGGTTTCAACAACGTACTTCCCCAATGTGAAGCTAAATCAGGTCAGACGGCGGCTACTCTTGAGCGCCATCAAACACTTTAAAGATGGATTAGGCGAGCCAGATCGTTGAAAAGCGCAATCGCCGACAAGGCGACAATGCAGGCTAATCCTGCTCTCTGGAGAACCAGCTGCCAGCGGTCGGAGACAGCTTTACCGGTCACAGCTTCGACCAAATAATATAACAGATGGCCCCCGTCCAATACCGGAATAGGTAACAGGTTAAGTACGCCAAGACTGATACTGACAAGGGCGAGGAATGACAGGAATGCTGACGGACCGAGGCGAGCGCTCTTACCTGCGTAGTCGGCAATCGTCACCGGGCCGGACAGGTTTTTCAGCGAGGCCTCGCCTACCACCATGCGTCCGAACATTCGCAGCGAATAAGCCGCGAGATCCCACGTGCGACGCGCGCCCAATTGAAGACTTTCGAGCGGACCGTAGCGCACCTCGATAGACGGCACCTGCGTAGCCAGTTCCGCGCCGATGCGGCCCACCTGCTGGCCCGTCGTTTCATCGCGCTGCGCAAGCGGCACGACGTGGATTTGCTGGATCTTGCCGGCCTGCTGCGCATCGCCGCCGCGCTCGACTTGCAGCGTGATGGACTGGCCGGCATGCGCCTTGATATAGGCAATGAAAGCGGTGGCGTTGTCGGTAGGCTTGCCGTCGATCGCACGCAGGCGGTCGCCTGACACCAGGCCCGCCTGTTGCGCCGCACTGCCCGGCTGAACATTGGCGACGATCAGCTTGCCGCCGCCCGGCTCGAAGCCAAGGCGGGACATGAAGTCATCGTCGACATCCTTTTCAGAAACGTCACGGAGATCTAAAGGAAAATCGTATGTGCCGCGGCCATCTTTCGCACTCAGTATGATGCGGCGATGATCGAACGCGGCACCCAATACCTTCCAGCGCAGATCGGACCACGAACGAACCGGCTCCGACTGCCCCGCCTGGGCATTACGCACGGCCACGACGGTCTCGCCGCCGTCGAAGCCGGCTTGTGCGGCTGGCGTATTCGGCGCGGGCGTCGCCACGATCGCCGCAGGTTCGCTGACGCCTGTGCCGAACACGGCCGCGAACAGCACGATAGCCAGCAGGAAATTGGCAACCGGACCCGCCGCAACGATCGCGAAGCGCTTGGCGACGTGCTGACGGTTGAACGCGTGGGGTAAATCTTCGGCGGGGATGGTCGTGCCGGTCTCACGTTCGTCGAGCATCTTGACGTAGCCGCCCAGCGGCAACGCGGCAACCGTCCATTCGGTGCCGGACTTCGGACTCACCCACTGCAGGAGCGGCTTGCCGAAACCGATCGAAAAGCGCAGCACCTTCACACCGCACAGACGCGCGACGCTGTAATGGCCATACTCGTGAACCACCACGAGCACGCCAATCGCGACCGCAAAGGCGAGCACTTCGATCAGCAGGTTCATGTTCGCCTCACTGGACGGCGCCTTCCGCGCGTAGCGCGCCTGCCGGCAGACGCTCGATAAAACTGGCGGCCGCGCGGCGCGCCGCCGCGTCGGCTTCGATCACGTCTTCGAGGGCTTGCGCGCTGCGGTTGGGCAACGCGTGGAGCACCGACTCGACCACTTGTGCGATCGCCATGAAGCCGATCTTGCGTGCGAGGAACGCTTCGACCGCGATCTCGTTTGCGGCATTCAGCGCCGCACTCGCGACGCCGCCTTCAGCCAGTGCCTTCACGGCCAGTGCGAGGCACGGAAAGCGCGCGTAATCCGGCTTCTCGAATGACAACGACGCGACCTGCAGCAGGTCCAGTTGCGCCACACCGGAGTCGACCCGTTCAGGGAACGCCAGGGCATGGGCGATCGGCGTGCGCATGTCGGGATTGCCTAGTTGCGCAAGCACCGAACCGTCGACATACGAGACCATGGAATGAATCACGCTCTGTGGATGAATCAGCACTTCGATGCGCTCGCCCGGCAGATTGAACAGCCAGTGCGCCTCGATCACTTCAAGGCCCTTGTTCATCATCGTGGCGGAATCGACCGAGATCTTGCGGCCCATCACCCAGTTCGGATGCTTGCAGGCCTCGTCGGGCGTCACGTTGACGAGGGTGGCCGGCTCACGCGTACGGAACGGGCCGCCCGACGCGGTCAGAATGATCTTCGACACGCCGCCGTGCAGTGCCGCTTCGCGCGGCAGACATTGGAAGATGGCATTGTGTTCGCTGTCGACCGGCAGCAGGATCGCGCCATGGTCGCGCACGGCATCCATGAAGATCGCGCCGGACATCACGAGCGCTTCCTTGTTGGCCAGCAGAATGCGCTTGCCCGACTGCGCGGCGGCCAGAGTCGGCGCGAGGCCCGCCGCGCCGACGATCGCGGCTACCACGGTATCGCAAGCGGCGTTTTTCGATACCTCGACGAGCGCCTGCGGGCCGTAGGTCACCTCGGTCTTGCAACCGGCTTCGCGAAGTTTCGCGGCCACCTGCGTGGCGGTCGCCGCGTCGCCGACCACCGCGACTTCAGGATGAAAGCGCAGGCATTGTTCGACAAGCTTGTCGCCGTTGCGATGCGCAGTCAGCGCATACACCGAGAAGCGCTCGGGATGACGCGCGACGACGTCGAGCGTGCTATCTCCAATCGAGCCCGTGGAACCGAGCAGTGTCAGACGTTTTTGCATATCTCTTTCTCTAGCCGAGCAGCAGCATGGCAAGCGGCAGTACCGGCAACAATGCGTCGATGCGGTCAAGGACGCCACCGTGTCCGGGCAGCAGACCACTTGAATCCTTCACGCCGGCCTGGCGTTTTAACATCGACTCGAACAAGTCTCCAATGACGCTGAACGCCACCAGAACAGTCAAGGCAACCAGCGTGCGCACGGCGCCGAGGCGCGCGAGCAGCGCCGAATACAGGGTCGGTTCGAACGCATGCAGCACTATAGCCGCAGCAGCGACGATCAGAACAGCCAGCCAGCCGCCGATCGCGCCTTCCCAGGTCTTACCCGGACTGATGGCGGGTGCCAGCTTGTGCCGTCCGAACGCCTTTCCGGCAAAGTATGCGCCGATATCGGCCAACCAGACCACTAGCAGAAGGGACAGAACAAACGGCACACCAGCCATTCGTGCGGCAACCAGCGCATGCCAGCAGGCAACGAAGACCACAATTCCGGCCAGAAACAGGAACAGGCGCCAGGCGCCCTGTGCCAGCGCGGGCTTGCGCAGCAGGACGTAGGGGCCGGCCAGTACCCAGAACACCGCGGCGGCCTGAAACAGCGGCCGCGGCAGCAGCGCTCCCGTGCCGAGCTTCGTGCTCAAAACCAGCGCCACCGCGGCCAGCAAGGCGTAAACCACCGGTCCCGCGCCGCCCACTTTGAGCAGACGCGCCCATTCCCAGGCGGCAAAAACGAGCACGAACGCGATCAGCGCACCGAACGCGCCGACCGGCGCAAATAGCGTGACCGGCAAAAACACAGCCAGAAGGACGAGCGCCGTGATAACACGGGTTTTTAGCATGGAAGCGAATCGACGTTTTGCGATTGCGGCTCGAGTTGAGCACTGGTGCGGCCGAAGCGACGCTCACGCTCCGCATAGGAGGCGATAGCGTGGCCGAGGGCGTCGGCGTCGAAATCCGGCCAGAAGGTGTCGGTGAAATAAAACTCGGTGTAGGCGAGTTGCCACAACAGGAAGTTGCTGACGCGTTGCTCGCCGCCGGTGCGAATGAACAGGTCCGGCTCGGGCGCGTAGGCCATGGCAAGATGCTCGGCGAACGAATCCTCCGTCACCTCGACGGCCTGCCCCGCCAGCGCCGACTGTTCAGCCAGTTTGCGGGTAGCCTGCATGATGTCCCAGCGGCCGCCGTAGTTCGCGGCAATCGTCAGCGTAAGACGGGTATTGCGGGCGGTTTTGGTTTCGGCCCGCCGAATCAGGTCCTGGATACGCTTGTCGAACATGGTCAGGTCGCCGACCACGCGCAGGCGAATGCCATTGGCGTGCAGCTTGCCGATTTCGCGTTCGAGCGCGGTGACGAACAGGCGCATCAGGAACGAGACTTCGTCGTTCGGACGGCGCCAGTTTTCCGAGCTGAAGGCGAACAGCGTCAGATATTCGACGCCGGAGCGCGCGCAGGCCTCGACCGCGGCCCGCACCGCGTCGACGCCGCGCGTATGGCCTGCCACGCGCGGCAGGCGGCGTTGCGTTGCCCAACGGCCATTGCCGTCCATGATGATCGCGATATGTCGCGGCACTGCCGCGACATCGGGGACGCGAACAGTTGAGCTGGTATAGGTCATGGCCGTTGGGACAGTGACTGCAAATAAGAAGTGAAAACCTGAAGGAGCTGATGCCGGACGGCCTCAGACCGTCATGATCTCGGCTTCTTTGGTCGTCACGAGCTTGTCGATTTCCGCGACGAACCTGTCCGTCAGCTTCTGGACGTCGTCACCTGCACGACGCTCGTCGTCTTCGGAAATCTCTTTGTCTTTCACCAGCTTCTTCAACTGCTCGTTCGCGTCGCGACGCAGGTTACGCACCGCGATCTTGGCCGTTTCGGCTTCGCTGCGGGCCACCTTGGTCAGTTCGCGGCGGCGCTCTTCGGTCAGCGCGGGCATTGGCACACGGATCACGTCGCCTTGCGTGGCGGGGTTCAGACCCAGATCCGATTCGCGGATCGCCTTTTCGACGACCTGCACCATCTTCTTTTCCCACGGCTGGACGCCGATCGTGCGCGCATCGATCAGCGTCAGGTTCGCAACCTGCGAGATGGGTACCGGCGAGCCGTAATAGTCGACCTGAATGTGATCGAGCAGGCCCGTGTGGGCACGGCCCGTGCGGATCTTCGACAGATCGTTCTTGAACGCGTCGATCGAACGCTGCATTTTCTGCTCGACGCCCTTCCTGATATCAGCCACAGACATTTTTAAACCTCCGAACCTTCAAAACGGTGCGAGCCGGCCAGCGCGCGTCAAGCGGCGGCCCGGGCTCGCGTCAAAGCCCACGTTGCGTGAACGAGAGTTTACACGTGGACGAGAGTACCCTCGTCCTCGCCTTGCACAATGCGCTTTAGCGCACCCGGCTTGACAATTGAGAACACGCGAATCGGCAATTTCTGGTCGCGGCACAGCGCAAACGCGGTGGCGTCCATGACTTGCAGGTTGCGGCCAATCGCCTCGTCGAAACTGATTGTCGTGTAGCGGGTTGCCGTCGGGTCTTTCTTGGGGTCGGCTGAATAGACGCCGTCCACCTTGGTGGCCTTCAGCACGACTTCCGCGCCGATTTCCGAGCCGCGCAAGGCGGCGGCCGTGTCCGTCGTAAAGAACGGGTTGCCGGTACCGGCCGCGAAAATCACGACCTTGCCTTCTTCCAGCTGGCGGATGGCACGGGGCCGGATGTACGGCTCGACCACCTGGTCCATCCGCAGCGCGGATTGCACACGCGCTTCAATGCCCGCATGGCGCATGGCGTCCTGCAAGGCCAGCGCGTTCATCATGGTGGCGAGCATCCCCATGTAGTCGGCCGTTGCGCGGTCCATACCTGCCGCGCCTCCCGCCACACCTCGGAAAATATTGCCGCCGCCGATCACCACGGCGAGCTGCGTGCCGAGCCGTACCACCTCGGCCACGTCCGCCACCATTCTTTCGATCGTTGCGCGATTGATGCCAAAGGCATCGTCGCCCATCAGAGCTTCACCGGAGAGTTTGAGCAGGACGCGTTTGTAGGCAGTGGGCATAGGGGTATCCAGATCGCGCAGAACAGGGCAACAACAAGGAACTAACTGTAGGGGTGAAATGCTGATTCGGGCAAGCGTCGCCAAATTGACAAACCATGGGACTCCCCACGAGGTTCGCCAGCGGCGGCTGCGCAGCGAGGGTCAACCCGCTTGCAGCCTTGCGGCGCTGCCGGCCGCGGCAGGGTCTTGCCCCGCCGCGGATCCAACGATATTGCGTGATACTTAAGCGAAACTTACTGCTGCTTCGCAGCAGCGACTTGCGCCGCCACTTCTGCTGCAAAGTCGTCCTGCTTCTTCTCGATGCCTTCGCCGACCACGAACAGTGCGAACTTCTGCACGCTCGAGCCAGCCGCCTTCAGCATCTGTTCGATGGTCTGCTTGTCGTTCTTAACGAACGTCTGGTTCAGCAGCGACACTTCCTTCAGGTACTTCTGCACGCTGCCGTCGACCATCTTGGCGACGATTTCAGCCGGCTTGCCCGATTCAGCGGCCTTTTGTTCAGCGATGCTGCGTTCCTTGGCGATCAGGTCGGCCGGCACGTCGTCCGACGACAGCGAGACCGGCTTCATTGCAGCGATGTGCATGGCAACGTCCTTGCCCACCTGTTCGTCCGCGCCGGTGTACTCGACCAGCACGCCGATGCGCGTGCCGTGCAGGTACGCGGCCAGCTGGTTGGCGGTCTCGAAACGCACGAAACGGCGGATGGACAGGTTTTCACCGATCTTGCCGACCAGCGCGAGGCGCACCGCGTCGACCGTCGAGCCTTCCAGCGGCAGAGCCGACAGGGCGGCGACGTCAGCCGGGTTTTGCGTAGCGACCAGTTCAGCGACCTGCTTCGAGAATGCCAGGAAGTCGTCGTTCTTCGAAACGAAGTCGGTTTCGCAGTTCAGTTCGACGATCGAACCAACCTTGCCGCCAATGAACGAAGCGATCACGCCTTCTGCCGTGACGCGCGAGGCCGCCTTGCTGGCCTTGTTGCCGAGCTTCACGCGCAGCAGCTCTTCAGCACGCGCCATGTCGCCGTCGGCTTCGGTCAGCGCCTTCTTGCATTCCATCATCGGCGCATCGGTCTTCGCGCGCAGTTCTGCAACCATGCTTGCGGTAATTGCCGCCATCATTCGCTCCTTGAGTCTGTCTTTCACACGCCGCCCGCACTTCGATGCCGGCGGCAAGAATTCGTTTCAGCGCAGCACGCATTTTTCACGCACTGCAGCCAGGTGTCATGACTTAAAAAAAGGGGGCCTGTAGAAAGCCCCCTTTTTTGCCGGACACGGGGCAGCTTTACGCCTCCGAGTTGACCTCGACGAACTCGTCGCCGTCACCGCCGCGGGCAGCCTGCACCACTTCGTTGACCGCGTTTGCACGGCCTTCGAGGATCGCGTCAGCCACGCCGGCCGTGTACAGGGCGACAGCCTTGCTGGCGTCGTCGTTACCCGGAATCACGTAGTCGATGCCTTCCGGCGAGTGGTTCGTGTCCACCACGGCGATCACCGGCACGCCGAGCTTGTTCGCTTCGGTCACGGCAATCTTGTGGTAACCGACGTCAACCACGAAAATTGCGTCCGGAATGCCGCCCATGTCCTTCACGCCGCCGATCGACTTTTGCAGCTTGGCGATTTCGCGTTCGAACAGCAGCGCTTCCTTCTTGCTCATGCGCTCGGTTTCACCCGATTCAACAGCTGCTTCCATGTCCTTCAGGCGCTTGATCGAAACTTTCAGCGTCTTGAAGTTGGTCAGCATGCCGCCGAGCCAGCGTGCGTTGACGTACGGCATGCCGGCGCGTTGCGCTTCTTCAGCGATCGTGTCGCGCGATTGACGCTTCGTGCCGACGAACAGGATCGTGCCGCGGTTAGCTGCCAGTTGACGCACATACTTCAGTGCGTCGTTGTACATCGGCAGCGTCTTTTCGAGGTTGATGATGTGAATCTTGTTGCGATGACCGAAAATGAAGGGGGCCATCTTCGGGTTCCAGAAGCGCGTTTGGTGACCGAAGTGGACACCTGCTTCCAGCATTTGACGCATGGTAACTGCCATGAAAATCTCCGCTAGGGTTGGGTCTTAAGCCGGCTGCCGTATCGGCCGCGCCGTCCTCGCCGCTTTTGCAGTTTGCGAGGACCTGACGCGACGGACACCCTGGGTGCTGCCGGCTTGCGAGTCTGCTGCCTTGGGTGGTGTTTGCACGCCGCTTGCGCACCCCGCTGACGGGTTACGTTTCGACGGCTTGACACCCCCTGAAACCGCCCGTAGCGCAGGCAACTATCGCTACGAGCCAGCCTTCTCCACAAAATAGCGAATGCGGATCGACTTAGCCAAAGATTATAGCACGTGACTATCAGCCGACTCAACCTGCCCGGTAGTCCCTGATTCCGTCGCCGGTTGCACCTGCGGGCGGTTGCGGCGAGCCTTGTCCGATCGGCCGTGCGCCCTCTCAAAACCCTGCGGCAGCAGGAATATGGTGCGATAATCCTTGAATAACTGCATTTCAGGCCCGACTCATGGCTATTACGCTCAAAAACGAACACGATATCGCGCAGATGCGCGTCGCTTGCAAACTCGCCAGCGAAGTGCTCGACTACATCACGCCGTTCGTGACGGCCGGCGTTACGACGGGCGAGCTCGACCGTCTGTGCCACGAATATATGCTCAAGGTTCAGGGCACCGTCCCGGCGCCGCTGAATTATCAGCCGCCCGGCTACCCGCCGTATCCGAAAGCAACCTGCATTTCCGTCAATGACGTGATCTGCCACGGCATTCCGGGCGACAAGACGCTCAAGAACGGTGACGCGCTGAATATCGACGTCACCGTCATCAAGGAAGGCTATTTTGGCGACACGAGCCGCATGTTCATCGTCGGCGAGGGCTCGATTCTGGCCAAACGGCTCGTGCAGGTGACTTTCGAATCCATGTGGCTCGGCATCGACCAGATTCGTCCGGGCGCGCATCTGGGCGACATCGGCTACGCCATCCAGAAGCATGCGGAAGGACAAGGCTACAGCGTGGTGCGGGAATATTGCGGCCATGGCATCGGCACGGTGTTTCACGAAGACCCGCAAATCCTCCATTACGGTCGCCCCGGCACCGGAATCGAACTGCAGCAAGGCATGATCTTCACGGTCGAACCCATGATCAACGCCGGCCGGCGCGACATCCGCACCATGCCCGATCAATGGACCGTGAAGACCAAGGACCGCAGCCTGTCGGCGCAGTGGGAGCACACCGTGCTCGTCACCGAAACCGGCTACGACGTGCTGACGGTGTCCGCCGGCACGCCGGCGCGCCCGCCCATTGTCGCGGCCACCGCCTGACCGTCCCTCGTCCCTACTCACACGCGTGCCCATGAGCAGTGTTCCAGCCGTTGCCCAATCCGATGCCTCGTCGCTCAAGGCGGACTACAAGGTGGCCAAAGCCAGGTTGCTGGAGCGCTTCAAAGTGGCGACCAACGTCGAATCGCTGATGGCCGCGCTCGCGCGCAGCACGGACGAGTCGCTGCGCGGCGCGTGGAACGCCTGCGATCTGCCGCCGTCCCTCGCGCTGCTGGCCGTCGGTGGCTATGGGCGCGGCGAGCTTGCGCCGCATTCGGACATCGACATTCTCGTGCTGCTGCCGGACCAGCCGCTGCCGCATCTCGAGGCACGCATCGAACGTTTTATCAGCCTCGCGTGGGATCTTGGGCTGGAACTCGGCAGCAGCGTGCGCAGCGTCTCGCAATGCATCGAAGAGGCGGCGAATGACGTCACGGTGCGGACCTCGCTGCTCGAAGCGCGCCGTATCACCGGCAGCACGGCCCTCTTCGACGACTTCGCGCGGCGCTACCGCGAAGCGCTGGACCCCCGCGCCTTCTTCCAGGCCAAAGTCCTGGAAATGCGCCAGCGGCATGCCAAATTTCAGGACACGCCGTACGCGCTTGAACCGAACATCAAGGAAAGCCCGGGCGGGCTGCGCGATCTGCAACTGATCCTGTGGGTTACCCAGGCGGCCGGGTTAGGCAGCAGCTGGCAGGAACTCGAGGCGCGCGGCCTGATCACCGGGCGCGAAGCGCGCGAACTGGAGCGCAACGAAGGCTTCCTGAAAGCACTGCGGGCCCGGCTGCATGTCATTGCGGGACGTCGCCAGGACATCCTTGTATTCGACTTGCAGACGCCCGTAGCGGAGAGTTTCGGCTACAAGCCGACCGCGACCAAGCGCGCCAGTGAACAACTGATGCGCCGCTACTACTGGGCGGCCAAGGCTGTGACGCAGCTTTCGACCATCCTGATCCAGAACATCGAAGCACAGCTTTTCCCGAACACGAGCGGGATTACCCGCGTGCTGTCGGACCGGTTCGTCGAAAAACAGGGCATGCTGGAAATTGCCAGCGACGACGTTTTCGAACGCGAACCGAATGCGATTCTCGAAGCGTTCCTGCTGTACGAGCAGACGCCGGGTGTGAAGGGCCTCTCGGCACGCACGCTGCGAGCCATCTACAACGCCCGCGACGTGATGGACCAGCACTGGCGCCGCGACCCGGAAAACCGGCGGCTGTTCATGGACATTCTCAAGGAACCCGCCGGGATCACCCACGCGCTGCGGCTGATGAACCAGACCAGTGTGCTCGGACGTTACCTGCTGAATTTCCGCCGCATCGTCGGGCAGATGCAGCATGACCTGTATCACGTGTACACGGTCGATCAGCACATCCTGATGGTGCTGCGCAATCTGCGCCGCTTTGCCGTGGCCGAGCATGCACACGAGTACCCATTCTGCAGCCAGTTGATCGTCAACTTCGAGCGTCCGTGGGTGCTGTATGTCGCAGCGCTGTTCCATGACATCGCCAAGGGCCGCGGCGGCGATCATTCAACGCTCGGCATGGCCGACGCACGGCGCTTTTGCCGGGAACACGGCATTGTCAACGGCGACGGCGAACTCGTGGTGTGGCTGGTCCAGCACCATCTGACCATGAGCCAGGTCGCGCAGAAGCAGGACACGAGCGATCCGGAGGTCATCAAGCGGTTTGCGGAACTGGTCGGCAACGAACGGTACCTGACCGCGCTTTACCTGCTGACCGTGGCCGACATTCGCGGCACCAGTCCGAAGGTCTGGAACGCGTGGAAAGGCAAGCTGCTCGAAGACCTGTACCGGTCCACGCTGGCGGTGCTCGGCGGTGCGCGTCCGGACGCGCATTCCGAACTGAAGTCGCGCCAGGAAGAGGCGCTTACGCTGCTGCGCCTCGAGACCGTGCCCGACAATGCCCACAAGGCATTGTGGGACAAGCTCGACGTCGGCTACTTCCTGCGTCACGACGCGGCGGACATCGCCTGGCAGACGCGCGTGCTGTACCGTCATGTCGAAACGCCGACGCCCATCGTGCGCGCCCGCCCCTCGCCGGTAGGCGACGCGCTCCAGGTGCTGGTCTATGTGAAAGACCGCCCCGACCTGTTTGCCGGCATTTGCGCCTATTTCGACAGGAATTCGCTGTCGGTGCTCGATGCCCGCGTCAGCACGACCCGCCACGGCTATGCGCTGGACAATTTCATCGTCCAGCACACCGAAGACGACGTGCATTACCGCGACATCGCCAATCTGGTCGAACAGGAACTGGCCGCACGCCTCACGGCGGACGGCACCCTGCTGCCGGAGCCGTCAAAAGGGCGCCTGTCGCGCCTGTCGCGGACCTTCCCTGTTACGCCGCGCGTCGACCTTCGGGCCGACGATCGTGGCCAGTACTACATCCTGTCCGTGTCGGCAAACGACCGGCCAGGCCTTCTTTATTCGATCGCGCGCGTGCTGGCCGAGCACCGGGTCGGCGTCCAGTCGGCACGGATCAATACGCTCGGCGAACGCGTCGAGGACGTGTTCCTGCTGGATGGACGCGGCCTCTCGGACAATCGCCTGCAAATTCAGGTCGAAACCGAACTGCTGCGCGCGATCGCAGTGTGAGATTTCATGCGAGTCAAATTGACAGCCAAGCACCCGCGGTCGGCTTCGTCCGAGCGCGCCCCTGTTCGCTCGGGAAGTACCACCGCGCGTAAACCGACGCGCCCTGCCGGGCCCCGGCCAGCCACGCCGGCTCCGGCCGGTGCCGCGAGGCGCCCGGCCGGCAAGCCTGCGGGCGGTGCGCGCCCACCACGCAGCGAAGGCTCGTTTTCGCGTGAGCGCGATGCGGGCGGCGGCGAAGGACGACGAGCGCCGTCAGCCGATCGGCCGCCGCGGCGCGAAGGCGCCGCTGGCGCGCCGCGCCGCTTTGAGGGCGGATCCAGTAGCGAACGGGCGCCGCGACGTTTCGAAGGTGAACGCAGTGAGCGCGCGCCACGCCATGCCGAAGGCGAACGCACTGAACGCGGCCCACGCCGCGCTGAAGCTGAACGTGGCGAGCGCGCGCCGCGCCGGTTTGAAGGCGAACGCAGCGAGCGTGCGCCGCGTCGTACCGAAGGTGAACGTTTCGAACGTACGCCGCGAGGCGATGGTCCTGCTGGAGCAAGGCGCGGGGCGACAGGTGAACGCACGTTCAGCGCGCCGCGTCGTACCGAAGGCGAACGCGGTGAACGGCCGGCACGCTTTGCACGCGACGAAGGCACCCGTCGCCCGGCAACGGGCGGCCCGCGTGGCGCAGCCGACGATACGCGTCGCTCCGGCGCCCCGCGCACCGGTCGTCCGTCCGACGCCGGCGGGCGAGACGCACGTCCGCCACGACGCGAGGGCGACACCTCGCGCGAGCGCGGCACGTCGGAACGCCCACGTTTTGGTGCAGACCGTGGCGGCGCACGCGAAGAGCGCCGCTCCTTCGAGCGGCCTTCGCGAGACGACAACGCGCGCCGGGCTCCGTCAGGCGAGCGCCCGGCCTCGAAGCCGCGGGGTTCGTTCGAACGCGGCGAGCGCAGCTTCGCCAAACCCGTCAAGAGTGGCTACGGCGACCGCCCGGAACGTGGCCCACGCGAAGACGCCGGCGCACGGGCACCGGCGAAACGCGACTTCGGCGACAGGCCTGCGCGAGATGATCGCGGCACCCGCCCCGCGCGCAGCGCTGACAAGCCGGCTTCGGGCGGCCGCTTTGGCGACCGCGAGCGCCCCGCATACGGCGACAAGCCCGCACGTAAAGCTCCGCCGGCTGCAAAACCGGGCCGCGCCGACGAAGGGACCTCGCGCCCCGCCGCGCATCACCGTGATCACGAAGATGCCCCCGGCACCTTGCGCCTGTCGAAGCTGATGTCGGAACTCGGCCTGTGCTCGCGCCGTGAAGCCGACGAATGGATCGAAAACGGCTGGGTCCTGGTGGACGGTGTGAAAATCGACACGCTCGGCAGCAAGGTCCGTCCGGACCAGCGCATCGAGATCGATCCGGCCGCCCAGGCCATCCAGGCACGGCAGGTCACGATTCTGCTGCACAAGCCGGTCGGTTATGTCTCGGGTCAGGCTGAGGACGGCTATCAACCGGCCATCACGCTCGTCACGCCGGACAATCGCTGGGAAGGCGACCACTCGGACATCCGTTTTTCGGTGTCGCATCTGCGTCAGCTCGCACCGGCCGGCCGGCTCGACATCGATTCGACCGGCCTGCTCGTGCTGACGCAAGACGGGCGCATTGCGAAACGTCTGATCGGCGGACATTCGGAGGTCGAAAAGGAGTACCTGGTCCGCGTGACATACGGCGAGATGACGACCGAAATCGATCAGCACTTCCCGCCCGAGAGCCTCACGCTGCTGCGTCACGGCCTCGAACTCGACGATGTGCCGCTCAAGCCCGCGAAGGTTAGCTGGCAGAACGGCGAGCAATTGCGCTTCGTGTTGCGCGAAGGCAAGAAGCGTCAGATCCGTCGCATGTGCGAACTGGTCGGCCTCGAGGTGGTCGGTCTGAAGCGCGTGCGGATGGGCAGCGTGCCGCTCGGCGCCTTGCCACCCGGCCAGTGGCGCTATCTGTCAGCCGACGAATCGTTCTGACCCGGCGCCGGCGCGAACGCACCTTTGTGCGTTCAGCGTCCAGAGGTTGGAGAGGTCCAAGCTCCGGATGCAAGAAAGCCCACGCGCATGCGTGGGCTTTCTTTTTGCGGCAGGCCTTCAATCGTCGCTATTCGGATCCATATCCGGAAACAGCACCTCCGTGAAGCCGAATTTAGCGAAGTCGTTGATCCGCATTGGATAGAGCTTGCCGATCAGGTGATCGCACTCGTGCTGCACGACGCGCGCATGAAAGCCTTCGGCAACGCGGTCAATCGGTTTGCCGTACTGGTCGAAGCCGTGGTAGCGGATCATCGAGAAGCGACTGACGGCGCCACGCAACCCCGGAACCGACAGGCAGCCTTCCCACCCCTCTTCCATGTCTTGCGAGACCGGCGTGACGGTCGGATTGATCAGCACGGTTTCCGGCACTGGCGGTGCGTCCGGATAGCGCTCGTTATGCCCGAAACCGAAAATCACGACCTGCAGGTCGACGCCGATCTGCGGCGCCGCCAGACCCGCGCCATTGGCGTCATGCATGGTCTCGAACATGTCCTGGATCAGGGTATGAAGTTCGGGCGTGTCGAAATGATCGACTGGAGCGGCGATGCGCAAAAGGCGCGGATCGCCCATCTTGAGAATTTCGCGAATCATGTTATCTGCCCCTCCAGGAGCTTACGCATACCATCTTCGTCGAGCACGGGGATGCCAAGTTCCTCGGCCTTCGCAAGTTTGCTGCCTGCTTCAGCGCCGGCTACCACGTAGTCAGTTTTCTTCGACACCGAACCGGCCACTTTCGCACCGGCTGCTTCCAGCATTTCTTTCGCTTCTTCACGCGCCAACGTGGGCAAAGTGCCCGTCAACACTACGGTCTTGCCGGCCAGCACACCCTGCGGTGCCTTCGGCGCGGGCGGCCCTTCCGGCCACGTCACCTTGCCCGGCGCGCGCAACTGTTCGATCACCGTGCGGTTATGCTCTTCGGCAAAGAACTGATGAATCGACTCTGCGACCACAGGCCCGACGTCGTTGACTTCCAGCAATTCTTCGAGCGAGGCTTCCAGGATCGGATCGAGCGAGCCGAAGTGTTTGGCCAGGTCCTTCGCCGTGGACTCTCCCACGTGGCGAATCCCAAGCGCGTAGATGAAACGCGCGAGCGTGGTGTGCCTGGCCTTTTCGATCGAATCGAGCAGGTTTTGCGCCGACTTGTCGGCGAAGCGATCGAGTTCGGCCAGCGTGGCAAAGCCGAGGTTGAACAGGTCGGCCGGCGTGCGCACCAGATTCAGCTCGACCAGTTGATCGATGATCTTTTCCCCAAGCCCGTCAATATCGAGCGCCCGACGTTGCGCAAAGTGCCATAGTGCCTGCTTGCGCTGGGCCGGGCAGAACAGGCCACCTGTGCAGCGGGCGATTGCCTCGTCGGGCAGACGTTCGATCGCCGACCCACAGACGGGACATTGCGTGGGCATGACGAACCCGGCGGCGTTGTCGGGACGGCGGTCGAGCAGCGCGCTCACCACCTCGGGGATTACGTCGCCGGCGCGCCGCACGATCACCGTGTCACCGATACGAATGTCCTTACGACGCACTTCGTCTTCGTTGTGCAACGTGGCATTCGTCACGGTCGCGCCGCCGACGAATACCGGCTCCAGACGCGCCACCGGCGTAATTGCGCCGGTTCGGCCAACCTGCACGTCGATTGCCAGCAACCGGGTCAACGCTTCCTGCGCCGGAAATTTATGCGCAAGCGCAAAACGCGGCGCGCGCGAGACGTATCCAAGCGCGTCCTGCTCGTCGCGCGCATTGACCTTGTACACCACGCCGTCGATGTCGTACGGCAGCTTGTCGCGCTTCTCCCCCACCGAGCGGAAAAACCCGAGCAAGCCATCTGCACCTTGCACTACCGCACGCTCGCCGTTGACCGGCAAACCAAGCTCGCTGTACCAGTCGAGCATCGCGCTATGCGTGGCCGGCATCGGTTCGCCGTCCAGCACGCCAATCCCGTAGGCGAAAAAGGACAGCGGCCGCTGCGCGGTGATCTTCGAATCGAGCTGGCGCAGACTGCCCGCCGCGGCGTTACGCGGGTTCGCAAATTCCTTGAGTCCCGCCGCACGTTGCCGCTCGTTCATGCGTTCGAAATCGCGCTTGAACATCAGCACTTCGCCGCGCACGTCGAGCAGCTTTGGAATGCGCTTGCCTTTGAGCTTGAGCGGGATGGAACGGATGGTCCGAACATTCCCGGTCACGTCTTCGCCGGTCGCACCGTCGCCGCGCGTGGCCGCCTGCACGAAGCGGCCGTCTTCGTAGCGCAGCGAAATGGCAAGACCGTCGAACTTGAGTTCGCTCGCGTAATCGACCGGGCTCTTGCGCAGCGCGTCGGCAATGCGCTTGTCGAACGCGACGATGTCTTCGTCCGCGAAGCCGTTGTTCAACGACAGCATGGGCTGGTCGTGCACAACCGGCTCGAAGCCACTCGCCACCTCGCCTCCCACACGCTGGGTGGGCGAATCAGGCGTGATGAGATCCGGGTGCTCCGTCTCGATCTGCTGCAGTTCCTTGAAAAGCTTGTCGTATTCCGCGTCCGGCAGGTCCGGCTGGTCGAGCACGTAGTACGCATGGTTCGCGCGCTCGAGCTCCGCGCGCAACCACACGGCACGTTCGGCCGGGCCGGGGTTGGCCGCAGCGCTGGTGACAGGATGAGGGACAGTGGTTCGGGCCATGCTTTCGGAAGGTTCGCCGGTGAAATTCAGACCTCCGATTATCGCAGGAACCGCTTGTCGTGGACATTGGCCGAACGGCCAGTTTCGTACGTCCGCTCACCCACGGCCGGCACGTCCCGTCAGCGAGCCCCATGTCGCTGCGTAACCGACCGCCGGCCTTGTCCAGTTGGCTAACGCTTGGGCCAGCACGTTGACGCACGCGCAGCGCGATGCGATTGTGAGCACTCCGCGCTACCGGCATACGAATGCCCTCACCACAATCAATCACAGGAGTAACGATGACGGGTCTCTCTGCGTTGAGGCGTAGCTTTCGCCAGTTCGTGTCGCTGATTTGTGCTTCTTGCCTCGGGCTATTCGTGTCGTATTGCTCGTCGGCCTGCGCAGGCGAACAGGTAATCAACGTGCCGCTCGCCGACAACGCTTCCATCGCCTACCTGCTCACTCAAAAAGACGGCAGTAAGCCCGACTGGATTCTCGTGATGTTCCCCGGCGGCGACGGCGACCTGCAACTCGCGCAGACAGGCGACGGCACCGTACACCTGCGCGAGAAGAACAATTTTCTCGTTCGTGCACGCAGCCTGCTGGTCGACGAGCGCTTCGCCACAGCCATCGTCGATGCGCCTTCAGACCAGCCAGGCGGCTACTCGGATGCGTTTCGGGCCTCCCCCCGGCATGCGCAGGACATCGCACGAATTGCGGCTGATTTACGCATGCGCTTTCCCGCCGCAGAGCTCGTACTGATCGGGACGAGTCGCGGAACGATCTCGTCGGCGTTCGTCGGTCGCGCGCTGCCGGATACGTGGGATGCGGTCATTCATACATCGACCTTGAGCAGTCCCGCCCGGGGTCAGGCGACGCCCTTGATCGGCTTTAACTACGGAGAAATCCGCGCGCGGCAGTTGTTCGTTCACCATGTGGATGACGCCTGTTTTCTCTGTTCATTCAGCGCGGCGCAGCGCATTGCGAACGACGGCCACGATCTGATTGCCGTGAGCGGCGGAAGCGCAAGCGGCAACCCGTGCAAGGCGATGGCACATCACGGTTTCTATGGGCAGGATGAAGCAGTCGTCGCCGCGATGAAGGCGTGGATCAGCGGCGCGGCATGGCCAAGGGAGGTTCGGTGACGCTCAGGTGCCGCCGCACTCAGGCGGCTAAGCGATGCGCGGGCGCAAGCGGCCCGGCGCCGGGTGGAGAGAGACGCCGCGCGAGGCGTCCCGTAGCCCACCATCACGCCAGGGGACGTGCCTCGCGCATTGCAGTCTTACTGACTGAACAGGCGCCGCGTTGCCGGCGAGCCCGCCGGAATGCCAGCCTGTTCGAGCTTCGCATACAAGGTCATCAGTTGCTTTTCAATTGCCAGCAGCGCGGTTTCCGGCAACGGTCGGCGTCCGTCGTCAACCACGCGACCACCAATCCGCTCGGACAGCGATTTCGCGTAATCGCACATCAGACGGAACGGCAAGATGTCTTCGTCGGCCACCGGCACGTCGAGCACCAGCGTGATCATCTGGCCGCCCTTATACGTGAGGTCGTCGCGCAGGAAGTTGGTGTCGCCGAATTGCAGCATGAACACCGGGCTTTGCCTCGCGTCGAGCTTTACAAAACGCGTGCCGTCGCGCGAGAGCAGCAAACCGTCTTGCGACGCCACCGCCTGCACGTAGTTAGCCGACCACGGTGCACCGTCCGACATCACGTTGATCGACAGTTGCGCGTCGCACTGAGCAGCAAAGCCGTCCAGTTCGCGTGCCATCGCCACCGTCTCCATCATGTCGGGAAATTCCGGCGCCGCGTCGATGGCGTCCGCGAATTGCTGCACGCCGGTGACGAACTCCGAGAACTCCAGTTCGTTGAGCGGGCCGCTCCGGTTCGCAAGCTGCGCCGCCGCTCGCAACTCTTCATAGCGCACGCCGTTTTGCAGCAGTTCCCAGGTGCCGCCGCCCTCCGGCTTACCTTCGATATGAACCGGCTTGCTGCCCGCGCGGCGCAGGCGCTGCGCAAGCGGAATCACCTTCTCGCCGGCAATCGGGCCCGCGAGGCGAATCGGTACGATGCAATCAATGCGGCGGTCCACGATGGCCGGCGGCGCGGACGAAATGGTCGTCGCGGCGGGCATGATCGGCTCCGCTGGTTCGTCGACCGTCGGCTCGGCACGCTCATCCGCAGCTTCGGTCCCGGCTTCGGGAAAGCCGTTCGGCGTGGTTGTTTCGGCCTGGATGTCGGCGGGCGTATCGAGCGGCGCGGCCGTGCCGAAAGTAGGTTCGACGCGCGAGCCTGCATCAGCCGCGTCCTCGGACACGGGTTCACGGCGCGTAGCAGGCCGGGCCGGTTCGATGAACGGGCTTTGTTCTTCCTGTTCGTCGCGTGCAAAGGCCTCGGCCGGGTCGGCCGGCATGGGCCGCGGCATGCGGCGGCGGACCTTCGCGCCCTGCCATGCGTTGTACACCACCACGCCCCCGACCACCACGGCTCCCGCGCCGATCAAACCGAGTGTCAACTCGTCCATGCATGCTCCATCAGCAATTCTTCTGTTTGCGCGGCATCACGCCTGCGCCGCGCGGCTCGCGAGCCGCAGCGGGGGCGCAGGCGGCGCCGTCCGATCTCAAACGATATTCTGGGCGAAACCCGCGGCCGTTTCCATGTCCACCGCGACGATCCGCGACACGCCTTGCTCCTGCATCGTCACGCCGATCAGTTGCTGAGCCATTTCCATCGCGATCTTGTTGTGCGAGATGAACAGGAACTGCGTCTTGTCCGACATGGCACGCACCAGGTTGGCAAAGCGCTCCGTGTTGGCGTCGTCGAGCGGCGCGTCCACTTCGTCGAGCAGACAGAACGGCGCGGGATTCAACTGGAACATCGCGAACACGAGCGCGGTCGCGGTCAGTGCCTTCTCGCCACCGGACAGCAGGTGGATCGTCGAGTTCTTCTTGCCGGGCGGCTGCGCCATCACCTGCACGCCGGCGTCGAGAATCTCGTCGCCGGTCATGATCAGCTTCGCCTGCCCGCCGCCGAACAGACGCGGGAACAGTTCGCCGAAATGCTGGTTCACCTGGTCGAACGTGCCTTGCAGCAGCGTGCGTGTTTCCTGGTCGATCTTGTGGATCGCATCTTCCAGCGTTTCGATGGCGCTTGTCAGGTCGGCCGACTGCGCGTCGAGGAAGTTCTTGCGCTCGCTGGCCGCCTTCAGTTCGTCGAGCGCAGCCATATTGACCGGTCCGAGCGCCGCAATGGCGTTGTTCAGGCGCGTCACTTCGCCCTGCAGATAGGACGGCTTCATGTCCGGCGTCAGTCTGGCTTGCAATTCGGCCTCGTCGACGCCCGCCGCGGCGAGCTGCTCGATGAACTGCTCGGCATTCAGGCGTGCGGCCTGTTCCTTCAACTGCAACTCGGTGATGCGATCGCGCAATGGCTGCAGCGCACGCTCGGCGGTCAGACGGGTTTCGTCCGCGGCGCGCAGCCTGGCCGTCAGGTCGTCCAGTTCCAGGCGCGCGGCATGCAGCAACTCTTCCTTGGCAGCCCGAATCTCCAGCGCGCCCTGCAGGCCGGTGTGCGCGGTCTGCTGGTTGATCGTTTCGAGTTCGGCGCGTGCGTCTTCCAGCGACCCGGCCACCCGCTCGCTTTGCTCGTGCGCGACCTGAATGCTGCGCTTCAACTCGTCAATCCGATTGGCCATGTTGCGCGCGGCAAAGCGCGCGTCCGTGGCGGCACGATCCAGATCGCGCGACTGCGCGCGCGCCGCGGTCAATGCTTCGTCGAGGGCTTCGAAGGCCAGCTGATTGTCTTCGAAACGCGCCTGCAACTCGGCCAGTTCGCCATCATGTCGCTCGAAGTTCGCTTCCGATTCGGCACGCAGCGCACGCTGTTCCTCGATCTGAGCGGTGATCTCTGCCAGTTCTTCGCGAATCTGCGTGCTGCGCTGCATATAGCGCTCATGCGCCTGGGTCAGCTTCAACACGTCCATCTGCAGTGCGTGCACGCGCTGGGTTGCCCGTTCAGCCTGCTGGCGGACGTCCGACAACGCCTGGGCCGCCTGCGTGTGCGCGGCTTCGGCGCGAATCGCGGCGGCCTTGGCTTCGTCCGCGAGCAGGGCCTGGGCGCGCACCTGACGCGTCAGGTTTTCGATTTCCTGCTGACGGGCCAGCATGCCGGCCTGCTCGGAGTCGGCGGCATACAGCTGCACACCCACACGCGTCACGACGTGACCTGCCTTGACGACGAACGAAGCGCCTTCCGGCAGTTGCGCGCGCGCCGCGAGTGCCTGGCCGAGGTCGTCGGCGACGTAGGCCGAACCGAGCCAGTCGTTCAGGACCGCGCGCAAGCCCGCATCGTCAATCCGCACGAGCGACAGCAACGGACGCAAGGAGCCAGCCGCGGCAGCTGGCGCGCCGGCCACGGGCGGCGCGTAGAACGCGAGCTTGGCGGGCGGCGCGTCGGTGGCGAACGCCTTGACCCAATCCAGATTCGACACTTCGAGCGCGGCAAGCCGCTCGCGCAGCACGGCTTCCAGCGCGGTTTCCCAGCCGGCTTCGACGTGCAGCTTCTTCCACAGACGCGGCAGGCTGTTCAGTTCATGCTTTTCGAGCCAGGGCTGAATCTTGCCTTCGGTCTGGACGTTTTCCTGCAATTGCCTGAGCGCTGCGAGGCGCGCGTCAAGCTGATGAATCTGCGCGCTTTCCGACTGCACGCGTTCTTGCGCGCTACGCCGCTCGCCGTCCAGGCGCGGCAGGGTTTCCTGCGCGTCGGCAAGACGCGCCTGCGCGTCGTGCAAGATCTCTTCGTGCTCGGCCAGCTGCATGCGCAGCTCTTCGAGCTGCGCTTCGTCCGGTGCATCCAGACCGCCCGCTTCCGCCTTCAGACGTTCGTGACGCTGCTGCAACTGCTGCAATTGCTGGTCGGCGTTGCGCTGATGGGCCGCTTCGAGCTTCAACGCCTGCTCGGTCTGCGCAATGCCACCACGCTCTTCGTTCAGTTGCGTCTGCGCGTCGCGCCAGCGCCCTTCGAGTGCCGGCATGGCGTCGTGCTTCGCGCCGGCTTCGTCTTCGGCCAGTGCGGCCTTTTCTTCGGCCACCGCCAGTTGCTCTTCGGCGTCTGCCAGATCGTCCTGGGACTTCTGCGCCTGCGACTGCCACTGTTCGCGCTGCGCGGTCAGCGCGGCGATCTGTGCCTGCACGCGGTTGCGCGACTCGACGATGAATTTGATCTCCGCTTCGAGGCGACTCACCTCGGCATTCGCTTCATAGAGCGCACCCTGTGCGCCCTGCATCGCGTCGCTCGCCGAATAGTGCGCAACCCGCAACGTTTCCAGCTGCGCTTCCACTTCGCGCAGCTTCGCCGTGTGCGCTTCGAGGTCGATCTGCGCCTGTTCGATTGCGCGCTTCTGGCGTTCCTGTTCGCCGCCGGCTTCGTTCTTGCGCAGCAGCCACAAGAGGCGCTGCTTCATTTCGCCGTCGGCCTGCAGTTCCTTGAACTTCGTCGCAACGACCGCCTGGCCTTCGAGCTTTTCAAGGTTCGTGCCGAGCTCACGCACGATGTCCTCGACCCGCGTGAGATTCTCACGCGTATCGTGCAGCCGGCTTTCGGTTTCGCGGCGGCGCTCCTTGTACTTCGACACGCCCGCGGCTTCTTCGAGGAACACGCGCAGCTCTTCGGGCTTCGCCTCGATGAGGCGTGCAATCATGCCCTGCCCGATGATCGCGTAGGCACGCGGCCCGAGACCCGTGCCGAGGAAGATGTCCTGGATGTCCCGGCGGCGCGCCGGCAGATTGTTGATGTAGTAGCTCGAGGTACCGTCGCGCGTCAGCACGCGCTTGACGGCGATCTCGGCATACTGGCCCCACTGGCCGGCGGCACGGCCGTCGGCGTTGTCGAACACGAGTTCGACGCTGGCCCGGCTACCTGGCTTGCGCGCGGTCGAGCCATTGAAGATCACGTCCTGCATCGACTCGCCGCGCAACTCGGAGGCACGCGATTCGCCGAGCACCCAGCGCACGGCGTCGATGATGTTGGACTTGCCGCAACCATTGGGACCGACCACGCCGACAAGCTGGCCAGGAACCTGGAAATGCGTGGGATCGACGAATGACTTGAAGCCAGCGAGTTTGATCGAGGTCAGACGCACGGCGATATCGCTGATTGAAAAGGGAAAATAAAGGTGGACCGCAAGGGCCGCGTGAGCCGTTCTACGATGCAGCGAAACGACCCATGCCAGCCCCGCGATACGGACGCCGCGCACCCGCGGTGAAGCGCGTTACGGCAAGCAGGGGCAATCATACCATCGCGCGCGAGCGATCCTGACGGTCCGGATCGCGATCGCCGCCCGAACCGGCGTGCGGCTCGACGTCAAGCGTCGCTTCGGGGTGCGCAGCCGCCGTGGGCTTGGCCCGCGTGCGATGCACCCAGCTCGACAGCGCGGACGCCAGCACGATGCACAAGCCGCCGGCCCATTCGCGCGGACCGGGTGTCTCACCGGCGAACAGCCACGCGGACAGCGCGGTCACCACGATTTCGAACAGCATGATGATCGAGGCCCGGTTGGCCGGAATGCGGGCCACGCCGTATTGCACCAGCATGTTGTTCGACGCGAGCAGAAAGCCTAGGCCCATCACCAGCAACGCCGCCGCGCCGAGATGCGCGCCGCCAGGCGGCGCCGGCATCGCTTCGAAGCACGACGCGCACGCGCTGAAGATGGCCGCGCCGCCAAAAATGGTGGCGGTGCGCATCTCCGCTTTCATGCCGGGGAGCACGCGGCTCGTCTTCAGAATCAGCACGTTGCTCATGGCAAAGCCCATGCCGCCCGCAAGACCACCCCATTCGGCCAGATTGGCGGGCACCGGCAAGCCCAGTTGCGGCGACCACAGCATGGTCATGGCGCCCGCCAGCGACAGCACGGCGAGACCCGCGCCGGACCAGCTCAGGCGCTCATGCAGGATGAAATGGGCGAACAGCGCGGTCCATGCCGGTGTCAGATAGAAGAGCAGCAGGACGCGCATCACCTGGCCGTGGATCGAGCCCCACACGAAGCCGAGGTTGGTGATGCCCGCGGCCAGCGCGAGCGCGGGCAGCAGCCAGTGCCAGCGCACCGTTTTGATGGCGCGATACCGGACCAGCAGCACGAACAGACAGCCGGCGCCGCTCGTCAGCGCGCTCGCAGCCGTACCGGTCACGCCGAGCGCGGCCAGCATGCGCAGCGGATACCAGATCATGCCCCACACCGACGCCCCCAGCATGATGGCGAACGTCGGCCAGCTCGTGCGGATCCAGTTGTTCATGGCGCGGCGCTCCCGCCCGCGCGCGCGGGGGTGTCCGCCCCGTCCGCCCCGCCAGGGTGCCGTGCCAGATGACCTCGATTGACCTCAACTGCCGCCTGCATTGCTCCTCCAGACCTTTTTTGCCAGCGGCGCCCGCGTCCGGCGCGCCCCTCGGGCGCGGCCATCGTCCGCCGGGCGGCAAAGCCCTGCGGCCGCGGCGCCACGCTATAATCATTCGTTCGCCGCCGGTGCCGTCCATTCACCGCTGCCCAAGTGTGGCGGCCGCCGCGCGTGCCGCTCACCTGTCTTCGCCCGTCTTCGATCAGGCCCGATCCGCCAAGTGAACCCGCTACTCGACTCCCTCCAGCCCTATCCCTTTGAAAAGCTGCGCGCGCTCTTCAAGGATGTCACGCCGCCCGCCGCCTTGCCGCACATCAGTTTCGGCATTGGCGAACCCAAACATCCTACGCCGGCGCTGATCCGCGATGCGGTGATCGCGTCGCTGGGCGGCCTGGCGGCCTATCCGGCCACGCTAGGTTCTCCGGCGTTGCGTGAGTCGATTGCCAACTGGGTCACGCAGCGCTACCACCTGCCGCCGCTCGATCCGGCGACCCAGGTGTTGCCGGTGGCCGGATCGCGCGAGGCGCTGTTTGCGCTGGCGCAGACCGTGATCGACCCGAAGCGCAATGGCGCCGGCGAGCCCGCGATCGTACTCTGCCCCAACCCGTTCTACCAGATCTATGAAGGCGCGGCCTTGCTGGCGGGCGCCCAGCCGTATTTCGTCAACAGCAATCCGGCGCGTAATTTCGCCTGCGACTATTCGACCATCCCGGCCGGCATCTGGGCGCGCACGCAACTGCTCTACGTGTGCTCACCGGGCAATCCGACCGGCGCCGTGATGACGCTGGAAGACTGGCGCGAGCTGTTTGCGCTGTCGGACCGTTATGGCTTCGTCATCGCCTCTGACGAGTGCTACTCGGAAATCTACTTCGACGAAGCGCACCCGCCGCTGGGCGGTCTCGAAGCGGCGCACAAGCTGGGCCGCGGATTCGAGCGCCTCGTGATGCTGTCGAGCCTGTCGAAGCGCTCGAACGTGCCGGGCATGCGCTCGGGCTTCGTGGCAGGCGACGCGCAGATTCTCAGGCAGTTCCTGCTGTACCGCACGTATCACGGCGCGGCGCTCTCGACGGTGTATCAGGCGGCCAGCATCGCCGCATGGAACGACGAGGCGCACGTGCGCGAGAATCGCGCCCGCTACGTGCAGAAATTCGCCACCGTCACGCCCATGCTCGCCGAGGTGCTCGACGTGCGCCTGCCGGACGCGGCCTTCTATCTGTGGGCCGACGTCACGCGCACTGGCCTGTCGGATACCCAGTTCGCCCAGCGTCTCTACGCCGACTATAATGTGACGGTTCTGCCGGGCTCGTATCTCGCGCGCACCGCGCACGACACGAATCCCGGCCGCAATTTCGTGCGCCTCGCGCTCGTCGCCGACGTCGACGAGTGCACCCAGGGCGCACAGCGCATCGTCGACTTTTGCCGCGCGCTCGCGCGCTAAAACGCACCGCGCGCCGCCGCTTTTTCCTCAGATTTCAATTCCATCAATCACGGTTAGCCACGAATATGTCGCAACAACTTCAGCAGATCATCGATAACGCCTGGGAAAATCGCGCAGAGCTTTCGCCGAAGGCCGCTCCCGCCGACGTGCGCGACGCCGTCGCGCACGCCATCGAACAACTGGACAAGGGTGTACTGCGCGTCGCCGAGAAGAAGGACGGCGACTGGGTCGTCAATCAGTGGCTGAAAAAGGCCGTGCTGCTGTCGTTCCGCCTGGAAGACAACGCGCCCATGCCGGCTGGCGGCTACTCCCAGTTCTATGACAAGGTGCCGTCGAAATTCGCCGGCTACACGGCTGAAGATTTCGCAGCCGGCGGCTTCCGCGTGGTGCCGCCCGCCATCGCGCGCCGCGGTTCGTTCATCGCCAGGAATGTCGTGCTGATGCCGTCGTACACCAACATCGGCGCATACGTCGACGAAGGCACGATGGTCGACACGTGGGCCACCGTCGGCTCGTGCGCGCAGATCGGCAAGAACGTCCACCTGTCGGGCGGCGTGGGCATCGGCGGTGTGCTGGAGCCGCTGCAGGCCAATCCGGTCATCATCGAAGACAACTGCTTTATTGGCGCGCGTTCGGAAGTCGTGGAAGGCGTGATCGTCGAAGAAAATTCGGTGATCTCGATGGGCGTGTACCTCGGTCAAAGCACCAAGATTTATGACCGTGAAACCGGCGAAGTCACGTATGGCCGCATTCCGGCGGGCTCGGTGGTGGTGGCCGGCAACCTGCCGTCGAAAGACGGCTCGCATAGTCTGTACTGCGCGGTGATCGTCAAGAAGGTCGACGCCAAGACGCGCGCCAAGGTCGGTCTCAACGAGCTGCTGCGAGGCGACTGATGGCGCGCGCCAACAAGACTGTCGTCTACGGCATCCCGAACTGCGACACCGTGAAGAAGGCCCGCGTGTGGCTGGAAGAACACGGCGTCGAGTTCGAGTTCCACGACTTCAAGAAGCACGGCGTGACCGAACCGCTCGTGCAGGACTGGCTGAAAGACGTCAAGCTCGATGCATTGCTGAACCGCCGCGGCACGACGTGGCGCGCCCTGTCCGACGACATGAAAGCGGCGGCCGACACCCAGCCGGGTGCGATCGCTCTGATGATCCACAAGCCCTCGGTCATCAAGCGGCCGGTGGTGGTGGTCAACGGCCGCGTCAAGACGCTTGGCTTTTCCGCGGACGAATACGAGACGCTGTTCGCATAAACCGAGGTTGAGCGCGGCCTGACTGTGGCTTGAGCGCGCTCTCCATGCTGTTGCCGGCTGCGGGTCTGATCTGCATGCCGGCAATTTTTCATTTCAAAGTGGCTAGTACTGAATCCATGTCCGGCACCCTCGCCCTTACCGAACAACTGATCGCACGCGCGTCCGTCACGCCCGACGACCAGCATTGCCAGCACCTCCTGATCGAACGCCTGGCGGCGCTCGGCTTCGACTGTGAGACCATCGAATCGCACGGCGTGACCAACCTGTGGGCCGTCAGGCGCGGCATCGACGGTACGCGCGGCAAGCTGCTCGTATTCGCCGGCCACACCGACGTGGTGCCGACCGGCCCGCTTGAACAATGGAGCTCGCCGCCATTCGAGCCGACCCACCGCGACGGCATGCTGTATGGCCGTGGCGCGGCGGACATGAAGACGTCGATTGCCGGCTTCGTGGTGGCGAGCGAAGAGTTCGTCGCGGCGCACCCGGAGCATCGCGGCTCGATCGGCTTTCTGATCACGAGCGACGAGGAAGGTCCGGCGACCGACGGCACCGTCAAGGTAATCGAAGCGCTGCAGGCACGCGGCGAGCGCCTCGACTATTGCGTGGTGGGCGAACCGACGTCGAGCGCGAAATTCGGCGACATGGTGAAGAACGGCCGGCGCGGTTCGATGTCCGGCAAGCTCACCGTGAAGGGCGTGCAAGGCCATATCGCCTATCCGCATCTGGCGAAGAACCCGGTGCATCTGCTCGCGCCCGCGCTCGCGGAACTGGTGGCCGAACGCTGGGACGACGGCAACGAATACTTCCCGCCCACCACCTGGCAGGTCTCGAACATCCATAGCGGCACCGGCGCGAGCAATGTGATTCCGGGTCACGCGGACGTGATGTTCAACTTCCGCTTCTCGACCGCGAGCACCGTGGAGGGCCTGCAAAGCCGCGTGCACGCGATTCTCGACAGGCACAAGCTCGAATACGAGCTGCAATGGTCGGTGAGCGGCCTGCCCTTTCTGACCCCGCGCGGCGAACTGTCCAACGCGCTGGAACAGGCCATCAAGGACGAAACAGGTCTGACGACCGAACTGTCGACCACCGGAGGCACCTCCGACGGCCGCTTCATTGCGCGCATCTGCGAGCAGGTGGTCGAATTCGGGCCGCTGAACGCCAGTATTCACAAGATCGACGAGCATATCGAGGTCGCTCATATCGAGCCGCTCAAGAACGTGTACCGCCGCGTGCTCGAACAACTGGTCGCATGACCAAGGACTATCTGCGATGACGCTTCCGTTTTCCACCGTCCGCGACGTACTGCGTTTCGCAGTGACGCGCTTCAACCAGGCCGAACTGTCGTTCGGCCATGTCTCGGCCAACGCTTATGACGAAGCCGCCTATCTCGTGCTGCACACGTTGCACCTGCCGCTCGACCTGCTGGAGCCGTTTCTCGACGCGCGCCTCACCGCGGCGGAGATCGACGCGGTGCTCAACGTGATCGAGCGCCGTGCGACTGAACGCGTGCCGGCCGCCTACATCACGCAGGAAGCGTGGATGCATGGCTTTCGCTTTCACGTGGACGAGCGCGTGATCGTGCCGCGCTCGTTCATCGGCGAGCTGTTGCAGGACGGCCTGCAGCCGTACGTCGAAGATCCTGAACAGGTGGGCGCGGTGCTCGAGCTGTGCACGGGTTCAGGCTGTCTCGCGATCCTCGCGGCACATGCGTTCCCGAACGCGGATATCGACGCCGTCGATCTGTCGAAACCGGCGCTCGAAGTGGCCGCGCGCAATATGGGCGATTACAAGCTCGAAGAGCGCATTGCGCTGTTCGAAGGTGACCTGTTCGCGCCGCTGCCCGAGCGCCGCTATGACGTCATCATCACGAATCCGCCGTACGTGAACGCCGAATCGATGGCGTCGCTGCCCGCCGAGTACAAACACGAGCCCGAAATGGCGCTCGCCGGTGGCGCGGACGGCATGGACATCGTGCGCCGCATCATTGCGCAAGCACGCAACTGGCTGACCGACGACGGCGTGCTGGTGGTCGAGATCGGCAACGAGCGCGCCCATGTCGAAGCGGCCTTCGGCGGCCTCGATCTGGTCTGGTTGTCCACCAGTGCCGGCGACGACAACGTGTTCCTGATCCAGGCGGCTGATCTGCCGGTCTGAGACCTGCCCTGTCTGCTCCGTTGCGCCAGCAACGATTCTTAAACTCTGACGAAGCCAACCGCAACGCGGGCGGCTTCGGTAAGATGGGCGCGATCGACTTCCCGGCCGCCCACTTCAGGGCGAGGAAGCGCTTCGAAAACCTTTCGCCCGCCTATGCATTTCGATTTGCTTCACGTCGCCCCGCTCGTCGCCCTCGCTCACATACTCGGGGTGATCGCGGCGTGTCACGCCATCCTCAACACTCGGACTTCGCAGGGCGCGGTCGCCTGGGCCGTGTCGCTCGTCGCCATGCCTTACCTGACGCTCGTGCCCTATCTGTTCCTTGGCCGCAGCAAGTTCGAGGGATACGTCGACGCGCGGCGCATCGAGAACGAATCGTTGCGCTCGCTCGCCCACCCACGTGAATGGGACGCGCACGCGTCGTCGCAGGGCAAGCCCACCAACGAACTCGGACCTCGCCTCGTGCGCTCGCTCACACATCTGGGCGGCATGCCGTTCCTGCCGGGCAACACGGTGCGCACGCTGGTGAACGGCGAGGCGACCTTCGCGGCGATCCTGGAGGCCATCGAACAGGCCCGCAAGTACGTGATCGTCCAGTTCTTCATCGTGCGCGACGATGCGCTTGGCGAGATTCTGAAGGACACGCTGCTCACCAAAGCCGCGCAAGGCGTGCGCATCTACTTCCTGTACGACAGCATCGGCAGCTTCGACCTGCCGCATCGTTACGTGGCCCAGCTCCGGGCAGGTGGCGTCGAGGTACATCCGTTCGCCACCAATCGCCGCTTCGTCAACCGTTTCCAGCTCAACTTCCGCAATCACCGCAAAATCGTTTCGGTGGACGGCGAGCGCGCCTTCGTGGGCGGTCACAACGTCGGTGTGGAATATCTCGGGGCGAAGCCGCCGCTCTCGCCGTGGCGCGATACGCATATCGAAGTGCGCGGTCCGGCTGTCGCCAGCATCCAGTTCGTGTTCACCGAAGACTGGTACTGGGCCACCCAGCAGTTGCCGCCGCTCGACATGCCGTCCGACATCCAGGCCGCCGCCGGGTCCGGTGAAGCAGCTGGCGAAGCGGCCGGCGAAGGCATGCACTGCATCGTGATGCCGACCGGCCCCGCCGACGAACAGGAAACCTGCTCTCTGTTCTTCGTCGAGGCGATCAACGCGGCGCGCCGCCGGATCTGGATCACCACGCCCTACCTGATTCCCGACGAAGCCGTGTTTTCCGCGCTGCGGCTAGCCGTGATGCGCGGCGTGGAGGTGCGCATCCTGATCCCGAGCCGGCGCGACCACCGGGTCGTGTTCGAGGCTTCCAAACTGTATGCGTACGACTCGGTATGCGCCGGCATTCGCATCTTCCGTTATCGGCCAGGTTTCCTGCATCAGAAGGTCATCCTGATCGACGACGTTGCTGCGGCCATTGGCAGCGCCAATCTCGACAACCGGTCGTTCCGGCTGAACTTCGAGATCATGGTGCTGACCGTGGACCGCGGCTTTGCCGCCGAAGTGGAAACGATGTTGCTGCGCGACTTCGACGAATCGTATGAGATTGATCGTAACGAGTACCGCCACGCGCCGGCGCTCAGACGGGTGATCATGCACGTGGCACGGCTCTTTTCGCCGATTCTTTGACGCCCGCGTTGCGGGCTTGCAGCGCTGCCGGCGTGTGCGCAACGCCAGCGCGCCGGGTCACAGCAGCTTCTCGACGTCCTCGACTATCGCCTCGGGCTTCGTGACCGGCGCGTAGCGTTTCACGACGCTGCCGTCACGGCCGATCAGGAACTTGGTGAAGTTCCATTTGATGGCCTCCAGTCCCAGCACGCCCGGCGCCTCTCCCGTCAGGTAGCGATACAGCGGATGGGCGTTCTGGCCTTTCACGTCGATCTTGTCGAACATCGGAAAGCTCACGCCGAAGTTCTTTTCGCAAAAACTGCCGATCTGCGTTGCGTCGCCCGGTTCCTGTTTGCCGAACTGGTTGCAGGGGAAGCCGAGAATCTCGAGCCCGCGCGCCGCATAAGCGTCGTACAGCTTTTGCAGGCCCGCGTACTGCGGCGTGAAGCCGCATTCGCTGGCCGTATTGACGATCAGCAGGACCTTGCCGCGATAGCGGTCCAGGCTGATCTCCTCGCCGCCGAGTGTGCGCGCCGAGAAGGTGTAAATCGATGCCATGTGTCCTCTCCTGAAAGGCGTCAGTCTAAGCTAAAAGTCTTGCGGGTACAGTCGGCCAAATGGCCGATGCCGATCCCCCGCCCGCCGGTCTAAAATAGCGTTTTTCCCAGCCCGGCCTCTTCGTGATCCGTTTCAACCAGTTCAGTCTCGCGCGCGGCACCAAACCGCTCTTCGAACAAACCACCTTCACCCTGAACCCCGGCGAAAAAGCCGGCCTGGTCGGGGCGAACGGTGCGGGCAAGTCGACCCTGTTCGCCGTGCTGCTCGGCGAACTGCACGCGGACGCCGGCGACTTCTCAATGCCGCCGTCGTGGCAAATCGCGCACGTCGCACAGGAAACCCCGGCGGTCGACAAGTCGGCACTCGCCTATACGCTCGACGGCGACGCGGCGCTGCGCGCCATCGAAGCGGCGATTGCCGCCGCCTCAGCCGCGCATGACGGCGCGGCCGAAGGTGAAGCGCACGCAGCCTTCGCCGACGCCGACGGCTACACTGCCCCGGCACGCGCCGAAGCGCTCCTGCTTGGCCTCGGCTTCACGCTCGAACAAACGCGCCTGCCGGTGAGCAGTTTCTCAGGTGGCTGGCGCATGCGCCTGAATCTCGCGCAGGCGCTGATGTGTCGCTCGGACCTCCTGCTGCTCGACGAACCCACCAACCACCTGGACCTCGATGCCATCGTCTGGCTGGAGGACTGGCTGCATCGCTATCCCGGCTCGCTGATCGTGATTTCGCACGACCGTGAATTTCTCGATTCGGTCTGCAATGTCACGCTGCATCTGGAGCATCAGCAGATCAAGCGCTACGGCGGCAACTATTCGCAGTTCGAAATCCTGCGCGCCCAGCAGCTCGCGCTGCAGCAGAGTGCGTACGAGAAGCAGCAGCGTACCGTCGAGCATCTGCAGAGCTACATCAACCGCTTCAAGGCGCAGGCCACCAAGGCGCGCCAGGCGCAGAGCCGGGTGAAGGCGCTCGAAAAGATGGAGCTGATCGCCCCCGCCCACGCGGCGTCGCCGTTCACTTTCGAATTCCGTACCCCGGACTCGGCGCCCAATCCGATGATGGTGATGGAAGACGTACGCTGCGGCTATCACGGCGAACATGGCGAAATTCCAATCGTCGGGCACGTCAAGCTGTCCATCCAGAACGGCCAGCGGATCGGCCTGCTGGGTGCCAACGGCCAGGGCAAATCGACGCTAATCAAGACGCTTGCGGGCACGCTCGCGCCGCTCGGCGGCGACGTGCGCGAAGGCAAGGGGTTGCGCATCGGCTACTTCGCGCAGCATCAACTGGAAACGCTGCGCCCGGAAGACTCGGCGCTGCAGCACCTGGCGCGGCTCGCGCCCGACACGCGCGAGCAGGAATTGCGCGACTTCCTCGGCGGCTTCAATTTCTCCGGGGAAATGGCCACTACCGCCATCGGACCGTTCTCGGGTGGCGAAAAAGCGCGCCTCGCGCTCGCGCTCGTGATCTGGCAAAAGCCGAATCTGCTGCTGCTCGACGAGCCGACCAACCACCTGGATCTGGAAACGCGCCACGCGTTGACCATGGCGCTCGCCCAGTTCGAAGGCACGCTGATTCTCGTCTCGCACGATCGTCATCTGTTGCGCGCGACCACGGATCAATTCATGCTGGTCGCGAAACACCGGCTGCAACCTTTCGACGGCGATCTCGACGATTACCGCGACTGGTTGCTGCAGCACGCGGCTGACCAGCGCGCCGCGCTGAAAGCGGGCAGCGCGGCGCGTGCGGCGAATGGTGGGAGCGACGGGAATGCCGCCGACGCAGCCGACAGCGCGACCAACCGCAAGGAACAGCGTCGGCAGGACGCCGAAACGCGTCAAAAACTCTCGCACCTGAAAAAACCGCTGCAAAGCCGGATCACGAAGATTGAAAAGGAAATGGATGCGTTGAACGCCGAAAAAACGACGCTCGATGCCTTCGTCGCGGATCCGGCCAGTTACGATCCTGAACAGAAAAGCAAGCTGACCGAGGCTATCCGGCGCCAGGCGGATGTGAACGCGCGCCTCGAAACGCTGGAAGCCGAATGGCTCGATACGCATGAGGAACTCGAACAGATTGGCTAGCCGCGCGCCATCTGGTCCGCGCCGGCGCGCCTAAGCGCCCCGAACGTGTGGCTTTCAGGCGAGGCAAACCTGGAACGGCCCGGCGTTTTCTTGAGGAGGTTGGCATTGTCGTCTTCCCCTGCATTGCAAGGCCTGCGCGTTCTCGATCTGACGCGCCTCTTACCCGGCCCGGTTGCGGCCCTGCGCCTCGCCGAACTCGGCGCGGACGTGCTGAAGATCGAAGCGCCCGGTTCCGGCGACCCTACGCGCACCATGATGCAGGCGTCGGGCGATCGCGTCGCCGGCCGCCCCGGCGCGTTCTACCGCATGGTCAACCGCGGCAAGCGCGAAACCCGGCTCGATCTCAAGTCGGAAGCGGGACGCACGGTGCTGCGGGCACTCGCGAGCGAAGCGGACGTGTTGATCGAAAGCTTCCGCCCGGGTGTGATGGGACGGCTCGGCATTGGCTATGAGACGCTGCGCGCGCTCAATCCGCGGCTCGTCTACTGTGCCATCACCGGTTACGGTTCGAGCGGGCCGTTCGCCGCGCAGGCCGGCCACGACCTGAACTATATCGGCTACGCGGGCGTGCTCGAACAACTGGCGAGCCGTGATGGCGCGCCGATCATGCCGAACTTCCAGATTGCCGACCTGCTCGGCGGCGCGTTGAGCGCGGTCACGCAGATTCTCGCCGCGCTGTGGCACGTGTCGCGCGGCGGCGAGGGCCGCTTCGTCGACGTGTCGATGACTCACGCCACTCACGCCAACAACTTCATCGCCCGGATCGCGCTTGCGAACGACGGCGCCGCGCCGCCCGCCGGCGGCGGCCTGCTCAATGGCGGTGTGCCCTGCTATAACCTGTATCGGACCCAGGATGGACGGTGGCTCGCAGTCGGCGCGCTCGAACTCAAGTTCTGGGAAACGCTGTGCCATGCGCTCGACCGGCCGGAATGGGCGTACCGGCACTGGAGCGTGGGTCAGGCAATCGGCGGTCCGGATGCGGTGGCGCTCACGCAGGAGCTGGCGGATCTGATTGCCGGCCGCTCGTTGGAGGAATGGGTCAGGTTGCTCGAACCGCTGGACTGCTGCGTGTCGCCGGTTCTGACTCCGGCCGAAGCGGCGCAGCACCCGCTCTTCAATCCGGACGCCTACGTAAGTGCCGGCGAAGACGAAGCGGGGCTCGAAGACGGTTCGCTCAGCTAGACTCGTTCGTGCATCTGCCGGGCAATCCCGCTGCGCGCCGGCTAGCTGAACCGGGCCGCCTCGCGAGGCACATGCGCAGACCCGGATCCGCACCAAACGCTTCGGTCAGCGCCAAAGGGCCAGCGCACACCCGGCTCGAAGCAACCGCCTACCGCCGCGGCAAGGTCTGCCGCGGCGCATGTTCGTCGTCGTAGAGCACGTGTTTTCGGCCTTCGACGTGCCGGTCGATGGTGGCGCGGACCTCGTCCGGCGTCACGTGTTCAGCGACCACGCGGCGCGAGATCTGGCCGGTGGTATCGATCCATTCAACGATCCGGCACGCTCCGCCCCAAGGCTGACGGATGGGCGCAGAGACGCGGCAGCCGCGCATCTGGATCGTGTGCTCGGTCACGGTTTCATGAGACTGTTTCAAGGCGCGATCCTTTTCCGCATGAGAGGGATGGCAGACCCGCCCAGCTTAGGGAAAAGGCGCTTCGCGTGGGTTACAGCCAATACGGAGTTATTTACGGCACATTACGGGGAGATTTCCCCCGGAAGACGCCGCGCAGGCCGCCTATTCAAGCGTTCTGACGCGGTCGATGGCCTGCTCCAGCCGGTCGACCGCAATAACCTGTAAGCCTTCTATGGCCTGTTTCGGCGCATTCGCTTTCGGAATCAGCGCGATCGAAAAGCCCAGCTTCGCGGCTTCCTTGAGCCGGTCCTGGCCGCGTGGCGACGGGCGGATCTCGCCCGCAAGCCCCACTTCACCGAACACGATCAGCCCTTTGGGCAGCGGCTTGTTGCGCATCGACGAGTGGATCGCCAGCAGTACGGCCAGGTCGGCGGCCGGCTCGGTAATCTTGACGCCGCCCACCGCGTTCAGGAACACGTCCTGGTCGAAGCAGGCAATGCCCGCGTGGCGGTGCAGCACCGCCAGCAGCATCGCGAGACGGTTCTGTTCCAGCCCCACTGCGAGACGCCGCGGATTGGGCACGTTAGCCGCGTCGACCAGCGCCTGCACTTCGACGAGCAGCGGCCGCGAGCCTTCCTGCGTGACCAGCACGCAGGAGCCCGGCACGATCTGTTCGTGCTGCGAAAGGAACAGCGCTGACGGATTGGCGACGCCGCGCAGACCGCGCTCGGTCATCGCGAAAACACCCAGTTCGTTGACGGCGCCGAAGCGGTTCTTGAAGGCCCGAACCAGCCGGAATGAGGAGTGCGTGTCGCCTTCGAAGTACAGCACCGTGTCCACGATGTGTTCGAGCACGCGCGGGCCGGCCAGATTGCCTTCCTTGGTCACGTGGCCGACCATGATGATTGCGGTGCCCGATTGCTTGGCGATACGCGTCAGCTGCGCCGCGCATTCGCGCACCTGCGCAACCGAACCGGGCGCCGAAGTCAGCGCCTCGGAATAAACCGTCTGAATCGAATCGATCACCGCGACGTCGGGCCGCTCGCTCTCGATGGTCGCCTGGATCTTTTCGAGCTGGATTTCAGCGAGCAGCCGCAACTCGCTCGCCTTCGAGCCGGGATCGAGCAGCGACAACCGTTGCGCCCGCAACGCAATCTGCGCAGCCGATTCTTCGCCGCTGATATACAGCGCGCGCCGCTCGTGGGCAATTTCCCCCAGCGACTGGAGCAGCAGCGTCGATTTGCCAATCCCAGGATCGCCACCGATCAGCACCACCCCGCCCGGCACGAGGCCTCCGCCCAAAACGCGGTCGAATTCGCTCACGCCGGTCGAAAAGCGCGGCACATCGGACGCCTCGATGTCCGCCAGGCGCTGCACCGGCGCGCTCCTCGCGAGCGACTGGAAGCGATGCGCCGAGGGCGACTCCGCCACCGTTTCCACCAGCGTGTTCCACGCCTGACAGGCGGGACATTGACCTTGCCACTTGGGCGCCTGCCCGCCACATTCGGTGCAGGTGTACATCGTCTTCTGTTTAGCCACGCGCCCTTGCCTGTCTGCTGTTATGTCTGAGGATAAAAAGTGAGAAGCCGGTCAGCAGAGCCGCGTCATTCCGCCCGCACCGGCACGCGCGGCGCCACCGCGCACATCAGCTCGTAGCCGATCGTGCCGCACGCCAGCGCAACGTCGTCGATGGGCAGGTTGTGCCCCCACAACTCGACCCGCGAACCGATATTGGCGGTCGGGCACGGCGTCAGGTCGACGGTCACCATGTCCATCGACACGCGGCCTACGAGCCGCGTGCGCACCCCGTCGACGATCACCGGCGTGCCTTCCGGCGCGCAACGCGGATAGCCGTCGGCATAGCCGCACGCCACCACGCCGATGCGCATCGGCCCGCGTGCCTTGAAGGTCGAGCCATAACCGACGGTTTGCCCTTCGGCGACGGTCTGCACGGCGATCAGTTCGGAGGCAAGCGTCATGGCCGGTTGCAGCCCCGTGCCGTGAACGGCCTGCGTCACGCCCGAGGGCGATGCCCCATACAGAATGATGCCGGGCCGCACCCAGTCGAAGTGCGACTGGGGATGCCACAGCGTCGCCGCCGAATTCGCCAGGCTGCGCGCCCCGGCAATGCCCTGCGCGCCGCGCTCGAAAGCCTCCATCTGATGCGTGACGCCGTGCTCGTTATCGGCGTCCGAGAAATGCGTCATCAGCGTAATCTGGCCCACGCCCTGACATGCGCGCGCCCGCTCCCATGCTGCGCGAAAACGCTCCGGCGTATAGCCCAACCGGTTCATGCCGGTGTTCATTTTCAGCTGGATATTGACCGGTTTGGACAGACGCGCCATTTCCAGCATGCGCAATTGCTCGTCCGAGTGCAGTGCCGTGCTGAGGCTGTAGCGGTCGATGACGTCGATATCCGTGGGACGGAAAAAACCCTCGAGCAACAAAATCGGTCCCGCCCACCCCAATTCACGCAACTTCACAGCTTCTTCGAGGTCGAGCAATCCGAAGCCGTCCGTTGCACGCAAACCAGGAAAGGCACGCGCCAGGCCGTGACCGTACGCGTTGGCCTTGACGACAGCCCAGATTTTGGAATGGCGGGCGTAGCGGCGGGCGACGGCGAGGTTATTGGCAAGAGCAGCGGTGTGAATCGTGGCTGAGAGGGGGCGCGGCATGGGAAATTTTCGTAAAGACGCTTGCGAATCAGGAGCTTACAGTGCGTTTTCAGTGCTCAGGAGCCCGCTGGGCGGTGCGATCAAGGATTCTGCTAGTCCGAATCCATGTATTTTCGTGATATAAAGCCGTGCGCACAACCCATTTCGAACGGAATAAGCCCGGACGCCTTGCACACGGCCGGGGCGGACGGACCGCAGCGAGGACAGCATCGCATCAGATGAAAAAAGGTTTTTACACCATCATGGCCGCGCAGTTTTTTTCGTCGCTGGCCGACAATGCGCTTCTGATCGCTGCTATTGCACTGCTGAAAGACCTTCACGCCCCCAACTGGATGACGCCGCTGCTCAAGCTGTTTTTTGTGCTGTCGTACGTCGTTCTCGCTGCTTTCGTGGGGGCTTTTGCCGACTCGCGTCCGAAGGGGCGCGTGATGTTCGTCACCAATACCATCAAGGTGGTGGGCTGCTTCACCATGCTGATCGGCGCGCATCCGCTGATTGCGTACGGCATTGTCGGATTTGGGGCCGCGGCCTACTCGCCCGCCAAATACGGCATCCTCACCGAACTGCTGCCGCCTGACCGGCTGGTCGCCGCGAACGGCTGGATCGAAGGCACCACGGTCGGCTCGATCATTCTGGGCACGGTGTTAGGCGGCGCGCTGATCAGCCCGCACATTGCCTCGACCATCCTCAAGCACCATATTCCGACCGTCAACACACCGGCCGAAGCTGCGATGCTCGTGATCATGGCCATCTACGTCATCGCCGCGCTGTTCAATCTGCGCATTCCCGATACCGGCGCGCGCTATCCGAAACAGGAACGCGGCCCGATCAAGCTGGTCACCGACTTCGCCGACTGCTTCCTGATTCTCTGGCGCGACAAGCTCGGCCAGATCTCGCTCGCCGTCACGACGCTCTTCTGGGGCGCGGGCGCGACGCTGCAATTCATCGTGCTGAAGTGGGCGGAAGTCTCGCTGGGCATGTCGCTGTCCGAAGGCGCGATCCTGCAGGCGGTCGTCGCGGTCGGCGTGGCCGCGGGCGCCATCATCGCGGCCTCGCGGGTCCCGCTCAAGAAGTCGCTCTCGGTACTGCCGGTCGGCATCATGATGGGCCTCGCCGTGATGCTGATGGCCTTCTACACCCGCAACCTGTTTCCCGCGCATTGGGGCTTTTACTTCGGCCACATGCATGTCTCGGGTTATCTGATCCTCGCTTATATCTTCCTGATGATCGTCGGCGGGCTGTCGGGCTTTTTCGTCGTGCCGATGAACGCGCTGCTGCAGCATCGCGGCCACGTGCTGCTGTCGGCCGGTCACTCGATCGCCGTCCAGAATTTCAACGAAAACCTCTCCGTGCTGGTGATGCTATGCCTGTACGCGGTGCTGGTATGGCTCGACGTGCCGGTCTCGGCGGTCATCGTGCTGTTCGGCACCTTCGTCTGCGTGATGATGTGGTTCGTGATGCGGCGTCATCAGGCCAACCAGCGCGCCTTCGATTCGGTTGCGCTGATCGGCGAAGTGAAGCACTGAGCCAGTTTTTGCCATCGGCCTGCGCATCGGGCTTTCGCTTTTGGCCCGCGGCATTTAGCCTCTGCTTTTAGCCCCGCAGCTGGCCCCTGCACCTAGCCTCTGTATCCAGTCCTCGAGATGACTCAACGCATTCCCAACGTCCTGACCATCGCCGGCTCCGATTCCGGCGGCGGTGCGGGTATCCAGGCCGACCTCAAGGCTTTCTCGGCGCTCGGCGCATACGGCGCAAGCGTGATCACCGCGCTGACCGCTCAGAACACCCGGGGCGTGACGGCGATACATACGCCCGATGCCGCCTTCGTGTCGGCGCAACTGGATGCAGTCTTCGACGATATCCGCATCGATGCGGTGAAGATCGGCATGCTGGCCAATGCGCAGATCGTCGGCGCGGTGGCTGCGGCGCTGCGGCGTCATCAGCCGAAACACATCGTGCTCGATACCGTGATGATCTCGAAGAGCAATCATGCGCTGCTGGCACCCGAAGCCGTCGCGGCTGTGCGCGACGAACTATTGCCGCTCGCCCATCTGTTGACGCCGAACCTGCCGGAAGCCGCCGCGTTGCTCGGCGTTGCCGCCGCGACCGACGAAGCCGGCATGATCGAGCAAGGCGAGGCGTTGCGCGCGCTCGGCGCGCGCGCGGTGCTGATGAAAGGCGGCCACCTGAGCGCCGCCGACAGCCCCGACTGGCTCGTGCAGGATAGCGGCACACTACGCCTCGGCGCCCCGCGTGTGCCGGTGAAGAACACGCATGGGACCGGCTGCACGCTGTCCTCGGCAATTGCCGCATTGATTCCGCAGCGCGCGGATCTGGCGAGCGCGGTCGCGGATGCGAAAACCTATCTGACCGGCGCGCTGCAAGCCAGCGACCAGCTCGACGTCGGACATGGCGTCGGGCCGGTGCATCATTTTTATCGGTGGTGGTGAGGTGGTGGTGAGGCGGCGCCAGGTTGCGCCACCCTCACTCGCGCGCAAACGCCTGCGCCTTATCCGGCCAGTCGTCCGGCACGATGAAGCCGCGTGAGCGTTCAACCCAGCGGCCTGCAGCGTCGGCGTAGAAACCCGCCACCATCGTCGGGCCGTTTTGATGCGCGATCCGCTCGCTCAACGCGGGCGCATCCACGAACGCAATGCCCTCCGCTTGCGCCGCGCCGCGCTCGTGCCGCCGTGGCGCGAGCCATTCCAGACGCGGCAGAACCCGCCAGAACGCGGCATGACTCGCCGCGAAAGCCGGCCAGTCGTGGCGCGTCGTCCACCAGCCGCGCGCATGCGCCGGATCGATCTGCCCAGACTCGTGTACCGTCTCGCCGTGCCGGTAGAACAGCCAGCCTTTGATGAACATCTGCGGCTCCCACGGCCCGGTGTGGCCGAGCGTGGCAAATTCCGCGCGGGCGCTGAGCGGCAACTGATGATCGAGCACGCGAGTCAGCTTCAGATCGAAACGATCCTGCAAATTCGGTCCGACGTAGTCCGCCAGTTGCCCGCGTCCGGCGCCGGCGTGCAAGTAGCATTTGACGGCGAGCTCCCAATGCAGACGCCGTCCCGCCCGGGTCTCGACCAGGAAATCGCACTCGCCCAAGGTCAAGCCGGCGCGCCGCAGCGGCACGTTCGCGGCAATCAGTCGCGCGGTTGGACCATGCTGGAGAAACCACGCGAGCAGGCATTCCGCGTAACGGCCAAGACGTGTCACGCGGGCCGCTGCGATGTCGTGCAGCAAGGCGCTCGGGTCGGCGTCCAGTGCGAGCAGCCAGTCGACTGTCGCGCTGAGTTCAGCCTCGGTTGCGAAGACGCTCGCCAGCATCCCGACCGGTGGTTGCGCGCGCAACAGATCCGCGCTGAAGAGCAGCCAGGCAAGATCGCGCACCGCAGGCGCGCGCAGCGCATCGAGCCGTGCCGTGGACACAACCGCGGGTAACGCTGCCGGCCCGATCTCCATCATCAGTCAGGCGGCGTGCCGGCCGACTTGAGCCATGTGTCGCGTGCGAGGCACAGGTCGGTCCAGGCTTTCGCCTTATCCGGCAGACTGCGCAGCAGATACGCCGGGTGATAGGTGACGATCACCGGCACGCCCTCGTAAGCATGCACGCGGCCGCGCAACGACGAAATGCTGGCGTCGGTCTTCAGCAGGCTCTGCGCGGCAAAACGGCCCAGCGCGACGATCAGTTTCGGCTTGACCAGCGCGACCTGGCGCTGCAGATAAGGCTCGCAGCGTGCGACCTCGTCCGGCTCCGGGTTACGGTTGCCAGGCGGGCGGCACTTGATCACATTCGCGATGTAGACGTTGGTGTCCCGCGCGAGCGTCAGCGAACGCAGCATGTTGTCGAGCAGCTTGCCGGCCTGGCCGACAAACGGTTCGCCCTGACGGTCTTCGTTCTCACCGGGCGCCTCGCCGATCAGCATCCAGTCGGCGTCGCGGTCGCCCACGCCGAACACCGTGTTGGTGCGCTTCTCGCACAGACGGCACCGTTCGCAGCTGGCGACGCGCTCGCCCAGCGCGTCCCACTCCAGGGTGTGGATTGTCGGGCCGCTGTCCTCGGCCGGAACCTCACGTACTTGCGACGCCGGATGGGACGGCGATGCGTCGAACCAGGCAAAGTCGTCTTCGGGTGGCGCCGATGCTGCGGACGGTGTCGGCTGCACGGCTGGCGCCGCGCGTCTTGCCGCAGGCGCATCCGACGCGCGCCCAGTTATCCCGGGCGGCTCTTCGTCGTCGCGTCCCGCGCGAGCGGGAACCTGCGCGACACCCTGCGCCGCGAGCCGGCTTGGCGCATGCGCCGGCGCCTGAAGCTGAGCGTCGGTGTGCAAAGCTGCGCCTTCTTCGGCGCCAGCCGCAGAGCCGGACACAGCAGCCGACTCAGCCGCCTCGCCCTGCCCCGCGCTCGCCTGCCCCATGCCGCGCCTCACCCATAACGGTGCGAGCCCGAGTTCTTCCAATGCGGATTCATGCAGCGCCATCTGCGCCCTCCCTGGCAAACGAAAAACGCATCACGATGGCGTCCTCCCGGCTGCGATGACGCGCCGGATAGTAGTTCTTGCGACGGCCAATCGAGGTAAAGCCGAAGCGTTCATAAAGCTTGATAGCCCGGTGGTTCGACGGCCGCACTTCGAGCAGCAGGCCGTCGAGTTTCTCGTTGCGGGTGACGCGCACCGCTTCGCGCAGCAGCGTCAGCCCGGCACCCGCGCCCTGAGCGGCAGGCGCGATGCACAGGTTCAACAGATGCATTTCGTCGACGACCGGCATCAGCACACAGTAACCGATCAACGTGCCGGTGACGTGCCGCAGGCAGATGCCGAAATAGCCGTTGCGCAGCGAATCTTCGAAATTGCCGCGGCTCCACGGAAACTCGTAGGCCGCCTTTTCGAGGATGGCGATCTCATCAAGATCGCCCTCGGTCATCGGCGACATATAGCGGTCCGCCAGCAACACGCCACTCATCGTCCGCCCTCGCCTTGAGGTTCCGGGTGCGCGGCCAGTCCCGCGGCCTGCGATGTCCTGGCGGCCTTGTCCGCCATACGCTCCGCGGTGGTCTGCGCGACCTTGTTGCGCACGTATTCCGGTGCCGCCAGCTCGGGCGGCACGGTGCGGCCGGCGCGCAACGCTCGCAGCGCCGCGCAAGCCAACGGCAGCGCGTGCGGCAGCGCCTCACCGTCGATCACCTGCGCGACCTGCGTTGCCGCAAGCCGCGCGCCGAAGGCCGCGGCCGCGTTGCCCGCCAGCGTGAACGGCACCGTGGGCAGCGTCAGCCGGTCAGGCGCGTCGAGCGAGGCAGGCTGGATGATGCGCCATTCGCTTTCTTCGTCATTCCATGCGTAGTCGGCCCAGTAGACTTCGTCCATGCGGGCGTCGAGCGCCGCCAGCACGCGCGTGGCAGCCGGATTGCGCAGCCGCGCGCTTTCGGCACACGCGAGTAGCGTGCTGACCGGCACGACCGGACAATTCAGGCCAAATGCCAGCCCTTGCGCCACACCGGTCGCCGTGCGCAGGCCGGTGAACGAGCCGGGACCCGCGCCGAACGCTATGGCATCGCAATCGGCCAGCACAAGGCCGGCTTCGTCGAACAGTTCGCGGATGGCCGGCAACAGTCGCGTGCTGGACACGGCACCCGTGGCTTCGTGACGCACCCGGGCAAGCGGTTCGGAGACGGGAGAGCCCGCCGCTTGGGCAGCGGCGGACAGCAGCGCGACCGAGCAGAATTCGGTCGACGTATCGAGGGCAAGCAGCACAGTTCGGGTCATGACCGCTATTGTAATGCGGGGTCCCGCGTTGCCGGGCACCCGGCGTGCCGTCGAAGGTGTTGCGCACGCCAGAATCGGCGCCGGCGGCTTACGTGTTTGGAAGAATCGCTCCAGCCGGCTGCAATCCTGCAAGCGGCGGTGCTTGTTATGATCGTCGGCCCATCAGGATTTAGCCACGGAGAAAACATGAGCGACGTCGACGCGCAATTTGCCAAAGCCCACGAAGAGGTGCAACAACTGCCGGAGCGGCCGGGCAACCTCACGCTGCTGCGTCTGTACGCGTTGTACAAGCAGGCCACCAAGGGCGATGTGCACGGCGACAAGCCGGGTTTCACCGACATCGTCGGCAAGTACAAATACGACGCGTGGGCCGCAATGAAGGGCACCTCGCAGGACGCGGCAAAGCAGCAATACGTCGAACTGGTCGAATCGCTGAAAAACGGCGCGTCGGCCTGACGCCGGCGGCCCGAACCCGGCGGCTTGATCCGGCGCCTCGCCTCGCAAGCACCGCCGACGGCCGCCAGAGGTCAAGCCAGATCAAAATACCAGCGGCAAATACGCCTTTCCCCTGGAAATGTCTTAAATGTGGCGCGGTGCAGCAAAACCCTATACAATGCTGCCTGCGCTTCACTGCTTTGCCCGGCTTTCTCCCAGCGGCCTTTGCGGCGCAGCGCCTCGTAGCGTTTTGCTCCAATCCAGTTTAGAACCTGTCCCCTCCTGCCTAGCCCCCTACGGGCGATCATGTACCAGGCTGGCGACACGCCGTGTTGGCATGTCGCAACCGATACAGCTTCTAACGAAAAGCTCGCCTTCATTGTTGCGAGCTGCCCCCGTTTTTCGATTTGCTCGCTGCTTCTTTGCTCGCTGAATCCGACGACTTGGGTATGCCGATTGGCGCCGACGTTTTAATTCCCTGTGCATCAAGGATTCTCATGACTTCGAGCAATACCCCCAGCAGCCCGTTGAACGCCATCGCCGATCAAGCCCTCGGTCTCGCCGACGCACCCGCGCAAGCAGCAGTTGCCGCTACGCAAGCCGTCGCCGCTGAAACCACGGCCCCGACCGGCCCGACGTTCGCGTCGCTCGGTCTGTCCGCGGACGTCGTCTCCGCGTTGACCGCCGCTGGCTATCAAAACCCCACGCCGGTTCAGCAACGCGCGATCCCTGCCGGCATCGCCGGCCGCGACCTGATGGTCTCCAGCCCGACCGGTTCGGGCAAGACCGCCGCGTTCATGCTGCCCGCCATCGAGCGTTTCTCGCAGTTGCAAAAGGCGCAGGCCAGCCAGCCGCGCGAGCCGCGTCCGGCCGATGGCGCCCGCACCCGCCGTCCGCAACCGGTCGCCCGTCCGACCATGCTGGTTCTGACACCGACCCGCGAACTCGCGATGCAGGTCACCACCGCTGCTGCCACCTACGGCAAGCATCTGAAGCGCCTGCGTACCGTCAGCATTCTGGGCGGCGTCGCCTACGGTCAGCAATTGATGCTGCTGGCGAAGAACCCGGAAATCCTGGTTGCCACGCCGGGTCGTCTGATCGACCATCTGGAGCGCGGCCGTATCGATCTGTCGCAACTGCAGATCCTCGTGCTCGACGAAGCCGACCGCATGCTGGATATGGGCTTCATCGAAGACATCGAAACCATCGTCGCCGCTACGCCGGCTACGCGTCAAACGATGCTGTTCTCGGCCACGCTCGACGGCAAGATCACTTCGCTGACCGGCCGCCTGCTGAAGGATCCGGAGCGTATCGAGATCGTGCAACGCATGGAACAGCGCACCAACATCGCGCAAACCGTCCACTACGTCGACGACCGCGATCACAAGGACCGTCTGCTCGACCATCTGCTGCGCGACTCCGGCCTCGATCAGGCCATCGTCTTCACGGCAACCAAGATGGACGCCGACCAGCTCGCCGGCCGTCTTGCCGACGCCGGCTTCGAATCGGCCGCCCTGCACGGCGACCTGCCGCAAGGCGCGCGTAACCGCACGATCCGCGCGCTGCGCGAGCGCCGTGTGCGCGTGCTGGTGGCCACCGACGTCGCCGCTCGCGGGATCGACATCCCGGGCATCACCCACGTGTTCAACTACGACCTGCCGAAGTTCGCTGAAGACTACGTGCACCGTATCGGCCGTACCGGCCGTGCTGGCCGCTCGGGCGTCGCCGTGAGCCTCGTGCATCACGCCGAACAGGGCGCGCTCAAGCGCATCGAGCGCTTCGTGCGCACTCCGCTGCCGGTCAACGTCGTCGCGGGCTTCGAGCCGCGCAAGTCGGCGCCGTCGGGCAATGGCCGTCCGGGCTTCGGCGGCCGTGGCCGTCCTGGCGGTGGCAACGGCGGCGGCCGTCGTTTCGGTAGCGGCAGTGGCGCAGGCAAGCCGGCCGGTAACGGCGGCGGCGCGCGCAGCGGTAGCGGCAATGGCGGCGGCTGGGCCGGCAAGTCTGCCGGCGGCGGTTCGCGCGAAGGCTACGGTGGCTCGCGTGACGGCGGCTACGGCGCACGCCGCAGCGACGGTCCGCGTACCGCACGTCGTGGTAGCTAAAACATCCACGGTGAGCCTTACGGCTCGCTGAAAAGATATCGGACGGTCCTGTACCGTCACGACGTCACAAGAAACCGGTGCTCAGGCACCGGTTTTTTTTCGCCCTGTGGACTCACCTTCCACATTTCACGATGTGGAAAATTTTTTTGCGTCGTAAAAAAGCGTGCTGCGTGGCACAACTGCGCCTATTGCAGCAGGGGAAATTGCTTTTCTCAATGCGATATGGAACACGCAATGACTTGATTTAATTAAACAAAAAATCTCAAACAAAGCGTGACAAGCGCCTACTGCGCCTCTCCTGTTTTGCCTAGACTCTTATATAAGACTTCACGAACCACCGGCCGTTCGGAACACCCTGACGGCCAACGCTTCGTCGAAGACAAGGTTCACATTCCACTTACCAGGCAATTCAAGGAGCACGCCATGACGTCACGCCAGGAACAAGCACAGCAACTCCAGCAGCAATGGGAAACGGATTCGCGCTGGAACGGCATCAAGCGCACGTACACCGCTGATGATGTGGTGCGTCTGCGCGGTTCAGTGCCGGTTGAGCACACGCTCGCCAAACGCGGCGCGGAAAAGTTGTGGGAGTCGATCCACAGCGAGCCGTTCGTCAACGCGCTCGGTGCGTTGACCGGCAACCAGGCCATGCAGCAAGTGAAGGCCGGTTTGAAGGCGATCTATCTGTCGGGCTGGCAGGTGGCGGGCGACGCCAATGTCGCGGGCGAAATGTACCCGGACCAGTCGCTGTATCCGGCGAATTCGGTGCCGCTCGTCGTCAAGCGCATCAACAACACGCTGACGCGCGCTGACCAGATCCAGTGGTCCGAAGGCAAGAACCCGGGCGACGAAGGCTACGTCGATTTCTTCGCGCCGATCGTCGCGGACGCTGAAGCCGGTTTTGGCGGCGTGCTCAATGCGTTCGAACTGATGAAGGCGATGATCGAGGCCGGCGCCGCAGGCGTGCACTTCGAAGACCAGCTGGCCTCCGTGAAGAAGTGCGGCCATATGGGCGGCAAGGTGCTGGTGCCGACTCGCGAGAACATCGCCAAGCTGACGGCCGCGCGCCTCGCCGCCGACGTCTCCGGCACGCCGACCGTGCTGCTGGCCCGCACGGACGCGGAAGCGGCTGACCTCGTCACGTCGGACATCGACGACAACGACAAGCCGTTCCTGACCGGCGAGCGCACCGTGGAAGGTTTCTATCGCACGAAGCCGGGCATCGAACAGGCAATTTCGCGCGGCCTCGCCTACGCGCCGTATGCCGACATGATCTGGTGCGAAACCGGCAAGCCGGATCTGGAGTTCGCCAAGAAATTCGCCGAGGCGATCCACAAGGAATTCCCGGGCAAGCTGCTGTCGTATAACTGCTCGCCGTCGTTCAACTGGAAGAAGAATCTCGACGACGCGACGATCGCCAAGTTCCAGAAAGAACTGGGCGCCATGGGCTACAAGTTCCAGTTCATCACGCTGGCCGGTTTCCACGCGCTGAACTACTCGATGTTCAACCTCGCGCACGGCTACGCCCGCAATCAGATGACCGCGTTCGTCGAAATGCAGCAGGCTGAATTCGCGGCCGCTGAAAAGGGCTTCACTGCCGTGAAGCATCAGCGCGAAGTCGGCACCGGCTACTTCGACGCCGTGACGCAAACGGTCGAACGCGACGCTTCGACGACCGCGCTGCATGGCTCGACGGAAGACGAGCAGTTCTTCGACAAGAAGGTGGCGTAAGCGCACGCAGCCCGCAGACGGGCTGCTGCGCAGTTCGCGCTGGAATGGAACGCCGAAGCACCGAGGCAAGCGGCCCCGCCAGAGGGCCGCGGTCAGGGGAACACGCCACAACGGGCGAGCCGGCAAAGCTATCTGGCGAGGGACTCGCGGGACTGAGCGAATCCGGGCGGGCGTCGAACCTGGGAGACGGAAGCGGCACGGTGCGCCGCGCGCAAGGCGGCGCGGCGGCCTCATCGCCGGCGCGTTTTTCCTGTGAATCCTGCTGCAACGCGGCGCACGGCATCACGCGCAAATTGCGGGAACGCGATCCCCGCTAGCGATACACGATGACCGGAATCTTCGTATGCGTGAGCACGCGTTGCGTCTCGCTGCCGATCAGCAGACTGCCCAGCCCGCGGCGTCCGTGCGAGGCCATGAAGATCACGTCGCAGCCGCCCTTCTCGGCCGCTTCGATGATGCCGAGATACGGCGCAGGATGCACGCTGGTGTGGCAATCGAAGCTCACGCCGACATTGCGTGCCGCTCGCTCGACTTCCTGCAGATGCACGCGCGCCTCGCGCTCGCTGCGCTCGAGGAAGTCCACGGGCGGCTCGATCACCACTTCGGAGAACGGCGAATACGGATATTGCGGCAGGCAGGCGTAAGCGGTCACGCGCGCGCCGACGGCCTGAGCGAGATCGATTGCTCCTTCGATCGCTTTTCGTGAGAGGTCGGAACCATCGGTCGGAACCAGGATGTGTTTGAACATGGTGTCCTCCGTCGTCGACTGCGGCTGGGGCTGTCCATGCCACCGGTGGCCCATGCCCCGAAACACCGGCCGCCCCAATCGATTGTAGTGCGCCGAAACGGACGCGGCGCCCGCTTGCGGGTCTGTCCGCATATCGGAAACCCGCGCCGCGCGTGGCTTCGAGCGAATACGTCGGCTTCACCCCCAATAACCGGGATGACCGTAGGTATGTTTAAGAAAGTCCAGAAAGAGCCGCACGCGCAGCGGCAAATGGCGGCGCTGCGGAAACACCGCGTGAATGCCGATGGGCGGTGCGGCGAACCCGTCGAGCACGCTGACAAGACGCCCGGCGGCGATGTCCGTGCCGACCTCCCACCACGAGCGCCAGGCCAGACCATAGCCTTCGAGACACCACTCGTGCAGCACCGCGCCGTCCGAGCATTCCATCGTGCCGGAGACCTTGATGGACACCACCTTGTCGTCCTGCTGGAACATCCAGCCACGCTGCTGGTTGGCGCTCGCGCCGAGCGCGAGACAATCGTGGTGCGCCAGATCGGCGAGGCTCTGCGGCGAGCCGCGCCGCGTCAGATAGGCAGGCGAGGCGACGCACACGCGGCGGTTGTCGGCGAGGCGCAACGACACCAGCGACGAATCCGGCAATTCGCCCAGCCGCACGGCGCAGTCGAAGCCTTCGTTGACCAGATCCACGAAACGGTCGGACAGATCGAGCGTGATCGATACGTCCGGATGCGCGGCGGCGAAGGCCGGTACCAGTGGCGCCACGTGCCGCCGCCCGAAGCCCGCCGGCGCGGACACGCGCAGATGGCCGCTGGCCTTGATGCCGCCGGCCGACACGCTCGCCTCGGCGTTCTGCATGTCCTGCATGACGCGCTGACAGTCTTCCAGAAACGCCGAGCCTTCGAAGGTCAGCGTCAGCTTGCGGGTGGTGCGCACCAGCAACTTGACGCCGAGCCGCTCTTCGAGCGCGTCGATGCGCCGCCCGATGATGGCGGGCGCCACGCCTTCGGCCTGCGCCGCGGCGGACAGGCTGCCCCTGGCCGCGACGGTAATGAACGTCTCGATCTGCTTGAAGCGGTCCATAAATGGATGAAAACCGGAGGCGCCCGAAAACGCCTCAAAAATGAGGATGCGCGTCAGATTAGGTGCATGAAAGTAAAAAATCAAGTGATGTTTAGCCTCTTTTTAGCCGTCTGACTTCACTAATACAATCCGTCCTGACCTCGAACTGGAGCGCACGGCAATGTCGGCCACAACGACACCCTTCCCCGAAGCAGTCATCTTCGACGCCTACGGCACGCTGTTCGACGTGCATTCGGCGGTGGCTGCGGCGCAGCAGATGTCCCCGGGCCACGGCAATACGCTCTCGCAGTTGTGGCGGCTCAAGCAAATCGAACCCACCCGGCCGCGCACACTCGCCGCCCCCGCGGGTTCGCGCTATCAGCCGTTCCGGACCATCACGCTCGACACCCTGCGCTTTGCCGCGCACAAGCCCGGTCTGACGCTCACGGCCGCCGCGCAACAGCGCCTGATGGACGAATCCGCATGCCTGTCGGCGCGTCCTGATGCGATGGCCCGCTTGCGTCAGCTGCACGACGTTTTTCCAGAAGACCTCGCGTCGCCCTGGCCGTGCACCGTTTGCCTACGCCCCACGCGCCACAGCCCCGGCACGTGATGGCAAGCGCAACCGTGCCGAGGCGACACCTGCCGGCGCACCAGCCGACCTCATCCCAATCAACCCATTCATCACACGCATCGTTGCACTCTGACCGACCAAGGAGAAAACATGGCGAACACGCTTTCATCATCGCAGTTGCCGCAGGGCATGGAAATCACGGCTGAGATCAAGCCGGGTTATGAATCGGTTCTCACGCGTGACGCGCTCGAACTCGTCGCGGCGCTGCATCGAAGCTTCGAGCCGCGTCGCCAGGCACTCCTGAAAGCGCGCGTCGAACGCACCCGGCGGCTCGACGCCGGCGAGCGTCCCGACTTCCTGACCGAAACGAAGGACATCCGCGCAGGCGACTGGAAGATCGCACCGCTGCCGCAGGATCTGCAGTGCCGCCGCGTCGAAATCACCGGGCCGGTCGAGCGCAAGATGATCATCAACGCGCTGAACTCGGGCGCGGATTCGTACATGACCGACTTCGAAGACTCGAACGCTCCGAGCTGGGACAACCAGATCAGCGGTCATATCAATCTGAAGGACGCGATTCGCCGCACCATTTCGCTCGAACAGAATGGCAAGTCGTACAGGCTGAACGACAAGGTGGCGACGCTCATCGTGCGGCCGCGCGGCTGGCATCTCGACGAGAAGCACGTGAAGGTGGACGGCCAGCGCGTGTCCGGCGGCATCTTCGATTTCGCGCTCTACCTGTTCCACAACGCAAAGGAATTGCTGGCGCGCGGCTCGGGCCCATACTTCTACTTGCCGAAGCTGGAGAGCCATCTCGAAGCGCGTCTGTGGAACGACATCTTCGTCGCCGCGCAGGAAGCGGTCGGCGTGCCGCGCGGTACGATTCGCGCCACCGTGCTGATCGAAACCATTCTTGCCGCCTTCGAAATGGACGAGATCCTCTACGAACTGCGCGAACATAGCGCCGGGCTGAATGCAGGCCGTTGGGACTACATCTTTTCGGCGATCAAGAAGTTCAAGACCGACGAGGACTTTTGCCTCGCGGACCGTTCGCAGATCACGATGACCTCGCCCTTCATGCGCGCCTATGCATTGCTGTTGCTGAAGACCTGCCATCACCGCAATGCACCGGCCATTGGCGGCATGAGCGCGCTGATTCCGATCAGGCACGACCCCGCCGCGAACGACAAGGCCATGGCCGGCGTGCGTTCGGACAAGGCGCGCGACGCCGGCGACGGTTACGACGGCGGCTGGGTTGCCCATCCGGGTCTCGTGCCGATCGCCATGGAAGAGTTCACCAGGGTGCTGGGCGACCGGCCGAACCAGATCGGCAAGCAACGCGACGACGTGCAGGTCGGCGCGCAAGACCTGCTGGACTTCCGCCCGGAAACGCCTATTACGGAAGCGGGTCTGCGCAACAACATCAACGTCGGGATTCACTATCTCGGTTCGTGGCTGGCGGGCAATGGCTGTGTGCCGATCCACAACCTGATGGAAGATGCCGCGACCGCGGAGATTTCGCGCTCGCAGGTCTGGCAGTGGATCCGCTCGCCGAAGGGCAAGCTCGACGACGGCCGCAAGGTGAGCGCTGAGCTGGTGCGCGAACTGTCCGCTCAGGAACTGGACAAGGTGAAGCAGGCAGTGGGCGGCGACACGAAGCCGTATGAGCGCGCCGCGCAAATCTTCGAAGAGATGTCCACGTCCGCACAGTTCACCGACTTCCTGACGCTGCCGCTGTACGAGGAAATCTGAGGCGCAATACGCTGCTTCAGATGGATTGAATCGAGCCGGGCCGCATTGCAATTGAAGCGGCTTCGCTCACAAGTCTGACCGACCGGACGGCGCCGCGGGTTCAAGCTTGCGGGGCCGTTTTTTTCCTTCGTCCTAGCGTGAATGAGCCTGACTGTGCGTGCCCTCGCGTGCACGCCGATGTTCGACCCAATCGCCGCAGCGGATTTCCGGCAAGCCCTTCACCGCCTGCCGTGTGACCGGATAGAAACGGCAAAGCAGCGCTTCGCCTTCGACTTCCACACTCACCTCGCGCGCCACGAACAGTCCCTCGACGCCCGGATAGACCTCTTCGATCTCATCGAGCACGGCCACCAGAGCCGGGTCGATTTCGTAGACGTCGCCACGCACCGGCTGGCCCGCTGCGTCCGGTACAAAACCCGGATACGCGCCGAAGTCGAACAGGTGTCCGCGCAGGGTGGCGCTGCCGAGCAAGACCGGTTCGGCGATGTCGTGCCGCGCGGCGGCCTGGTTGATGTCGTTGATCTCGCCGGCCCGCAGGGTGCCGTACACGAAAACCTTCTTCATCGTCGTGGCTCATCTCTTTCTGCCTGAATCAGACGAGCGGCGTGCTTGAGACGAGCACGCCGTCAATATCCGCATACACCCAGTCACCCGGTTTGACGATGGAACCCGGCAAGCGCACCGGCACATCGCGTTCGCCGACGCCGCGCTTCTGGCCGCGTTGCGGATGCGTCGCAAGCGCCATCAAGCCGACATTGCATTCGTTCAGTTCGAGCGTGTCACGCATGCAGCCGTACACGATCACGCCGGCCCAGCCGTTCTTTTCCGCCAGTTGCGCGAGATTGCCGCCCACCAGCGCGCAGCGCAGGCTGCCGCCGCCGTCGACCACCAGCACGCGGTGTGCGCCTTTCTCTTCGAGCGTGGCGCGCACCAGCCCGTTGTCCTCGAATACCTTGAGCGTGACGGCCTCGCCCTTGAAGCACGCCGTGCGGCCAAAGCGCTGAAAGACCGGCTCGAGTACACGTAGCGTGCCGGCGGCCAACTGGTCTTCGTGCGCGTCGCACAGGTCTGCTGTTGCAAAGGTCATGGCTGTCTCCGGTTCCATACAAGAGGGACGCTGCAGGTGCAACGAAACGCCAGCATTATGCCCCTGCGGGCCGACCTGCCGCAGTCTGCAAAAAATCCGCGCCGGTTCGCCGCGGCGGGCACGGAACGCTCGACGCCCTACAATGGAAGCATTCATCGCAGCAAGCTTCTACACTCCGCGTCCACGTCATGAATTCGTCAGCTACGCCCGCTCTTTCGACACGCGTTGATTTCGCCGACATTCCGCCCGAATTCGCGCCGACCCGCACGCATCCGATCCGCGTGCGCTCGCGACCCATGCCCGCCGGCGTGCGCATTGCGCGTCATACGCACGCGTGGGCGCAGGTGGCCTATGCGTCGCGCGGCGTGTTGCGCGTAGCCACGCTCGGCACCACGTGGATGGTGCCGCCGTCGCGCGCCATCTGGGTACCGCCGCATGTCACGCACGAAGTGGTGATCGTCGAGGAGGCGTATCTGCGCACGCTCTATATCGACGAAAACGCGGTGCCGCCGACGCTTGACGCATGCCGCGTGGTCGAAGTGTCGAACCTGTTGCGCGAGGTGATCGCCGCACTCGGGGTGCCGGGGTTGTCGAATGCGCGCGAACAGTTGCTGGGCGCACTCGCGCTCGACGAGCTGACCCGCTCCGAACCGTTGCCGCTGTCCGTGCCGATGCCCAGCGAGAAGCGTCTGCGCGCGCTATGCGAAGCCGTGATCGCCGCTCCGGCCAACTCCGATTCGCTCGAACAGTGGGCGGCGAGCGTCGGGGCGAGCACCCGTACCATCGCGCGCCTGTTTCGTCAGGAATTGGGCGTGAGCTTTTCGCAGTGGCGTCAGCAGGCGGTTCTGGCGCGCGCCATTCCGTTACTGAACCAGGGGCGTCCGCTCGCGCACGTCGCCCAGGAACTGGGCTACCAGAGCCAGAGCGCATTCTCCGCGATGTTCCGGCGCGCGTTCGGCAAGAGCCCGCGCGCCTTCATGGAACATGGTGTGGATCACCTGGACGGGAGTGGTGAGAGTGAGGTGGAGGTGTCTGCGGGGACCGGTCCGACGGCGGTGGAACTGGCGCATACGCCGGATGAATCCGAGCCTTGATGACCTGACGCGCTCACCGCGAGACGCGGGAGACCGGAATAGCGTAAGGGCTTTCGTTAAACTTCGACTCGAACGGGTTGTTCCGAAACACCGACCACGATTATTTCGGTAATCGTCACATTGATTTCGTCCGTCAGCAAAGGCCGCTTCTCAAGGCGATTAGAACACTGACATTTTTGCTTAACTCCGGCACCCTGCACCAACAATTCACCACGTATATTTGAGCCCTGCGCGCACGACATATGCGTGGTAGCTCTGCGCACCCCACGCGCCGCTCACATTGCTCCAGACGCTCCAGTTCTTCCCGAGATCGCCATTGAGACCCAGCTTCATCTCATAGCGATTGGCCGGGTAAAGACTGCCCACCGGCAACTGGTTGAAAGAGATGGAGCTGTTCGTGCTTGCGTGCCACCAGTTAGCCGTCGCATAGAACTGTATTTTCCTGTTCGCACTGCGATGGACGGTCCGTTCGAGACGCAACCCCAGTCGGGTCACGACGCCGCTGGAGTCGGCGCCGTCCACCTGCGTGCCGTTGGGCTCGGTCAGCGAGTCTTCGTGATAGTCGATATACAGAAGCTGACCTTGCGGCACGAACACCCACTCGCCCATCAGCGGGATCGCATAACCTGATTCGCCCGATACCGCCCAACCGTAAGCGTTATAGCTGACCGTGGGCAGCTCATCACCCTGGACGTTGTTGTTGAACCATCCGTATTGGAGCGCTACGTCGGCGTAGACGCCCAGCCGATTTTCATCGTTCTGATACCACGTTGCATAGCCGCCGACGCTGTAGCCGGTTACGTTTCCGCGTGCTCGGGCTGGATTGCCCGCAGCGTCTGCATTGCTTTGGGCCGTCTCGTAAGTGGCAAGCATTCCAAGATGCAGGAGATCGGCATTGCCGATCAATTTTTTCTGGTCGACTTCGACGCCACCCTGGATCAGATACGCGTCAGTGTTCACGTGAAAGACGCCATCATAGCTGTCACTCCCTTCCGTCCGCCCTTCCATCCGAAGCCAGGCCGAGCCGGGCCGGATTGGATCGTCCGCGTCGCTTGCGCCCCGCGACAGCCCGGTGCCACGGTCGTCCAGGCTGTGAATGAAGATCTCCCCGGCTACGCGCTGGTTCGCCAGGTAAGCCGCGACTTCAGGCCTGAAAAGCGGCTGTGGCGGCGCTGGCGGACTGGGAGTCGGTGGCGGCTCGGGTGGCGTTGGTGGATTAGGCGGTACTGGCGGAGGAGGCGGCGGCGGCGGAGGTGGCGGAGGTGGCGGCTGACGTTCAGAACGCAGGTACCAATTCCCATCGGCGCTTTGTTCGCCGCCTTGAAACAGCTGATATTCATATGGGCCCGCGACGGCGCGACCGCTCAGCGCGAATGCCCCCGCTGCCGAGTGAGCGGTGTCTTGAACCTGCACCACCATGATTCCATTGTCTGCGGGAAGAGCACCCGCTCCCCCGATATTGGTGACCGTCAGGTGGGTGGCGCCGTTGGCACCGACCACGGTGCTGTTGGCGACCAGCAGATCGGATTTCCCTGCCGTACCTCCCTCATTGAGTACGCTATCAATCAGGAGCCGGCCACCGTTTGACGTGTAGGTGCCGTTGACGATCACGCGGTCACCGACGACACCATTGCTCATCGCAAGTGTGGAGTGATTGTCGAGATTGCCGGCGATCGTGAAACTTGCGCTGGGGCCGGCGGCCAACCCAGGAAAGGCACTCCCTGCGCCGATCAGGCCATCGTTGACAACGGATCCCGTCAAGGTGCCGTAGCCACCCAGCGCGCCGCCCGCGCCGACCCTGACGAGGCCGCCGCCGGCTAAAACCGCCCCGGGGTGGCTGGCATCCCCGATAGCCAGGGTACCACCGTCTGAAACACTGGACCCTCCCCCCGGACCACTGTTCCTCAACTGCCCATTCACGATCAGTGTGCCGTGCTGCACGTCGAGGGCCAGGAGACTGGCAGCGGACGTACTCACGTCGCCGCCTAAGGTCCATGTACCGCTATCCAGTGCAGTCAGGCTCGAAAATCCACTGAAGTTATTATTTGCAATCCCATTACCCTGCAGCACCAGTACGTTGTTGCTACCCGAGGTGGTAACCGCTCCATTGATCGCACTACCCGTTTGCAAAATCACCTGATAGTTACTTCCAGAGATATTGACCGCTGTGCCACTCGTTCCGGTTATTGTTCCCGAGTTAGTCAACGTTCCGCCTCCGGTGTTTTGAATCACTACACCATTGGAACCCGCAATCGTGCCACTATTGATTAACGTTCCGTTGCCTGTGCCACGCACCAGTAACGCAGGTCCTCCTGATGACGTAATCGACCCGGCGTTATTGACGGCAAACGCACCGGTATCAATCAGCAAACCAGGGCTACTAATATTTCCGTTGAGCCGCCCGGTCGCGCTTTGTGTGAGAGAACCGCCGGCGCCCAACCGGACGCCACTCGACGCGCCAGAAATGTCGCCGTCATTCACGACGGTCGCGACGCCAAAAGACAGAACCCCATAAAATGCATCACTGCCAATGCTGGCACCAAGGTGGTTACGAAGTGTGCCGCCATTGTTCAGCCAGACACCCGTAGCCAGGCCATCCGTGATCCCCTGAATCACCCCAAAGTTGTCCAGTTGTACACTGTTGGGTGTGGTCGAGCCAAGCACGATACCGCTGCCGATTGCTTTGACCGAGCCATAGTTGGTCAATTGCCAGTTTTTGGAGTTGTCGCCGGATATACCGGCACTGGACCCGGTGTTGTTGATGACAGTCCTGGCGGGCACCAGAAAAGTATCTGAAGCAGGATCCAGTAATTGCAAAAAAACCGTAGAGGTGGAACTGGGAACCGTGGTTGCCGCGTGCACTCTTTCCGCGGGCAATGCACCCGCCAACAGAGGTAAGCCTGAAGCAAGCAGGCTTATGGTCGAACGGGCCAATGGATAGTGGAAATGAAAGACGACGAACTTTGTCACAGGACATGAAGTATGCATTTTGCCTACCTCGTGGACGGCTTAATCGGACTAAACCATCGGCGTCGAAAATGCTTAAAACCATCTTAGTTCATATTTTTATTTAGTCTGAGGAAAAAAAGGAGTGCTACCGGTCGGCTAACTCCCGTAGCGGCTGGCTTGCGAGCAGTGGGTTCGACCCGGGCTGCGTAGAGGTCGAGGAGGATCGAGTGCCTGACTGGTTTCCTGTAAGCGACAGTGATGTGCCGCTTGCTGTCATCTCGGCCGCGAGCAAAGCGGTGAGCGAAGATGGGAAACCCCTGAGCGCTGCCGCCCCGCTATGTACCGTGCATAGGGTGCGCTGACGGTTTACCCAGATGCGGGGACCCGCCCGTAGGTGCCGACGTGCAGTCCGACCTAAACCCGCCGCGCCAGATGCCGGATCGCGCCCAGTTGCGCAAGCCTCGGGCCGGCGAGCTTGTAGCCCATGCGCTGATAGAGCCGCGCGGCGGGATTGTCGACGAACACCCGCAACTGCAATTCGCGCAGGCCGCGCTCACGCGCCCATTGATGCGACTTCTGCAGCAGATAAGTGCCGCCGCCGCGCCGCCGGTGTCCATCCGCGATCTGGACGTCGCGAATATGCAGCGAATCGCCTTCTTCCGTGATGCGCAACACGCCGACTGCTTCGCCATCCACTTCGAGGATGAAATTCTCCGACTCGCGCCAGCTGCCGAGGAACAGGTCGCTGCGCCAGATCAGATGGTGGCGTTGATAGTAGCCGCCCATGTTGTTGCGGGTCAGCGCTTCGGCAAACGCGAAGTCGTCCATGCTGGCTTTGCGCAACTGGAACGGCGACGGAGCATCGGTAGGGACGAACATGACGCAGCGGGCGTAAAGGGATCCAGGGTGATCCACCCCACGGTAAAGCAGCCCGTGCGCGCAGGCAATGGCTGTTTGTCCCAAGATGGACCGGGACTGGCAGGATAACGCGGAATCGCTCATCGTGACTGCGTGCGCTGCAACACGGCGGCCTGCTTACCCAGCAGGCTTGACCACGCGGCGCCAATATAACGTTTCACTTACAGAAAAACTTTCCGCGCTGCTGGGCCCATGAGCGGTGAGCCATGCTCACCGCTTCAGCTCGCAATCGCAACGCCGTCCCTTGATGCGTCAGCGCCGGTTGGACCCCGACACCACGTCGATCCACACCGCCAGAACGAGGATGCTGCCTTTGACGATCATCTGCCAGTACGCGTCGACGTCGAGCATCGACATGCCGTTGTCGAGACTGGCCATCACGAGTGCGCCAATCAGCGCGCCGTACACGGTGCCTGAGCCGCCGCGCATGGACGTGCCGCCGATAAAGCACGCGGCAATCGCATCGAGCTCGCCCATCGAGCCGGCCGAGGGCGACCCTGCCGCGAGTCGCGCCGTATTGACGATGCCGCCGAACGCGCACATCAAGCCCATCAGCGCGAAGATCGCCAGCTTCACGCGGTTCGTGTTCACCCCCGAAAGACGCGTGGCTTCGAGGTTCGACCCGACCGCGTAAATGCGCCGGCCGAATACGGTTTGCGTGGCGATCCACGTAAAGATGCCGAGCAGCGCGAGCAGCAACAGCACCGGCACCGGAATGCCGCCGTAACGGTCGAGCGTCGCCACGAACGCAAACAGGATCACGCCCGCGCCGATAATCTTCACCGCGTCCTGCCAGACCGGCACGACCGGCAACTGATAGCGCTGACGGTTGCGCCGCTGCCGCACGGTCAACAGTGCGAGCAATGCGAACAGCACCACCGCGACCGTGTCGCCGACGAGGCGCGGCAAATAGCCCTGGCCCACGAACACGAAGCTGTCGGACACGGGCGCAATGGTCGAACCGCCCGTCACGCCGAGCAAAATGCCGCGATACGCGAGCATGCCGCCCAGCCCGACGATAAACGACGGCACACGGCGATAGGTCGACCACCAGCCGTTGAAGAGGCCCATCAGCACACCGAGCGCCATCACGACCGGCACGGTGATGCCGATCGGCCAGTGGCGGTTCACATCGAGGATGGCCGCGACGCCGCCAAGCAGGCCCAGCAGCGAACCGACCGACAGGTCGATCTCGCCCGCGATGATGACGAACACCATCCCGCAGGCCAGCATGCCGGTGATCGACATCTGCCGCAACAGGTTGGACAGATTACGCGGCGTGATGAATGCGCCCTCGGTGAGGACCGAAAAGAACAGCCAGATAGCGGCTACTGCGAACAACAGCGCGAGAATCTTGTAACGCGCAAAGAGTTGCTGGAGCCGCTGCGCGCCATCGAACGAGCCGCGCGGCGCAGCGTCTTTGGGATTGGGGGAAGTGACGTCGGGAGTCATGCTGCACTCGCTCCGGTTAGGTTCGTGGATCGCCGCACGGGGCGGATCGCGGCCGTGAGTATGTCTTCTTGCGTGAGGCCGTCGTTGATGAAGTCGCCGCGCAATTCGCCCTCGCCGATCACCAGCACGCGGTCGCTGATGCCGAGCACTTCGGGCATTTCGGAGGACACCATCACAATCGACATGCCGCGCTGCGCGAGCTGCACGATCAGTTTGTAGATTTCATATTTGGCGCCGACATCGACACCGCGCGTCGGCTCGTCGAGAATCAGCACCTTCGGGTCGGTCAACAGCATGCGCGTGAGCACCGCCTTTTGCTGATTGCCGCCGGACAGGCTCGCAATCGACAGCATCGGATGCGCGGCACGCACCGACAGCCGTTTCATTTCCGTGTGGATCGTATCGAGCTCGGCGGCCGAATCGATACGCGCGCCTTTTGCAAAGCGCTGCAATACGGAGAGCGTGATGTTATGGCCGACGCTCAGCTGCGGCACGATGCCGTGACGCTTGCGATCCTCGGGCACCATGCCGATGCCCGCGCGAATCGCATCGGCGGGTGCACGAATCTTCAGCGGCTTGCCGTCGAGCAGCACCGTCGCTTCGCACACGCCCGGATAGGCGCCGAAGATTGCCTGCATCAACTCCGTGCGCCCGGCTCCCACCAGCCCCGCGACGCCGAGAATCTCGCCGCGCCTGAGCGTGAAAGACACATCGTCGACCCGCTTGCGGCGTGGATTGGTGACGTCGAAACAGGTGACGTTCCGTGCTTCGAAGATCACCTCGCCAAGCGGTCGCGGCTCGCACGGAAACAGGTTCTTGATCTCGCGGCCCACCATCATTGCGATGATGCGGTCAGTGGTCAGCGCGCGCATCGGTTCGGTCGCGACATGACGGCCGTCGCGGATCACAGTGATCGTGTCGCACACGGCTTCGACTTCGTCGAGCTTGTGCGATATGTAGACGCAGGCTACGCCGCGCCGCTTCAGATCGCGCACGATATCGAGCAGAATGCGCGTCTCCGAACCCGTCAGCGAAGACGACGGTTCGTCGAGAATCAGCAGTTTGGCGCGCTTGTTCAGCGCCTTGGCAATCTCGATCAGTTGCTGATGACCGCCGCCGTAGTTCATCACCGGCTGCGCGACGTTGATGCCTTCAATATGCAGCTCGCGCAGCAATTCGTCGGCACGCTGATACATCGCGGCGTAATTCATACGGCCGCCCGGCAGGGTGATTTCGTTGCCGAGAAAAATGTTTTCCGCCACCGACAGCTCCGGCACCAGCATCAATTCCTGATGGATGATGACAATGCCCGCGCGTTCGGTGTCGCGCACGTTTGCCGCTTTGAGCGGCTCGCCCTCCCACACTATTTCGCCATCCCAGGTACCGTACGGATAGACGCCGGACAGCACCTTCATCAGCGTCGATTTGCCCGCGCCGTTTTCGCCGCACAGGCCGACACATTCGCCCGGCGCCACCGCCAGGTCGATACCGTCGAGTGCTTTCACGCCGGAAAACGCCTTGACGATGTTGCGCATCGCCAGTAAGGGTTGCGTCATTCGCTTTTGCCTCGCTGCAATAGACGCGACGGCGGCGCTGCCTCTATGCCTGGGCACGCAGCAGCAGCCGTCGCGCGTGCTTCCCGCTTATTGGCTCGCGAGTTGTGCCTGAGTATAGAAGCCGTCCTTCACGACGACGTCCACATTGCTCTTCGTGAGCAGAGTCGGCTGCAGCAGCACGGTGTCCACCTTCTTCTTGCCGTTGTCGTACTGCGCGTTAAAGCCAGGCTTGTCACCCTTGGCGAGATCCACCGCGAGTTTCGCCGCTTCGCCGGCGATCAGCTTGAGCGGCTTGTAGACCGTCATGGTCTGCGTGCCGGCAATCACCCGGCGCACGGCTGCGAGGTCGGCATCCTGACCCGATACCGGCACCTTGCCTGCCAGATGTTGTGCTGCGAGTGCCTGGATCGCGCCGCCGGCCGTGCCGTCGTTCGAAGCGACCACCGCGTCGATCTTGTTGCTGTTCGCCGTCAGCGCGTCTTCCATGATGCGCAGCGCGGTCGATGCGCTCCACTCCGGCACCCACTGCTGGCCCACCACCTTGATATCGCCGCGGTCGATAGCGGGCTTGAGCACCTTCAACTGGCCTTCGCGCAGCATCTTCGCGTTGTTGTCGGTCGGCGCGCCGCCCAGCAGGAAGTAGTTGCCCTTGGGCTGCGCGTTGAAGACGCCTTGCGCCTGCAGTTCGCCAACCTTTTCGTTGTCGAACGAGATATAGGCATCGACGTCGGCATCGAGAATCAGGCGGTCATACGACACCACCTTGATGCCCGCTTTCTTCGCTTCGGCCACGACGTTACCGAGCGTTTTCGAATTGAACGGCACGATCACGATGACATCCACGCCGCGCGAGATCAGGTTTTCGATCTGCGAGATCTGGCGCTCCTCACTGGCATCCGCCGACTGCACCGACACTTTGGCGCCGAGCTTTTCTGCCGCGGCCACAAAATAGTCGCGATCGCGCGACCAGCGTTCGACGCGCAGGTCGTCGATACAGAAACCGATTTCCGGATGATCCTTGCTCGCGTGCGCCAGCGGCGCAGCGAGCGACAGGCTGGCGAGCACCGCTCCACACACAAGCGAACTCAGAACGGAACGACGCGTTGCGAATTTCATGTCTCACTCCTCTCTCTTTTTGACCGGCAATACCGGACTGGACGGCTCGTGCGTCAAAGCGCGCGGCCGGCTACACGACAACTCAGGACTACCCGTTTGCGACGCGGTCTGTGCGACCGCGCATTGCTTTCATGTTTCTGATGATCTGCAATTGCGCCGCGCTTGCTGCGCTTGTCTCCAGAAGCGAGGCGGCGTTTCAGGCCGGTCCGGCAAACACCGGTTCGAGGGCCCGATAAAGCGCCTGAAAAGTCGGCCGCCGTGCGTTGCGATACCACGCATGACGCACCATATCGGGTTCGCGCACGGCGAGAATCTCGGGCGTCGGACAGATCGCATCCAGCGTCCCGTCCGGCTCCAGCGCCAGATGGGCGAGCCGCGCCGCGCCCAGCGCGGGCCCGACTTCACCGCCGGCACGCAAGGTCAACGGACGGCCGGCGATATCCGCCAGCATTTGTGTCCAATAGGCGCTACGCGAACCGCCGCCGATCACCGAAATCTCATCCGGCACAAGGCCTGCTGCGTGCAGCGCATCCATGCCGTCGAGCAATGCGAAACCGACTCCTTCGAGCGTGGCGTTCGCCAGATCCGCGCGGTTCGTCTGCGGTGCGAGGCCATAGAACACGCCCTTCGCGTTGACGTTGTTATGCGGCGTGCGCTCGCCGGTCAGGTACGGCAGGAACCACGGGCGCAGATCGCGCGCTTGCGCTTGCGCATCTGCCAGCAGGGCGGCGACGTCCGCGTAGCCCGTCAGTTGCGCGGTGAAGTCGAGGCACCCTGCCGCATTGAGCATCACCGACATCAGATGCCATGTCTGCGGCAACGCGTGACAAAAACTGTGGACAGCGGATGCCGGATTCGCCAGAAAGCCGTCGGAGACCGCGAAATAGACCCCGGAGGTACCCAACGACAGCATGGCCTGCTTCGGCCTGACGATGCCCACGCCCACCGCGCCTGCGGCGTTATCCCCGCCGCCCGCGACGACTGGAATCTCACCCAGGCCCCACGCGCGCGCGAGTTCCGGCTTGAGCGTGCCGGTGATGCGATTACCTTCGAAAACGTCCGGCATCTGCTCGCGCGACAAGCCGCATGCCTCGAGCAGCGCGGGACTGTAATCGCGCCGCGCCACGTCGAGCCACAGCGTGCCTGCTGCGTCCGATGGATCGGTGGCGAAGCCGCCTGTCAGCAGATAGCGCAAATAGTCCTTCGGCAGCAACACATGCGCGATCCGCGCGAAAGTCTCAGGTTCATGTTTTCGGACCCACAGCAGCTTGGGCGCGGTAAAGCCAGGCATCGCGAGATTGCCGGCCACCGCGCGCAGTTGCGGCACGGCGGCCTCCAGCTCGCGGCACTCCACGTCCGAGCGGCCGTCGTTCCATAGAATCGCGGGACGCAGCACATCGCCCTGCGCGTCGAGCAAGGTCGCGCCGTGCATCTGACCGGTGAGACCGATTGCTTCGATCTGCGAAGCGTCGATACCGGCCGCGCGGGCCTCGGCGATCACATCCGTGACGGCCGCCGTGGTGGCCTTCCACCAGTCGTGCGGCGACTGTTCGGACCAGCGCGGCTGCGGCCGGCTTACCGATAGCGGATGCGCCGCCGTGCAACGCACGCGTCCGTCGCGATCGAGTAGCACGGCTTTGACACCTGACGTGCCCAGGTCGATACCGATGAACATGTCTCCATCCTCGTTGTTGCGCAAGTGTGCGCCCCGTCCGCCAGCCTGCCATTGCGAAACTGGCGGGACGTGCCCGTGTTTTTTACTTTTCTACGGCGCGCCCGCCGTGCCGTTCGAGACGCTTAACGCGCCCGGTGAATGGCCTGATTCACCACGTTTTCCAGCTGTTCCTGATGACCGCTTGCATGTTGCGGATTCAGGCCGCGTGCCAGCGCATCCGCGGCGAGCGACGACAGCGAATAGCCGCCCGAGCGGATCTTGCGACCGAACTCGGTCTCCCAGCCGGCGTAACGCTTCTGCCTGAACTGTTCGAGCCGGTCGTTTTCGAGCAGCGCGGCGGCACTCTCCACTGCCAGCGCGAGGTTGTCGATAGCGCCGATATGCCCATAAAACAGGTCTTCGGGATCCACGCTCTGCCGCCGGACTTTGGCGTCGAAGTTCATGCCGCCCGTCGTGAAGCCGCCGTGCTTGAGGATCTCGTAGAAGGCCAGGGTCAGCTCTTCGACGCTGTTCGGAAACTGGTCGGTATCCCAACCGTTCTGCGGATCGCCGCGGTTCGCGTCGACACTGCCGAAGATGCCGAGCGCGAACGCCGTGGCAATCTCGTGATGGAACGAGTGCCCGGCAAGCGTCGCATGATTGGCTTCGATGTTCACACGAATATCGTTCTGCAAGCCGTATTGCGTGAGAAAGCCATGCACGGTGGCGACGTCGTAGTCGTATTGATGCTTGGTCGGCTCCTGCGGTTTCGGCTCGATCAGCAGCGTGCCTTTAAAGCCGATCTTGTGCGCGTGCTCCACCACCATGCTGAGAAAGCGCGCGAACTGGTCGCGCTCGCGCACGAGGTCCGTGTTGAGCAACGTGTCGTAACCTTCGCGACCGCCCCACAGCACGTAGTTTTCGCCGCCAAGGCGCTGGGTCGTATCGAGCGCATGGGTGACCTGGGTAGCCGCATAGGCAAAAATCTCCGGGTCGGGGCTGGTCGCCGCACCGGCCGCATAGCGCGGATGCGAAAACAGGTTGGCCGTGCCCCACAGTAGCTTGATGCCGGTGTCCTGCTGCTTGCGCGCCAGATAGTCGCCGATGCGCGCGAAATTCTCGCTGTATTCCTTCAGGCTCGCACCTTCGGGGGCGACGTCGGTGTCGTGGAACGTGTAGTAAGGGGTGCCGAGTTTCGAGAAAAATTCGAACGCGGCGTCGGCCTTTTGATGGGCGCGCTCCATCGCGTCGCCCGGCTGCTGCCACGGACGGCGAAACGTGCCTTGCCCGAAGATGTCCACGCCCGGCCAGACGAAGGTGTGCCAGTAACACACGGCAATGCGCAGATGCTCTTCAAGGGTCTTGCCGAGTACACGTTTGCTGCGGTCGTAATGATGGTACGCAAGCGGATTGTCCGATTGCGGACCCTCAAAGCCGATCTTGGGAATATGTTCGAAATAGGACATGCACGTCTCCTGTTTTTGTTGCAGCGCAACCCGCGCAACGCATTCGAGCCGGGTTCGGTAAGGTGACGCCATCGTGCCAGCGCGCAGTGCCTGGCGGCAATTGCGAAATTGCGCAGGCCTTGTGATGTTTCTCACCGCTCGCGAAGTTCATACGCACACGCGCGGCAATCCCGGCCTAAAATAACCGGACGCTTAAAAAAACCGACCGGAGACAATGGCGCACAGGCTTTGCAGCTCGCGCGCCACGGAACGCGATGACCCGACCCCAGACGCCCCAAACGCCGCATCGGATTGCGCTACTGTTCAACGCCAACAAGGTCTATGACCGCGAGATCATCACCGGCATCGGTAATTACCTGCTGTCGACGCGGGTCGCGTGGGACCTGTTTCTCGAAGAGGATTTTCGTTGCCGGCTGATCGGCATCGAACGCTTCGACGGCGACGGCATCATTGCGGATTTCGACGACCCTGCGGTTTGCGAAGCGCTGCGCGGCTGTCCGCTGCCGGTGGTCGCAGTGGGCTCGTCATTCGAAGACGATAGGGAATACCCTGCCGAGCTGCCGTACATCGCCACGGATAACGCCAAACTCGTCTCGCTCGCCTATACCCATCTGATCGGCGCGGGCCTGCAGCATTTCGCGTTGTACAGTCTTCCGCAAGCACCTGAGAACCGCTGGGCGCAGCAACGTGAACTCGCCTTTGCGCAACTGCGCGCCGCCGAAGGGCGCACCGCCGAAGGGCGCACCGCCGAACAACTCGACGCGGAAATCTACCGCGGCCTGTCGACGAGCGCGCCGTCGTGGAATCAGGCGATCGAACAACTCACCGCGTGGCTCGAGAAACTGCCCAAGCCGGTGGGCATCATCGCGGTGACGGATGCACGCGCACGCCATCTGCTGCAAGCGTGCCTGATTGCCGGCATCGCCGTGCCCGAGGAGGTGGCCATCATCGGCATCGACAACGATCCGCTCACGCGCACCCTGACGCGCATTCCGCTGTCGTCCGTGATTCAGGGCACCGAGGAAATGGGCCGCACCGCTGCCCACCTGCTGCATCAGATGCTGCATGGCGCGCGTTTTCCCGGGCGGCGCATCCGCGTGCCGCCGGTGGGCATCAACGTGCTCGAATCGACGCGCCATCAGCCGCTCACGAGCCCCTATGTGATGCGCGCGCGGCACTTCATCCGGCAGTACGGCTGCCAGGGCATTCGCACCGAACAGGTGGCCGATTACGTGGGTGTGTCGCGCTCGTCGCTGGAAGAATATTTTCGGCGCGAGTTGCAATGCACCGTGCATCAGGAGATCCTGCGTCATAAGCTCGACGCCGCCAGGGCGCTGCTGGCCAAAGGCGATGCGTCGAGCGCGGAGGTTGCGATCCGTTGCGGCTTCACGTCGTTGCAGTACATGTATGCGGTGTTTCGCCGTGAACTCGGCTGCACGCCGCGCGAATATCAGGACCGTGCCAAATCCGCAGCGGCGCCAGACTAGGCACGGCCTCACTCACGCAGCTTTTTGAATCCCTTATCTCCTGCCGATATGATCAGCAACGCACGTTTTTCCTCTGAGCCCTGGGGCGCTTTGCCCGGCGGCGATGCCATCCAGCTCTTCACGTTGCGCAATGCGCACGGCATGAAGGTCGCCATCAGCGACCTCGGCGCGACGCTCGTGTCGTGGCATGCGCCGGATCGCGCGGGACGTCTCGGCGACATCCTGCTCGGTCACGATACGCCCACCGCCTACTTCAACGCGACCACCTATATGGGCGGCCTGATCGGCCGCTGGGCCAATCGTATTGCCGGTGCCCGCTTTGCGCTGGACGGCATCGAGTACACGCTCGATCGCAACGAAGGCGACAACCTGCTGCATGGCGGCACGCTCGGTTTCAATCGCATGCGCTGGGATGCCGCCGAGGACAACGGCACCCTCGTGATGCGGCTCGAATCGCCCGAGGGCGATGCAGGCTTTCCCGGCAACGTGACTGTGCAGGTGCGCTATACGCTCGATGACGACGGCACGCTGACGATCGGCTACGAAGCCATCACCGACGCGCCGACGCCGCTCAATCTGACGAGCCACCCATACTTCAATCTCACGGGCCAGGCACTCAGCGATGTGCGCGGGCACGTGGTATCCATCGACGCCGATACGTTTTTCGAAGTCGACGCGGCGATGATCCCTTCACGCCGCGCCGGCGTGGCGGGCAATGCGTTCGACTTTCGCCAAAGCGCGCCGCTCGGTGCGCGCCTCGACTGGCCGAATACGCAACTCGCCCTCGCGAGCGGTTTCGATCATTGCTATGTCCTGCACGATGCGTCCGATGCGGCTGCGGCATCGCACGCGCAGCCAGTGCGCGAAGTGGCGCGTGTGTACGATCCCGGCAGCGGCCGTGAACTCAGCGTGTTGACGGATCAATGGGGACTGCAGTTCTATACCGGCAATCACCTTGAAGGTCTCGCGGGACGCGGCGGCGTGACATACCCGAAATACGCGGGGCTGTGTCTCGAAGCCGGCGGCTTTCCCAACGAGATCAATATGGCGGACAACACCCAGGTGGTGTTGCGCGCGGGCGAGCAATACAGTCAGGTCACGCAGTACCGGCTCGGTGTTCGCAGTGGGGTTTAAGCGTGGTGAATATGCTACGCATCAAGGTCAACTAAACCACTAAGTGGGTATGCCACTGCATGGTCAGCCTCCTGTAAGTTCAAGCGTAAATCGGCGTGCTAGAGTCCCACGCGTCGTCACCATGGCGACATCGGGTCAACTGTCTATGCCCGCCCCGCGCTTAGAATGAAGGAGAAACAAAATTAACAGGACACTCACGGCAGTTGTTGCCGCAACCATTTCATTATGCTCGCTGCATGCATTTGCCGGCGGCTTCCCAGGTCCCAACTCGACGCTTAATTCGGCAGCCACCGTCAATGTCACGGGCGCGAGCAACCACAACGACGGCGGCGAGAACAAGGATCACGAAACATTGTCCATCGCCACAGTGGACAGCACCGGCCCCGTCGCCGACGCGAAATGTACGCTGACCAATTCGAAGGGGAACTGGTCACTCACGGCACCCAACGATGTCGACGTGCGCCGCTCGGATTCGGACCTGCAGATCAAATGCGAAAAGCCCGGCTACGATCCGGTCGTAACGACCCTCAAGGCCGCGAAGACGCAAATACCGCGGCCGGCATTCCACTTTGCTACCGACGGCGGCGGCGATGAGGACGCCGATGCGATGATCACGGTCCCGCAATACAATCCGTCCATCACGGTGACGTTCGGTTCGAAGCAGGCGAGCGCGAACTAAAAGGCCTGCCTGACAAGCCGGGAAGACGGATCACGCTATCCGCCTTCCCGGTGCTTCGCACGCTTGCCGAAGCATCCGCGCCGCTACGCCGGCCGCCCCCGGTCTACGCATCGAACCCCTGCCCGCTTCGTCCAATGAACGCACCTGTCGCCCCGCGTTCTCGCGCATCCGTTGGTGTGCGCTGTCACAGCACGGAAAGACGGTTCGGCAAATAATTGAGGACGTGGTCGCGCCGCGTTTCGGAAACAGGATCGCGCTGGCGTGGCCCGCAAGCCTCATCGCCCAGCGCGGATCAACCTGCGTGTCCCCGTGCTCCAACCGTCAGGCCGAGAACACCGATATGTCCAGCAAGAATCCTTCCGACGCCCGCCCTGCCGACCCTGTCTCCGCTGTGTCGCGTCGCGGCTTTCTCAAGCTCGCGGGCGCCTCCGGATTTGCCACTGCCGCAGGGGGCCTTGCCGCCGCGAGCAAAGCTGCCGTAGCCAGTCCTGCGAATGCGGACGGCACGCCGGAGCAGATCCATCTGACATGGGGCAACGATCCGTCGAGCGAGGTCGTGGTTTCGTGGGCATCGCTCGCCGCAGCGGTCAGTCCGCGCGTGCAGTTCGGTAGTGCCGGCGCGCACACGCAAACCGTGCACGGCGTGCAGCGCATCTATACCGACGGCTTGAACGGCGCGACCGTGTTCACCTATCACGCCCGCCTGCGTGGCCTCACACCCGGTGCGACCTATCAGTACACCGTCAGCGCCGACAACGACAGTAATACTGCGCAGCCATTCACCGCGAACTTCCAGACCGCGCCGCGCGGGCGCGCCCCGTTTCGCTGGACCACCTATGGCGACCTCGCCACGCCGAATACCGAATGGGTCCTCTCCTATCCGCAGAGCCGTTTTGCCGTGCAAGCGGTGGAGCGCTTCGCGCCGCTGTTTCATTTGCTCAATGGCGACCTGTGCTACGCCAATCTGAATCCGCTGCACCAGCCCGACGTATGGCGCGACTTCGGCAATAACGCCCAGGCGTCGGCCGCCAATCGTCCGTGGATGCCCTGCCCGGGCAATCACGAAATCGAATTCCACAACGGTCCGCAAGGGCTTGCGTCCTACCTCACGCGTTACGCCTTGCCGGACAACGGCAGCCGTTTTGCGGGCCGCTGGTACAGCTTTCGTGTGAGCTCAGTGCTGTTCATTTCACTCGACGCCGACGATGTGGTCTACCAGGACGCCGCTGCTTTCGTGGCAGGTCCCGACCCGCTGGTGCCGGCAGCCAGCACCGGCAATGCGCCGATCAATCCGGGCACCTCGTTCTACGTGCGCGGCTATAGCGAGGGGGAGCAGACCCGCTGGCTGGAGCAGACCTTGCGCCGGGCCTCGGAAGATCACGAGGTGGACTGGATCGTCGTGCAGATGCACCAGGACGCGTTGACATCGTCGAAGACGGGCAACGGGTCGGATAAGGGCATCCGCGAGGCATGGCTGCCGCTGTTCGACCGCTATGGCGTGGATCTCGTGGTATGCGGTCATGACCATGACTACGAGCGCAGCTATCCGGTGCGCGGTTGCAACCATCATGCGGGCTATGACGCGGCTACCGGCGCCACGGTGGATACGCTGCAGCCGCGCCCGGTCGGCCCAGCCGATCCGCAGCGCGACACCTTCGATACCACTCACGGCACGATCCACCTGATCCTCGGCGGCGGTGGGACCAGTGCACCGCTCGACGTCTACGGCGCCGATCAAGCCACCGGCATGCCGCAGGCGAAGGTGTTCACCCGCCCTAATCGCCCGGTGCCTGGGACTGCGACCAACACCTACGTGCGCAATGTCGCCGACGCCCTCGAAGACGCGGTCTGGTCGGCGCGGCGCGATACCGGCACGGGCTACGGCATTGCCGTATTCGATCACGATCCGGGTACCCCGGGCGGCGACACGACGATCACGATGAACTACTATCACGCGCCGGGCGCGGATCAGACGCCGACGTCCGACTATCAGTTGTTCGAAACGATCGTGCTGAGCAAGAAGCGTCGTCACTGAGTGGTTGGTTCATGGCGCGGCGCATGCCTCCCGGAACCGCTTCAACACATCCAGACGGTTAACCGAACGCGAAGTTTCAGGCTATCCGTATGAAGATCCATCGGTCAATTCGTCGTACTTCAAACCGCGTGACGCGTGGCTCTAGAAAGGGACGTTGTCGAGTTACAACGCCGCGTCAGTTGTATTGACAATTGCCAGGCTCCCGCCAGGCTTGCGATTTGCCAACAATGAATTTTCCTCAGACATAACACCCGATTGCAGCGCGGCGTGACGCAAGTAGGATGAGCCAGCGCGCTGATTCCTGCGCGACGTGTGTTTGGGCCGCGATTCGTTCGCGGCTTCTTTTTAGACTTTTTTTGAAGTCTGTGAAGGCAGCGCGTTTGATCAGTTGAAAGAACACAAGCCGTTGAATCCGGGCAGATTCAACGGCTTTCTGGTTTCTGACAGCGTACAGTTGCGCCTCCGATCTCTCTATGCCCACTGCGACAACTGTTTCACACTCTCTTTCAATTCGTTCTCCAGTTCTGCGAACAGTTCAGCGGCGGGTAACGCCCTTGCCAGCGCGGCGGCCTGGCCCGCCCATTGCGCACCGTAACCGAATTCGCCCTTGGCTTTGGCCGCGGCATGCAGCGCCTTGCCTGCGTCGTACGCAACCGGATATGCCGGCGTTTGCGGTGCGCTCGGCTCGTCGCCGAGTTCGGTGAAGCGGTTCACCATGCTTCTCGCGACACGCCCGGAAATGGCCGCCGTAAATGTCGTATGGCGGGCCGAATCACTCAGGATGGTGCGGCGATAACCCTCGTCGATCGAAGTCTCCGGGCAGGCGACGAAAGCCGTCCCCAGTTGCGCAGCCTGAGCACCCAGGGCGAGCGCGGCGGCTATCCCGGCGCCGTCCATGATGCCGCCTGCGGCGATCACCGGCAGTTTGAATTCCCTCACCAGCAAACGCGTCAGCGCGAACGTGCCGAGCCGGTCGTCGGAGCCATCCGGTTCGAAGACGCCGCGATGGCCGCCTGCCTCGATGCCTTGCGCGACGATCGCATCGACACCTGCTGCCACGACCTGTTCGGCCTCCTGCAGATTCGTCACTGCGGCCAACAACCTGATGCCGGCCGCTTTCAATGCGGCCATCACTTCGGCCGAAGGCAAACCGAAATGGAAGCTGACGACCGCTGGCTTCTCCTCGAGGAACACCTCGAGCATCGCCGCATCGGCCACAAAGCTCGTATAGATCTCCGACAGCGAGGCCGGCGGGGTCGCGCCATACTTTGCAAACTGCGGTGCGAGCCAGTCCAGCCATTGCCGCTCGACGTGCTCGTCGGCCTTCGCAGGGCTATGGCAGAACACGTTGATGTTGAACGGCTTCGCCGTAAGCGCCCGGGTTTCCCGAATGACCTTGCGAGCGCCCGCCGCGTTCATGGCGCCCACGCCCAACGAGCCGAGACCGCCGGCGTTCGATACGGCGGCCGCCAGCGCCGGCGTGCTTACCCCGGCCATCGGCGCCTGAATGATAGGTTTGTCGATGCCCAGCAGGCGCAGCAGCGACCGATTGTCTGTCTGGTTAGTCATCTCACTTCCTCTTCAAATTAGGTGTGCCGCTACACCGCTACGCGCCTCTGCGCAAACGCAGAGCCCGCGGCCTGAACATACCGGACCAGTTCCTCGTACGCGCTGCTGGCATAGCCTGGGCGCGCCACCAGAAAGGTATCGATCGTGGCGATGGGCAGCGTCACGAGTTCTACAGGTGCAGGCCGCAGATCCAGCACGGACCTCGGGCAAAGCGCAAAACACGATCCTGCTACGACGCTCGCGAGGATTGCATGGTACGACGCATGTTCGACTACTTTCCAGCCCTCGCGTAGGTTTCCGTTCATGCTGCCTAACCACTGTTCGAGCGTGTGTCGATAGGTGCAGCCGCCCGGAAAAGCCGCGATGGCTGTGAGCTGGATATCTTGCGGCCGTTGCACGGGAGGATGCTGGGGCGGCAGCACCAGCAGCATCTCTTCGGTGTACGCACGAACGGCCTGCAAGCCGTGCGCCGTGATCGGGTTCTGCCGCACCAGCGAACCCTGGAAGGTTGCTTCAGCCACAAATGCGCAATCAAGACGCCCGTTCGCGACGTCTTCGACAAGCGAACACGACGTACCGATCAAAATCTCCAGCTCAACCTGGGGCCATCTGCTGTGGTAGGCCGAGAGCAGCCCTGGCAAACGTGCTGCGGCGGTGCTCTCCATGGCGCCGATCCGCAGGCGGGGCGCAGCCTGCTCATGCTTCATCGCGAGGCGCGCCTCTTCGGCAAGCGACAACAGGCGTTGCGCGTACTCGAGCATTTTCTGCCCCTGCGGCGTCAGCGTCATCTGCCGGCCGCGCCTTGAAAAGAGCTCGACCTCCAGCTCCTCCTCGAGATGCCTGACCCGCGTGGAGACATTCGACTGGACCCGAGCCAGACGGCGGGCCGCCTGAGTGACGCTTTTCTGTGTTGCGACAGCATGGAATATTTCCAGCGTTGAGAATTCCATTTCGCCCTCAGTCAGATTCTCGCCTGGGAATGCACGAAACGACGATATTCACTTTGAGAGAACGAGCGGTCAATCAAGCGGCGGGCAAAACACTTTGTACCGAATGGAAACACTTGCAGACAAGCCCCGATATGCCGAAGGGGCGCAATGCGCCCCTTCGCTATGTCTTACTTCGCTGTCGGCATGGCGAATTCCGCACCTTTCTCGGTGCTTTCCGGCCAGCGCTGCATGATCGACTTCTGCTTCGTGTAGAACCGCACGCCTTCTTCACCGTACGCGTGAGTGTCGCCAAACAGGCTGCGCTTCCAGCCGCCGAAGCCGTGCCATGCCATCGGCACGGGAATCGGCACATTGATGCCCACCATGCCGACTTCGATCCGCCGGCCGAACTCCCGGGCAACGTGCCCGTCACGCGTGTAGCATGCAACGCCGTTGCCGAACTCGTGGGCGTTGATCAGGTCGACGGCTTCGGTGAAGTCCTTCACGCGCACGCACGCGAGCACCGGACCGAAAATTTCTTCCTTGTAGATACGCATCTCGGGGGTCACATTGTCGAACAGCGTACCGCCGGTGAAGAAGCCGTCTGCATGCCCCGGAACCTTCAAACCGCGACCGTCGACCACCAGCTTCGCCCCTTCTTCGACGCCCGTTGCGATGTAACCCTCGATCCGCTCGAGCGCCTGCCGCGTGACGATCGGACCCATCTCCGCATCAGGCTCCATGCCGTTCTTTACGACCAGATTGCGCGCGCGTTCGGCCAGCTTCGGGATGATTTTGTCGGCGACGTCGCCAACCAGAACGGCGACCGAGATGGCCATGCAGCGTTCGCCCGCGGAACCGTATCCGGCTCCCACCAGCGCATCGACGGCCTGATCGAGGTCGGCGTCGGGCATCACCACCATATGATTTTTCGCGCCGCCCAGTGCCTGCACGCGCTTGCCGTTCTTCGCTCCGGTTTCGTAGATGTAGTTCGCAATCGGCGTGGAGCCGACGAAGCTGACCGCCTTCACGTCCGGATGCGCCAGCAAGGCGTCGACGACGACCTTGTCGCCCTGGACCACGTTGAAGATCCCATCGGGCAGGCCTGCTTCCTTCAACAGCTTCGCCATGAAAAGCGATGCTGACGGATCGCGTTCGCTCGGCTTCAGAATGAATGCATTGCCGGCGGCGATCGCAACCGGGAACATCCAGCACGGCACCATGCAGGGGAAGTTGAACGGCGTGATGCCCGCAACCACGCCGAGCGCCTGGCGCGTGGTCCAGTTGTCGATACCCGTCGAGACCTGCTCGGTGTAGTCGCCCTTAAGCAGTTGCGGAATGCCGCAAGCAAATTCGATCACGTCGATGCCGCGTGCCACTTCGCCCTGGGCATCCGAAAACACCTTGCCGTGCTCGGCCGTGATGATCGCAGCGAGTTCGTCGCGGTGCCGGTTCATCAACTCCAGAAAGCGCAGCATGACACGTGCACGGCGAATCGGCGGCGTGTTGCTCCACTTCGGAAAGGCTGCCTTCGCGCTCGCGACCGCTGCGTCCACGTCCGCCGTCTCGCCCAGCAGCACCTTGCGCGGCCGTGCGCCGGTGGCGGGATTGAAGACCGGCTGGCTACGGCTGCCCGTGCCCTTCTCGCTCTGGCCGTGGATGAAATGCGCTACGTCGGCGCTATCGGTGAAGGCTTGCATGTCGACTCCAGGTGATTGAATGGCGATGAACAGAGTCTAGGAGCACGCGCCCCATCTGCAAAGCCGTTATCATTGAACTCATTGTTTCTCACTGTGAACAATGAATGTATGGAACGCGAAAAAATTGCAGACCTCTGGACCCATCTGTACTGGCTAACCGTGCTGGCCGAACAGGGGAGCTATACGGCGGCGGCGACACGTCTTGGGGTCAGCAAGGCGGCGATGAGTCAACGTATCTCCGAACTGGAGCGCGCCGCAGGGATTTCCCTTGTACAGCGCACCACGCGCAGTGTGCGCCTGACGGAAGCCGGGCAGCGGCTCGTCGAAAGCACGCGCAGCCAGTACGAAAACATCGCCAGCAACTTCGCGAGCGTTCGTGAGCTGGCCGGCGTGGCACGCGGCCTGATCCGGATCACCGCGCCAGTTGCGTTTGCCCGGCAACAGCTCATGCCGAAATTGCCCGCGTTCCTGCAGGCGCATGCCGAAGTCCGGATTCAACTCGAGGTCTCCGACAGAATCAGCTCGCTTGCAACGGAAGGCTTCGATCTGGCGATTCGCCACAGTGCCGGCGCGCCGGATACCCACGTTGCGTGGAAGCTCTGCGAGACGCACTCGGTGCTCGCCGCGACGCGCGCTTATCTTCGCAAACGCGGTACGCCCGGCACGCCCGAGGATATTTCCGCTCACGACTGCCTGTTCTATCCGCGCGCGACCGGCGCAGCCATGTGGTCATTCGAGCGCAAAACGGCGCGCAAAACCGCTGCCGCGCCGGCCACGGTTCCGGTGACCGGACAGTTCTCGGCCAATAACAGCGAAACGCTGCGCGACGCCGCACTGGCCGACATGGGCATCGCCCTCCTGCCCGATTTCACGGCGCAGGCAGCCGTCAAGGCCGGCAAGCTGGCCGTGGTGTTGCCCGACTGGCGCGTCACCGGCACGTTCGCGGAACAGCTTTACGTGCTGCGTCCTTACGCGTCGCACGTGCCGCGCGCGGTCAGCCTGTTCGTCGCCTATCTGCGCGACACCTTTGCGGACGGCTTCCCGCTCTAACATGGCTCAAGCCGTGCCTGCCCGAGTAGCAGGCGCAGCCGCCGCGTGCCGGCGGCATTGATTTGTTCCGTCACATCAAAAGTGTTTGTCCCTGGCGGGTATTCGAATTCGACGCCAAAGCGCCTAGATTGAGCACCTATCGGCGCCACGGGCCCGATCAGCAATCAGCCAGATCAACTACTCTTGAGGTTTTCCATGAGCAACTCCCAAAAGGTCGTCGTCGTCACCGGTGCGTCGCAAGGTATTGGCGCTGAAATCGTCAAGGCGTTCCGCAAGCTCGACTATCGCGTGGTCGCCACCGCACGCAGCATCAAGCCCTCGGACGACGCCAACCTCGTCACCGTGGCAGGCGATATCGCCGATCCGCAAACCGCCCGCCGCGTGATCAGCGAAGGCGTGGCGCGCTTTGGCCGCATCGACACGCTGGTCAACAACGCCGGCATCTTCGTCGCCAAGCCTTTTACCAGCTACACGGCAGAAGATTACGCCGCGGTGCTCGGCGTCAACCTGAATGGCTTCTTCTACATCACGCAGCTCGCCATCGCCGAAATGGAGAAGCATTCGAGCGGCCACGTGCTCAGCATCACCACCACGCTTGCCGACCACGCGATCGACGGCGTGCCTTCGGTGCTCGCTTCGCTGACCAAGGGCGGCCTGAACGCGGCGACCCGGTCCCTCGCCATCGAATACGCAAAACGCGGCATTCGCGCCAATGCGGTTGCGCCGGGCATCATCAAGTCGCCGATGCACGCACCTGAAACCCACGCCGCACTCGGCGCACTTCACCCGGTCGGTCACATGGGTGAGATGAGCGACATCGTCAACGCGGTGCTGTATCTGGATTCCGCGCCGTTCGTCACCGGCGAAATCCTGCACGTCGACGGCGGCCAGATCGCCGGCCATTAATCGCGAG
>NZ_DASXHA010000111.1:0-25930 GCF_036488795.1 Paraburkholderia sp.
CATGCAAGCCTTCTGTACGATCCGCTCCTACCTCGCCACCCTGCGCAAACAGAACCGTTCGCTGATCGACGCGCTCACCCTGGCCTTTGCCGGATTCGTCGTTTCACCGCTTCCGGCTGCTGAATAGTTACGCGGCGGCAAAGAAAAGTAGGTGCTGCCCCGCACAGGGGCGAAGCCAATAGACCACTAAGAATACAAGGAGAGGCCAACGCCGCAGGCAAGCAGCCAAGACACCACGCAAAACGACCAAAAGCAAAACAAGGAGAGGCCAACGCGGTAGGCAAACACCCAAAGCGCCCCGCAGGCAAAAAACCCCAAACCTCGACGACATTTCCCCCCTCACCCCCTATAACTTTTCCGTCGCCAACTCCGCGCATTTCTCCCCTTCTGAGCGGAACCGTCCGGACCTGTAGCCAACAGCCAGCAACCCCACAAGAACCCAATAAAAACAAAACCTTAACCCTAGTGCAACAAAGAAAAGAAAGCGTTAATCTCAACCCCGCCGCGGCCCGGACGGCCCGCTCAGCAGCGCCAGTCTGGACCTCAAACCCCAGCGCCCCGCGCAAAAAACACCCCGAATAGCAGCAAAAAAACCAGGCACACCGCATCGCGAGAAGCAGAGCAGCGACGCCTCGTACCGGAGCAGTTTTGAACACATCAGCAACCAACCAAACAAGCACACCGAAACCCCAAGCCACCTCGGATGACTGGGTCACCCGCAGCCTGCGCGCCGTCTGGCATCCCTGCACCCAGATGAAGCATCATGAGCGCCTGCCGCTCATCCCCGTCGCGCGCGGCGCCGGCCCGTGGCTGTACGATCGCGCCGGCCATCGCTATCTCGACGCCATCAGCTCCTGGTGGGTCAACCTGTTCGGCCACGCCAACCCGCGCATCAACGCCGCGCTGAAAGAGCAGCTCGATACCCTCGAACACGCCATGCTCGCCGGCTGTACCCACGAACCCGCCGTCGAACTCGCGGAACGCCTCGCCGCCCTCACGCAACACACGCTCGGTCATGCCTTCTTCGCCTCGGATGGCGCGTCCGCCGTCGAAATCGCGCTGAAGATGAGCTTTCACTCGTGGCGCAATCGCGGCTTCGCCGACAAGAAAGAATTCGTTTGCATCGCCAACAGCTATCACGGCGAGACCATCGGCGCGCTCGGTGTCACGGACGTCGCCCTGTTCAAAGACGCCTATGATCCGCTGATCCGGCATGCTCACGTCGTCGCCTCACCAGATGCGCGGCTCGCGCAGCCTGGCGAAAGCGCAGCAGACGTAGCACGCCGCGCGCTCGACAGCGTGCGCGTCCTGTTCGAAGCGCGCGGGACTCAAATCGCCGCGCTGATCGTCGAGCCGCTCGTGCAATGTGCCGCCGGCATGGCCATGCACGACGCGTCGTACCTCGCCGGCCTGCGCGCGCTGTGCGATCAACACGGCGTGCATCTGATCGCCGATGAAATCGCCGTCGGCTGCGGCCGCACCGGCACCTTCTTCGCCTGCGAACAGGCCGGCGTGTGGCCCGACTTCCTGTGTCTGTCGAAGGGCATCAGCGGCGGCTACCTGCCGCTTTCGATCGTGCTGTCGCGCGACGAAATCTTCGCCGCCTTCTACGACGACGACACCACCCGCGGCTTCCTGCACTCGCACTCGTACACGGGCAATCCGCTCGCCTGCCGTGCCGCGCTCGCCACGCTCGATCTGTTCGCGAGCGACCACGTGCTCGCCGTCAACGCCCGTAAATCCGCTACGCTGCACGCGGCGCTCGCGCCGCTCGCCGAACATCCGCACGTGCGCAATCTGCGCCGGTGCGGCACGATCTTCGCGTTCGACGCCGTCATCGACGACGCGCAACACGCCCGCACCTTCTCGCGCCGTTTCTTCGAAAACGCCCTGAAGCGCGAACTGCTGCTGCGCCCGATTTCGACCACCGTGTACCTGATGCCGCCGTACATCCTCGATGACGAGGAATTGGCCCTGCTCGCCACGCGCACCCGCGAAACCTTCGACGCCACGCTCGCGGAGGCCGCATGATGCCGTTGCTCAAAACCCTCGAACAGGGCCTCAAGGAACTCGACGCACACGGTCTGCGGCGACGCCGCCGGATCGCGGATACGCCGTGCGCCGCGCACATGACGGTCGACGGCCGCGAGATGATCGGCTTTGCCAGCAACGACTATCTCGGTCTCGCCGCGCATCCGCTGCTGGTTGCCGCGATCGCCGAAGGCGCGCGCCGCTACGGCGCGGGTAGCGGTGGCTCGCATCTGCTGGGCGGTCATTCGCGCGCACACGCGCAGCTCGAAGACGACCTCGCGGCTTTTGTGGGCGGCTTCGTCGACGCACCGCGCGCGCTCTACTTCAGCACCGGCTATATGGCGAATCTCGCCACGCTCACCGCGCTCGCCGGACGCGGCACGATGCTGTTCTCCGACGCGCTGAATCACGCGTCGCTGATCGACGGTGCACGGCTGTCGCGTGCCGACGTGCAGGTCTATCCGCATCGCGACACCGAAGCCTTGAGTGCGATGCTCGAAGCGTCGGACGCCGAAGTCAAAGTGATCGTCTCCGATACGGTGTTCAGCATGGACGGCGACATCGCCCCGTTGCCGCGCCTTCTGGAGCTCGCGGAAAAGCACGGCGCGTGGCTGATCGTCGACGATGCGCACGGCTTCGGCGTGCTCGGTCCGCAAGGCCGTGGCGCGATCGCGCATGAAGCCCTGCGTTCGCCGCAGCTGATCTCCATCGGCACGCTCGGCAAGGCGGCCGGCGTGTCGGGCGCATTCGTCGTTGCGCACGAGACCGTGATCGAGTGGCTCGTGCAGCGCGCGCGTCCGTATATCTTCACCACCGCGTCGGTGCCCGCCGCCGCGCATGCGGTGTCGGCGAGTCTGCGCATCATCGGCGGCGATGAGGGTGATGCCCGGCGCGCTCATCTGCGCGAGCTGATCGAACGCACGCGCGGCATCCTCAAAGCCACACCCTGGCTGCCGGTCGATTCGCACACCGCCGTGCAGCCCGTGATCATCGGCGCGAACGACGCGACGCTCGAAATCGCCGCCGCGCTCGATCGCGCGGGACTGTGGGTGCCTGCGATCCGTCCGCCTACCGTGCCGGCCGGTACGTCGCGGCTACGCGTTTCGTTGTCGGCCGCGCACTCGCAGGCGGATCTCGACCGGCTCGAAGCCGGCCTGCAGCAATTCGGCGGAGGTGCTGTATGAACGCGCCGCTCTCGCTCTTCGTCACCGGCACGGATACGGAAATCGGCAAGACGCTGGTGTCGGCTGCCTTGCTGCGCAGCTTCACGCGCGCAGGATTGCGCGCCGCCGCGATGAAGCCGATCGCCGCCGGTGCCTTCGAAATCGACGGCGTCTGGCACAACGAAGACGCGGATCAGCTCGACGCCGCGTCCAGCGTGTTGCTGCCGCCGGAGATTCGGACGCCGTATCTGCTGAAGGCGCCGGCCGCGCCGCACATCGTTGCTGAGAACGAAAACGTCACGCTCGAGATCGCGCGTATCGTCGATTGCCACGCGCAAGCATTGCCGCTCGCGGATATCGTGGTCGTCGAAGGGGTCGGCGGCTTTCGCGTGCCGCTCACCGAGACGCACGACACCGCCGACCTCGCCGTCGCGCTGAACCTGCCGGTGGTGCTGGTGGTCGGCATGCGGCTCGGCTGTATCAGCCACGCGTTGCTCACCGCCGAAGCCATCGTTGCGCGCGGCTTGCATCTGGCCGGCTGGGTCGCGAACCGCGTCGATCCGGCCATGGGCTTCGCGGACGAAAACATTGCCGCGATCCGCGACCGGCTCGCGCGCCAGTACGACACGCCCTTGCTCGGCATCGTGCCGCACCTGAATCCATTGTCGAACGACGCGAAAGCGCAAGCCGCCGCAGACGCGCTCGACACCACCCGTCTATTGCAGTCGCTGCGCATCGCGCAGCGCTGAACCCACTTCACATCCAGGAGGATCGACGATATGACCCAGCTTCACCTCGACCGCCCGCAAGGCACTTCGAGCGAATCGACCGCGGCAAACGCACACGCAGCCGCCACGGGCACCGCCCGCTGGCGCGTGGCCGACGTGGTCGCGCTGTACGAACTGCCGTTCAGCGACCTGATGTTCCGTGCGCAGCAGGTGCACCGCGAACACTTCGACGCGAACAGCGTGCAACTCTCGACGCTGCTGTCCATCAAAACCGGCGGCTGCGAGGAAGACTGCGCGTATTGTCCGCAGTCGGTGCATCACGACACGGGCCTGCAGGCGGACAAGCTGATGCCGGTGGATGAAGTGCTCGCCGCCGCGCGCGCCGCGAAGGAAAACGGCGCGACGCGCTTCTGCATGGGCGCGGCGTGGCGTAATCCGAAGGACCGTCACCTCGAACCGATCAAGGACATGATTCGCGGCGTGAAGGCGATGGGCCTCGAAACCTGCGTCACGCTCGGCATGCTGGAGACGCATCAGGCGCAGGGTCTGCGCGAGGCAGGCCTCGACTACTACAACCACAACCTCGATACATCGCCGGAGTTCTACGGCCAGATCATTTCCACCCGCACCTATCAGGATCGTCTCGACACGCTGGAACGTGTGCGCGATGCGGGCATCAACGTGTGCTGCGGCGGGATCGTCGGCCTGGGTGAATCGCGTCGTGAGCGTGCTGGCCTGATCGCGCAGCTTGCGAACATGGAGCCGTATCCGGAATCGGTGCCCATCAACAATCTGGTGCAGGTCGAAGGCACGCCGCTCACCGGCACGGAAGCGATCGATCCGTTCGAATTCGTCCGCACGATCGCGATTGCCCGGATCACGATGCCGCGCGCGATGGTGCGTCTGTCCGCAGGCCGCGAACAGATGAACGAAGCGCTGCAGGCGATGTGCTTCCTCGCCGGCGCAAATTCAATCTTCTACGGCGACCAGTTGCTGACCACCAGCAATCCGCAGGCCGAAGCGGACCGCAAGCTGCTCGAACGCCTTGGCATTCGCGCGGAAGCGGCTCAGCAGATGCCGCTGGATAAAGGAGCTTGCGAGCACGCTTGTGATGGACATGCGGCGCCGAACTAAGCGCGCTTAAAGAATCGCGTTGGGAAAAAAAGGGCTGCCCCGGAATCGGGCCAGCCCTTTTGCATGTGGCGTGCTGCAGTGGCTTGTTGCATGTGGCTCGCTGCATGTGGCTCGCTGCATGTGGCTTGCCGCAAATGGCTTGCCGCACGTAGCTTGCTGCGCGGCGCGAAGCCGGATCGACGCGCCTCAAATAAACGCGTGCGTCGCGACCTCGATCGATGCCTCGCGAAACCGGAGCGGCGCGGCGCAATGAACCAGCGTATCGACGAAGTACTTCGCTCGCGGCCAGGGCCCAAAACCCGCCGCCGTGTTGATATGGCCCGCATCGCCGAGATTCACGAACGCACTGCCGAAGCGCTGCGCCAATTCTCGCGAACCGGCGAGCGGCATCCACGGGTCCGTCTCGCTGCCGATCAGAATGGACGGCACGCCCAGGCGCCGCGCTTCGAATGGACCCGCAAAGGTGAACTTCGCGGGGCTCGCCGGCGCCACGAACAACACGCCCACCACATCCGCGGCATACGACGCCTGCTGCAAGGCGTGCGCCGTCGCCAGACAGCCGAAGCTGTGCGCCGCGAGCACGAACGGTCCGCGTTCCCGCGCCAGCAGATCGCGCACCGCCTTCGACCAGCCGGCCAGATCCGGCGCATCCCAGTCAGCCTGTTCGACCCGCAGCGAGCGCGCGAATTGCCGCTCCAGCCATGTCTGCCAATGCGCCCCTTCACTGCCGTGCAGGCCCGGCACCGTCACGAGCCGCGGCGGCCATGTGGATTTGCTGCATGAAAGCATGATGTTCCTCACTGCCGGAATCCGGAGACCCATTGTGGCGCGCGGGCCTGCGGGCGCGAACCAAGTTTTTGTGATTTGCTTATTGGCCACCAATTGCCCACTAATTGCCCGCTGATTGCCCGCTGATTGCCCGCTGATTGCCCGACGGACGCGCCGGAAATCCGCCCGTTCATGCCAGACTGCGCGCGATCGCCGTCGAAAAAGTAGAATGAAGCCTGTCCATAAAACGGAGGCCGTCCCATGTCGCAAGCGTCGTCTGCTCAGCCGCGCGCGCTGCAGCCATTTCATCTGGCCTTTCCAGTCACGAGTCTGGCCAATGCCCGCTCGTTCTACGGTGATCTGCTGGGCTGCCCGGAAGGCCGCAGTTCGCCGGAATGGGTCGACTTCGATTTCTTCGGCCACCAGCTCGTCGCGCATCTCGCCCCCGACGAAACCGGCCGCGCCGGTGTCAACGCGGTGGACGGCGACGACGTGCCGGTGCGCCATTTCGGCGTCGTGCTCACCATGGATGACTGGCACGCTCTCGCCGACAAGCTGAAGGCCGCCGGCACCGCGTTCATCATCGAGCCGCATATCCGCTTCAAAGGCGAAGTAGGCGAACAGGCCACGATGTTCTTCCTCGACCCGTGCGGCAACGCGCTCGAATTCAAGGCTTTCAGGGACATCAGCAGGCTGTTCGCCAGGTGATGCCGCATCCGATCGTATGAAAATCCTTTTCTACACGCCCCAGAACGATGCCGCTGCATGGTTGCACGATTTCGCTCGCGCCCTGCCCGAAGCGGATTTTCGCGAATGGCAACCGGGCGACAATGCGCCGGCCGATTTCGCCATCGTCTGGCGGCCGCCACGTGACATGCTCGCGGCACGTCCGGGCCTGCGCGCCGTATTCAATCTCGGCGCAGGGGTCGATGCCATTCTCGCGCTCGAACGCGCGCATCCCGGCACACTGCCGCGCGGCGTGCAGCTGGTGCGTCTGGAAGACTCCGGCATGGCGCCGCAGATGGCCGAATACGTCACGCACGCGGTGCTGCGCTACATGCGCCGCTTCGACGAATATGAAGTCCTGCAAGCGGAGCGGCGCTGGAAGGTGCTGGATCCGCATGCGCGCGACACCTTCACCGTCGGCGTGCTGGGTCTCGGCGTGCTGGGCGCGCACGTGGCCCGCGCGCTGGTCCCGTTTGGCATGCCGGTGCGCGGCTATAGCCGCAGCGCGCGGCAGATCGAAGGCGTCACCAGCTTCGCCGGCGAGTCGCAGTTCGACGCGTTCCTGAGTGGCGTGAAAGTGCTGGTGAACCTGCTGCCGCATACGCATGAGACGCATGACGTGCTGAACACGCGCACCTTCTCGAAGCTTGCCCACGGCGCCTATCTGATCAACGTCGCACGCGGCGCGCATCTGGTCGAACAGGATTTGCTGGAAGCACTCGCGAGTGGCCAGATTGCCGCAGCGACACTCGACGTGTTCCGCGAAGAACCGTTGCCCGTGGATCATCTGTTCTGGCAGGAACCGCGCATCACGATCACGCCGCATAGTTCGGCGCAGACCTTGCGCGAAGAAAGTGTCGCGCAGGTCGCCCAGAAGATCATGGTGATGGCGCGCGGCGAAACGGTCGGCGGCGTAGTCGATATCGAGCGCGGCTACTGAACTCTTAATACATTGCCGCGTCGGGCGGCAGCAAACCGCTTGCACTGCAAGCTTGCGTGGGAGACACATCATGGCCTTGCCTCAAGCCGTCAAGATCGTCGAAGTCGGTCCGCGCGACGGACTGCAGAACGAGAAGGACTTCGTGCCGACCGCGCTCAAGATCGAGCTCATCAACCGCCTGTCCGCAGCGGGTTTTCGCAACGTCGAATCCGCTTCGTTCGTGTCGCCGAAATGGGTGCCGCAGATGGCCGACGGCGCCGAGGTGATGGCCGGCATCGAGCGCCGCCCCGGCACGATCTATTCGGTGCTCACGCCGAACCTGCGCGGCTTCGAGGGCGCGCTCGCCGCGCGCGCCGACGAAATCGTGATCTTCGGTGCGGCGAGCGAAGCGTTCTCGCAGAAGAACATCAACTGCAGCATCGCGGAGAGCATTGCTCGCTTCGAACCGGTCGCGCAAGCGGCGAAACAGGCCGGCGTGCGGATTCGCGGCAGCGTGTCGTGCGCGCTGGGCTGTCCGTATCAGGGCGAAGTTCCGGTCAGCGCCGTGGTGGATGTGGTGCAGCGTTTCGCTGCGCTCGGCTGTGACGAGATCGATATCGCCGACACGATCGGCGTGGGTACGCCCAGGCGAACGCGCGAAATCTTCGCTGCCGTCACGGAAGTGTTCCCGCGCGAGCAGTTGTCGGGACACTTTCACGACACCTACGGCCAGGCGCTCGCAAACATCTATGCAGCGCTGCAGGAAGGCGTCGAGATCTTTCACGCGTCGGTGGCGGGACTCGGCGGCTGCCCGTATGCAAAGGGCGCCACTGGCAACGTCGCGACCGAAGACGTGCTGTATCTGATGAACGGACTGGGCATCGAGACCGGCATCGATCTCGCGCAGGTCGTCGCGATCGGTGACTTCATCTCCACGTCCATCGGCAAACCGAACGTCTCGCGCGCGGGCAAGGCCTTGCTCGCGAAAGCACGCAGCGAACAAGGCTCGTGCGTCTAATCATCTCGCAACTGGAACCGCTTCATGACGGACAACGCTCCTCAACATTCCGACGACCTCGCCGCGCTGCCCGATTCGGCGCGCCGCGTTGCGCTGCTCTTGCGCGAGCGCGGCCACGCCGGCCAGATCGTGATGCTGCCTGAGACCGGCAAGACCTCGGCCGAAGCCGCTGCCGGTCTTGGCTGCGAAGTCGCGCAGATCGCCAAGTCCATTCTGTTTCGCCGGCGCGAGGACGACGCGCCGGTGCTGGTGGTGGCGAGCGGCGCGAACCGCGTCGACGAAAAGAAGGTCGCCGCGCAGGTTGGCGAGATCGCACGCGCCGACGCGAAGTTCGTCCGCGAGAAAACCGGTTATGCGATTGGCGGTGTGTGTCCGATTGGTCACGCTACGCCGCCCGTCACGCTGATCGATGCGGATCTGCTCACGCTCGCAAGCCTGTGGGCCGCGGCGGGTCATCCGCATGCGGTGTTCAATCTGTCGCCGCAGGAACTGATTGCGCTGACGGGCGCTCCAGTGGTCGACGTGGCGCTGCGGGAGCCCGCATGAGCGCCAGCACCCTCGACCCGCAGAACGTCGTCGCGCCGGTGCCGTCGCCCTGCATCAACGTGTGCAGGATGGACAAGGCAAGCGGCTGGTGTGAAGGCTGTCTGCGCACCCTCGACGAAATTCGCGGCTGGTCTAAGTACGATGACGAAACCAAACGCGCCGTGTGGGACACGCTCGAAGCCCGTCATCGGCAATGGATGGCGCTCAACAAACAGGCGTCGACGTGAAGACGCCGCCGCGCGTCGTGACGATTGGCGAGACCCTCCGCGCGACGCTGGCGTTGTCCGCGGACTCGGTCAAATCGTTCGCGACGCTCGTGCATGATCTGAACCCGCTGCATCACGACGACGCCTATGCGGCGCAAAGCCGCTTTGGCGGATTGATTGCTTCGGGCACGCAGCCCACCGCGCATTTCATGGCCATGCTGGCCACCCACTTCGCGCAGTTTGCGCAGCCGCTTGGCCTCGAGTTTGATATCAAGCTGAAGAAGGCCGTCTATGCCGCCGACACGCTGACGATGACGTGGCGTGTGCGCGATGCGTGGTGGAAGCCGAGCCTGAACGGCGACCTGACGCAACTCGACGGCGAGGTGGTGAATCAGCGCGGCGAAACGGTCTTGCTCGGCACCTCGACGATACTGGTCATGCCCAAAGCCGGGCTCGCGCGCGACCCATCATGAACCTGCCCGAGTCGATCCAGGTATTCGAGCGCGGCTGGCTCTCGTCGAACAATGTGCTGCTGGTCGACGACGCGTGCGCGGCCATCGTCGACACCGGCTACGCCACGCACGCGCCGCAGACGCTGGCCCTTGTGCAAAGCGCGCTCGGTACGCGGCCGCTCGATCTGGTCATCAACACGCACCTGCATTCCGATCACTGCGGCGGCAACGCGCGGTTGCAGGCCACGTGGCCGTGCCGCACCGTCATTCCCGCATCAGAAGCGGACGCCGTCACCCGCTGGGACGAAACTCGCCTGACGTTCCGCGCCACCGGCCAGACATGCGAGCGTTTCACCTTCACCGGCACGATCGCACCCGGCGCTCGCCTCACACTCGGTGCTTTGGACTGGGAAGTGCTGGGCGCGCCCGGCCACGATCCGCATTCACTAATGCTGTATTGCGCCGCAGAGCGCGTGCTGATCAGTGCGGACGCATTGTGGGAAAACGGCTTCGGGGTGATCTTTCCGGAACTGGAGGGCGAAAGCGGCTTTGCCGAACAACAGGCCGTGCTGGAGATGATCGCCAGACTCGACGTGCGCACGGTGATTCCCGGTCACGGCGCGCCCTTCACCCACGTCGCGCAGGCACTCGAACGGGCCTTTTCGCGGGTCGCGTGGTTGCGGGCGGACCCGGCACGCAACGCCAGAAACGCGCTCAAGGTGCTGATCGTGTTCAAGCTCCTCGAGGTGCGCGCCATGAGCTTCGACGCGTTACTTCAGATGTGCGACGACGCCGCCGCCATGCGCGCCGCAGCCGCCATGCTCGAACCGCGTGACCAATGGCCTCGCCTGCTGCGCGGGCTGATTGAAGAGCTTGCGAAGCACGGCGGACCGTTAAGAGTAGATGGCGCCCGGCTCGTTGCAAGCGGCGCGTGAGAATGGCGCGCGCTCATATCACCGGCAACCATCGGCGGCGCAAAAAAGAAAGCCGCTCGCCATACATGGCGAGCGGCGGAATTCGGTCGACGTGATCAATGTCGCGATGAATGATAACCGCGCGCGATTTTTGACCGCATCGGTAATTTCCCTACAAAATCTTGACACTTTCCTTAAGTGCTCATACAGCGGCGCTGCGGCACGATGCGCCAGCCTAGATTGACACCTGCGGCGGCGAGCAGAATCAGCAATGCGCCGAACACCTGCACCCACGCGAGCTTCTGCCCAAACGCCACGCGATCGACGATGATCGCCACCACCGGATAGATAAACGACAGCGCGCCGGTCATGGCGGTCGGCAGCTTCTGGATGGCGCCGTACAGCAGCACATACATGATGCCGGTGTTGACGACGCCGAGCGTCACCAGTTCGAGCCAATGCGCGCCGGTACTGGGCAACGCGTCGAAGCGCACGAACGGCGCGAGCATCAGCACGCCGAGGCTCACCTGAATCAGCGCGAGCAGATGCGGCGGCGTGCCCTTCAGATGCTTGATGATGATCGACGACAGCGCGTACATCGCGGCCGCACCGACCGCGAGGGCGATGCCTTCGAGATATTGACCCGGCACCGCCAGCACCGCGGGCTCCACTTTCACCACGAACACGAGGCCAACGAACGCGACGGCGAGCCACGCGACGACCGATGCGGTAATGCGCTCGCGGAACACCAGCGCGCCGAGCGCGACCAGCATGAACGGCTGCGTGTTGTAGACGGCGGTGGCCATCGAAATCGACGCACGCGAGTACGCGGCGAACAGCAGCACCCAATTGATCACGATCGCCGCGCCGCCGAGCACCGCGAGGCCCAGCATGCGCCAGGAGAACAACTCGCGCCGTAACAGCCCCAGCGCCGCGCACACCAGCGCCAGCGTTGCGCTGCCGAACACACAGCGAAAGAACACCACGTTGAACGCGCTCTGTTGCGACGACACGACCAGCCAGCCGATCGTCCCCGACATCAGCATGGCGGCGCTCATTTCGGCCGCGCCGCGGCGGATTTCAGTGGAAGCCATCTTCGAACCTCAAATCGTTACCTGCGATTGATACCTGCAATCACGGCAGTGTAATGAATTTGATGGAACCGATACATGGCCAAAGCGCGGTGATTCAGCTCACCGCGCGCTCGCCGCCGCCCGGCCGAGGGCCGCCTGGCGACCTACTGCTCGATCGCCTCGAAGAACGCCAGCATCTCCGCGACCAGATCGGCCGGTGCTTCCTCCGGAATGTAATGTCCGCATGGCAGCGCACGTCCACTGACGTCGCGCGCCACGAGACGCCACTCGGCAAGCGCATCGAAGCACTTTTCGATAGCGCCCTCTTCGCCCCAGAGCACGCGCAGCGGACAGCCCAGTTTGTGACCCCGTTCGATATCGGCGCGGTCGTGTTCGAGATCGATGGTCGCCGACGCGCGGTAGTCCTCGCACATTGCGTGCACCGCCCCGGGCTGGCGCAGCGCCTCGCGATACGCGGCCAGCGCCTCGGGTGCGAACGGCGCGAGTCCCGCATGACGGCCGCCCATCACGCGATCCACATAGACCTCCGGATGCGCGCCGATCAGCATCTCCGGCAGCGGCTCCGGCTGGATCAGGAAGAACCAGTGGAAGTACAGCGTGGCAAAAGTACGGTCGGTGCGTTCGTACATGGCGAGCGTCGGCGCGATATCGAGCAGCATCAGACGCTCGACGGCGTCCGGATGGTCGAGCGCCATCCGGTGCGCGACCCGCGCGCCGCGATCATGCGCGCAGACGAGAAAGCGCTCGAAGCCGAAGTGGCGCATGACCGCGACCTGGTCGGCGGCCATCACCCGTTTCGAGTACGGCGTATGGTGGGCGTCGCTTGGCGGTCTGGACGACGCACCGTAGCCGCGCAAGTCCGTGGCGATCACGGTGAAATGCTCGGCGAGCTGCGTCGCGCATTTGTGCCAGATCAGATGCGACTGCGGATGGCCATGCAGCAGTAGCAGCGGCGGCCCTGCCCCGCCCTTGACCCCGAAAATATCGACGTCGCCCACGGCGACGCGAAAGGGCGTGAAATCCTCGAAGGACATAGCGGGTCTCTTGTCGTTGTGCGTCAAGGCATTGTAGGAGCGGTCCGTGTCCGTGCGCAGTGGGTTAGGCCACGCAACCGTAGAACCTGAACACTCCTTCCAACTGCATCCGCCGCGCAAGGCGGCGCTCATTCGCCTATAATCGAACGATCGTTCTTAAATTTTTGACCCTGAAAATCAGGGTCTGGACAGACGAACAGGCCGGCATCACGTTGGATCTGCCTGTTCCACTCATGGCTACACTCACATATACCGGGCGCAGCACGCACCGGTCCTGCTTTCAGGAGACTCGCACCATGGCATTGCCCGCCGTCCTACAGAAGCTTGCGCTGCCCGTTGTCGCCTCGCCCATGTTTATCGTCAGCTACCCGGAACTGGTGCTGGCCCAATGCAAGGCCGGCATCGTCGGATCGTTCCCCGCGCTCAACGCGCGCCCGGCAGAACTGCTCGACGAATGGCTCACGCAGATTCAGGCGTCGCTCGCCGAGCACAAGGCAGCGCATCCGGATGCGGTCATCGGCCCGATCGCGGTCAATCAGATCGTGCATCAGTCGAATGCGCGCCTCGAACACGACGTGCGCGTGTGCGTGGAACACAAGGTGCCGATTTTCATCACCAGCCTGCGCGCGCCGGCGAGAGAAATCGTCGACGCGGTGCACAGCTACGGCGGCATCGTGCTGCATGACGTGATCAACATCCGTCACGCCCAGAAGGCGCTGGAAGCCGGCGTGGACGGCCTGATCCTGGTGGCGGCGGGTGCCGGCGGCCATGCGGGCACTACGTCGCCGTTCGCGCTGGTGGGTGAAGTGCGGCGCATTTTCGACGGCCCGCTCGTGCTGTCCGGCGCAATTGCCAATGGCGGCTCGATCCTCGCCGCCCAGGCGATGGGCGCCGACCTCGCCTACATGGGCACGCGTTTCATCGCTACGCAGGAAGCGCACGCGGTCGAGAGCTACAAGCATGCCATCGTCAATTCCAGCGCGTCGGACATCATCTACACGAACCTGTTTACCGGCGTGCATGGCAACTACATTCGCGAGAGCATCGTCAATGCGGGGCTCGATCCGGATGCGCTGCCCGAATCGGACAAGACCAAGATGAACTTCGGCAGCGACAAGGCGAAGGCGTGGAAAGACATCTGGGGCGCGGGCCAGGGTGTCGGTTTGATGCACGACGTGCCGAGCGTCGCTGAGCTGGTCGAGCGTCTGAAGAAGGAATACGACGACGCCAGGGCGCGGCTCGGCATCGCACGCTAAGTGCTGCGCAGCGGCGGCTTTTCGGGCCGCCGCCCGCCCTACATATTGCGGCGGTACTGGCCGCCCACCTCGAACAACGCGTGCGTGATCTGGCCAAGCGAGCAGACTCGCACGACGTCCATCAGCACCGCAAACACGTTGGCGTCGTCGATCACCGCGCGCTTCAGGCGCTCCAGCGCCGCCGGCGCATCGTCATGATGCCGAGCCTGGAATTCATGCAGGCGCTTGAGCTGGCTCTGCTTTTCGGCGTCCGTTGAACGGGCGAGCGCGACCGGCTGCGGCGCTTCGTGCGGATGCGGGCTCAGGAACGTGTTGACACCCACGATCGGATACGAGCCGTCGTGTTTGCGATGCTCGTAAAGCATCGACTCGTCCTGAATCCGGCCACGTTGATAACCGGTTTCCATCGCGCCGAGCACGCCGCCGCGCTCGGTCAGGCGGTCGAACTCGGCCAGCACCGCGGCTTCGACCAGATCCGTCAGTTCTTCGACGATAAAGCTCCCCTGATTCGGATTCTGGTTTTTCGCGAGCCCCCATTCGCGATTGATGATCAGTTGAATCGCCACGGCGCGGCGCACCGAGTCTTCGGTCGGCGTGGTGATCGCCTCATCGAATGCATTGGTGTGCAGTGAGTTGCAGTTGTCGTAGATGGCAATCAAGGCCTGTAGCGTCGTGCGGATATCGTTGAAGTCGATTTCCTGCGCGTGCAGGCTGCGCCCCGAGGTCTGCACGTGATACTTGAGTTTCTGGCTGCGTTCGCCGGCGCCATAGCGCTCGCGCATTGCCACGGCCCAGATGCGGCGCGCGACGCGGCCCAGCACCGTGTACTCCGGGTCCATCCCGTTCGAAAAGAAGAACGACAGGTTAGGTGCGAAGTCGTCGATCGACATGCCGCGCGCCAGATACGCCTCCACATAAGTGAAGCCGTTCGCGAGCGTGTAAGCGAGCTGCGAGATCGGGTTCGCACCGGCTTCGGCGATGTGATAGCCGGAGATCGACACCGAATAGAAATTGCGCACGTCGTGCTCGACAAAATACGCCTGAATATCACCCATCACCTTCAGGCTGAATTCGGTCGAAAAGATGCAGGTGTTTTGCCCCTGGTCCTCTTTGAGGATGTCGGCCTGCACCGTGCCGCGCACGTTTTTGAGGGCATGACGGCGCGCTTCGCCGAGTTCGGCTTCGCCCGGTGTGCGGCCCTCTTCCTTCAGGCGCGCGGTCAGCTTCTGGATCTGCTGGTCGATTGCGACGTTGAAGAACATTGCAAGGAGGGTGGGCGCCGGGCCGTTGATGGTCATCGAGACCGACGTCTCCGGCGCGCACAGATCGAAGCCGTCATAGAGCGTGTTCATGTCCGCGAGCGTCGCCACCGAAACGCCCGAATTACCCACCTTGCCGTAGATGTCCGGCCGCTCATGCGGTTCTTCGCCATAGAGCGTCACCGAGTCGAACGCGGTGGACAGCCGCTTGGCGGGCATCCCTGCGGACAGCAGCCTGAAGCGCCGGTTGGTGCGAAACGGATCACCCTCCCCGGCGAACATGCGCGTCGGATCTTCGTTCTCGCGGCGGAACGGAAATACGCCCGCCGTGAACGGGAAATAGCCGGGCAGATTGTCGAGCATTAGCCAGCGGAGGATTTCGCCGTGATCGACGAACTTCGGCAACGAGACTTTGCGGATGATCGAACCGGACAGTGTGGTGACGGTGAGCGCCGTATGAATTTCGCGCTCGCGGATCCGCACGACGTGTTCTTCACCGGAATAAGCCGCCACGGTTTCAGGCCAGCTGTCGAGCAGCGCCTTTTCACGCTCACCGAGTTGAGCGGTGCGGTTCGCTATCAGCGTGTCGAGTTGCGCGGCCGCGTGGGTGCTGACGGACTCGGCACGCTGCCCACGCTCAGCCTCATCGAGCATGCGGCGTGCTTCGCTCAACTGCCAGCGCTCACGTGCGATTTGCCCTTGGGATTCTGCCCGTTGACGATACGCCTGCACCGTCTGCGCAACGTCCGCCAGATAGCGCACACGCGCCGGCGGCACGATTGCGTTGCGCCCGCTTGAATGACGCAGGCCGGCAAGTTCCGGCAAGCGGCCGCCGCCGTCGCCGTGCTCAGGCAGGCCATGTGCACGCAGCGCCTGCGCGAGCTGCTGGTAGAGCGCGGTGACGCCGTCGTCGTTGAAGCGCGAAGCGATCGTGCCGAACACCGGCATCGATTCGGGCGGCGCCCCAAAACTGCCGCGATTGCGCTGCACCTGCTTCGCGACATCGCGCAAGGCGTCGGCGGCGCCTTTGCGGTCGAACTTGTTGATCGCGACGAAGTCCGCGAAGTCGAGCATGTCGATCTTTTCCAGCTGGCTCGCCGCGCCGAACTCCGGGGTCATCACATAGAGCGATTCATCGACGTGCGGCACGATGGCCGCGTCGCCCTGGCCGATCCCCGAAGTCTCGACGACGATCAGGTCGAAGCCCGCGGCCTTGCAGGCGGCGAGTGCATCGGGCAGTGCCGCGGAGATTTCGCTGGATGCTTCGCGCGTCGCCATCGAACGCATGAACACGCGCGGACCGGCGCCCCAGTCGCCAATCGCATTCATCCGGATGCGGTCGCCCAACAACGCGCCGCCGGATTTGCGGCGTGACGGATCAATGGCGAGCACCGCGATGCTCAAGGCGTCGCCGTAGTCGAGCCGGACGCGGCGGATCAGTTCATCGGTGAGGGACGATTTACCCGCACCGCCGGTTCCGGTAATACCCAGCACAGGGACGCGCGCCGCGTGTGCCTGACGAGCGAGCGTTGCGCGTACCTCCGCGCCGACCCGCCCGGTTTCGAGCGCGCTGATGAATTGCGCGAGCTGACGGAAGGCCCGGGTGGAGGGTGCATTGGAATGCTGCCGGGCAACCGGCGGCGCCAATGCATCGGCATTGGCATGATCGAGCGCGACGGCCAGCTTCGCGAGGTCGGCCTCGTCGAATTGCGGGCCAGTATCCGATTGTGCGGCTTCGGCACAGCGCGCGATCATATCGTCGATCATGCCTTGCAAGCCGAGCCGCTGACCGTCTTGCGGCGAGTAGATGCGCGTGACGCCGTACCGTTCGAGTTCGGCGATTTCATCCGGGACGATCACGCCGCCCCCGCCGCCGAATACCTTGATGCGCGCGCCATCACGCTCGCGCAGCAGGTCGACCAGATAGTGGAAGTATTCGACGTGGCCGCCCTGGTAGCTCGATATGGCGACGCCGTCCGCGTCTTCCTGCAACGCTGCGGTCGCCACTTCCTCGACCGAGCGGTTGTGGCCGAGATGGATCACCTCGACGCCGCTCGCCTGCAAGATGCGGCGCATGATGTTGATCGACGCGTCGTGGCCGTCGAACAAGGCGGCCGCCGTCACGAAACGCAGGCGCCGCACCGGACGCGGCTCGCGCGACGGCTGGCGGCCGCCCGCGCGCTGCGGCGTGGAAAGATCAGTCACGTCTCCCCCAGATCGTCACACGTATCGGGTGTTCTTTGCAGTATAGCGAAACGACATGATGCGCCCGCAGCGGGGCGAGAGCGGATCTGCAGGTCCGGCGCGCCTTGACATGCGCGACCCGGAGGCGAGCGTCAGCTCACCGCCAGCGCCTTGATCTGCTCCAGCGACGGCCACAGCGCCTCGTTCGCAAAACGCGCGGCGAGGAAATCGACGAACGAGCGCACCTTCGCCGACAAATGACGCCGGCTCGCGTAGACCACATGGATGGGCAACTCGCGCGGCGGCACCTGCTCGACCAGCAGAGGCACCAGTTGGCCAGAGGCGAGATCGTGGCCAATCACTTCTGTGCCGAGTATCGCAATGCCCGCGCCTTGCAGCACCAGCACGCGCAGCGCTTCCAGGTGATTGACGATCAGGTTGCCCGAGAGCCGCAGGCGCGGTCCGCCGTCGCTCGTCATGGGGGCGAGTTCCGGTGGCACCACGCCCGCGTATTGCAGATAGTTGTGCTTCGACAGATCGGCCAGCTTCTGCGGCGTGCCATGCCGCCGTAGATATTCCGGCGATGCGCACAGCACCAGATGGGCAGTGGCGATCTGCCGCGCGATCAGCGACGACGACTTCAACCCATGAGGAGACGCGCGAATCGCGACGTCGAAGCCCTCGTCGATCAATTCGACCACGCGGTCCGACAGCGTCATCTCCACCGTGACCTGCGGGTGCTGCGCGGCGTAGTCGGCCACCGCACTCATGACGTAGCTCAAGCCGAATGCCGACAACGACGACAGCCGCAGACGCCCCTGCGGCACGACGCTCGCGGCGCTGACCACCTGCTCCGCCTCTTCCAGCTCCGTCAGCACCTGGCTCAGGCGTTCATAGTATTCGCGACCGGCCTCGGTAGGAGCGACGCGCCGGGTCGTGCGATTCAGCAGGCGCGCGCCGAGCTGTTGCTCCAGATGCATCACATGCTTGCTCGCCATTGCCGCGGACATCTCCATGCGCTCCGCCGCGCCGACGAAGCTGCCCACTTCGACGACGTGGCGAAACACTTTCATGCTGACCAGGGTATCCATGGCAATCGCTCTCAGGAGGAATCAATCGCCGTCATTTTGCCGTCTTTATCAAAGACGCGTCAGCAAATCCCGGGATGCGTCTTTCGTCTCTCAAAAGCGAAAAACCCCGCCTTCTTGCGCAGGCGGGGTTTGAGCAAAGGCCGAAGCCTGCGGAGACTGGAACCGCTCAGAACTTGGTGCGGATCCCCACGCCGTATGTGTCACCCGACGACTGGCTGGTGAAGTGGTCGTACATGTAAGCCGCATAGATGTCCGTGCGCTTGGACAACGGATAGTCGTAACCCAGCGCCGCCGTCTGACGCGTCTGGTCCAGACCGCTGCCGTCGCGCGAGTAGGCGTACGACGCCATCACCGTACCTGGCCCGAGCGGCACCGTCACGCCGCCCTGGGCGGTGTTCACGTGCCAGCTGCCCATGGTCTGGTCGTTGTACGTGTACATGTACTGGCCGTAGAACTTGATGTACTTCAAGTCGTACGACAGACCCAGCTGGGCCACGCTCTGGCTCTTCATGTCCGGCAGTCCGACACTCTGTGCCAGACCGGTCAGATCGCCCGGGTTGTTGTTGAAGTTGACGTACTGATACACGCCGGTCGCAGCGAACGGGCCGTGGAAGTACAGGAACTGGGCGCTCCACTTTTTCGCGCCGTTTTCGCCGGCCGTGTTGCCGAGCGCGTACATCACATTGCCGCTCAGGCCGTTGAAGTTCGGCGTCGAGTATTGGACGGCGTTGTTCCAGCCCGAATCGCCCACCACGCCCTGGTCTGTCGTATAGGTCGGGAACGTGCCGAGACCGAGATAGGTGTGCCAGACCATCGGCGAGAACTCGTAGGAGTCCACGAACGGGTTGAACAGGATCGTCGACACGAACAGCGGCGTCGTCAGACGGCCGGCCGTGAACGTACCGTACGGCGATTCGATACCCACGTACGCGTTACGCGAGAGCATCGTGTCGCCCGTGAAGCGGCCGAACTGGCCGTTTTGCGCGAGGAAGAACCCTTCGAGCGTGAAGATCGCCCTGTAGCCGCCGCCAAGATCTTCTGCGCCCTTCATGCCCCAGTAGGAAGTGGACATGCCGCCGCCCGACACCACTGCTGCGCTTTTGCCATCCGGGAATTTCTGCGCGCCGACCCATTCGTCGACCTGACCATACAGTTGCACGCTCGATTGCGCGAACGCCGACGATGCGCCAGCCAGCAGCCCTGCAACCAGGCTCGCTTTGAGGGTGGTTTTGAGCGCACGGCGGGTGATTGTGTTCATGGGTTCTCCTGTCTTTATCAAAAGGGGATGCTGTGCGGCGGGGAAGCTCGAGCGAGCGGTTTCTTCAACGTCCGTTCGGTCTGCGAGCCAATCTGGGCGGGACCATCTTTGCGGACCATTTTTCTGGACAAAAATATGGGCCGTTATTGCCGGTATATCGATCTGATTAGTTTTGTCGGTTATCGGCCTGGTAAAGCGGGGTCACATACTGAGGTATTGGCGTCGCGCCGGCAGCGCTGACGCGTTGCAAAGCCCGTCAGGACTACGACGGACAGACTCATAACGGACGAGGCGCGATGCCGCTGACAGCCGGCGACCGAAGACGCAAAATTTGACGATCCCGGCAGCCGCGGCATGCGGTCCGGTGAAAAGTGTGGCGCGCATACGTCACATGGATCGGAGCGAACCCATGAGCATGGCAAAAGCACCTGACCTGCAAGGTTGAACGTCGGGGATCAGGCGGTAGATGGCGGGTTCGCTAGCGCTTAGGTTGGCGAACCAATGATGAAGACTCAGGAGCGGCGAGGTTGAAACTTGCGGAGGCAGGCGGCGTCGACGTTGCGAGTCGCACGCGCGTCGAAGTGACTTGAGGTAGCGAAAGGTGGTTACAGCCGGGAAAAGCTAGTTGCGATACGGCGACGGTTCGGGCGGTCGCGACATGTATCCCGGCGGACGCGCCACCGGCCGCGTTGCGCCGCGCTCTTCGTTATAGCGCGCCACGTCGGCCCGGATCGAGCCGGCCCGGACCATGGACTCATCTTCCGGTGGACGCGGAACCGAGCGCGTCTCGGCACTCACCGGCGTGATTGCCCCCGCGTACTGGAAACCACCCCGGTTGTCGTTGCGGCTGCCGTCCATGCGGTAACCGCCGCCAGAACTGGCAATGCGCGGCGCACGGCCGTACCCGTCGCGCCCACCGCCCGTACCATGCGCGGCCCGGACAGTGCGATCAGCAGGAGTGCCGCGCCCATTGCCTGTGCCGTACATGTGCGAGGTGCCATGGCTTTCGTGCTGGAAACCGGCATGCGGCTGCCCGCCGAAGGAACCGCCGCCGTGCGGCATTCCCGGCGCCTTCGCATAGGCGAACGTGCACAGCGCTGCGACGGCTGCGCCCAACACCCAATGCCTCGTTTTCGACAACCCTGCGTGCACCATGACTCACCTGCCCGAAGACCCGCCTGAAGCCCGCCGTTCGAGCTGCGGCGAGGCTTGTTCCGGGAATCGCGCGACCCGGGCGGATCTACCGCGGCGGGGGCATCCCAATGGCCTTTGAGCAGTAATTTATGGGGCGCTCCATAGGGTGTCGAGCCAAAAAGTGTTAGGCCTGATACGGGCTTGTAACACCATGTTACTGCGATGTTTTTTCACGACAAACCGCTTGCGGGGGGCGCGCGAAAACACCTCTGAATCGGGTGTTTTCGCGCGGGGAAATTCACTGTTTTGCGAAGCTGTTCCGGTATCCGGAAAATCAGCAAAAACGACCACTCGACGCAACCGGTTCGCCCAGCCGACGAGAAAGAACAGAAAGCCGACAATGTCTCTGCGTGCATGCATGAGACCCGTGCCCATGCGCATCGCGAATCAATCAATTCTTCAAATGAATTTGTTTTTTTAATCCGTTTCCGCTATTAATGGTCGCTTCCCTTATTGCAAAATGCCGTGCCACCGCGCAACGCGCTTTTGGCCTTTGTGTTTCTGCTCAATCCCGCTGAACCGGCTTGCACCGCTCGACCCGTCTTGAGATTCCGACATGGCTCGCCCCAAACTGCTTCCCGATAATTTCACGCTGAGCCTCGTCGGCACTGTGATCCTCGCCAGCCTGCTGCCCGTGCACGGGCAGGCGGCGGTCGGCTTCAACTGGCTCACGAACGTCGCCGTGGGTCTGCTGTTTTTCCTGCATGGCGCGAAACTCTCACGCGAAGCGATCATTGCGGGCGCGACGCACTGGCGGCTGCATCTGGTCGTGCTGCTGAGCACGTTTGCGCTGTTTCCGCTCCTCGGGCTCGCGCTCAAACCGCTGCTTTCGCCCCTTGTCACGCCGTCGCTCTATGCCGGCGTCCTCTTCCTCTGCACCCTGCCATCGACGGTTCAGTCGTCCATTGCGTTCACCTCGATTGGCAAAGGCAACGTGCCGGCCGCTGTCTGCAGTGCGTCGGCGTCGAGCCTGCTCGGCATCTTCATCACTCCGGCGCTGGTCAGCGTGCTGGTGACCAACCAGGCGGCCGGTGGGACTTCGGCATGGCACACGGTCGGTAACATCGTCCTGCAACTGCTGGTGCCGTTCATTGCCGGGCAGTTGTTGCGGCCGGTGATCGGCGCATGGATCGACCGTAATCGCGGTGTTTTGAAATTCGTCGACCAGGGATCGATCCTGCTGGTCGTATACGGCGCATTCAGCGAGGCCGTGACCGAAGGCCTGTGGCACCACACGTCGCTGGGCGCGCTCGGCGGCCTCGTGCTGATCAACGCCGTGCTGCTGGCGCTGGCCCTCAGCGCGAACATCTTCACAAGCAAGCGGCTCGGCTTCAACCGCCCGGACCAGATCACGATCATCTTCTGCGGTTCGAAAAAGAGCCTCGCCGCCGGCGTGCCGATGGCCAAGGTCATCTTCGCCTCGCACGCAGTCGGCGCCGCCATGTTGCCGCTGATGCTGTTTCACCAGATCCAGCTGATGGTCTGCGCTTCGCTCGCGCAGCGCTGGGGTGCGCGCGACACCAGCGCCGAAGCCGAAGCTGCCGCACAGGAACGCGCCGCGCCCGCCGTGGCGCGCCGTTAAACCGCCGCGCGAGTCGTACAAGAGATTCATAAGCGCCCTCCCTGAGCCCGTTTGAAGAAAGCCGCCGTCGTGCGGCTTTTTTGTTATTTCACGCCCAAACGCGCGCGGCGTCTGCCTGGCCGGATGGCATAGGCAAGCGTCGCAGCGATCAGCCAGCGAATTCGCCCAATCGCGCACCATCCCGGTGCAACGCGTCACCAAAGATTCACTTAATTTATGGGCCGTGCTGCCGATAAGCCGACGGTCCACCGTTTCGGCCCACTGCCATGCCCCTTTCTGCACCCCCTCGATCGGCAGCGCCGAGCATCGAGGATTTGATCGCCCGGCGTCAGTTGTCGGCGGTGTTCCAGCCCATCGTCGAGTTCGATGACGGCGCGATTCTCGGCTACGAAGGGTTGATCAGAGGACCGGCAGGCTCGTCGCTGGAATCGCCGTTCGCCCTGTTCGCCCAGGCCAACGCAGAGGGCCGCGTGATCGCGCTCGAGTGGGCCGCCGCGCGCACCTGCATCGACGCCTTCGCGCGACTCGGCTGCGAGGGCAAGCTGTTCCTCAATTTCAGCGCCGGCGCGCTGCGCCAGCTTGCCCATGCTGAGGATGACACGCTCTCCCTGTTGCGCAACTCGGGCGTCGCCCCTGAGCGGATCGTGATCGAGCTGACCGAGCAAAGCGCGATTGCGGACCTGGCCAACTTCCTGCCCGTGCTCGAAACCTTGCGCACCGCGGGCGCCCAGTTCGCCCTGGACGACTACGGTACCGCGAACGCCAGCATGAACCTGTGGGTGCGCCTGCAACCGGATGTCGTCAAGATCGACCGCTTCTTCATTCACGACATTGCAAGCGATCCGCTGAAATTCGAGGCCGTGCGCGCGATGCAGCACTTCGCCAACGCGAGCGGCGCGAAGCTGGTGGCCGAAGGCATCGAAAACGAGGCCGATCTGATCGTCGTGCGCGACATGGGGATTGGCTGCGGACAGGGTTATTTCTTCGGCCGGCCGGACGCGCATCCGGCCCGCATGGTCGGTGACGACGCGCGCCAGGCAATCCGCGCCGGTCATATCGCGGTCTTTCCCGAGACCACCCGAACCGTCAGCGCGTCGCCCTCGGGCGGCATGGCGTCCGCGAAAATGCTGGTGCACGCCCCGGCATTGCAACGCCACGCCACCAACAACGACGTGCTCGAACTGTTCAACCGCCTGCCTGACCTGCACGCGGTGGCCGTGGTCGAGCACGACGAACCGGTCGCGCTGATCAACCGGCGCGCCTTCATGGACCGCTATGCACTGCCTTATCATCGCGAGCTGTTCGGCAAGCGCCCGTGCCTGCTGTTTGCGAATGCGTCGCCGGTAATCATCGAAAAGTCGATGACGGTCGAGCAGATGGCCAAACTTCTCGCCAGCGACGACCAGCGCTATCTGGCCGACGGCTTCGTCATCACCGACAACGGCAAGTATGCCGGCCTCGGCACCGGCGAGAAGCTCGTGCGCGCGGTGACCGAAGTGCGCATTGAAGCTGCGCGTTACGCGAATCCCCTGACGTTTTTGCCGGGCAACATTCCGATCAGTTCGCACATTGCGCGGCTGCTCGGCAACCATGCCGGCTTTTGCGCCTGCTACGTCGACCTGAACCACTTCAAGCCCTTCAACGACCAGTATGGCTACTGGCAAGGTGACGAAGTGCTGAAGTTCGCCGCGCTCGTGCTGGCCGACGTGTGCGATCCGACCCGCGACTTCCTCGGCCACGTGGGCGGCGACGATTTCCTGATCCTGTTCCAGAGCGACGACTGGCAGGAGCGCGTGATGCGCGCGATTCGCGCGTTCAACGAAGGCGCGCAAGCTTTCTATGCGCCCAACGACCGGCTGACGGGGGGCATCCACGGTGAAGACCGGCGCGGCAATCCGGCTTTCTTCGCCTTCGTGACGATGGCAATTGGCTGCGTGCGGGTCGAGCCCGACGGCGGCCCGGCGTTGTATAGCAGCGAGGAAATTGCGTCGGTGGCGGCGCTGGCGAAGCGCCGGGCCAAGCAGGATGTTTCCGGCTTCGTGTTGATCGACGCGGACGAAAGCACGGCCTTGCTGCAGGGACAGACCGATCTGCCGCTTGCGACGCTGGAATAAGCGCCGAGGACCGTTTTCAACGGCACTTAGCGTCCATCCGCCAAATGTTTAGTAAATTTTACTAAACAACTAGAAACCGCCTTTCAGCCATGAATACGGGTATTTACGCGTATCAAACCGCGTAACGCATGGCGTATTTCGGCGAGTTTTACTATACAATCGCCCGAAATCATAACCGTGTGGCCCGCCCTGCGCCGGCCGCCTATTACGATGGCGACAACCATCCGGGACATCGCACGCGCCGCCAGCGTGTCCATCGGCACCGTTTCCCGCGCACTGAAAAACCAGCCGGGCCTCTCCGACGCCACCCGCTTGCGGGTCGTCGAGGCCGCCCGGCAACTGGGCTATGACGCCGCGCAGTTGCGTCCGCGCATCCGCCGCCTCACCTTCTTGCTGCATCGCCAGCACAACAACTTCGCCGTCAGCCCGTTTTTCTCGCACGTGCTACATGGCGTCGAAGATGCCTGCCGCGAACGCGGCATCGTGCCGTCGGTGTTGACGGCCGGTCCCACGGAAGACGTGATCCAGCAGATGCGCCTGCACGCCCCGGACGCCGTCGCGATTGCCGGCTTTGTCGAACCCGAAACGCTGACCACGCTGGTCGCCATGCAGCGCCCGCTGGTGTTGATCGACCTGTGGGCGCCCGGCCTGCGTTCAGTGAATCTCGACAACGCCGCCGGCGCCGCGCTCGCCATGCAGCATCTGTTTGCACAGAAGTATCAGCGCATCGCTTTTATCGGCGGTTCGCTGGCGCATTTCAGCATCGCCCAGCGCGCGCTCGGTTACCGTCGCGCGTTCTTCGAAGCGGGCCTGCTGTTCGATCCGTCGCTCGAACTGACGATCGACGCGGGGCTCGATCCGGACACCGGTGCTGCTCTCGCCATGCAGCGTCTGCTCGACGCGCCCTTGCAACGGCCCGACGCCGTGTTTGCCTACAACGACGCCGCCGCGCTTGCCGCGCTGCGCGTCTGCCTTGCGCGCGGTCTGCGCGTTCCGCAGGACATCGCGATCATCGGTTTCGACGACATCCCCGCCGCCGCCCACGCCACGCCGCCGCTCTCGACGATTTCCGTCGATAAGGAAGCGCTTGGCCGGCGCGGCGTCGAGCTGCTGCTCGAAGAGTCGCCGGCCGAACTCGAACTCCACCTGCCCGTTCATCTCATTGCCCGTGCCAGCACCTCGGTAAAAAGCCATGACGCAACCCGATACGCTTCAACCTGACCACGCCACCGGCCCGTCTTCCGCAACGCCCACGACGC
>NZ_DASXHA010000118.1:0-6255 GCF_036488795.1 Paraburkholderia sp.
CGCGCATCGGCGCTTCACGCCTTTAGTTAGTTATACGTACTTATTTGCGAGCCGCCCGCCGCATGCCCCCGAAAGCGGCGGCAAGCTGGCGGCGTCGAGACCGCGCAGCTTCTTCCGACACTGCCCAGGGGCGGGCTCGCCACGCGGCAATAACGCCCGTTGCATATCGCCTGTCATCCCGGAAATAGGCCGCAAACGTAAGCAAATGTAACTATCCGTCAAAACTGTTACAAAGCTTCTGTTGGAGCGGATATTGCTCGCTAGAATGCACTGTCCTTCCTGATCGGACAGGCAGTACCTAGCCACAACCACTCTACGGAGGTAACGATGAAGAAAGTGTCCCTGGCGATCCTGGTTTCCCTCTCTGCCCTGACGGGTACAGCCTATGCACAGATGGACAATGGCGTCACGATGAGCACCGATCCGGCGAAGGCCGCCGACGTCGAGCAGCGTGCGCAAGACTTGCAAGCCAAGCAGCAAGCCATGGAAAACGCGCCGGCCATGTCGACCAAACACCACAAGATGGCGCCGCATCACAAGAAGGCGGCGAAGGCCGATGCAGGCGAATAAGCGCGACCTGGGCAAGACTCAACGCGACTAAACGATTGATGGCGCCCCTCGCAGGCACGCTGCGAAGGCAAAAAAGCCGAAGCCGGCTCTACCGGCTTCGGCTTTTTTTCTTGTCCGGCCAGTGCAGACGGTATGCTAAAGTCGCGCACCGAATCCCCCCCAACCCGTGCGCACCCTGGTGCGGAGGCACAGCATGAGCAACATCCAGTTGGACATCGAATGGACCGAAGCGGCATCCCGCAAAATCGAAAAACTGATGCCGCGCGGCGGTCAGGAAGCGTTTCTCGCGCTGCCGCCGGTTGAATGTTTGCCGATGGAAGGCGACGTACTGTTTCTCGGCCCGGATGGCAAACAGCAACCGTTTATCGTCGCGGAACGCCAGTATCACCATGACGGCGACGCGGACTGGACTATCATCCTGATCCTCGACGTCCCGCAGTCGACGCACTGATACTGACCGGTCGGGAGCGGCGGCCCAAACCCTGCTGCCACTGCCCTTTACGTCAGACAATCATTCAGGCGATCTTCGACACCACGCGAATTTCCGAACGCTCGATCTGATCCGCGACGGCCTGCCTGCAGGCCGCGATAGCGGCCGGGGCTGCGCGCGCCGCAACCGACTTCTTACTCACGGACGCCTTGAGCCTGCGCCGCAGAGACGCCCGCGCAGCCGGCCTCGGGCGATCCCGCTATTCCCTTGTAGCTGCTCACAATACCGTCCGACCCGCGAGGCCGCGGCCTGGAGTTTGGCGTGCGCCCGCTGCGCCCTCATGGTAGCGTTATTCATATGCCCGCCTGCTTCATGCGTGTGTGATTACCCGTACATTCACGCGAAGTCTGAACTGCTAGACTGATTTTCGACCAATCCGCCGGGGGCCAGCGTGGCTGGTATCGATCTGCGCATCCTGGGGCAAAGTCGTGCCCGCCCCGTCACCGCCCCGGCACTACGCCGGTCAGGCGCCGGGATAATTTGCGCATCGGTTTGCACTGCAGTTGGCACATCACACCGCACGCCGGACACCACGTCATCATGCCGACCGTCGAAGAACTGACGCTCAGCGGCCTTCTGCCACATCTGGTGCGCGAAGAAGCCGGCTGGACCGCCACATGGCGGGCACTCACGCTGCACAGCGTGTTCCAGCCGGTATTGTCGATTACCCATCAGCGTATCGTCGGATATGAGGCGCTGTTGCGCGCCTTCGATCCGGTCGGCCTACCGGTTTCGCCAGACGTGCTCTTTTCCGGCACGCGCTCGGCCAGCGAGGCGCGCGAACTCGACCGGATCGCCCGCTGCCTGCACGTGGCGAACTTCATGGAGCAGAACGTCGAGGTCGGCTGGCTGTTTCTCAACACGCGCCCGCAGGTATTCGAAACCGGCTGGCCGCAGCGTGCTTTTATCGACGAATTGTCTGCTCACTTCGGACTGCCGCAGGAGCGCATCGTCATCGAGGTGCTCGAGCAGCCGGCGGACGACGAATCGGCTGTCGCAAGCATGCTAACCGCTTCGCAGCCGCGCGACTTCCTGATTGCCATCGACGACTTCGGCACGGGCTTCTCGAACTTCGACCGCGTGTGGCGCTTCCGTCCCGACATTGTCAAGCTCGACCGCTCGCTGGTGGCGCGTGCCGGCAAGCGCCAGGGCGACGAATCGCTGATCGGCCACCTGATCGCCATGCTGCATCAGTCGGGCACGCTGGTGCTCGCTGAAGGCGTGGAAACCGACGACGAGCTGATGATCCTGATGCAGGCCGACGTCGACTTCGTGCAAGGCTTCTGGCTCGGTCAGCCGAAGGGCTCCGTGCAGGCAGCCTGCGCGCGCGTGCCCGCGCTGATCGATTCGATGTGGCGCAAGTTTGCCGACTACGAACGCAAGCACGCGCGTCACCAGCGCCTCGGCTTCAAGGGCTTTGCCGAAGCCGTGCTGGCCGCGGCGAGCACGTTTGCCGATAGCGGCGATCTCGCGCAGGCGGCGTTGCAGGTGTTTCATATTCCCGAAGCACGCCGCGTGTTCGTGACGGATGCGCAGGGCGAGCAAACCCGCCCGTCCGTTTGCGCGCCGTCTGTGCCGGAGCCGCCGCAGCGGCTTGCGCCGTTGCTCGCGACCACGCGCAGCAACTGGTCGCGGCGCGCCTATTTCAAGCACGCGCTGGCCGCGCCTGGACGCGTCGCGATGATGGGCCCGCACTATTCGCTGATCGACGGCGAGGACTGCTACACCGCCGCAGTGGCGCTCGAGCGCGATGGAGCCACGACGATCCTCTGCGTGGATTTCATTCCGGGCGTGTCGCGTCCCGCACAGCAGTGAAAACACCTGCGAACTCCGGCGCCGGTGCAGCCAGGATGCGCGCAACGCCTTCTTCGCAGACCCGATACCCCGCTGCAGCGCACTCAATCGTCGATGCGTGAGCGTCCCGATTTGATTTCGCCGCGGCGCGTCTTGCTGTCGAGCCGGCGCCGCACCGACGCTCGCGTTGGCCGCGTTGCGACGCGCGGCGTGCGGGTGACGCTGACGCTTTGAATCAGTTCATCGAGACGAGCCAGTGCCGTTGCCCGATTCATCTCCTGCGTGCGATGTTCCTGCGATTTGATGATCACGACACCGTCGCGCGTGATGCGGTGATCCGACAGCGCAAGCAGCCGCATTTTCAGCACCTCGGGAAGCGACGACGCGCGCACGTCGAAGCGCAGGTGAATCGCACTCGATACCTTGTTGACGTTCTGCCCGCCCGCTCCTTGCGCACGTACGGCGGTCAGTTCGACTTCATTGGGCGGGATGGGATAACGGAAAGTCATGGCGTGGTATGAAACAACGAAACGCAAGTGTACACACGAGGCCGGCGCCCGTCTCGCCCGCCTGCTTCCTGAAACCGGTTGCCTGCTGCCAACGTGTCGCCGATACTGCCTCCTTCCCCATTCACCATAAACGACAACAAACACTCGCATGAACCTGCGCCCCGCTCTCCTGCTCGAACTGGCAGTCAACCTGCTGTTGCCGTGGCTCGCTTATCGGCTCGCCATGCCCCACTGGGGCGAAACGGGCGGACTTATCGCGTCGGCCGTGCCGCCGGTCCTCTGGAGCCTCGTCGAACTGGCGCGCTTCCGGCGCGTCGACGCACTCAGCGTGATCGTGCTGATCGGCATCGTGCTGTCGCTCGGCGCCATGGCGCTGGGCGGCAGCGCACGCATGCTGCTGCTGCGCGAGTCGCTGGTGTCCGGTGCGATCGGAGTCGCCTTCCTCGTCTCGCTGGCACTGCCCCGGCCGCTCATCTTCTATCTGGCGCGCGCGAGCGTCGCTCGGGAAATGACGGGCGGAGCCGAACGCATCGACGCGCTTTGGCGCGACCGCGCCTCGTTTGCCGTTTCGATGCGCATGATGACCGCGATCTGGGGCGCAGGCCTCACCGCGGAAACCGTACTGCGTTCGTGGATGGCGTGGACCTGGCCTGTCGAGCGCTTTCTCGTGGTCTCGCCCTTCATCAGCTATGGCATCTACGGTGCACTGCTGCTTTGGACGCTGTAGTACCGCAAGGTCTTGCGCAATCGCTCAGGCGGCGAGGCACAGCCGGGCGGCATCGCCGGCTAGACGGCCGCTGCACGCCAGGCGCGAACCCAACCTTAAGCTGGACTCCGTACAAACAACCGCCAGCTCATCGAACGAGAGCATACCGAACGCATGGTCGCGGCGAAACCTGGCCAAACGGACGAGGTCAGACGCCGTCTGAAATCAGTTAGACTCAATCTCGGTTTGAGGCTCTTCCCGCAATCCCTTTTTGGGCGTGATACGCCAATCCAGGCAGTCGATGCGCTATTCGGTCGAAATCAAAAAATTCCTGTATAGCCAGTACTTTTATGGCGGCCTGCGGATCGCAGTCGGCGTGTCGTTGCCGGCCATCCTCTGCCTCGCCCTGTTCCACGACCGGGATCTGGGCTTCACGATCGCCACGGGCGCGCTCGGCGCGTGCGTCGTCGACATGCCGGGGCCGCTCAAGTACAAGCACAACGAAATGCTGGCGTGCAGCGTCATCGGCTTCCTGTCGGCGCTCGCTACCGGCCTCGCCACGGTCAATGCGGTCGCGCTCTGGTGCACCGTGGTGCCGCTGACCTTCGTGCTGTCCCTGATCGTGGTGTACGGCAACCGCTGGCCGCAGATCAGCTTCGCCACGCTCTTCATGATGATCGTGACGCTGGAAGAGCACTTCACTCCCATGCAGGCGCTCGTCAACGCGTCATGGATTCTCGCGGGTGGCCTTTGGTACACCTACTGGTCCACCTTCGTGAGCCGCTGGCAGATGCACCGCATCGAACAGCAGGCGCTGGCCGAAAGCGTGTTTGCCTGCGCGGACTATCTGCTCGCGCGGGCCGACTTCTACGATCTCGCCAACGACCTCGACGACTGCTATCGCAACCTCGTGGCAAGGCAGATCGTGGCGGTCGACCGTCAGGACGCGGCGCGCGACATCGTGCTGCGTAACCTGCCCAAGCTCAAGAGCGGCAAGCTCGAACCGCGCCGCGCCATGCTCTTCAACCTGTTCATCAATACGGTCGACCTGCACGAGCTGTTCGTCGGCGCGCATACCGACTATGCGATGGTGCGCAACACCTTCGGTGGCTCGGACATGCTCATGTTCTACCGTGACCTGATCCGCAAGGCCGCAGCGGACCTCGAAGAGATCGGCCTCGCGGTGCTGCAGAACCAGCCGCCGCGCACGCGGGTGAACGTCAAGGCGGAGTTGCGCGCCATCGAGTTCGAACTCGAACTGATGCGCAAGCACAATATGCCTGCCCAGAATCCTGAGGCGTACTCGGCAATATCGGCCACGTTCCGCCGTATCTGGAGCGCGACACGTCTGATCGACAAGATGCGCAAGAGCCTCTCGAGCGAAGCTCGCACAACGGAGACCGAACTGCGTCTGGACCAGGCGCTGTCGCGTTTCGTGTCGAGCCGGCGTGTGCCGTTCGGGCAGATTTTCTCGAACCTGACCATGGCCTCGCCGAGCTTTCGTCATGCCTTGCGCGTCACGATTGCGGTGGCCGTCGGCTTCTGGCTTGGACGTCTGCTGCCGCTCACCAATGCGTACTGGATCGTGATGACCACCGTGATCATCCTGAAGCCCGGCTATTCGCTGACCAAACAGCGCAACGGGCAGCGGATTATCGGCACGCTGATCGGCTGCGCGGCGAGTATCGCGATGATCATCTTCGTGAAGGAGCCGCACATCCTGATGGTGGTGATGTTCGCGTCGATGGTGATGAGCTACAGCCTGTTGCTGTTCAATTACACGGCGAGCGTGGTGTTCACTTCGTCGTATGTGCTGCTGATGTTCCATCTGCTCGCACCGGGCAGCATGCGCATCATCGGCGAACGCGCAATCGACACGGTGGTGGGCTGCGCGATCGCCATTGCGGCGAGCCATCTGTTCCCGTACTGGGAATATCGGCTGATGGGCAAGCTCGTCAACAACATGATCAACGCGACGCGCCAATATCTGGAGGCGAGTTGGTGGTGGAGCGGCAAGCCGGCCGCCGCGGTGGTGGCCACGGTGACTGAAGCCGGCGCGCGCGCGCCGGCGGCGGCGATGGCCGATCCGGCGATCGACTTTGCCAAGCCCGTGCTGGCGTCAGTTAATGGAGGTGCAAGCGGTGGCACAAGCGGTGGCACAAGCAGCGTTGCGAGCGGCAGCGCAA
>NZ_DASXHA010000119.1:0-19008 GCF_036488795.1 Paraburkholderia sp.
ATACGAGAAAACGGTGTTGGGTTCGGTGCGTTGCAAGCCTTCGAGCCGGATGTCGCGAACCACGAACGCGTCGGTGGCAAAGGCCGAGGCTGCGGTTGCGCTCAGGCCGATAAATGTCAGCGCCCTGGCGCAGCGGGCCGATAGTATTTGAACCTTCATGCAGGATAAGCGACAAGAATTCAATGCAACATGGGAACCGCCGCCGCTTTTTTCCAAATTCTGGCTCACGGCGCGGATGGGGATGTCTCTTGGGTCTACTGCAGTCTGATGCCAGAAGCATCACCGGCGGGCGCGAGCCCGCTTGCTACCGCCAGCACCTCCGTCATATGGCGCGCTTGCGAGCGAGGCACCTGAAACGACAACTCGGCACCACCTGGCAGGCGGAAGGTCATGACCAGATGCGGCGTCTCGCCCGCACCTTTGCCGATTTCCCATGCTTCACAGGGCATCGCAAACTTCACGCTATGTTTCTTTTGACGGAGTCGTTCCGACTTGCCAATCGCATTCGATACAGCAGCCAGCAACGTGTGCATGACCGAGCAGTGTAAAGCAATCCGATCCGGCTGATTACTTTCCACCATCAGGTACTGACCGTCCTCCGTCAGTTCGAATCCATGGAGTGAGTCGATCGCGAGGGGCACCGTCTGGGACATATGAAAAGACTCCAGGATAAAGCCCGATCGGGAGTATAGAACGGAATACTACCGACCTGACCTGCCTGACTTGCATACGGGTTAATGTATCTTTCTTACCAGACCGATACAAAACCTACAGACGACGTCACGCAAACCTCGTTTCCATGATGACGTTTCCCAGCTACCGCTAGGACGAATCAGACAAAACTTCAGAGTTATCCGAGAAACTTCGAGACGATACCACATAAGCGACGGGCAACAAAACAGGCAAAAAACGTCACCCGACTAGCCTTTGCTGCGACACTTCCGGTACAAATCGGCGTTTTTTGGGCTGCTCGTCCCTGCTGACAGTGCGCGCCGAGCGCGCCCCGGCAACTGACGAGGGCGTTCGTAAGCTAGATTACGGACATTTGCCCGGCGAAACCTTGCACCGATTGTGTAAATTCATGAGATTGTCGGTCCGATGGTTGCAAGAAAAAGACAGCTTGATGCTGCGATCACCGGTACTTTCACGCGATTCGCGCAGCGCCCGACGAGAGCACGCCCGCCGCCGATCCCTGCCCCAGCGGCACGAGCAGATTGCGCAACGCGGTCACATTGAGCGGACGCGCGAACCAGAAACCCTGGACTTCGTCACAGCCCAGTTCGCGCAGGCGCTCGGCCTGCTCCGGCGTCTCGACACCCTCTGCCGTCACGCGCAGCTTCAGCGCGTGCGCCATGGCGATGATGGCGCCCACCAGTGCGGCACACTGCGGGTCCGAGGTCATGCGGATCACGAATGAGCGGTCGATTTTCAGCCGGTTCAGCGGAAAGCGCGTCAGGTACGCGAGGCTGGAATAGCCGGTGCCGAAATCGTCGATTGCGACCTCCACGCCCAGCTTGCGCAACGCATGCAACGTCTGCAACGACTCTTCGGTGTCGTTCAGCAGAACCCCTTCGGTGATCTCCACCTCCAGATAGGCCGGATCGAGCGCCGCGTCATGCAACGCGCTCTCGATCGTGGCGAGCAGATTCTGCCGCCTGAACTGCTGCGGCGACACGTTCACCGCGATACGCGGCAGGCTGCCGGTGAGGCGCAGCAGACGCCCCGCGTCGCGACACGCGGTGCGAATCACCCATTCCCCGATCCGCTCGATCAGCCCGGCCTCCTCCGCGACCGGCACGAATTCCGCCGGGCTAATCAGACCGCGCTCTGGATGACGCCAGCGCAACAGGGTCTCGACTTGTGCGATCCGGCCGGTCGCGAGCGTGACCTGCGGCTGATAGACCAGATGCAGTTGCTGCCGATCGAGCGCCTCGCGCAACAGGGTTTCGAGCTTGAAGCGGCGCGCCGCCGGCCCTTCCAGTGCCGTCGAAAAACGCCGCACGAGATTGCCGCCCGCCGCGCTCGTAGCGCGCGGTGAGCGGCGCAATGCCGGGTGCGGCGGCATCAAACAGTTCGGGGCGGCGGCGCGCAAGTTCAGCCGGGTCGAGCAGCGAGGGGAGCGTGCGGCATCCGACCAGTTCCTCGCTGCGATAGCCGGTCAATTGTTCGAAGGCCGCGTTCACATAATCGAAGCTGCCGTCCGGCGCGCAAACGAAGGCACCGTAAGGCGCGCATGCGAATGCGGCCTCGTGCAGGCGGGTGTGCGTCGAGAGGTCGTCTTGCATCACGCCCCCTTTAGCGCGACGCGCGTGCCGCGCACGCCGCGGTGCACAGGCAAGCGCACCAATGTGGCGGCAAGCGGCCAAAGTAGCGCCCCGGTCATAGCCCTCTCCCCTCGATTGCCTTGTTCGAATGATGTCCGCCTGGCTTCAGGCGGGTAGCGCCCATCGCACACGGCCTCGCGACGAGTTCGCTGACTCGTTCGTTTTCAGGCTGTGATGGCGCCTCGTACGCAGGGTGATGCGTTTGGCCGGGTGATCGGGGCCTGCGCGAAGCGGCCCTCTGTCGATACTGCGAACGGCGTCAAATTAGCACAACGGCAGCTGCAAATGGCCATTGACGCGCCCAGGAAACACCCGTACTCCGGCGTTTCAAGCGCCTATCGCCATCCGGTGCGGCGGCGCTGCCGGGAATTTTTCCGCCGGCGTGTCGATTCAGGGCCCGCTCACGCGTCGTCGTGATGAAGCCCTGCAGCGAGGCTGCTGGCCTCTCACTTATGTGAACCCCTTACTCGAGGAGCCCTGTCATGTCCACATCCGCCGTCAAACCGATTCCCGAAGGGATGCACTCGCTGACTCCGCATCTGATTTGCGACGGTGCGGCCGAGGCGATCAGGTTTTATACCGCGGCCTTCGGGGCCGTCGAGCAGGTGCGCCTGCCCGGGCCGGAAGGCAAAGTGATGCATGCTTCGTTGAAGATTGGCGATTCCACGCTGATGCTGGCCGACGAAATGGCCGGCTGCGCGATGACCGGACCGCGCACACTGAAAGGCTCGCCGGTGACGATCCACCTGTACGTGCCCAATGTCGATACCGTGGTCGAACAGGCCGTCGCGGCCGGTGCACGCCTCACGATGCCCGCCGCCGACATGTTCTGGGGCGACCGCTACGCGCAGCTTGAGGACCCGTTCGGCCATCGCTGGTCGGTGGCGACACATCAACGCGACGTGACGCCGGAGGAAATGCAGACGGCGGTGCGGGCCATGCGGCAGTAGCGGGCGGCTGGGCGGCCGGCCGTGCTCGCATGCGCGTCTGACGTGCCTGATCGGCTTGCAATGTGCAGGCCGGTCTGATCTGCGGCGCGCGTCGCAGAAGACAGGTTTCGCCTTCGATGCGCGCCGCCATGAAACCGCACGGCGAAATCGATCAACGCGTTACCGCATCAAAAGAAAACGTGCCTAATGCCCGCCGCACCTCGTCCAGCGTGCCCTGGGTGACCTCTTGCGCGCGCCGGGTGCCGGTGCGCATCACCTCGAACACGTATGCCGGATCTCTCGCGAGTTGCTCGCGCCGCTCGCGCATGGGCGCAATCAGCGCCTGCAGCTGCTCTTCGAGACGGCGCTTGACCACCATATCGCCGAGGCCGCCCGCGCGGTACTCCGCTTTCAGGCGCTCGACCGTGGCTCGGTCCGGGTCGAAGGCGTCGAGATAGGTGAACACGACGTTGCCTTCCACCGTGCCCGGGTCCGAAGCGCGCAGATGATTCGGATCGGTGTACATACGCTTGACTGCGTCGCGGATCGCGTCCGGCGACGACGACAACGGAATCGAATTGCCCTGCGACTTGCTCATTTTCGCCTTGCCGTCGACGCCGGGCAGCCGCCCCATCTCCGGAATCAACGCCTGCGCTTCGCGCAGAACCTCCACGCCGACTTGCCGGTTGATGCGGCGAACGATCTCGTTGGTCTGCTCGATCAGCGGCGCCTGGTCTTCGCCCACCGGCACGAAATGAGCCTTGAACGCGGTGATGTCCGCGGCCTGCGCAACCGGGTAGCACAGAAATCCGGCCGGAATGTCGCGGCCGAAACCGCGCGCCTGAATCTCTTCCTTGATGGTCGGATTGCGCTCGAGGCGCGCGACCGTCACGAAGTTCATGTACAGCAGCGTGAGCTCCGCCAGCGCCGGCAGCGCCGACTGCACGGCGATGGTGGTCTTGTGCGGGTCGATACCGACCGCCAGATAGTCGAGCGCGACTTCCAGCACGTTGCGGCGCACCTTGTCGGGGTCGCCCGCGTTGTCGGTCATCGCCTGGGTATCCGCTACCAGCACGTACTGCTGATGCGTCTCCTGCAACGCCAGTCGCGTCTTTAGCGAACCCACATAGTGGCCGAGGTGAAGTGCGCCAGTGGGCCGGTCACCGGTGAGGACGATCTTGCGGGAGGACGTGTCGCTGCCTTGCGCAGGCCGGCCAGATTGGGTGTGCTGGATGTCTTGCATGTCTCGCGTGTCTTGCATGAACGGGGCTCTCAGAATCTTGAAGAACCGCCGCAGGACAGGCTAACCGGGGATGCAGCACCATGTGAGCCGTGTCGCGGCGGGCATGGTCGAAGTGAAGACGTGACGACGCCGCTCGGTCAGGAGCGCCACCAGACGTGGATTGTTGAAGGGTTCATCGTGCACATCGCGCAAGGATGCCACAGCTGCGCGCGACCTGACAACGGCGCGCACGGGCGCCGCCTGCCTGTGCGTCTCAAACGAGCGGCGCGGCCGCCGACTCCGCCTCCGGCGCGCAATGTACGTCGAAGCGGATCAGCCTGGCCGGCCCGAAGGTATTGCTCAACGCCACGTCGGCGGCGTCGCGGCCGCGCGCCATCAGCACCCGGCCGGTGCGCCGCACGTTATTGCGAGGGTCGAAGGTCTGCCAGGCGCCGCCGAGGTAGGCTTCGAACCACGCGGCGAAATCCATCGCGCTGTGCGGCGGCGGCACGCCGACGTCGCTGATATAGCCGGTGCAATAGCGCGCCGGGATGTTCATCGCCCGGCACAAGGCCACCGCCAGGTGAGCGAAATCTCGGCACACGCCGGTACGCTCATGCCACGCCTGCCATGCGGTCTTGGTCGGCCTCGCATGCTCGTAGCCAAACACAATATGACGATGCACGAAGTCGCAGATGGCCTGGACCCGCGGGCGTCCCAGCGGCGTTTTGCCGAACTGCTGCCAGGCGAAATCGGAGAGCAGATCGGTCTCGCAGTAGCGGCTGCCGAGCAGGAACACCAGCGTATCGTTGGGCAACTCTTCCACCGGATGCTGGTAGCCGTTCGGCTCGATCGTCTCCGGTTCCGCGGAGATTTCGAGCACCGCCGTGGTCGACAGCGCAATCCTTCCGGGCGGCACGACGATGCGGCTGCACAGATTGCCGAAGCCGTCGCGATACTGGGTGATCGCGACCGGCGGATCGACCTTCAGCACATCCGCGACCAGCACGTCCTGAACACGGGAGTAGTGCGTATTCAACATCAGCAGCATCGGAGTGGCTTGTTCGCACTCGTACACCAGTTCGTAGCCCACGCGCAATTTCATCGCACCACCCTTGTTTCGTTTAGGTCCATCAGACATCTTCACTCACCTGCACATCGACCTGCAGGCCGCGAAACGAATGCGCCGCGCCGTGCCAGGTGCCCCATAGCGGCAGCGCCTGATAGTAGTTCCAGGCCACCGCCACGCGAATCAGGTGACGATTGCCGACGATGCTGTTGGTCGGATCGAAATCGACCCAGCCGGCGCCGGGCAGATAAATCTGCAGCCATGCGTGGGTGGAGCCGCCGCCTTGCGTCGTGTCGAAATCCGGCACGAAGATGTAGCCGCTCACAAAGCGCGCCGCGAGCCCGAGCGAGCGCACCGCGTCCATCATCAGCACGGCAAAATCACGGCAACTGCCGCTGCGCTGACGCAAGGTATCGGCGGGACGATACACGCCCTTCTCCTCGCGCCGCACGTAGCGAAAGCCGCTCTTGATCTCTTGCGTCATGGCGCGCAGCAACGTCATCGTGTGGGTGGCGCCGCGCAGTGCGATGAAGCGGCGCGCCCATGTATCGACTTCACCATCCGGGTATTGCCGGTTGCGCGCATTGACGAGATCCGACGCTTCTTCATTGGTGTATGCGATGGGCCACGTGGATGCATAGGGCTCGAGCGCATAGTCGGGTGACGGCGATTCGTAGTGATCGAGCGTCACCTGACTGTCGAACTTCAATTCCGCCGCCGTACCGGCAAAGCTCGCCACGGCCACCGAGTTGTCGAACACGTCATGCAGCCAGTGCAGCCGTACCGGCGTCGGCGCAATCACGAGGCACGTGGCGACCACCCGCACATCGTGGCCCGAGCGCGGCCGGAACATCATGCGGTGCTCGCCGAAGCGCACCGGCTCCGAATACCGGTAGACACTCACATGCCGCACGGTCAAACGCTGCGGCTCGACCGTCTTGCTGGCCGTCTGGATCGACTCGGTGGTCACGTGTTCGCCCCTGAAAACCTGCCGCCACGCTTCGCACGGCAGGAACGGCAGCGCACGCCACCGGCGTTAGGTCGCCGCGTCCAGCTTCAGGGCGGTTGAAATGATCAGGCGGAGTGGAATGGAATTGAACGGACCATGCAGCACACATCCTGCGGCCCAGCATACACCCTTCAAATTGGTTGAAAGCACTCAATTGGGTGCCGCTTGTGCGATTACGTTGCGCAGAGCGCGGCCCGAGGTCCCTGCCTTGATGCGGCGACTTCGCGAGGCAGCGTACTTATCAACAGATTCTGTTCAGAAGGCTGTTGATAACTATCGGACGAGGCAGGTAAGTGATTGATGCGGATGACGTTTGACGTGCGATGCGGAAACGGAGCAGGACGCGCTCGCAGATTCGCGCATTGACGCGCCCGGTTCGTCACACGCCACGGCCCGCTGCATCCGTCTGTCCGGTTTCATGCACACGCGGTGACGCGCGTTGCTCTTCCGCCCATTGCCGGCGCGAGCGATACATTTTGCCCAGCGCGAGGCGCGCCATCTTCACCCAGCCCGAGGGCCGCGGGTCGGCCAGCATGCTCAGCGCGCGGGCGTAGTCGAGCGTGAGCCCCGGCGTCCAGGCCATCGTCGCAGCGCGTTTGCGCACCTGCGCGGCGACCCATAATTCGGGCGTGGTGATCACGCGCAGGAACGGCCGCCAGCCCTTGTGATGGCCCCATACGCGCGCCGAGGCGCCTTCGATAGCCGCTTCCAGCGCACGCGACACCGTGCTCGAACAATTGCGATAGGTCAGGTTGTAGGTGGTGTCCCGCCGGTAGGTGTCCCAGAAACGCTGCAGTCGCTCAGGATCGTAGTTGCGGATTCGCACCTGCACCGTCGACGGACACCACGCCTTCGACTCGGTCAGGTAATCGGGCTGGAACACGCCGGGCACGTCGTTCTCGCGCGTGGCGCGCAGCAACCGGGAAAATTCGTCCGGCGAACGCTCGATCTCCACGCCGGGATACAAACTGATGTAGATGCCCTCCGGCGACTCCAGCGCCGCATGGCCGGTCGAGATCACGCCGTTGCGATCCACCGCCGCGATGTAACGGTCGATGATCGGCTGGCGTCGCGCCTGCCCTTTCGACGACCCCACCGGCGTCCATACATGCACGGTCAGTGCAGTTTCGTGCGCCGCGGGCGGACCCTCCCATACGCCTGCTGCAGGCACGGCCGGCTGCTGCGCGGCTGTTGCGCCGGCGGCCTGCGCGGCGCCATCCGGCGTGACGCCAGGATTGGACGACAGGCGCCGCACGCGCGAAGCCAGCAAGATCATGTTCCAGCCGCCGAACATCAGGCCGAGGCCGAGACAATACGGCACGGTGCCCACGTAATGAGTCGGAAACGGCTGGTAGAAAAATACGGCGAGCGCCATTTCGACTACACCGCCTGCGACCGCGAGGCGCCAGGTCCGATAGCGCACCACGCGCGCCGAGACGATTTGCAGCAGACCGTCGGCGAAAAAGAGCGTGCCGAAGATCATCGACAGAATGAAGTTGCCGTGATGATGGCCGGCCAGGATCAGCGCAGCCGCGACGCAAAACGCGAGCCCTTTCACGTAACGCAGCGTGCGTTGGCCACCCATGCCGGTCCAGGCGACCGCCAGCGTGGCGAGGCCTTCGAGCAGCAGCAGGCAGGCGAACGGCGTGATGGGAAAGTACAGCGCGTTATCCAGAGCGTCGACGAACACCATGACACCGAGCACCAGACTGAGCCATCCGGCCGTGGTCAGCGCGCGCCAGCGGGTACGCAGATACTCGACGCCCAACAGGATCATCACCAGGCGAACCATCGTTATCCTCCGGATGCCAGCTGCGTGCTGTGTGCTGCGTATTAACCGGGGCCGAGCCACGCGAACCGCGCGGCGGCGCGCTTTTGATGTTTATATAGTACGCGCGCGGCTCGCGCCGGCTTTCGATTCAGGCGGCCGCCGCCTGCAGCATCGCGTCGCCCTGCTCGCCGCCCAGCGCTTCGACGATATCGGTCAACATGCGCGCCAACTCGCCTGTCATCAGCGTCATGTCCGAATCGAACATTTCGTCGTCGTTTTGCGCGGTGGGGTCGCTCGCGTCCGTGATGACGTCGAGCGGCGTCAGACGCTTGATGGTCAGCGACGGCGTCAGTACGAATGAAACGCGGTCGTTCCAGGTCATGGCGAGGCGCATGCACTGCTTGCCCGCTTCGATGTGACGGCGCATGTCGTCGACATCCAGCGCGTGCCCCACGTAGCGCACGGTGGCGTTGCCCTGCGCGGGCGAACGCAGCTCGGTGTCCTGATCCAGCGTGAAACCGGCCGGCGCCTCGCCGGACAGGAGCCACTCCGTCATTGCGGCGACCGGCGACTGCACGACGCGCAGGCTCACGAGCGGCAATTGATCGATCGATTTGACCAGCAGGCCGAGCACATCGTCGGCGACCGCTTGCGATGCGGCGTCGATCGCGAGCCAGCCGTTCGCCGTATCGATCCACACGCGCGTGTCGCGGCGAATGCTGAATGCGCGCGGCAGCAATTCGTCGGTGACCTGCTCCTTGAGTTCGCGCATCTGTTTGCGGCCGAGCTTGAAACCCTGCTGCTCTTCGACCTCGAGCGCGCGCGCCTTGGTCACCTGATTGATGACCGAGGCCGGCAAGAGTTTCTTTTCAGCACGAAACACGAGCAGCATTTGCCGGTTGATCGAATAGACGAGCGAGTCGTTATCGCGCGGCGAGGCCCAGCCCTGAGTCTGCATCTCGACGCTGCTGCCCGGCTGGAACGCATGCGGCGCCAGCCACTTTTCAATCTGCTCGGGAGTAACCGTCCATGGAACGGGAAGACGATGAAGCTGAAGGTTCTTGAACCACATGGGAGGGTACGGGCAAAGCGCATCATTCTATACGACGCCGCACCGGCAAGCGATCACATCGCGGCATGAACCCGCCATCTACACCATCCGGGCGGCATGCGCCCCGGTTCGAGTTCGATATGGTTAGCATGACTACGGTTTTGCCCAGACGAATGAATTCGATATTCACGCACCGCCGCGCCGCGTTCCGGCATGTCGGCGATGAGGCGTACGCCAGACACGCGCTGTCGCCGGAGTTTGTCGAACCTACTCTGCCCGGCGGCCATTCGCATGTTCCGCCTGGGACGCGCGCCGCCCGGAGGCGATTTCGCGCCGCCCTGCCGGATGGATCGGGGCGCCGAAACCGACGACAGGGCCGCATCATGCGAGCGCGCCTCGCAACACCTGCATTGCCGTGCTCATTTCACCGACGGTTCCAGATCATCCGGCGCGCAGGCAAACCTCACGCCAGTCCATTCGCTTTTCGGCCAAATCACCTAGACTTTTGGCATGGAGTCGAACTGAATGGAGGCTGCCATGGCGGAGTCAATGGTCAGCATCGTGGTGGGATTGACGCTGATTGGCGTCGTAATCATGTTCCTGCGGACGCACAACCGGCGCGAGCATCAGGCGGAACGCCTGCAGACCCGGCTGGACGGCCACCGGCTATGGGACCGGATGCGGCATCGCCACTGACGGCCGGCACCCGGAAAAAACGCCGCACCGCTGCCGCCCGGCAACGGCGCTCAGGCCACTCAGTCCATCCGCTGCGGCTGCGGCAGCCGGCCCGGGTGGCCAGTATGGAGAACAATCATGTCCGAAGACACCCATGCCTGGCAGATGGTCGAGTACGAGGGCTTCGAAATCCACGTATCGCCGCGCCCCAAGCTGCCCAGCGAGACCCGCTACACCTATCTGGGCTATGTGTGCCATCCGGGTGCCGACCCGGCCATTCCCGGCCACGTGGTGGCGTTCCATGCAGACGGCGAAGAGTCGTTTTCCAGTCTCGAAGACGCCCGCTATGAGGCGGTGCATGCCGGACGCAGCATCGTCGACGGCACGCACCCCGACCTGTCCGTGCTCGGGCTCGTGACAGGGGGTGTGTGAGCGGACGGGCGAAGCAGCGCGCGCGGCGGCTATCGGCTGGCTACGGTTGAGACGCTTTCGTCCCATGCGATCGCGGACGGACCGTCGCGGCCGGAAATCTGCAGCGCCAGCGTCAACATGCGCTGATTGGCGCTTTCCGGCGCAAAGCCCGCGACCTTCTTGAGCGCGTTCTGCACCAGCGTGCGGCGCAACGCGGTGTCCGTATGCAAGCGCTCGATGGCGCGCGCCATCTCGTCCACGTCGCCGGGCGGCACCAGCAGGCCCGCCTTGCCGCCGTCCAGCAGATCACGCGGGCCGGTCGGGCAATCCGTCGAAATCACCGGCGTGCCGAGCGCCATCGCCTCGCCGAGCACCATGCCGAAGCCCTCATAGCGGCTGCTCAAGACCAGCATTTCGGCCTGGCGGATATACGGAAACGGATTCGAGCAAAAGCCCAAAAAGTGCACGCAGGCACGAATACCGAGCTCGACGGCCAGTTGCTCGAGCGCCGCCTGGTCGCTGCCCTCGCCGATCAGTACGAGATCGGCCGCACTGAGCCGCTGCGCGCGCACCTGAGCGAACGCGCGCAACAGGGTCTTGTGATCCTTTTGCCCCTCGTCGAGCCGCGCCACCGAGACGATAAACGTTTCGGCCGGCCGCTCGATCGGCGCACGCGCCTTGACACGCAGCGCATCCACGTCGATCACGTTCGGCAATTCGACCACATGCGGACGTTGCCCGGCAATGAGTTCGCGCGCCTCACGCAGCATGTCGGGCGTCAGTACGGCGAGCGCGTTGTAACGTCCGTACTGCTTCACGCGCCGCGCGATATGGCGCGCGCTCTTGTCGGCCAGACGCGTCGCGAGGCTGAAATGACTGACGCCGAACCACGGCAGATTGCCGCTGCCCGCCAGATGCCGCAGAGAAAAATCGAAGTCGCAGACCAGATCGTACTCACGCGCGACCTGCCGGAAGCGCACCCCGGCAAGCGGGCGGATCACGCAATACGTCAGCACCTTGTGCAGCAGCTTCAGGTGCGCGCGCTGTTTGCCCTGGCGGCGCCGCGCATGCAGCGCGTTCATCCATTTCGACGCCGCCAGTACGTGAACCGGCACGTCGTCGGGCAGCGAATGCGCGCGCCAGAACGTCAGTTCGTCAGTCGGATAGGACACCGACACACCAGGCGCAAAGAGCTTCCGGTCGAGCGTCTTGAGCCAGGCCAGCAACGAAGTTTCGGTGCCGCCCTTGCCGAAATGGCTGATGTGAAAGAGGATGCGGCGCGGCGGTTCAACCGGCTCGGTGCGATCGTAGAGGTTTTCGTATTTCATGCGCTAAATGCATCCTGACCTGACTGCGACGTGTAGCGGAGAGATTGAATGACGCGCGGTGCGGCGCCGGGTCATGCCGCCCATGGGCAGCGCGACGCGGGCGAGCGTGAGCCCGCTCAGAGCCGACCTCGCGACATGCGCGGCAACGTGGATAGCGACGCGAACGCAGCGGATCTTTGCTGCGCGGCGCCTAGCAAAAGGCCCGCAAACGACCAGAATGCGAGCATGGTGGTCTGCCACATAAAATCATCAGTGGTATTTTTCGCAATCATGCCTGCCACCAGCGCGATACCCGCCGCGCTCAACCAGGGTTCATCGCGCCGCTCACGCCAGAACGCGATCACGAGCGCGAGCAGCAGCACGGTCTGCAACACCGCCCCGATTGCGCCCGTCTGCAGCCACGTGTTGATGAACAGATTGTGTGCGTGCGTCGCAGCCTGAGGTTCGAGCTCCAGCAGGCTCCTCGGCATCTGAGCCTGGTACACCATGCCCGGCAGCGGCTTGCCAAAGCCTATGCCCAGCCACTTATGTTTTTCCGCTTCCATTGTGTAAAACGCCCATAGCTTCGGACGTGTATCGGAAGACACCGTATCGCCGATGCTGGAAAACGCCCGCGGCACGAGCAGATCATGACCGTCGATCGACAGATCGTGGCCCGCCGTCGCCTGCACCGGCGCCGCGTCGCCCAGACGCAGACGGGAGCTGTATTCGAGCGTGCCGAGCCCCGCCACACCGACCACGACGAACGCGAGCAGCGCCAGCAGCACATGGCGCCGGTACAGCGGAAACAACGCCACCAGCAGGGTCGCCGCCGCGGCCGGCCAAAAGAAGCGATTGAGCGTGGCGAGACCGATGAACAGACACAGCACCAGACCGGCCACACCGATCAACCGCCAACGCGGGCGCAACAGGAGACCCGCAAAGAGCGCCATGGCGAACACCGCGAGCGTGCTCGTATGCCCGACACGGTTATAGAAATGCAGCGGGAACGTGTTGGCCGTCGGCGGCTGCAACTGCCCCCAGTAGCGCGCGCTCATCAACGCGAGCAGTACGCACGCAATCCACGTGACGAGGGCGAACGGCGCGGCCCGTTGCGTGCGGGTGCCGAGTAGCCAGAAGCCCCAGAACGCCACCAGCGGGTACAGCACTTCATCGCACCATGCATGCAGGCTGACCGTGGGATATGCCGACCACCCGACCGACAGCAGGCTCCAGATTGCCCAGCCGGCGATTGGCAGGACGAGCGGCCAGCGCCATAGCGGCGGGCGCTGCGGCGAACCTGCCGCAGCCAGTGTGCCGAGCGCGAGCAACGCGAGCGCGTTGAACACGATCGCCGTCATGTGCCCGAACATCACCGCAAACAGGATAACCGGACACGCAACCCACAAGACGCGCTCCAGGCGCGCGAACGTGTTCGTCATTACTCTTTCACCAGAACGTTTTGCAATGCGTTAAAGACCGAGTCGACCGAAAGACGCCCCATGCAATCGGCGTGGTCGCCCTTCCAGGCGACACAGGTGGTCGAGTTACGGTCACAGCGCCGAACCCAGTCGAGCCGGCGCCGGAAAATATAGGGTTGATCGCGACAAGGCATGTCGGCGATCGTGACCGGCACGAACGGCACTTCATGCCAATACCGGCCCGCGCCATGAATCTGCGCGTTGCCGGGACCAAACAGCGCGACTGTCGGCACGCCGATCAGCCGGCCGAGATGCGCCACGCCCGTATCCGGGCAGACCACCGCGCGGGCGCCGGCGAACAGATGCCACAACTCCCCGAGCCCCAGCCGCCCTGCCAGATTCGGATGATGCGGGTCTGGGTCGATGGCGAGAATCAGTTCGGCTTCGCCCGGTCCACCGCTCCAGACCGGCAGATAGCCGAGTGCCTCGACCCGCTGCGCCAGTTCGCGCCAGCGTGCGTCGGGCCAGCGCTTGACCTCGGTACTCGCGCCCGGATGCAGCACCACGTAAGGCCGCGCGAGCAGATGGGCATCAGGCAGCGCAGCGGGCGCAGGCACGGGCCAGTCTGACGCACGGTATGGACGGGGCGCCGGCCCCTCGACCAGTTCCGCCGCCAGATCGGCCCAGGCAGCCGGCTCGCCCGGATACGGCACGCTCTGATTGATCGGCCAGTTCTTCCACGCCGGCACGTCACCGGCGTGCGCGACGATCCAGCGGCAGCCGGCAGCCAGCGCGAGCCAGCTATGCCGGTTGTCGCCCAGCACCAGGCCCAGATCGTACGGCCCGGAATCCAGCACTTCCTTCACACTAGCAAGCGCACGCGGGTCAAACGCCAGAGCCGTGACGTCGAAAGGACGGCCTTCGTACAGCGGCACGATCGCTTTCGGGCAGGCGAGTACGATTTCCGCCTGCGGATACCGGTTCCGCAGCTTGGCGAGCAAGGGTGTGAGCAGCAACGTGTCGCCAAGCAACAGATGGTGCGCAATCAGAATCCGTTGCACAGCCGCAGGTTTGCGACGCAACGGCTTGAGCACGAGCCTCGGAATAGCCCGCGCGAAGATGCGAATACGCCCGGATAGTCGGCTCATTGGGTGACCGGCACGTTTGTCCCATCCGCGATCTGGCTGTGCGCCGGCAGCCGGCTCGAGGTCGGGTTCCCCATGCAGAATCTCCAGCGGTGTTCTTGCCGATCACTTGAACCCCGGTGACCAAAGTCGCCGCGCGCAGCAAGACTGGCGCGGTGACTGCGGAACGCCTGCATCCGCTGCCTGACTGCGCCTCTACTGGGAATCACGTGAAAACAATTGAGAAGTCGGCCCGGATCGGACCCATGACTGCGGCCCATGCTTTTATGAGCAAAAATTATAACATGGGCAGAGGTCCGGACCGCAGCGCGGACGGGGCCGCGCGGGCTTGCGCCACGCCGCTTGCAGGCGATTTCGATGCTGCGCCGCACACTCAGTTCGCGCCGTGAATGCGCCCGGCTAACGCCAGCAGCGCGTCAACATGGCCGGCCACGCTGGCGTCGTACAACACTGCTTGGCGGGCCAGTTCCGACTGCAGCGGGACAGGCCCGGCAAGGCGCCCTTCTACGGCCCGGGCGAGTGTCGCGCGCAGGTCGGCCTCGTCGTCAGGCGTGAAGACGAACTTCGCGTGATCCGCGATCGCGTCGCAGCAGCCGATGCTCGACGGGAAGATCACCGGCGTGCCGCACATCACCGATTCGACGCCGACGAGTCCGAACGGCTCGTACTTCGATGCGAGGATCGTGAAATCGGCCGCGCGGTAGCCGTCCTCGATGTCTTTCACGTAGCCGATGTAGCGAATCCGCTCCGAGGTCCGCGCCGGCGGCCGCCCCGCGACCGCGAGCACCACCGGCAAGCTCGTATCGCGCAGCGCGGCTTCGATCAAAGGCAGACCCTTGCGCTCGTGGCTGCTTGAGGGAAACAGCAGCACGATCTCGTGATCGGCAAAGCCGAACTTGCGTCGCAGTTCCGCGCGGCGCACGGCGTCGACCGGGGTGAAACGCGCGCCGTCCACAGGCGGGTACAACACGCGAATCTTCGTTTCCTCGACGCCATACAGTTCGCGCAGTTCGTCGTGCATCAACTGCGAATGCGCGACGATGACCTGCGATTGTTCATACTGGCGCCGCTCGAGGGCGATCTGCCAGGTGTCCGAACGCTTTTGCGCGCGTTGCGTGGCGCGCAGAAAACCGCGATGAGTGCCACCGCAAATCGCAATCTCGGACGAATCGACCCGGTTGCAGCCAATCAGTACGTCGACCCTGGCCGCCCGGCGCGCCCGGCGCAGCCGCCACGAAAACCACAGGTCGCGCAGCTTGCCCGGCAGAAACGACACGTTGATACGATGCCCTTCGACCATACGGCTTTCCGGCACCGACATATCGAAGCGGCGCGCAAAGAACGCCAGTTCGATGCCGGCGGCAGCGAAGCCGCGCACCAGGTCCATCGCATAGCGCTCGAGGCCGCCGCTGTGTTTCAGCGCATTACTGGAGAGTCCGATTTTCATCATGCAGACGGGCGCGCTCGACGCGCCGTGTCAAACGTAGAAGGAATGCGGCCGGGTAATCATCCGGTAAGCAAGCGCTCGTTCAGCTCACATACCGGGCAACGCTCGCCCGGCGGCATTGCACACGGGCGGGATGGATTAGAGCACAGCCGGAACGCGTATAAGTTGCGTCGCCGCATCACCGGGCATTACACCGCATTACGAGGTCTACGCCGCGTTCTGCTGGAACTGGATGCGGTGCAGATGCGCGTACAGGCCGTCTTGCGCCAGCAGTTCGCGGTGGCTGCCGCGCTCGACGATACGTCCCGCCTCCAGCACGAGGATGCGATCGGCCCGCTCGATGGTGGACAACCGGTGCGCGATGACGAGCGTGGTGCGTCCCTTCATCAGCGTTTCGAGTGCGGCCTGCACATGGCGCTCCGATTCCGAGTCGAGCGCCGAGGTTGCTTCGTCGAGGATCAGGATAGGCGCGTCCTTGTAGATGGCACGGGCAATCGCGAGGCGCTGGCGCTGGCCGCCCGAAAGCATCAAGCCGTTGTCGCCCACCAGCGTCTCGACGCCGTTCGGCATGGCCTGCACGGTATCCCACAGGTTAGCGGCCTGCAGCGCCGCCTTCACCTTCTCGACGTCCGCCGGCTGTCCATACGCGACGTTGTGCGCAATCGTGTCGTTGAACAGCACGACGTCCTGGCTCACCATCGCAATCTGGCTGCGCAGCGCGTGAATGCCGTACTCCGGCAGCGGCACGCCGTCCACCAGCACCTCGCCGCCGGTCGGATCGAAGAAGCGCGGCAAGAGGTTGACCAGGGTGGTCTTGCCGCTGCCCGACGGACCGGCCAGCGCGATCATCTCGCCAGGCGCCGCCTTGAACGACACGCGGTCGAGGGTCGGCCGGTCATGCGTGCTGTTCGCGCCGTAGTTGAACGAGACGTCACGGAACTCGACTTCGCCCGAGGCGTGTTCGAGCGGACGGCCGCCACCTTCCGGCTCGGCCGGTTCGTCGATCAGACCGAAGATCAGTTCCGCCGCCGTCATGCCGCGCTGCAGCGGCTGATTCACATCCATCAGATGCTTGAGCGGCGAGATGATCAGCAGCATCGACGTGACGAAGGCCACGAAACCGCCCACCGTGGTCTGATCCGACGACGATTGCACCACCGCGATGGTGATGACGACCGCCAGCGCGATTGACGCGAGGAATTGCGTGAGCGGTTGTGCGAGGCCGCCGGAGACCGTCATGCGCATCGAATAGCCGCGCAGCCGGCGGCTCATTTCAGTAAAGCGGTCGATTTCGTACTTCTGGCCGTTGTGCACCTTGACGACCTTATAGCCGCCCACCGTCTCTTCGACGATGTACGACAGCTGGTTGGTCAGCATCTGATGCTCGCGGTTCAGGCGCCGCAGCCTGCGGTTGATCTTGCCGACCAGCCAGCCGATGGCCGGCAGCAACACGGCGACGATCAGCGTCAGCTTCCAGTTCAGGTAAAACAGGTAGCACAGCAGGAAAAACACCGTCAGCGAATCGCGCACCAGCGTGACGAGCACGCTCAGCAGCACGTTGAGGATCTGGTTGACCTCGAAGACGATCGCGTTGATGACGGTGCTCGCGGTCTCGCGCTGGAAAAAGCCGACGTTCGTGTGGATCATCCGGTCGAACATTTTCAGCCGCAGATCGAGCAGGATCTTGTTCGACACGTACGCGAGCAGGTAGCCCGAGGCGTACTGGGAAACGCCGCGCACGAAAGCGAGGCCGATCACCGCGAGCGGCACCACCCATTTCGCCTTGTCGCTCGCATGCGCGCCGAAGCCCTTGTCCAGCAGCGGCTTGAGCAGCGCCGGGATACCGGCGTCGGTGGCCGAGCTGACGGCCATGGCGACGATCGCGCCGATCAGTACCCACAGGAGCGGCTTCAGATAAGGCCAGAGGCGGCGCATGACGACGACGGGCGACGACGCATCGTCAGAACCACCGAGGGTTTTGCTTAACGTGGGTTTCGCGCTCAAGGAATCCTCTAGAAAGGCGAAAATGCGTTCGCCCGGTGGGCGAACACAAAATACAACATTGTAAACAGTCGGGCGTACGGAGCGTGGCTTCGACTCGCGCGTGAAAACCATGCGACCGGAAAGGCGCGCGCGTCATGCGTCACACGCTTGCGCCTCGGGCGACGGGGTAAGCGCGTGACGGCCGGCCTGCTGTGTATACTTGCGCGACGCTTCCGACCACCCTGCTCCCTCTTCGCTTTCCAGGCATGAAAGAAACCACCCTCGGCGTTGCCATCATTACCCGGAACGCGGCGGCGCGGCTTGCCGAGTGTCTCGCCGCCGTGGCGTTTGCCGACGACATTGTCGTGATCGACGGCGGCAGCACCGACAACACCGTCGAGATTGCCCGGACACACCATGCCCGCGTGTTGCAGCAGACCGACTGGCCCGGCTTCGGCCCGCAGAAAAACCGCGCGCTCGATGCACTCGCGACCGACTGGATCCTCTCCATCGACGCCGACGAAATCGTCACGCCGGAACTCGCCGCGGCAATCCGCGCGGCAATCGCGGCACCGGGCGCGGACGTGTACGCGGTAGATCGGTTGTCGAGCTTTTGCGGCCACTGGGTTCATCACAGCGGCTGGTATCCGGACTGGATTCCGCGTCTGTTCAAACGCGGCGCCGCGCGCTTCTCCGAAGATCTGGTGCACGAGCGGCTCGTTTTCAATACGCCGGCGCAACGGCTGTCCGGCAAGTTGATGCACTACTCGTACGAAGACTTCGAGACCGTGTTACGCAAGCTCGACGCGTATTCCGCCGCGGGCGCGCAGCAGCGGCATGCAGCGGGCCAAGGCGGCAGCTTCGGCAAGGCGTTAGGACGCGGTGTCTGGGCATTTTTCCGCACGTATGTACTGCGGCGCGGTTTTCTGGACGGACGGGCCGGCTTCATGATCGCCGTGTTCAATGCCGAGACCGTGTATTACCGCTTTCTCAAGCTGGAACGGCTAGGAGCGCGGCGCAGCTGAGGACAGCGGCCTGGGCTTGACAGCCACGCCAGCCAAAAGCGACCCCACCCCGGAAGCGACCGCGACCGCGCGGCGATGCGGTGCATGATCGCTTCACGCTGTCAATAAACGATCTCGATCGAACTGCCCGCGAACTCGCCACGCAAGGCGGCGAGCAACTCGTCCGTGGGCTTCACGCGCCAGGCGTCGCCCAGCCGCACTTCGCCTTCCGCGTTCTCG
>NZ_DASXHA010000015.1:0-16475 GCF_036488795.1 Paraburkholderia sp.
CGCTATCCAAAACGATGCGACATCATGCGAGTTTTACTGGTTGAAGAGGATTTGCAGATTGGCCAAAACCTGCTTCGCGCATTGAAGAATGCGGAATGCAGTGTCGACTGGGTGCGCGATGGCAACGCAGGTAGCGTAGCCATCAATACGGCTTACTATGCAGTGGTTTTGCTCGATCTCGGCCTGTCGGGTGCAGGCGAAATCGATCTGCTACGCGCATTGCGTGCCGCAGGCAACGACGTCCCGGTGCTGATTCTTACCGCACTGGACGACCTGGAGACGCGCGTGCACGGTCTTGACGTCGGTGCTGACGATTGTGTACCCAAGCCATTCGAAGTTCGTGAACTTCTTGCGCGTATCCGGGCGGTATTGCGGCGCAAGGCGGGCTATGCGACCCCGCGTATCGGTGGCGAATCGCTCAACCTCGATCTCGAGAAACGCATGTTGTGCTGCAATGGGGTAGCGTCTTCGCTCTCCGCGCGCGAGTTCGCGCTGATGCATGCGTTCCTGGAAAAGCCCGGCATGATCCTGTCACGCGGCCAGCTCGAGGACAGGCTATACGGCTGGGGCAAAGAGGTGGAAAGCAATGCCATTGACGTGCTGATCCATACGATGCGCAAGAAGTTCGGGCAATCCTTGATCCGCAACGTGCGTGGACTTGGCTGGACCGTGGCTCATTGAAATGCTTCTGTCGGTGCACGAAAAATAGCGGACTAATTCTGAGCTAATTGAGTCGCCTTAAAGTGGATACCTGGTGATCTGCCGTACCCGGCAACACTACGAACAAAGTTCAATCCGATCCATATAAGGAGTGTTAAATGAAATCCGCAAAAATTCTCGCTGTTCTGGCCTGTGTAGCCATCCCTCTCGCGGCTAGTGCGCAGGAAACCAAAATGAGTCCGGCAAAAATGACATGCGCGGACTTTACCGTCGTTGACGAGGCCTACCGTCCGGCGCTGGTTTACTGGGTCGCGGGTGTGGACAAACTCGGGGTCAAGGAAACCGATACGATGGTGGTGGATACCGCTCATCCAGTAGGAGAAGCAGTTTTCGAGGAGTGCAAGAAAGACCCGCAAGCACGGTTTATGTCGAAAGTCAGATCCATGATCAAGGCCAAGAAAATATCCCTCTTCGAGCATCATTAAGTCGAGTGTCTGTGATTCGAATGCGTGGCCGGCAGCGGTCAGCCGACCGCAACCACCAGAGCGTCGGCAGTCGGCATGTGTGTTCGTCGAGTGTCGGACGCTGCGGTCAGAACTGGCGAATATAAAAATTCTGAAAGCTTGGCGCCCCACGCTTTGCAAGCTGCGCTTATCACAGGTTGTCTGGTTCAAAGATGAAGCCTAATAGGCATTTGCATAAAAAACACGTTATTTTGCATTTCAAAAGATTTCAAAGAGGTGGATGTCTAGACTCCCATCTCCAGCGGACCCTTAGGGTCCACTGGCGTGAAAACACCAATTATAGAAATGGAGTCTTGACCAAAATGAAGAATCACAAGCTTCTGTTTGCCGCGACGCTCGCAGCGCTCGGCACAACTGCAGCCCATGCGCAAGGCAGTGTGACCCTGTACGGCCTGCTGGATGCCGGCATCAGCTACACGAACAACGTCCGCGTCGGCACCAACGAGGGCAGCGGCAACGTCGCCTTGAGCAACGGCATCATGCAAAGCAATCGTTGGGGCCTGAAAGGCGCTGAAGATCTGGGTGACGGCCTGAAGGCAATCTTTGTGCTCGAAGACGGCTTCAACCTGACCAACGGCAAGATGGGGCAAGGCGGCCGCCTGTTCGGCCGTAATGCTTTTGTCGGCCTGACGAGCAATTCACTCGGCTCCGTGACGCTGGGTCGTCAGAACGAATTCATGTACGACTATGTCGGCCATCTGGCGTTCGAAGACTTCGGTGGCGTGGGTGGCAACATCTTCGCGCACGTGATGGACAACGACAACATGCTCGGAACGTTCCGCGTCAACAACGCAGTGAAATATTCGAGCTTGAATTACAACGGCCTGAGCTTCGGCGCCCTGTATGGCTTCTCGAACGAAGCAGGCGGCTTTGCGAACAACCGCGCCTATAGCTTCGGTGCCCAGTACAGCCACGGCCCGATCAATGCGGCGTTGGGTTACACGCAAGTGAACAACAGCCTCAACGCCCTGGGCCAAACCAGCAACACCGGTGGCGCAGTGGATAGCGACAGCTCGACCGCTGATGCACCCTTCACGGCGGAGCGTCAGCGTTCGTTCGGCGGCGGTCTTAACTATACGTTCGGCCCGGCCAACATTGGTTTCGTGATCACGGACACCAAGCTGAACAATGCAACGGGCTTCAGCGCCGGCTCCGCGACCCTGACGGCCGCCAATGCCGCTTCGGTTCATTTCACCAACTACGAAGTGAACGCGCATTACAACGTGACGCCGGCATTGACGCTGGGCGCGGCTTACACCTACACCGATGGCAAGTTCGACAACCGGTTGAGCTCGGCATCGCCGAAGTGGGACCAGTTCGGCCTGCTGGCGGATTACTCGTTGTCGAAGCGCACGGACGTGTACGCTGGCGCCAACTACATCCACCTGACCGGCGGTCTGGCTCCGGGTGCGCAGGGTGGGAATTCCAGCCTGTTCAACTTTGAAGGTGCAAGTTCCTTCATCGGTGGCACGGCGGCATCCACGAATCAGGTGGTGGTCGGCGCGGGTATGCGCACCCACTTCTAAGCGTTACTTGCTGGCGTAAGAAAGGCACCGCTCGCGGTGCCTTTTTTTATGAGCAGGGCAGCGGTCGGGAAACGCTTCGGCTGTCCCACTGCGGGCCGCGCGATCGTCAAAAGGTCCTGCTAGAAAGTGCTGAATCCAGCTTGAAGACCGTCACGGCTTCGCGCATCCCATTGGATTGCGCTGCGAGCGACTGCGCGGCCGCCGATGCCTCTTCGACGAGCGCGGCATTCTGCTGGGTGACGTCGTCCATCTGCGCGACTGCCCGGTTCACCTGTTCGATGCCAGCGTGCTGCTGTTCCGACGCTGCAGCGATTTCGTTCATGAGGTTGGCCACGCGCTTTGCAGAGGCGACGACCTCGTCGATCGTGATACCGGTTTCGTCCACCAGCTTTGAGCCCTCGTTGACATGGGCGACCGACTGGCCGATCAACTCCTTGATTTCCTTGGCGGCGCTCGCGCTGCGCTGCGCGAGACTGCGCACTTCGGAGGCGACCACCGCAAATCCACGCCCTTGTTCGCCGGCGCGGGCCGCTTCCACCGCAGCGTTTAGCGCAAGGATATTGGTTTGGAACGCAATCCCTTCAATCACGCCAATGATCTGCTCGACCCGCTCTGACGAGCCGGAAATCTTGTGCATCGTCTCGACCACGCGCCGAACCATTTCGCCGCCGCGCTCGGCGGTCGCCGAAGCGGTGACCGCAAGCGTGTTGCCCTGACGTGCACTCTCGGTGTTGTGTTTTACAGTCGTGGTGAGTTCGCCCATGCTGGCCGATGTCTGCTCAAGCGACGCAGCCTGCTCTTCGGTGCGCGAGGACAGATCCATGTTGCCGACAGCAATTTCCTTGGCCGCGGTATCGATGGCGCTCGCACCGTCTCTCACCGCACTAATGGTTTCGACCAGTTTGCGTTGCATTGCCTGAAGGCCGGTCATCATTTGACCCATTTCGTCGGACGAGCGAACCTCGACGCGCGCGGTCAGATCACCCTCAGCGATCGCCCTGAAATGATTGAGGGCCTCCCCAATCGGGCGACCAATCGCGCGTTGCAGCGATCTCCATGCAAGCGCCGCCGCCACGATTGCAAACGCGACGCCGGCTATCGCGATACCGACAAACCAGCCGAAACGCGCCTCGGCCCGAACATAGAACGCCTGCGCGATGCTCGCCTGTTTCTGTTCGAGCGCGTCGATTCTGCCGGTGACATCGCCATATTGTGCGGTTGACATGGCCGCCACGGCAGCCTTGATTTTGTCGGGGTCGCCGGCCGTGATAGCCTGAAAAACCGGCCCGTAACTGCTCGTCGCCAGCTCATCCAGTCCTTTATTGACTTCGTCGGCGGCGCGCGCTTCGTCTGCGTCTGACGGAGGCAATGCACGATAAGCATCCCACGCCTTCTTTGACCGATCGAGCTGGGCTTTGGCGTTTTGCGCGAATTTGGGCACGTCGGCGCCGGCCGGGTCGAGCGCGATGCGGAAGATCCAGAGACGTCCTCTTGCGAGCGCGACGCTGGCTTCGCTGAGTGCGACCGACGAGGCAAGCTGATCGGAATAGAGCTGCTGCAGGTCGCCATTGCTCATCGCAACGCCGCCGATGCCCATTGCCCCGCCGACAATCAACAGGACACTCAGGAAACCCATCGCCAAAGCGAGGCGACTGCGGATTGAAAGGCCTTTAATCATGATGCTATGCACCCCGTATTCATATATCTACCTCTACGTCCGGGAACGCTCCCGCAAGCGGCAGAGGATTGCTTTCCTACGTTTGAATTACGGCTGACACCCTGGAAACTTAAGGTCGGCTTCTGACGCTCAAGTGCATAGCTGCTATGCGCCTCGCGCAAAGGTCAATCCAGATACGGCGCGGCATAATCCGACGCACGACTTTAGCGCGGGCTCGCGTCGACCCACTGCCGCGCACGACGACAAAAACGACAGGCACTCATGTGCCTGATGGAGATACACGTCATGCAACCGTGGTACAGCACCATGGCGCCCGCCCAGCGCCGGACTTTCTGGGCCTGCTTCCTCGGCTGGGTCCTCGATGCCATGGACGTGCAGTTCTTCGCCTTCGTGATTCCGACCTTGTTGACCGCGTGGGGCATGACCAAGGCGCAGGCTGGCGTGATCGGCACCTCGGCGCTGGTGTCGTCGGCGATCGGCGGTGTCGTCGCGGGCGTGCTTGCGGACCGCATCGGCCGCGTACGCGTGCTCAAACTGGCAATCCTTTGGTTTTCGCTGTTCACCGGACTTTCCGCCTTCACGAGCAGCTTTCATCAACTGCTTTTCACGCGCAGCCTGCAGGGACTCGGCTTTGGTGGCGAGTGGGCCGCGGGCGCGATCCTGATCGGGGAAGTCGTCGACAAACGCATTCGCGGCCGCGCAGTGGGCTCGGTGCAAAGCGGCTGGCCGGTCGGCTACGCGCTGGCGACGCTCGCCTACTGGACCCTGTTCGGCCTGCTGCCCGAGCATCTCGCGTGGCGTGTGCTGTTCCTGGTCGGCCTGTTGCCCGGTCTGCTCGTGCTGTGGATGCGCCGTAACATCGACGAGTCGCAGGCGTTTCAGTCCGCCGCTACCTACCGCGAAAAAAACAGCCCACTCGAAACTTTTACGCACGTCTTCGGGCGCAAGGTGCTCTCGCGCACCGTGCTCGCTTCTCTGATGGCCGCGGGCGCGCTCGGTGGCAACTACACGATCCTCACATGGCTGGTCACGTATCTGCGCGAGACGCAGGGTCTCACGGTCAACCTCACGACGATCTATCTGGCCGTCAACCTGTTCGGCTCGTTCTGCGGCTATATCGGCATGGCCTATCTCAGCGACGGCATCGGCCGGCGCTGGACATTCGCGTTGTCCGCGGCTGGGGCGACTGTGACCGTGCTGGCCTATACCCGTCTGCATCTGCCGCTCTCGACGCTGCTCGTGCTCGGTTTTCCGCTCGGACTTTTCCAGTCCGGCATCGTGTCGGGCATGGGTGCATGTTTCACAGAACTCTTTCCCGCGCAGATCCGGGCGTCGGCGGGGGGCTTTTCGTACAACTTCGGTCGCGGCGTCGGCGCGCTCGTGCCCGCGGCCGTCGGCATGACGAGTGCCTCGGTCGGACTGGGAGAATCGATCGGCGTATGGGCCGCGGCCTCCTACGTGCTTGTCTTCGTCGTCGCCGTGTTCCTGCCAGAAACCCGTAACAAGGAGCTTGAAGTCCATGTCTGAAACCGCACAACTGCGCAACGGCGGTCGCATCCTCGTCGACGCACTCGCGCGCAACGGTGCCGATACCGTCTACTGTGTACCCGGCGAGAGTTATCTGGCTGTGCTCGACGCGCTGCACGACGCGCACGGGATTCGCACCATCACGACGCGCCACGAGGGCGCCGCTTCGAATATGGCGGATGCGTATGGCAAGCTCACGGGCCGCCCGGGCATCTGCTTCGTGACGCGCGGCCCGGGCGCGACGCACGCGAGCAACGGTGTGCACACTGCCAGCGAAGACTCGACGCCGATGCTTCTGTTTATCGGGCAAGTGGAGCGCGGCTTCATCGGACGCGGCGCGTTTCAGGAGGTCGACTACCGGCAGATGTTCGGCGGCATTGCGAAGTGGGTCACGGAGATCGACAGCATCGAGCGCATTCCCGAGATCATCGCGAAGGCTTATAGCGTGGCGCTGTCGGGTCGTCCTGGGCCAGTCGTGATCGCGTTGCCCGAAGACGTACTGTTCAATTCCGCCGAGGTGAACGACGCGCTACCCGCGCGCATCGCCCAGGCAGCGCCCGAGCCGCAGGCGCTGGATGCGCTACGCACGTTGCTCGCACAGGCCGAGCGTCCGCTCGTCGTGGTCGGGGGCACCGGCTGGAACCCGGACGCGTGCGCCGCGCTCAAGCGTTTCGCGCACGCCAACCGCTTGCCGGTGGCGGCATCGTTCCGTCGTCAGGATCTGTTCGACAATCGCGATGCCCATTACTGCGGGCAACTCGGGCTTGGCGTGTCGCCGAAACTCGCGCAACGTGCGCGTGACGCCGACTTGCTGATCGTGATCGGCTCGCGGCTTGCGGAGACCACTTCGTCCGGTTACACGGTATTCGAAAGCCCGGTGCCGAAGCAGACACTGATTCATGTGCATCCTGATGCCGAGGAGCTTGGCCGCGTCTATCAGGCGCGCCTGCCGATCAACGCGTCGCTGAGTGCGTTCGCACTGGCGCTCGACGGCGTGGTGCCCATCGCGGCCGAAGGGCAGCAGCGTTGGCACGCGTGGACCGATGCGGCGCGTGCGGACTATATGGCGCACTCTACGCCGCAACCGGCCAGCCCCGAGATCGCGGGCGTCGATCTTGCGCAGGTCGTCGCTCACCTGAACCAGGTGCTGCCTGACGACGCGGTGATTGCCAACGGGGCGGGCAATTACACGGTCTGGGTCCATCGCTTTTACCGTTACCGCAGTCCTGCGACGGAACTCGCGCCAACCAACGGCGCCATGGGCTACGGATTTCCAGCCGCGATTGCAGCAAAACTCAGGAATCCAGAACGTCAGGTGGTCTGTTTCGCGGGCGACGGCTGTTTCATGATGTACCCGCAGGAACTCGCAACCGCGGTCCAGTTCGGCGCGCCGCTCATCGTCATCGTAGTGAACAACAACATGCTTGGCACGATCCGCATGCATCAGGAGCGTGAATATCCCGGGCGCGTGTCGGCCACGCGTCTGGTCAATCCCGACTTCATCGCGATGGCGCGCGCGTTCAATGCGCATGCCGAACTGGTTGAGCGCACGGAAGATTTCCCGGCAGCGTTCGAACGCGCGCAGCGCGCGGGCGTAGCGGCGCTCATCGAGTTGCGCACCGACCCGCGGCAGATCACGCCCATCAGCCGTTTGAGCGCGTGAGGCCGGTCGTGTCCGACGTGAGCATGGTGGTGCCCGGCCACGCGCCGTTGCCGACCAGTTCGGCGGCGAGCTCGCGGATCATCTGCGCGACATTCCAGACGCCCTCCGGCATCGAGCGATTCTGCGGCCACGCGATGGCCACATCGCGCCGCACGACCGGACTGACGAGCGGAAAGCACCGAAGCCGCCCGGCAGCGGCTTCTTCCACCACCGAAGCGGCCGGTAGCACCGTGCAGCCGCAGCGTTCCATCACGAGCCGCTTGGTGAGCGAGATCGATCCGTCGCATTCGAGGGCGATGTTCGGCGTGAAGCCGTGCCGCGCGGCCAGCGTTTCTACAAGCAGACGCAAGCCATGATGGGTGCTCGGCAGAATGAGCGGGATGTTGCCAAGCGCGTGCACGCCGACGGGGCCGTCGTCGGGCATGTAGTCCGGCGGGGTGACGAGGCAGATGTCCTCGGTCAGCAGCACGTCGTGTTGCATCGCGCCCGGATGTTCGGGCACATACATCACCGCGAGGTCGAGATCGCCGTCGCTGAGCCGCCTGAGGATCTGGCTCGCGAGTCCCTCGACGAAACGGATGCGCGTGTCGGGATAACGCGCCTTGAGCCGATGTCCGAGCTGGCCAAACATGATGCGCGCGATGGTAGGTTGAGCCGCGATCGTCAGGTTGGCCGGGCCGCGCTCGTCGCCGTTGCGCATCGCTTTGCCCGCTTCATCGAGCGTGCGTTCGAGGGTGAGCGCATAGCCGAGCAACTGTTCACCGCGCTCGGTGAGTCCGACTCCACGGCCGCTGCGGCGAAAGAGCCGCACACCGAGTTCGGCTTCGAGCAAACCGATGCGCCGGCTGATCGTCGATTGATTCGCGCCCAATTCCATTGCGGTACGCGAAAAGCTTCCTGTCTTCGCGACGTGCGCGAACATTTCGAGGTCGTCCGAGTTCATAGACTACTGATGACGGTCACGGATGGCGTCATGAAACCAGCGCGCATTGGAGCGCTGAAATGCAGACGAGAGAAGCATGGGCGGCTTGCAGTTCAACTCTGGCTCCCAGCTTTCAAAGCGGCAATTATGGCACCGAGTTTCAGGTTTGTTGCTTGACGCGGGTGCGGACCGCGTCCTGATCAGTGGACGGCGCGCTCGCCTGGATTTACTTGATATCCGCTTTTACTTAACCACAGCCCGGCACGGGCGAAAGAGACCATGCTTAAAGGAAGATTGTTGAGGGCCGCGTTCGGCTTGTGCATCGCCGCTCTTGTCGGCGTCGATGCGGCACACGCCGACGATGCCGTTCAGACTGCCACACCGGAGCAAGCCGCCGATTTCATTGCCCACGACTTCCGTTTTTCGGACGGCACTAGCCTGCCGGAAGTCCGGATTCACTATGTCACGATCGGCACCCCGCGGCGTGATGCACAAGGCCGGATCGACAATGCGGTATTGTTGATGCACGGCACGACCGGTAGCAGCGAGGAATTCTTGACGCCGCTGATGCGCCGCGAGTTGTACGGCCCCGGCCAACCTCTCGATGCGCGGCGCTATTTCGTCGTGATCCCCGACGGACTCGGCCGCGGCGGCTCCAGCAAGCCGAGCGACGGCTTGCGCTCGCACTTCCCGCACTACGGCTATAACGACGTGGTGGAGGCCAATCATCAATTGCTGGTGGATGGCCTGCACATCACCCATTTGCGGCTGGTCCTCGGCGTCTCGATGGGCGGCATGCAAACCTGGATTTGGGGCGAACGCTATCCTGACATGGCTGATGCACTGATGCCTGTGGTGAGTCAGCCCATCGCCATTGCCGGGCGCAACTGGCTATGGCGGCAGATGATTGTCGGCGCGATCCGCAACGATCCTGACTGGCATAACGGCGACTACACCACCGAGCCGACCCAGTGGCTGCGCGTCATGCCGATTTTCGGCGTCCTCACCGTCAACCCCGCTCGCATGCAGACGCTGGCGCCCGATCGAAAGACCGCGACAGACCTGTATGACAGTCTGGTTCATCAGGCCGCGAAGAACGACGCGAACGACGTCTTGTACTGGTTCGAATCGTCATGGGACTACAACCCCACCGCGCAATTGAACCAGATTCGTGCCCGGGTGCTGGCTGTCAATTTTGACGACGACTTGCTCAACGCGACCGACCTCGGCGTCATGCAGCGTCTGATACCGTTGGTCCCGCATGGACGCTATGTCGAAGTACCGGAGACGGATCATTCGTACGGACATCAGACACAGACGCATCCGGAAGCGTGGAAATCCTATCTGGCCGAATTGCTGGCCGGGCATTGAGAGCGTTGAGCCAGCAAGTCTGGTTAGAGAGGAGGGCATTGTTCCGGTGTGACGAAGTCAGGCTGGACACCTTTCGCCAAAATACGCGCGCTATACGAATCCAGCGCGCGAATTTCATCTGATAGGAATCCTTGTGAAACAAGCAAAGTACTTTGTAGTTGGCATTCTATTCATCGCAGCATCATCGGTTTGTCTCGCCCAAAATACTGGCGTAAGCCGAACGGAGGTGATCAAGGCCGACGTCTCGGTGCCGGGCCGCGAAGCAGTTGTGTCACGCGTTGAGATTGCGCCTGGTGGAAAGCTTGGCTGGCACACGCATGCTGGCGACGAAATCAGCTATGTCGAATCAGGCGAGTTGACGCTTCTCGTGGCAGGAAAGCCTGAACAGAAGATTGCAGCGGGAGGTGGCTTTGTGGTGCAAGCCGGCGCGGTACATAGCGCGAGGAACGATGGCACCTTACCCGTCCAGCTGATTACGGTGCATGTGGTGGACAAGGGTAAGCCTTTGGCCACGCCAGCTGCACCTCCGGCCGAATAAGGCAAACCTAAGGGAGCGCCGGTTCCCTTCACCGCTGTGTTTTGCGCCACCCCCGCGCCATCTCCCGGGCCACCGCCAGAAAGAGCCGCACAACCGGCGACGGGTTGTGGCGCCGCCATGCAAGACTGATCGACGCTTTGGGCGCATTCCCCGCAATCGGCAGATACACCACTTCTTCCATCTGTATCTGAGTGGTTGAGTGCGGGACGATCGAAACGCCAAAGCCTGCTCCGACCAGCGGCGCGATAGACACGATCTGCGGCGCCTCCTGGCCAAGCCTCGGAAGAAAACCGGCACGCTGACACGCCGATGTGATTGCGTCATACAGTCCCTCGCCGATTGCGCGCGGGAACAGCAAAAACGTTTCCTCTGCGAGCGCGGACAGCGAGACCGGCTGGCCGGCTCGTGCGAGCGGATGGCTGTGCGGCAGCACCACCATCATGTCCTCCCTTACCAGCAATTCAACATCCAGATCCTCGGCGCTCTCGATGGGTGGCCGGATGAAAGCCGCATCCACGCGTCCTTCCCGCAGCCCTGCCACCAGGGCAGGGGTATTGCTTTGTTCCGGCGAGAGCACGACATCCGGACGGCGGGTACGGAACTCGCGAATGATGGCGGGCAGCAGCGGCTGGAAGTAGGTCGCGCCTGCAAAGCCGACCCGCATGTGACCGATTTCGCCGCGCGATAGCCGCTGCACGTCCGTGCAGGTGCGATCCACCAGTGCCAGGATGTGCCGCGCACTGTCCAGCAACAGCACGCCTGCTTCAGTCAGTTCGACTCCTCGCGACAGGCGGCGAAACAGCGTGGCGCCGATCTCGCGCTCCAGCCGCTGAATCTGCAGGCTGAGCGGCGGCTGGCCGATGCCGAGGCGCTCCGCAGCACGCGTGAAATGGCGTTCCTCGGCGACCACAACGAAATACCTCAGATGTCGAAGCTCCATGGAGCACACCTCAGTTATTTACTAAAAGATATCGAAATCGAGACTTCCAATATATTGGACTGCGGACTCGATCGCAAGATACTACGTTCACTGATGGTTTGTTAAACCTTCCAACTGAAAGGATGCCAAGCGATGACGTTGTCCATGTCCCCCACGCCGGCGAATGCCGGTAACGAGCGCGTACCCGCAGCACTGCGCGGTGCTGCGCTGTTGCGAAACCCGCATGCCAACAAGTTCACTGCGTTTACCGCGGTGGAGCGCGAAGAGCTGGGCCTGACGGGTCTGCTACCGGAACAGGTAGAAACCGAGGACGCGCAGATTGACCGCGTTCTGCGCCAGATCGATCTGAAGACGAGCGACCTCGAGCGCTACATTTTTCTGTCGTCCTTGCTCGAGACAAACGAGACGCTGTATTACCGGGTGGTCATGTCGGATCCGGCGCGCTTCATTCCTCTGGTGTATACGCCGACCGTCGGCGAAGCGTGCGAAAAGTTCGGCCATATCCTGCGACGTCCACGTGGCCTGTACCTCTCGATCAATCGCAAGGAGCAACTCAAGGAGATCCTGCGTAACTGGACGCAGCCCGATGTCCGCTTCATCGTCGTCACCGACGGCGAACGGATTCTGGGTCTCGGTGACCTCGGCGTAAACGGTATGGGTATTCCGGTCGGCAAACTGGCGCTCTACACCGCTTGTGCCGGCGTTCCTCCTCAGCTGACCTTGCCGATCACGCTGGACGTGGGCACCAACAACGAGAACCTGCTTGCCGATCCCCTTTATCTGGGGCTGCGCCAGCGTCGCGTGACAGGGGCCGAGTACGACGAATTTATCGAGGCGTTTGTCACGGCCGTGCAGGAAGTCTTTCCGCGTGCCTGCATTCAGTTCGAGGACTTTGCGTTCCCGCACGCAGCGCCGATCCTTGCGCGGTATCGCGATCGTGTGTCCTGCTTTAACGACGACATTCAGGGCACCGCAAGCGTGGTGCTTGCCGGAGTCCTCGCAGCGCTGCGCGTGACGGGCGGTTCGCTTGCAGATCAACGGTTCCTGTTTCTTGGCGGCGGAACGGCTGGTTGTGGCATTGCGAGTCTTCTGGCGAAAGCGATGGTGCAGGCCGGTGTGCCGGAGAAAGAGGCGCATGGCGCGATCTCCCTGTTCGACAAGGACGGCCTGATCCATGCCGGGCGTGCGGACCTGGCCGACTTCCAGCGCCCGTTCGCGCACGACCATGCACCGGTCGACAACTTCGTCACCGCAATCGAAACGCTGCGTCCCACGGCCATCATTGGCGTCAGTACGGCAGGCAAGGCGTTCAGCCAACCCGTCATCGAAGCGATGGCGCGCGTCAACGAACGGCCTATCATCTTCCCGCTCTCGAACCCCACGTCACATTCGGAGTGCAGCGCGGAAGAAGCGTATGTCTGGTCCGACGGCCGTGCGGTATTTGCCAGCGGCAGTCCGTTCGGGCCGGTGAATTTCAAGGGCCGTACGTTCACGCCTGGTCAGGGCAACAACGTCTACATTTTCCCGGCGCTAGGCATGGCGATCTACGCGACCGAGGCGCGGCGCGTCACGGAGGAAATGCTGGTGGTCGCCGCCGAGGCGCTCGCCAAACAGGTGACCCCGGCGGATCTCGACGCGGGACTGATCTATCCGCCGCAAGCGCGCATCTTCGAAACATCGCTGGCGGTGGCGCGCGAGGTGGCGAGCTTCATTTTCGATCAGGGTCTTGCCGGTGTTGCCCGTCCCGATGATCTGCACGCGTTCATCGATTCCAAGGTCTACCGCCCGACATACGCATAGGCGATGGAGAACATGATGAACAATATCCGCACAGAGGTCGACAGCCTTGGAGAGGTGAGCGTTCCCGCTGACCGTCTTTGGGGCGCGCAGACCCAACGGTCTATCGAGCATTTCAGCATCGGCCGCGACCTGATGCCGCGGGAAATGATCACTGCTTATGCGTTTCTCAAGAAGGCAGTGGCCAATTCCAATCACGCCGGCAAACGTCTTGACGATCGCTCTCACGCGCTGATTACCCAGGTCTGCGACGAGATCCTCGCCGGCCAGCATCACGACATGTTTCCGTTGCATGTCTGGATGACGGGTAGTGGCACGCAGTTCAACATGAACGTCAACGAGGTGATCGCGAATCGCTGCAGTCAGATCGTGGGCGCGCCGCTCGGCAGCAAGATACCGGTTCACCCGAACGATCACGTCAACATGTCGCAGTCGTCGAATGATTCGTTTCCTTCGGCGATGTACATGGCCGCTGCCATCAACACGACGCAGCGCCTGATTCCGGCAGTGAAGGCATTGCATGACGCGATCGCGGCGAAGGCCGTGGAGTGGGCTGACATCGTGAAGATTGGCCGCACCCATATGCAGGATGCCACTCCGCTGACGCTAGGTCAGGAGTGGTCAGGCTACGCCGGCATGCTTGCCGACAATCTTGCACGCATCGACGACACGCTGAAGGGCGTCTATTGCCTCGCGCTGGGTGGCACCGCCGTCGGCACGGGAATCAACGCAGCCCCTGGTTTCGCAGAAGACGTCGCGGCTGAAATCGCCGCGCTGACGGGACTGCCGTTCGTGAGCGCGCCGAACAAGTTCACGGTGCAGGGCGCGCATGATGCATTGGTGCAGCTTTCAGGCACGTTGCGTTCGCTTGCGGTGTCACTCTATAAGATCGGCAATGATATTCGCCTGATGGCGTGCGGTCCGCGCGCGGGATTTGCCGAGCTGATGCTGCCGGAAAACGAACCCGGTTCGTCCATCATGCCCGGCAAGGTCAATCCGACCCAGGTCGAGGCGCTGACCATGCTCGCCGTGCAGGTCATGGCGAACGACGTTGCCGTCGGATTTGGTGGCGCAAGCGGCTATCTGGAGATGAACGTTTACAAGCCGCTGATCATCTTCAATCTGATGCAGTCGATCACGTTGATGACTGACGGTTGTACGAACTTCCGGCGCTACCTGGTTGAAGGCACCCGACCGAACCTGAAGAAGATCAATGAGGATGTCGACCGCTCGCTGATGCTGGTTACGGCGCTGGTGCCGGTGGTCGGCTATGACCACGCTTCAGCTATCGCACATCACGCCATGCATCACGATCTGACCTTGAAGGCGGCGGCGCTCGAACTTGGCTTCGTTGATGAAACGACTTTCGATCGCGTGGTGGATCCGGCCAAAATGGTTAGACCTTACGTTGCCAAAGCAGGTTGATGTAGCAAGTGCTCCGGCCGGCAGCGTGCGAGACACCCTGTGTGATGTTTCCACCGCTGCGGCCGTAGCGTGCCGGCATCCATATTTCCCCTTTTTTTTCGAGCACACTCATGTCTCAAGCCGTTCGTATTGTCATCGCGGGAGGTGGGATCGCGGGTATCCTGCTCGCGACCAAACTTGGCGATCAGCTAGGCCGCAGCGGCCGCGCCGCTGTCACGCTGATCGACAACAGCCCCACGCACATCTGGAAACCGATGCTGCATACCATCGCCGCGGGCACGCGCGACGTTCAGCAGGAGCAGATCGTCTATCTCGCGCATGCCCGCAAACATGGGTTCACGTATCTGCCGGGCGAGGTACGAGGGCTGGACCGTGAGCGTCGCCGCGTCGAGCTCGGCGAGATCCGCACGCAGGAAGGCGCGGTGATCGTCGATGCCCGCGAAGTCGAATACGACGTCCTCGTGATGGCGCTTGGCAGCCGCGCGAATGATTTCGGCGTGCCAGGCGTCAGATCCCACTGCCATTTCATCGACAGCCAGCAGCAGGCGGAAAACTTCAACGTGGTGCTGCGTAACCACATCCTTCGCAGCGTGGCGAAGGACGAAGCGTTGCGCGTAGCGGTGGTCGGCGCGGGTGCCACGGGCGTCGAATTGTCCGCGGAGCTGAGCCGCCTGCTTGAGGGGGTATCCCGCTATGGGGACCCATCCGTGCGAAGCCGTCTGAGCCTGACGCTACTCGAAAGCGGTCCGCGCGTGCTGGCGTCGTTCCCGCCGCAAATTTCCGCGTCGAGCCAGCAGCAGCTCGAAAACATCGGCTTTCGGGTGATGACCTCGACGCAGGTCACATCGGCCGACGCGCGTGGCTTTCACCACAACGACTCGTTCGTCGAGGCCGATCTGATGGTGTGGGCGGCGGGGGTCAAGGCAGGTGACTTCATGAACAACCTCGCCGGCTTGGAGACGAACCGTTCGAACCAGCTGATCGTCGATGCGACGCTGCAGACCACCCGCGACGATCATGTGTTTGCCGTAGGAGATTGCGCGAGCCTGACACCTCGAGGCTACGAACGTCCGCTGCCGCCGACCGCGCAGGTCGCGACACAGCAGGCGGAATATCTCGCGCGTCATTTGCCGCGCTGGCTGGAGGGGAAGCCGCTGCCGAGATTCGAGTTCCGCGACTTCGGTGCGCTGGTGTCATTGAGCGACTACGCCGCCTATGGCGCGCTCGGCCGCATCGGCTTCTTCAAGGGCGGCATCATCCGTGGACGCGCGGCGCATCTGGGTCACGCCATGCTGTATCGCCGGCACCAGCGCGCCTTGCACGGCCTGGGCAAAGCATCGCTGATGTGGGCCGCAGAGCAGGTCAACAGCCTCGTGCAGCCGAAAATCCGCCTCGCCTGAGCGGGTAAGCCCGCCGTACGGCTTCCCGCCGTCCAGCCATTCCGTACGAGCGCGCGACTTTCATTTTCTATTGGCGGATTGTTGCGGCTGCGGCGGCGCTCAACGCCAACCTGTCTGGTGATCAAAATGCATGTTGAAGCTCTGAATCTCGCGCGCAGCCAGTTCGCGATGACCGCAATCTTTCATATTCTCTGGCCGATTTTAACGATCAGCTTGTCCGCCTTTCTCTTCATCGTAGAGACACTGTGGGTCAAAACGGAAGACGTCGTCTGGTACCGGCACGCCCGCTTCTGGAGCAAGCTTCTTGTTCTGAACTTTGCCGTGGGCGTGGTGAGCGGCATCCCGATGGAATTCCAGTTCGGTACCAACTGGGGACCGTTTTCGAATTACACCGGTGAATTCTTCGGCAACATTCTCGGCTTCGAAGGCGCCATGGCGTTCATGCTCGAAGCGGGCTTCGTGGGCATCATGATGCTCGGCTGGGAACGCGTGCCCAAGGCAGTG
>NZ_DASXHA010000131.1:0-47170 GCF_036488795.1 Paraburkholderia sp.
CGGGTCTTGTGTTGGGCCGTTTCCGGTACACGACAGAGACGGACATCTACTGGCTGGCGGTGTGAAGCCCGCTTTCTTTGCTTACTTTCTTTGCGGCGGCAAAGAAAGTGAGTGCCGCCCCGCACAGGGGCGAAGCTAATAGACCGATAAGAATGCAAGGAAAGGCCAACGCCGCAGGCAAACAGTCAAACGGCGAAGCTAGTAGACCGATAAGAATGCAAGGAAAGGCCAACGCCGTAGGCAAACAGTCAAACGGCGAAGCTAATAGACCGATAAGAATGCAGGGAAAGGCCAAGACCGCAGGCAAACAACCAAACAACGCCGCAGGGCAAACAAATAAAAGCCCAGAAGGCAAACAAACCACCCCGCCGGATGGTAAAAACCAAACCCATCCCTGAACCTTATAATGACGAACGAACCGCCGCCGACCCCCCGGAAAAATGCCCGAACTGCTCAATAACCTGAACCCCGAACAACACGCCGCGGTCACGCTGCCCAACGAACCGGCACTCATTCTGGCCGGCGCGGGTAGCGGCAAAACCCGCGTGCTCATCACCCGCATCGCGTGGCTGATCCAGCAGGGCCTCGCCTCACCCGCCACGATCCTCGCGGTGACCTTCACCAACAAGGCCGCCCGCGAAATGATGGCGCGCCTGCAAGCGCTCCTGCCCATCGACACCCGCGGCATGTGGATCGGCACCTTCCACGGTCTCTGTAACCGTATGCTGCGCGCGCATCACCGTGACGCCGGTCTGCCCGCTACCTTTCAGATCCTCGACACCGCCGACCAGCTCTCCGCCATCAAGCGTCTGATGAAGGGCCTGAACATCGACGACGAGAAATACCCGGCGAAGAACCTCCAGTACTTCATCAATAACGCGAAAGAGCAGGGCCTGCGCCCCAAAGATGTCGACGCCACCGACAACTTCAACCGCAAATTCGTCGAACTCTACGAAGCCTACGACCAGCAGTGCCAGCGCGAAGGCGTGGTGGATTTTCCCGAGCTGCTGCTGCGCTGTCATGAGCTGCTTGCGCACAATCCGCCGCTGCGCGCGCACTATCAGGCGCGCTTTCGCCACATCCTCGTTGACGAGTTCCAGGACACCAACAAACTGCAATACGCATGGCTCAAGCTGCTGGCCGGGCAAACCAATTCGATCTTCGCGGTGGGCGACGACGACCAGTCCATCTATGCATTCCGCGGCGCGAACGTCGGCAACATGCGCGACTTCGAAAACGAATTCAACGTCCGCCATCTGATCAAGCTGGAGCAGAACTATCGCTCGCATGGCCATATTCTCGATGCGGCCAACCAGCTGATCGCCAACAACTCACGGCGGCTGGGTAAAAACCTGCGTACCGATGCCGGTCACGGCGAACCGGTGCGCGTCTATGAAGCCGCCACCGACACCCAGGAAGCCGGCTGGATCGTCGAAGAAATCAAGGCGCTGATCAGCACCGGTACCTCGCGCAGCGAAGTCGCCGTGCTGTACCGGAGCAACGCGCAGTCGCGCACCATCGAACACACGCTGGTGAACGCCGGCATCGCGTATCGCGTGTATGGCGGTCTGCGCTTTTTCGAGCGTCAGGAAATCAAGCACGCGCTCGCTTATCTGCGGCTGATCGACAACCCCAACGACGACACCGCGTTCGCGCGCGTCGTCAATTTTCCGACGCGCGGGATCGGCGCGCGTTCGATCGAACAACTCGCGGATGCCGCCCGGCTCTACAACTGTTCAATGGCCACGGCCGTTCCGTATGTCGCCGGCAAGGCCGGCTCGAGTCTCGCCGCGTTTGCCGGCCTGATCGGCAAAATGCGCGCGGAAACGCAGCAGATGAGCCTGCCGGAAACGGTCGAATACGTGGTGCGCACCAGCGGACTCGCGGAGTTCTATCAGACCGAGCGCGAAGGTCAGGACCGCCTCGAAAACTTGCAGGAACTCGTCAACGCGGCCGCCGCCTTCGTCAGCGAAGAGGGCTACGGCCTGGACACGCCGGCGCGTTCCATTCCGCTGCGTCCGGGCGCCACCTCGGCGCCCGAATTGTCCACTGCCACAGACGACCCGAACGTCGTCGTCCTCGACGCGCCCAACCTCACCGATCCCGCGCAGAACCCCGACACCATGACGCCGCTCGCCGGCTTCCTGTCGCACGCGTCGCTCGAAGCGGGTGACAACCAGGCGCAGGCCGGCCAGGAAGCGGTGCAGTTGATGACGGTGCACGCGGCGAAGGGACTCGAGTTCACGGCGGTCTTTATCACGGGTCTCGAAGAGGGTTTGTTCCCGCACGAGAACAGCGCAATGGAAACCGACGGCCTCGAAGAAGAGCGGCGCCTGATGTACGTCGCGATCACGCGTGCAAAGGAGCGGCTCTATCTGTCGTTCGCGCAGAGCCGGATGTTGCACGGCCAGACGCGCTACAACATCCGTTCGCGTTTCTTCGACGAACTGCCGCAGGAAACCCTGAAGTGGCTCACACCGAAGGTCGAAGCCGGCGCGCGCTGGGGCGGCCGCTCCGACAACGCCGGTTATGGCCGTGACTGGTTTGCGCGGCCGGGTTACACGGGGCCGGCTTCGTCGACGCCGGCCCCGCTGCCCGCTTTCGCCAATGAACAGCGCGCCGCCGAAAGCGGCTTCCGGGTCGGCCAGCAGGTCTTTCACACGAAGTTCGGCGAAGGCACGATTACCGCGCTGGAAGGCGGCGGCGCCGACGCCAGGGCACAGGTCAAATTCAAACGGCACGGCGAGAAATGGTTGGCTCTCGCGGTCGCAAAACTACAGGCGGTCGAATGAGTACAGCGGAACACGGGACGGCCATCGCGCGCCGTCCGCTTGGCGTGATGGCGGCATTGCCGCAGGAACTGGGTGACCTGGTCGAAGCGATGCGCGCCGAATCGGGGGTGCGCACCGTCACACACGGGCGCCGCGACTATCATCTGGGCACCGTGCACGGCGCGCCGTGTGTCGTGACGCTCGCGCGCATCGGCAAGGTCGCGGCGGCGGCAACCGTCAGCGCGCTGATTCACGCGTTCGAGGTCGACGCCGTGGTATTTACGGGCGTCGCCGGCGGCGTGGGGCGCGCGGTGCGGATCGGCGACGTGGTCGTGGCCGACACGCTCACGCAGCACGATCTCGACGCGTCGCCGCTATTTCCGCGCTTCGAGGTGCCGCTGCTGGGCATTGCGCGTTTTGCGGCGGATCAGGTGCTCGCGGATCAACTGGCGGCGGCAGTCGAACGTTTTATCGCCGATGAAGGTCCCGCGCTGGCTGAACGCTTCGGCACGCAATTGCCGCAGATGCATCGTGGGCTGATCATCAGCGGCGATCAGTTCGTGGCGAGCGCGGCGGCGGTCGAGGCGTTACGCGAAGCGTTGCCGGATGCGCTCGCCGTCGAGATGGAAGGCGCGGCGATCGCGCAGGTGTGTCACGAGTACGGCGTGCCGTGCGCCATTGTGCGTACCGTGTCGGATACGGCGGATGCGCATGCGCCGGCATCGTTCGCCTCGTTTTTGACCGAGATCGCCGGGACGTATTCGAACGGGATTTTGAAGCGCTTCTTGCAGTCGCGCGTCTGAGCGACACCGCCCCACAGCGAAGACGCAGCAGGGCGGCGCGGCGAAAGCCGGCCGCCCTTTGCTTTTGTGGTAACGGCTATTTCGGTTCGGCCGCCGCCAACGCGTCGCGCACCTGTTGCAATGCGCCCGGATCTTCGATGGTCGGCAGGTCGCCTGGATCGCGCCCTTCTGCGAGCGCCGCAATCGCGCGGCGCAAGAGCTTGCCGGAGCGGGTCTTCGGCAGCATCGACACGACATGCACACGGGCCGGCCGCGCAATCGCACCGAGCTGGCGGTCAACGGTCGCCGTCAGTTCGGCTTCGAGCGCGGCGCGTGCCTGGTCCGCTGCATAACGGTCCGCCTCGCGCAAGACGATGAACGCCAGCGCGACTTGCCCTTTGAGCGGATCCGCGACACCGACCACCGCCACTTCGGCGACCGCCGCGTGGCTCGACAGCGCCTCTTCGATCTCCCGCGTGCCGAGACGGTGACCGGCGACGTTGATCACATCGTCGGTGCGACCGAGGATCGTCACGTAGCCGTCTGAATCCTGAATGCCCCAGTCGAAGGTCGAATAGACCTGCTGATTCGGCAGATTCGACCAGTACGTGCTGATGAAGCGCGTGTCGTCGCCCCACACGGTCGACATGCAACCCGGCGGCAGCGGATAACCCAGCGTGAGTACGCCTTTCTCGCCCGGCGGACAAGGCTCGCCGGTGAGTTCGTTGCGCAGCGTCAGGTCGTAGCCGTAAACCGGTACGCCGGGCGAGCCCAGCTTGGGCGGCAAGGCTTCGACACCGCGCTGGATGGCGAGCATCGGCCAGCCGGTTTCGGTTTGCCAGTAGTTGTCGACCACCGGTTTGCCGAGCGCCTCGGTGATCCACGATGCAGTCGGCACGTCGAGCGGTTCGCCGGCGAGAAACAGCGTGCGCAAGCTCGACAGGTCGGACTTCTTCAGGAGCGCGGGATCCTGTTTTTTGAGCACGCGCAACGCGATCGGCGCGGTGAACATCAGATTGATCTTGTACTGCTCGACGAGGCGCCACCAGATACCTCCGTTCGGGCGAATCGGCGTGCCTTCGTACATGACCGTGGTGAGCCCGGCGAGCAGCGGGGCATAGATGATGTAGCTGTGGCCGACCACCCAGCCGATATCCGACGCGGTGAACATCGTGTCGCCGGCGCGGCCTTCGAAGATGTATTCCATGGACGCCGCCAGCGCCACCGCGTAGCCGCCCACATCGCGCACCACGCCTTTGGGGCGCCCCGTCGTGCCAGAGGTGTACAACACATACGACGGCTCGTTCGACTCTAGCCATTCGCACGGCACGTGGGCGTCGAAAAACTGCTCGCGCAGCGGCTCGTAGGCGACGAGATAGCTGGCGTTCAGGCGCTCCGGTGCGAGCTGACGGTCGATCAGCAGCACGCGCGGCGACTTGTGCTGGGCGCGGGCGAGCGCTTCGTCGACGAGCGGGGTGTAGTCGATCACTTTGCCGCCGCGGGCGCCGGCATCGGCGGTGACAATCAGCGCAGGCTTGGCGTCGTCGATACGCGCGGCGAGATTGGGCGCCGCGAAGCCGCCGAACACCACCGAGTGAATCGCGCCGAGCCGCGCGCAGGCGAGCATCGCGAACACGGCTTCGGGGATCATCGGCAGATAAATCAGCACGCGGTCGCCGCGCGTCACGCCGAGCGAGCGCATCACCGCGGCCATCCGGTTGATCTCGGCGTGCAGTTCGGCATAGGTATAGCGCCGCTCGATGCCGGTCTCCGTCGACACGTACACCAGCGCGTTCTGTTGCGCACGGTCGACCAGGTGCCGGTCGACCGCGTTGTGGCATAGATTCGTCCGGCCGCCGACGAACCAGCGCGTGAATGGCGGGTTCGACGTGTCGAGCACCGTATCGAACGGCGTATCCCAGTGGATGCGCCGCGCTTCCTCGCGCCAGAAGGCTTCGGGCGCTTCGATGGAACGGCGGTGAAAATCGCGGTAACGGGTCATCGGCGGCGATCCTTGCGGCGGCGTGGGTAGTAAGGGGCGGTCGGGGCGGCGCGCATTCGCGCCGAGCTTGCAGGATGTGTATTCACACAAGCATAGGGACGCTCGGCTTTACGGACAACGCGGGTTCACCATGAGGCTCGCGGAATGGGCTCCGAGGGTCGGGAAAATGGTTGACCGTCCCGACGTGCCAGGAGAAACGCGTAATGGCGCAGCCCATTTCTTTGGGTGAATCGCACGGTCGGGATAGCCAAACGCATTGTTGAAACGATGGGAAGAGGTTATCTGCGTGGATGGGCAAGCAGGACGCAAGAATGGCATTGCCATACTCGCCCATCACGTTTGACCACGGCAATGAGGCGCGCCGCAAAGTGCCATGAAATATTGCTCACCACATGAGTCGCGCAGGTGAGCAAATTCAGCAACTCGAGCTTGACCGCATGTCCGGGCATGCAAGCACGACTTCAGATGAATTGCGCAGGTGCGCAATGGGTTGGAATAAAGACAAACGTGCGCCATGCAGGTCAGCGCGATGAGTGAAATTATTGCCGTAGATAGCCTGATGAAAAAATCCACCGATGCAAATGGTGATAATTATCTGCCTTGAAATATTGATGACTGGTGTTTCTTATGGTCTGGAATATATTTTGTTTCGATTGGAATTTTCAGGGGGATGGGATAAAAAATATTGAAGCGGACAATGACGCCGTTGGACGGAAATCGCTATAAGTGGGTGGAAATTTGTGCCGTAAGGATAATCAAGTTGTCTGTTAGATGGAAAACCGTTGGAGAACGTCAAAGGTAGGGAAATTCGATGAAAAGCGATCTGAATGCCGTCTCTCTGGGATACACCGGTCAACGCAGGTCCGCCGTGAGCGGGACATACCTGCTGGGCAATGGCTACCGGAGTTTTAACCCGATCATCCGGCGGTTTAGCGCATGGGACAGTGTGAGCCCATTTGGCCGTGGCGGTGCGCATGGCTACGGCTACTGTTCGGGGGATCCGGTGAACCAGTCGGATCCATCTGGCCATGGGATAGTTACCCGCTTGTTCCGTAGGATTACCCGAGTCTTCAGGCGGAACGCGCGACGGACTGCAACAGGTGCTGAGGACGCGGCAGCGACAGCGGCAGCGGACGGTGAGGCGACTGGGGTCGGGGCGGCCGATGCAGCGGAGGCAGGGGTAGCCGGCGACGATGATTTTGCGATTGATGAGGATCTTTTTGATTCGGGCACCGTGACTGAGAGTCCACTTCAAATTCAAGGAGACCCGGCCGGCTGGTTTGAAGTTGAAGATCCGGAATCAGGGCAGCTAGTACTTGGCGCTGATAAGAAAGTTAACTCTGGAGCTCTTAGGCAACCGCTGACGCGTTTGAGGGCGAGGGAAACACTTAGAAGGCGTGACATACTTTTCCTGATGGGGCACGGGGATGAGAGTGGCCTGAACTGGCGAGAAGGATTGCGCTTCGGGCCGCCGCTCACAGAAGACTATGTCAGCGGGTTCGAGAAATTTATCAAACTGGTGGATGTTGGTAAATTGAAAGGTCGTGTTAGATCCAGAGTTTTGGATGGCGTGAGTGTTGACGAGTTTCATGAAATATTGAATAACACTAATCAACATGTAGTAATGGTTTCCTGCTGGGGAATTCGTGATGTGGAACTCCGAAACGCAAAACGGCTGGCCAGGTTTGTTGCAGGAAGTGTCTCTGTCGCCTGACGTGTCGCCGTCGTTTTACCTAGGTCGGCATTATGGACGATACGTGGACTTGCGTGAATGCGGCATTGGCGATATTGCCGAACTGTTCATGCCCTGCCTGTGCCAGGAGCTGTACGGCTGCAACATAGGGTGCCAGCACCACAGGGTTCAACAGCGCCAAAAGAAAAAGGCGCCGTAGCGCCTTTCTCCAGGTCGAACTCGCCGCGGCGGCGAATCAAGCCTTTGCGTGCTTGCCTTCAATATTCGGCAGAAACACCGTCAACACGCCGATCAGCGGCAGGAAAGAGCAGACCTTATAGACATACGTGATGCTGGTCGCATCCGCCAGTTGACCCAGCACGGCCGCGCCGATGCCGCCCAGTCCGAACGCGAAGCCGAAGAACAGGCCGGCGACCATCCCGACCTTGCCTGGAATCAGTTCCTGCGCATACACGAGGATGGCCGAGAACGCCGATGCCAGCACCACGCCGATCACCACGGTCAGCACACCGGTCCAGAACAGGTTTGCGTACGGCAACAGCAGCGTGAACGGCGTGACGCCGAGGATCGATACCCAGATCACGTACTTACGGCCGATCTTGTCGCCAATCGGACCGCCGATGATCGTACCGGCCGCCACCGCCGCGAGGAACACGAACAGATGGACCTGCGCGGCCTGCACCGGCAGATGGAACTTGTCGATCAGATAGAACGTGAAATAACTGTTGATGCTGGCGAGGTAGAAGTACTTCGAGAACACCAGCAGGACCAGCACGCCCATCGCGAACAGCACCTTGTTGCGCGACAGTTCCGGATGACCCGCCTGCGCGCCGCGCGCCTTCTTGATCGCCGGATGTTGCTTGTACCAGCGGCCAATCTGCGTCAGCACGACGATCGCAATCAGCGCCGCTACAGAGAACCACGCAATGCTGCGCTGGCCGTGCGGAATGATGATCAGCGCGGCGAGCAGCGGCCCGAGCGACGAGCCCGCGTTGCCGCCCACCTGGAACAGCGACTGCGCGAGACCGTGACGGCCACCGGACGCCATCCGCGCGACCCGCGACGACTCCGGATGGAACACCGACGAACCGCAACCCACCAGCGCCGCTGCGACCAGCAGGACGCCGAAACTCGGCGCGACGGACATCAACAGCAGGCCGGCGAGCGTGAAGCCCATGCCGACGGGCAGCGAATACGGCTTCGGATGCTTGTCCGTATAGATGCCGACAAGCGGCTGCAGCAGCGACGCGGTGATCTGGTACGTCAGCGTGATCAGGCCGATCTGCCCGAACGACAACGAGAAGTTGTCCTTCAGCATGGGATAGATGGCGAGGATCAGCGACTGGATCATGTCGTTGATCAGATGCGAAAAGCTGATCGCGCCCAGCACCGAATACACGGTGCGCTGCGCCTTGCCGGCGAGCGATGCCGCCGCAGGGCTGCCGGGCGCGCCGCCGAGGGCGCTTTTGTCGAGACTCGTTTCCATATGCTTCAGAGAAGGAGAGAGATAAAGGGGAAACCGCAGGTAGGTCTGGATCCGACGTGTCAGAGCCGGCCTGGCGGGCTGCGTCATTTGGACGCAGGCGTTTTCCAATATTCAAAGAGTGTAATGTGGCGCGTGCTAAATGTTCGGCCAAGTTTTGTCGCGAACAGGACATTCGTCTGGGGATAGACGACATTTCGACCGGGTGGCGACCTGGCGAATCCGAGGATGACATCCAGTGCCTTGTGTCATCTGCAAGCTCCCGGCCGTTCTGCCAGGGCGAATTTTGGCCGTGTATAAAGCGGTCGCGGGGGCGCGCGACTGACGGGGTGACGCGCTCGGGGGCAGGGCAACGCAGGCGGCGACATTAAAGATTGCCGCCGCGGATGCCGTAGACCCGATCAGATAACCGGGCATGCCGGAACCGGCCTTTCCGGCGGGTCGATAAGTGGGGACCAGAATATGAAAGCAGTATCGCTTGGCAGCCAGCCGGCCGCGGGGTTCGTGCCGCATGACGAACCCGCGGGTGGATCGTCCGACTCGCAAGCGCCGGGCAGCGGACCGAAGGGCCTGTCCGTGAAGGCGACGCTGCGCCTGGCGTTCGCCGTGCTGCTGATCGGCACGCTGGTGATGGGCGTGTTTTCGCTCGCGCAGATTGGCCGGCTCAACGGCTCGGCGCAGTCCATCTACGATCAGGGTCACGTGGCGAGCCGCGCTGCCGAAGAGGTGCGTGCGGCGATGCTGCGCGCGAGCCGTGCGCAGAAGATGCTGCTGACGGCGACCACGGGCAAGGAGCGCGACGAACTGGGCACGGACATCGACACGGCACTAGCCGCGCTGTCCACGCAGATGAACACGCTGCAGCAGTACACCCACGCCGCCGACACCGACGCCATCGCGCAAGAGAAGAAATTCGCGGCAGCGGTGGGCGCATGGAATGGTCATCTGCGCGATTTCGTGACGCTGGTGAAGGCGCAGCCGCTCGATCTGTCGCAGATGAACTGGCAGGTGGGCACCAACGACATTGCGTTGCTGGTGGAAACCGAAAAGCTCGAAAAAGCCGTCGATCAACTGGTGGAGCAGCGCGGCAAGGATTCGAAGGCGACCATCGAAGCGTCCGCCTTCATCTACCACTCCTCGTTCGTGATGATGGCGGGGATGACGATTGCGCTGATCGTGCTGGCGTTCGTGATCAGCGAATGGGTGGTGCGGCGGCTCGCACGGCAACTTGGCGGCGAGCCGTTCTATGCGAAGGAGATTGCGAGCCGCATCGCCGCGGGCGATCTGTCGAACCGGATCGATCTGGCTCGCAACGACCACTCGAGCATGCTGTCGGCTTTGCGTGACATGCAGAGCGGACTGTCGACGACGGTGTCGGACATTGCGGCAAGCGCTGACGCAATCGCGACGGCATCAGGGCAGATTTCGACGGGCAACCTCGACCTGTCGCAGCGCACCGAGCAGCAGGCGATGGCGCTGGAGCGTACGGCGAGCAGCATGGAGCAGTTGACCTCGACGGTGCGGCAGAACGCGGACAACGCGAGGCAGGCGAGCACGCTGGCCAACAATGCATCGGAGATTGCCGAGAAGGGCGGCGAGGTGGTGGGCCGCGTGGTGACCACGATGAGCCAGATCAACGATAGCGCGAAGAGCATTCGCGACATCATTGGCGTGATCGAAGGGATTGCGTTTCAGACCAACATCCTCGCGTTGAACGCGGCCGTCGAAGCGGCGCGCGCGGGGGAGGAGGGGCGCGGTTTTTCGGTGGTGGCGGCCGAAGTGCGCAATCTGGCGCAGCGTAGTGCCGGCGCGGCCAAGGAGATCAAGGCACTGATCAGCGCCTCGGTCGAGCGGGTCGGCAACGGCTCGGCTTTGGCGCAGGACGCCGGCAATACGATGGATGAGGTCGTCAAGGCGGTGAAGCGCGTGACCGACATCATGGGCGAGATCTCGGCGGCTTCCGCCGAGCAGAGTTCCGGGATTGAAGAGATCAATCTTGCGGTGACGCAGATGGATGCCGGGACCCAGCAAAACGCCGCGCTTGTCGAGCAGGCGACGGCGGCCGCGCGGTCGCTGGATGATCAGGCCCGGGGGTTGAAGGTTATGGTGGGGAGGTTCAGGTTGTAGGTTGGTTTTTTGGGGGTTGTTGCCTGTGCGACGCTCTGGTAGGTGGTCGCGATGTAATGGCGCAAGTACACCAACCCAGGCAGCCCCCAACGCAACCCCGCACCCTCACCCCGGCGTCACCACCACCGTACAAGTCGTCCCCGCAGACAAAACGACCCCCTCCGGCACATGATCAATCTGAATCCTCACCGGCACCCGCTGCGCCAGCCTGACCCAGTTAAAAGTAGGATTCACATCAGCCAGCAGCTGCCGGCTCTGCGGATTATCACGGTCATAAATACCGCGTGAAATACTCTCCACGTGCCCTTGCAGCACACCGCCGCTCATGAGCCGCATTTCAGCCTTGTTGCCGACCTCGACATGCGGCAGCTTGGTTTCCTCAAAATACCCGTACACCCAGAACGAATTGCTATCGACAATAGCCAGCTTCGAGGTTCCCAAAATCGCATAGTCGCCGCGGAACGTCTGAAGGTTGGTGACATACCCGTCCACCGGCGACAACACCCGGGTACGTTCCAGATTGAGCTTCGCGGCGTCCAGCGCGGCCAGCGCCTGCTGATAGGCGGCATCTGCAGCCGACGCCGTGTCGGCCGCGTCTTCGCGACCCTCCTTCGAAACGACCAGACTGTCCAGATCCGCGCGCCGTTGCGCATCATTACGACGCATCTGCAGTTCGGCCTTGCGCGCGGCAACCGCGGCCTGGGCCTGCTCGACGGCAATCTGATAGTGCGACGGATCGATCTGCATCAGCAGATCACCTTTCTTCACGAACTGGTTGTCGCGCACGGGCAGCCCGACAATCTCGCCCGACACGTCCGGCGCAATGTTGATGACGTTGGCATTCACGCGGCCGTCGCGGGTCCACGGCTCATCCATGTAGTGAACCCATAACGCGCGGCCAATCAGGATCGCGATAACGAAGACGACCGCAGTCGCGACAAAACCCACAATATTTCGAATGGTCATGATTCGACTCTGATCAACGATAAACGGCGAGACCCAGCACGCCGCACACACACACGAGCACGCTGGCCCGGAACAGGTTGGGGTGCCAGACGACGCGATACAGGCCCGTATAGGCAATCACACGGTCCAGCAGCCAGGTCAGCGCGGCACCGGCAACGAACAGCAGCACGATGGCCGGCACGTACGCATCGAAAACGGCAATTTCACGTGGCATGGCGAACTCCTCCTTCTTGCGACTCGTTCCGCTTGTGCAACAGCGTTTCCAGCGGCGATTGCGGATCGAGCAGCGCAGTACGAATGAAATGCAACTGACTCAAGATGCGTTGCAATTGCTGACGCTCCTCGAGTGGCGGTGTGAATTTCGCCAGCACTTGCTGGACAGCGGTGATCGCATCGCCGGTCGCGGCCAGCGCGCGGTCCAGCCGGTCCGCGCGCGGCCGGTCGAACACGGCGGCAACGGCGTCGCGCATCTTGCGCTCGGCGACGCGCCACGGCATCGACGCGGCATAACGCGGATCGCGCGGTAACGCCGCAATCTCGCGGCGCAGGTCGATCATCGCGTTGCCCACCTCGAGCACCGCGAACAGCCAGCGCAGACTGTCGCGTTTGACCTCTGGTTCCTTCGCGGCGAGCGCGTTGATCTGGAACAGCAGATCGCGCGTGCCGCTTTCGAAGCGCGTGCGCAACCGCGTGAGACGCGCACGGCAGGCCGGCACGATCTGGCGGCGCAAATCCGCCAGCAGACGGTTGCGCATCCACGGCAGCGAGGGCGGCAACAGCAGTGCAAACGCAACGCAACACACCACCATGGACAGGAACAGCGCCAGCGAATCGTTAATGGTGCCGCTCGGCTCGTAAATGGTCACGTTGTCCGGGCCGGCGAGGAAGCAGAAGAAAATGCAGTAGCCGACGCCGTAACCGGCCAGCTTCGGTCGGGTGGTCATGAAGAGGCCAAGCACCAGCGCGGGCGTCAGGACGACGCACAGGAGCGGAAAGCCATCGACGTGCGGATACAGCCAGAACACCACGATCATCCCCATTGCCGACGACAGCAGCGTGCCGGCCGCCATCTGAAAGGCCATGCGGGTCGGGGTCGGCGACGACGACGCCAGTGCGCAGGTCGCGGCGCCCACCGGTAGCAGCGTCACGCCGCTCGGCCAGGAGGTGGCAATCCAGAACGCGCTCAGAATCATGATCACGATCGCGGCTCGAACGCCGGCCACACCCACGGCGAACGCGTTGGTCTTCGGTTCGTAGCGCTCGATCCAGTGCTCACGCTCGTGCGTATCCACCGCCAGCGACGCATACGTGGCCGCATAGGCGTGCAGATCGTCGACAAAGCGGTATAACAGTTCGGATGCCGTATCAAAATCGAGCAGTGCCATATCGTCACGCGCCGCCAGCCCGGCGCGTGTAGCGCGCACCCGACCCGGCAGCTCGGCCTTGTAGGTGTCGAGTTGCGCGGCGGCCCGCGCGGCATCGACGGCGCTCAGCACCGGCTCGCCGGATTTGGCGAGCAACGGGGCGATTTCCTTGAAATACGGTTCGAGCGCCTCGATCGTTGCGGACGCATTTGCCGCGTGCAGCCGGTTCATCAATTGATGTAGCGCATGAAAGCGCGTCGAGGCCGCCATGAATTCGCTATTCAGGCGTGACAGACGGCCACTGCGCATACGCGATGACGGGCTTTCGAACACCGCGACGCTGCGCGCCGCCTCGAAGCCCACGATGTCGGCCACGAAGCGCGCATTGGTCGCTTCGATCTGCGCCCGATCAGCCTTGCCCGCCAGCGACGCCGACACATACTCGACGAACGCGCTAAAGCGGGCGCGCACGGTGGTGCGCATCTGCTCGCCGGTGAATTGCGGCAACACCAGTCCGCTGACGACGCCGGAGCACACGATGCCCACCACGATCTCGGCCACCCGCGTGAGCGCGGACAAGTACGCGCCGTCCGGATGCTGCGCGGCGGGAATGCCGATCAGCGCCGCGGTATACCCGGCCAGCAGAAAGCCGTACGAGCGGAAGTTGCGATTGCGCGCCGCGCCCGCGGTGCAGATGCCGACCCAGATCGCCGTGGCGCCGAGAAACAGCTCCGGCTGCTGCGCGAACAGTCCGATCAAGGCGAGCATCACGACGAGACCGACCAGCGTGCCGCAGATCCGGTAAAAGCTCTTCGCGAACACCATTCCGCTTTGCGGCTGCATCACGATGAATACCGTGGTCATGGCGGTGCGCGGCTGGGGCAGTTCGAGCTTCATCGCCACGAAGAGCGACAGGAACGCGGCGGCGAGCGCCTTGGCGATATAGATCCACGTGCGGCCGTCGGTGCGGGCCCATTCGGCGACAGCCGCATAGAGCGACTGCACGGTCAGCGGCTGGCGCGGGGCGGTGGAAGGGGAGGTGGACATGGTCGACTCGGCCCTTACTGCGCGGCAGTGATGTGAGCGGCGGCGTCGCCAGCGCTGCTGGCCTTCGCGTTGGCGCTCGAAGTCTGGCTGTGGCTGCTGTTCGTGCTCTTGCCATGACCGGTGCGCGTGGACACGTTGGCCGCCGGTGTCTGTGCCGCCTCCGGCGCAGCGCCAGCCGGCGCCACGGTCACCGGCGCGGCCGCCGCGGCTTGCGGCGCCGCCAGCGCTGCCGCCTTGCCGCGACCGTGCGCGGGCAGCGTCTCGTCGGCTTTGGGACCGTCGGACGGATCGGCGAGACCGCCGCCCAGGGCGGTCATCAGCGACGCATGCGCGCCCAGACGCTGCGCCTCGATGCGCGCCACGCCTTCCTGCGCCCGCAGCAACTGATTCTGCGCGATCAGCACATTCAGATAATCGGTGAGGCCGCGCTTGTAACCTTCCTTCGCGAGATCGTAATTCTTGCGAGCCGCGGCGACCGAGCGGTCGGCGTCGGCGGCCTGCGTTTGCAGCGAGCGGATCCGCACCACCTGATCGGCGACATCCTTCAACGCGCCCACGATGGCCTGGTTGTACTGTTCAACAGCCGCGTCATAGCCTGCGTCCTGTTCTCCCAGTTCCGAGCGCAGCCGGCCACCGTCAAAGATCGGCAGCGACATTGCCGGGCCCCCGGTCCAGCTGCCGTTGGCCGAGCGCAGGAACTGGAATAGCGGGCCGGCCGCGGCATAGCCGCCAATCGACGCGAGCAGGTTGATGTCCGGATAGAAGTTGGCCTTGGCGACGTCGATGCCGCGCGCCTGCGCCGCGACTGTCCAGCGCGCCGCGACGATGTCCGGCCGGTGGCCGAGCAATTCGGCCGGCAGCGCCGACGGCAAACCGGCCGGCGCGGACAGCGAAAGGGTGGGGCGCGTGATCGTATCGCCGGCGCCTGGACCTTTGCCCGCCAGCGCCGCAAGCTGGTTGCGACCGAGCGCGACCTCTTCTTCGAGCGCATCGATTTGCCGCTCGTATTCGGGGATCGGCGTTTCGGCCTGGCTCACATCGAGCTGGGTGCCGAGACCGCCTTTCAGACGCCGGTTCGCCAGATCCGCGATTTGCTGCTGCTGTTGCAGCGTGGCCTTGGCGATATCGAGCAGCGCGTAATTCATCGACATGGTGATGTACGCGCGCACCACGTTCGCGTCGAGTTCGAGCTGGGCGGCGCGTTCGTCGGCGGCGCTGGCATGGGCGGCGTCGAGCGCGCCTTCGGCGGCGTTCTTGTCTCTGCCCCACAGGTCGAGGTGATAGGACAGGCCGATCGTGCCGGTATTGTCCCAGGTGTTCGCATTGGCAAGCGGACCCGGGCCGTAATAGACGTTGTCGGGCCAATGCTGACGCTGGATCGACAGATCGCCGTTGATTTGCGGCGCCAGCGCGGCCTTGGCCACACCGGCCATGGACAGCGCCTGGCGCACCCGAGCCTGCGCCTGCGCGAGCGACGGGTTGCCGGCCTGCGCGGCGTCGATCCATGCATTGAGCTGCGGATCGTCATAGGCGCGCCACCAGTCTGCAGTGGGCCATTGAGCGTCGGCATTGGCCGCCCGGATGGCGGCGCCGGGATCAAGTGACGCTGGATCGATTTTGCGCGCTTGCGGGGTGATGCCTCCGGTACTGGCGCAGCCGGCGATTATTAGTGAGATCGTAAGAACGGTGAGCGTGGCGATCCCTTTTTGTACCGGAGACTGCACGATTTCCCCCTTAATTGACTATAGAACCCTGTGCGTTATTATATTTTTGTACGTATTCACGAATAACCCGTAAAGGTGCAAGGCATTTTTACAGGAATTGAGACAATCGCTTTTGCGAAGCATGTAACAATCTCGCTGTCTCAGTGAGGATAAGTATGGATACGCTTCAAAACATGCGTGTATTCGTCCGCGTCGTCGAAGCAGGCAGCTTCACAGGCGCCGCGCAGCACCTGAATACGACCACGGCCTATGCGTCGCGCGCCGTCTCGGATCTCGAAGCGCATCTGCGCACACGCCTCCTGAACCGCACCACGCGCCGCATTGCGCTCACCGAAGCCGGCGAGCGTTATTTGCAGCGTTGCGAGCAGATTCTGGCGTACGTCGATCAGGCCGAAGCCGAGGCGAGCGACGCGCACGCCCGGCCGTCGGGCAAGCTTAAAGTGCACGCCATGACGAGCTTCGGCCAGCACTACGTCGTGCCGGCGGTGCACCGTTACCAGCGCCGTTATCCGGAAGTGCATATTGAGCTGACGCTCGCGCAGCGCGTGCCGGACCTGCTCGACGAGGGTTATGACGTGGCGCTCGTGCTCGCGCAGGACCTGCCGGACTCCGGGCTCGTGTCGCAGCGGCTGGGCAGCGCGTTCAGCATTGCGTGCGCCTCGCCCGCCTATCTGGAACGCAACGGCGTGCCGCAGGCGCCCGCCGACCTGGTGCGCCATACCTGCCTGCAAATGGTCACACCCGTGTTTCCAACCGACGAATGGATGTTCGACGGTCCCAACGGCCAGGAAAATTATTCGCTGGGCCCGGCGGTCTTCCAGGTCAACGTCGCCGAAGCGCTGGCGGTGGCGGTGCGCGAAGGCATGGGAATCGGCCTGATACCCATCTACTCGGCCATGAGCGGCCTGCGCAGCGGCCAACTGGTGTGGGTCATGCCGGAATACACGTCACAGGAGATGAATCTGTACGCGTTGTATCCGTCGCGTCAGTATCTCGACGCGAAAATCCGTACATGGGTCGAATTTCTGCGCGACGAGCTGCCGCCGACGCTCGCCGCCGATCAGGCCGAACTGCGCAAGTTTGCGCGCACCTGAAGTTGCGGCGCCGGCCGCGCCATGCCGCGCGCGCCGCCCGTATGACGGTCTGTTACAGATGTGTGGCATCGCAACATTTCCTTACTTCTCGGGCTGATCTGATTTGATAACGTTGGGTCATCGCACTGGCCAGCCCTGTCAGGCAGCAGTCAGCAACTGGAATTCACAGTACATACCGGAAAGAAGAGGGACTCATGGATACGCATCTGATGATCGGCGTGGCCGTCATGTTGGGACTGATCGGAATCGCCGCATCGCGCGATCTGTTGCGCCGCTTCAAGGCGCAACAGCCGCAACTGGCGCCCATTCGCGCTGAGCGCCGCGACGCAGCCGGTTATACGCGGCCGCGGCGTTGAGCGCCAGGGTCATGCGTCACTCGCGAACTCACTGCAAGGCTTCGATCAGACGGGGTTCGTCACTGAGCGGGCGGTCCACATCGGGGCTGACGCGGTACCACTTGAATCTGCCGGCCGCCACGCCGGCATGACGCGCCAGATGCTCCAGTTCGGGCGTGCCGAGCGCCGGGTCGAGCCAGCGGCGCGCTGCTTCGGGCGCGAACACCAGCGGTCTGCGATCGTGCACGTCGATCAGGCCGGCGTCGGCGGTGGCCGTGACGATCACCAGTCCCATGCCTTCGGTTTGCGGCTCGGTGCCGCGCACGTTGGATAGCGCGGCCAGGTACATCGGCTCGTCGCGCTTCAGGCGCACGAAGTAAGGCTGTCTGAAGGGTTGCGGCTCTACGGCGTCTGGCGGGTCGGCGTCATCCGGTGCGTCGTTGCTGATCTGCTCCAGCCTTTCCAGGCGCCATTCGAACCAGCCGTCCACCGGCACCAGTACCCGTCCTGTTTTCCACAAGTCCTTGAAATAGCGTCCGCGGGCCGCGTTTTCCGCGCGCGCGTTAATGGTCTGCGGCAGATTCTGCGCGCGTGCCCAGTCGGGGCAGTAGCCCCAGTGGATCGCACGCAGCGTTTCGTCGGGATAGATGGCCAGTGGATGCGTGCCCGGCGCCAGGTTATAGCCGGGGCGCCGGTCGGCGGCGTCGAACAGCATGAAGGGATTCGCGAGGCCCAGATGTTCGGCGTAGCGAGCCGGTTCGCGGTACTGACTGATTCGACCACACATGAGCGCTCCCGTCGTGGATGGCGCAACGGCTTGCCGATGGCTGCAGCGTAGTGCATCACGCCGCGCCTTGCCACCGGGCCGTGCCCCAAGGCGCGCACGACGCTAGATTTCGATCACCTTGTCCCAGGCGAACTGCGGATTTTCCAGTTCACGGGTGCGCCGGTCGAGATAGCCGCGCGGATTGCACACCACGCGCGTGCCATTCACCGTGTAGTCGAACGCCGTATGCGTATGGCCGTGTATCCACAGCGCGACCGGCGATCGTACAAGATCCGGGAGATGATTGACGAAGCCGCCGGATGCGAGATCTTCCGCATAGCGCGCGGCGAGGCTCAGCCGATGCGGCGCGTGATGGGTGACGACGATGGTCTTGCCGGCAAACGGCTTGGCCAGCTCGCCTGTGAGCCATGCGCGCGCCTTCGCATGGAGGGCGAGGGAGTCGGCGGGCGTGAAGTCGCGTGCGGAGCTTGCGTCTTGCGGCCACATCACCTGGATCAGCCCGCGGAAGTCGAGCATCACGCGCCGCGCTGCCGCGATCGATTCCTCGCGCGCCTCGCCGCTGTCGCCGTAGAGCGCGAAGTCGGTCCACAAGGTGGTGCCGAGCACGCGCCACTCACCCGCCGGATCGACCAGCGCGGCATTGTTCAGCAGGTGCACGTTGTCCACCGACGCCGCCGCGTCATGCATGGCGGCCTCCAGCGCGCCGAATTCGCCGTCGTAATACTCGTGATTGCCCGGCACGTAGACCACCGGGGTTGCGCCGTCGAAGGTCTCAGCCGCCCAGCGCGGACCGGCCGCGTGATTGTGGATATCGCCGGCGAGCACGATCAGATCGGCTTGCGCGTGCGGAATCACCTCGGGCTCGTCGGCTTCCAGATGCAGGTCGGACAGGACACGAATCTTCACGAACACAACTCCTGCGTGCGGCTCATGCGTCTAGCGTAGCACCTTGCCGGGATTCATCAGGTTGAGCGGATCGAATGCATGCTTGAGCGCCCGCATCATCTGCACCTCGACGTTTGACTTGTAGTGCATGGCTTCGTCGATCTTCAACTGGCCAAGGCCGTGCTCCGCGCTGATGCTGCCGCGATGGCGGTGCACGCTGTCGTAGACGATCCGGTTGATGGGGCTCTGATATTGCGCAAGGAATGCTCTGGCATCCACGCCTTCAGGCGCCTGCACGTTGTAATGCAGATTGCCGTCGCCCAGGTGCCCGAACGTGACCATGCGCGCGCCCGGTACGTATTGCGCGATGGCGGCATCCGTCTCCTGGATGAAGTGGCCGATGCGTGAAATCGGCACTGCAATGTCATGCTTGATGTTCAGACCTTCTTCGGCCTGCGCGAGCGGAATGTGTTCGCGCAGATCCCAGAAGGCGCGCGACTGGGTGAGGTTTTCCGCCACAACCGCATCTTCCACCAGACCTTCTTCGAGCGCGGTTTCCATGAGCCGTTCGAACAAGGCGCGTGCGTGCTGTTCACTTTCGCTGTCAGACAGTTCAAGCAGCACGACTTGCGCATGCGGTTCGGCGAACGGGTAGCGCATCTGCGCAAAGTGCAGTCCTACCAGACGCAGGCAGAAATCCGACATCAGTTCGAAGCCGGTCAGAAGTGGCCCCGCGAAGCGTTGCGTGAGCGTCAGGAAATCGAGCGCGGCGTGAGGCGAGGCCAGCGCGGCGAGCGCCGTGACGCGCGCGGCAGGCTGCGGATGCAGCTTCAGCACGGCTGCGGTGATGATGCCCAATGTGCCTTCCGCGCCGATAAACAGATCGCGCAGGTCGTAACCGGTATTGTCCTTGCGCAACCCGCGCAGGCCGTCCCACAACTCGCCTTGCGGCGTCACCACTTCGAGGCCGAGACACAGTTCACGGGTGTTGCCATAGCGCAGCACGCCGGTGCCGCCGGCGTTGGTGGCGAGGTTGCCGCCAATCGTGCAGCTGCCTTCCGCTGCGAGACTCAGCGGGAACAGCCGGCCGGCTTCGGCCGCGCGGGATTGCACGTCGGCGAGGATGACGCCGGCTTCGACGGTGATGGTGTTGTTGTGCGGATCGATATCGCGTACGCGGTTCAGGCGGCGCAGACTCAGCACGGCTTGCGTGCCGCTCGCGTCCGGCGTGGCGCCTCCTGCCAGACCGGTGTTGCCGCCCTGCGGCACGAGCGCAACGCGGTATTCGACGGCGAGTTTCACCAGCGCTGCCACGTCCTCGGGGGTCGACGGACACAGCACCGCACAAGCGGCGCCGGTGTAGCGGCGGCGCCAGTCGGTGAGGTAGGGGGCGGTGTCGTGTGGATCGGTCAGGACATGCGCCGCGCCGATGGCGACGCGGCAGGCGGCGAGAAAGGGGGTGGCGGATGCTTGCGTCATGAAGGTCGATCAATCAGATTGGGTTGCGGCGTTCCGCCTTGCGCGCTTCGCCGCCTGTTTGAACGGGGCGACGTAGGCGAGCGCGCATGCGAAGAACACCAGCGCGAGCAGGGTTTCGAGCCAGGCGAGCTGCGCGGACAGGCCGTGCTCGCTCATGCCGCGCACGATACCTTCCGCGAAATACAGCAGGATCAGCATCGATGCCCATTGCAGCGTATATAGCCTGTGGCGCAGCACGCCGGGCAGCGCCAGCAGGAGTGGCAGCGCCTTCAGCACGAGCGCGCTGCCGCCCGGCCGCAGCGGCGCGAGCCACCATTCCCACGCGGCTGAAAGCAGAATGAGCGCGGCTAGCGTGGCTGATGCGCCGCAGGCCGCGAGGCGGCGCGGCGACGGCGGTAGCGGCGGTGATACGGCTGTGGGTGGGGGCGCCGAAGGCGCGGTCGAAGGCGACGGCGCGGTCGAAGGCGACGGCGTGGTCGAAGTCGACGGCGTGGTCGAAGTCGCGATCGAAGTCGAAGGCGAAGTCGAAGGCGTGGCCGAAGCCGCGGTCGCAGTCAGAGCCGAGGCCGAGGCCGCACCCGCACCCGCGGGCGAAGCCGTGGCGTCGCCGGAAGTCACACTGGCCTCGGCGGCCGCTGATGCCGTCGACACACGCGGCGACGATGCCGTCTCGGGTCGGTTCACGGACGCTCGCTCATGGCTGCGGCCGTCCGCGCAACGCGCACGCCAAGCGCGACGGCGAGCGTTTTTTCGTCGGCGGAGATGCCGTGGTCAGCAGAGTCGGCTCTCGCAAAGTGCGATGCGCCATAGGGCGTGCCGCCGGTTTGCGTGGTAGTCAGGGTGCTTTCGGTGTACGGGATGCCGACAATCAGCATGCCGTGATGCAGGAGCGGCAGCATCATTGACAGCAGAGTGGATTCCTGGCCACCGTGCAGACTGCCGGTCGACGTGAACACGCACGCCGGCTTGCCGGCGAGCGCCCCGGACAGCCATTGCGGCGTGGTGCCGTCGAGAAAGTATTTGAGCGCCGCGGCCATATTGCCGAAACGGGTGGGCGAGCCGAGCGCGAGGCCGGCGCATTCTTCGAGATCGCGCAACTCGACGTAGGGCGGACCTTCTGCAGGGATGTCCGGCTGGGTCGCCTCGCAGACCGTCGAGACGGGCGGTACGGTGCGCACGCGCGCCTGCATGCCCGGGACGCTGTCGACGCCGTGTGCGATCGCCAGCGCGAGCTCGCGCGTAGCGCCGTAACGGCTGTAGTAGAGCACGAGGATGTCTTTCATAGGCCTTTTTGGTGAACGGGTATTATAGGGGCTGGGTCCACAGCACAGGCGGCTCGCGGGCATTCGGCGCGCGGTGCGGCAGGTTCACGAAGGCGAAGGAGGTGGGGTTTGTTGTCCAGAGTGCGTTTCGATCTCGACTCGCTTAAACGCCTCGCGCAATTCGCCGCGCAGCGCAGCGGCGAAGATCGCATTCCGCAGGTGGCCGGCAGTCTCACGTTCACCACGATGCTTTCGCTCGTGCCGCTGGCAACCGTCGCATTCGCGCTGTTTACCGCCTTTCCTATCTTCGGTTCGTTTCAGATGTCGCTGCAGGCCTTCCTCGCCGATCATCTGATGCCCACCCAGTTCAACGACCAGATTTTCAAATATCTCAACCAGTTCGCCTCTAAGGCCAAAGGCCTGACGACGATGGGGATGATCGTCCTGTTCCTCACTTCGGTGATGACCATGATGACGGTCGAGTCGGCCTTCAACGTCATCTGGCGTGTACGCAAGCCGCGGCCGTTCGCGCAGCGCGTACTGGTGTACTGGGCCATCATCACGCTCGGGCCGATTCTGATCGGTTTCAGCCTTTCGCTGACCTCCTATCTGTTCACTCGCTCGATGGAGTTCAGCGCCGCCCAGCGCATCACCCCCGTGATCGACTGGGCGCTGACCGGCGCTGCGCTGCCGCTTACGGCGCTCGCTTTCACCATGCTTTACGTCTACCTGCCGAATTGCCGCGTGGAGTGGCGCGACGCGGTGGTGGGCGGGCTGGGTGCCGCGATTGCCTTCGAGCTGGCCAAACGCGGCTTCGGTTACTACGTCCGCCGCATTCCGACTTACACCGCCGTGTACGGCGCGTTTGCCACCGTGCCGATGTTTCTGCTGTGGATGTACCTGAGCTGGTTCATCACCCTGGCTGGCGCGATGGTGGCCTCGGCGTTGCCGGCCATCCGCATCGGCCAGTTTCACCGGCCGCGCTTTGCCGGAAGCGACCTGTTCGACGCACTCGAACTGCTGGCGCGGCTCTGCGAGGCACGTGAAGCCGGCAAGCGCGGCTATACGCTGCAAGACCTGGCACGCATGCTACGCCGCGATATGGACACCACCACCCATCTTCTCGACAAGCTGGAGGAGATCGAATGGATTGTGCGTCTGCAGGAAGACGGGACGCGTCCGTGTTTTCTGCTGCTCGCCAATCCGAACCAGGTGACGGTGGCGCGCCTCTTCGAGCTGTTCGTCATCGATCACGCGGAACTCGAATATCAGTTGAATCTGGATTCGACCCGCGTGGACGGCGCAACACTCCTCGCCGCGCTCGAGAACGAGAAGATGAGCGTCTCGCTTGCGTCGTTGCTCGCCCTGCGGGCTTCGGTTCGCGCGGCGCGCGCGGCCGAAGCCGAAGGGCGCAGCGCTTCGATGCCTCATCAGACGGCGTGAGCCGACGCGGCTGTCCGAATGGCGGGTGTCAGGCGCTGCAGCTGTGGCGCACGGCTGATGTGCGCAGGCTAGAGCGAAATCTTGCCCGTGCAGACGTCCTTGAACATTACCCAGTCGCCCATCAGGCTGTAGATGGGGTGCCGGAACGTGGCGGGGCGGTTCTTCTCGAAGAAGAAGTGGCCGATCCACGCGCACCCGTAGCCGCTCACGAGCGCGGCCGGCAGCCATAACCAGTCGCCGGTGGCGAGCGCCATGGCCAGGCAGCCGATGACACCGAGCGAGCCCACAAAATGCAGCCGTCGCGACACCAGGTTGCGGTGCTCTTCGAGGTAAAACGGATAAAACTCCGCGAAACTCGCGAAGTGATGGGTATGCGCGGTTTGAGCCATCATGGCCTCCGTTACGCTGCCTTGACACTTTTTGTGCCCGCCGCACCTTTGCTGACTGACTGCACGCGATGTCTGTGCAGCGGTACGCCGGCTTCCCCCTTCAACAACCCTCGCTGCACCCGTTGATTCACGCGGGTGCGGGCTTGAAACCATTGTGCGGCTATCGACGACGCCGCGCAACCTGGCCATTCGGCCGATGGCGCGGCGCCCGCAACGGCGTTATCGTTGACCTTACTGGACGGGCACAGCGTGCGAGGCAAAGCTGAAGAGTGCATCGAGGGTTGCGTCCGGTTGCTCGCTCATCAGCGCATGGCCGGCATCGAGGGTGACCGTGTCGACCGGCACGCTGGCTTGCGCCAGCGCTTTGACAAGTGCCTGCGCGGCGCGCGGTGGGGTCATCACGTCGCGCCGCCCGACGATCAGCCGCACCGGACAGCGTACCTGGGCGGCGCGAGTGAGGCCGTCTGCGTACTGGTTGCAGGCGCTGAACTCGAGATGGAACAGGTTCGGCTCGCCGGCGGCAGAGACACGCTCCATCAGGCGCTGGTTCATGCCGTGCAGCCAGAAGCCGGGAGCTGGGCAGGAGGGCTTGGCGGCGAGCGTCGAATGCGACCATTGATTGACCATGTCGATTGCCTCCGGCTCACGCTTGAGCGCAGCGTCGAGCAGGGCGTCGGATACGGTCATCGGCACGGCGGTGGCCACTAGCGCCAGGCCGGTCGCGCGCTGCGGGTAGCGCGCCGCGAAGTCGAGCGCGATCAGCGAGCCCATGCTGTGGCCGATCAGGCAGGCTCGCGTCACGCCCGCGGCGTCGAGGAGCGCCGCCAGCCAGTCGGCCAGCGCGGCAACGCTGGTGAGCGCCGGTCCGGCGCTGCGGCGATGCCCGGGCAGATCGACCGCCAGCACGCCGAAGCCGTGATGCGCGAAGTAGCGGGTTTGCAGCGCCCACACGCTATGGTCGTGCTCGGCGCCGTGGATAAACACGGCAGTGGGCAATTGCGGGTCGAAGGGTTTGCCGCCGGTGTAGGCGTAGGCGGGTGTGCCGCGAACGTCGAAGATCATGCGGACTCCTTGCGCGAGCCGCCAGTCGCATTCTGCGTGACCTTCTGCGCCGCCTTGAGCGCGCGTTTGAGGTCGTCGATCAGATCGTCAGGGTCTTCGAGGCCAATCGAAAGGCGAATCGTGCCCTCCGCAATGCCGGCTGCGGCGAGCGCCGCTGGGTCCATGCGGAAATGCGTCGTGGAGGCGGGATGAATGACGAGCGAGCGCGCGTCGCCGACGTTCGCAAGGTGCGAGAACAACGCCAGCGCCTCGATGAAGCTGCGTCCGGCTGCGCGATCGCCCCGCAGGTTGAAGCTGAACACGGCGCCCGCGCCGCGTGGCAACAGGCGTCTGGCCAGCGCATGGTCAGGATGCGACGGCAGTTCGGGATAGGCGACCGATTCGACCGCCGCGTGCGCCGCGAGAAATTCGACTACCTTGCGGGTGTTCGCGACGTGGCGCTCCATGCGCAGCGGCAGCGTTTCGATGCCCTGCAGCAGTTGCCACGCAGCCTGCGGGTGCAGACACGCGCCGAAGTCGCGCAGGCCCTCGCGGCGGGCGCGCAGCAGAAACGGCGCGACGCTGCTTTCCTCGGCGAACACCATGCCATGGAAGCCCTCGTACGGCTCGGTGAATTCGGGGAATCGGCCGGAGGCCTCGAAATCGAAGGTGCCGCCGTCAACCAGTACGCCGCCGATGGTCGTGCCGTGGCCGCCGAGGAATTTGGTCGCCGAGTGATAGATGAAGTCGGCGCCGTGCTCGAATGGCTTGAGCAGGTACGGCGTCGTGAAGGTGGAATCGACCAGCAGCGGTACACGGTGGCCGTGGGCGATGTCGGCAACGGCGGCAATATCGAGTACATCCAGTCCTGGATTGCCGAGCGTCTCGCCGAACAGCAGCCGGGTGTTGGGGCGCAGCGCGGCGCGCCAGCCGGCCAGATCGCCCGGTTTGACGAAGCTGGTTTCAATGCCGAAGCGGCGCAGCGTATAGCTCAGCAGATTGTGCGAGCCGCCGTACAACGCGCTCGAGGCGACGATATGCGAGCCCGCGCCCATCAGCGTCGCGATCGCCAGATGCAGCGCGGCCTGACCGCTCGCCGTGCCGATCGCGCCGGCGCCGTTCTCCAGCGCCGCGACGCGCTCCTCGAAGACGGCCACGGTCGGATTGGAGATCCGCGAATACACGTGGCCGGCGCGTTCCATATTGAACAGCGCGGCGGCGTGGTCGGTGTCGCGGAATGTGAAGGAGGTGGTCTGGTAGATCGGCGTGGCGCGCGCGCCGGTGGTGGGGTCGGGCGCGGCACCGGCATGCAGCGCAAGCGTGTCGAAACGGTTGGCGGACATCCTGGGCGGCGAAGCCACGGGCGGCTCCGCGAAGGGTGAAAGTGGGGGCCATCGTATCACCGGGGCTATCGGCGACAAGTCCGGTTTTCCCGGTGCGGCGTGCTGCCGCGCCTGCGCAGCGCTGGTTGGCAGCCCGCTTTCCTTTTACGGACCTTTCCGCTAGGATCGAAAGACAGTCATGTATTAACGGCCGGAGACAATCATGCGAGTCAGCGACATTCTCAAGGTGAAGGGCAACACCCTTTTCACCGTCACCCCGGACACGCCGCTGAGCGATGCAGTGGACGCCATGGCGGACCACGACATTGGCTCGCTGGTCGTCATGGAATACGGCGATCTGGTCGGCATGCTGACCTTCCGCGAAATCATCCTGACACTGAGCAAGCACAATGGCAGCGTCGGTACGGCCACCATCCGCAAGGTCATGGACGACCACCCGCTCACCTGCACGCCGGAAACGGATGTGAACGAGGTGCGCCGCATGATGCTGGAGCATCACGTGCGCTATCTGCCGGTCATGGAAAGCCGCGCGCTCATGGGCGTCATCTCGTTCTACGACGTCGCAAAGGCAGTCGTCGAAGAGCAAGGGTTCGAAAACCGCATGCTCAAGGCCTACATTCGCGATTGGCCGGAAGAGCAGGAGCCGCAGCAGGCGCGCTGAGCCGGCGAGTGCACGAGTGTGCGTCCGGAGCTTTGACCGGGCCGGCGCGCTTTCACAGCCGGCGCCGCGCAAACTGGCCGCAGCGCCTGCGCTCGCCATCTTGCTGCCACATTCGGCTGCTATAAGCCTGAGCTATTGATCGAAGGCGTGCGCGAAAGCGTGCGCCTTTTTTTCGTCCTTACGGTGCAGGACTCAGCTTTCTTGCCCATAGCCCCAGCTACATGAGCGATCGTCCGTTACCCGCCGCCCGGCGCGCTGCCCACAGTGGCGACCCCCATGAGTCCCAGTTCCGCTTGCTGGGCGAGCGCCGTTTCGCGCCGTTTTTCTGGACGCAGTTCCTCGGTGCGATGAACGACAACGTGTTCAAGATCGGTTTTACTTCGCTTGTCACCTATCAGACAGCGCGGTTTTCCGGCGTCGACGCGAAGACCGCCGCGTTCCTCATTTCGGCTATTTTCATTCTGCCGTTCGTGCTGTTTTCCGCCACCTCCGGCCAGATTGCGGATAAATACGACAAGGCGATGCTCACGCGCTTTGTGAAGACGTTCGAGATCGGCGTGATGCTGATCGGCGGGGCGGGCTTCCTGATGCATAGCGCGCCCCTGCTGTATCTATGCACGTTTCTGATGGGCGTCCACTCAACACTGTTTGGACCCGTCAAGTATTCGTACCTGCCGCAGCACCTGGGAAAGAGCGAACTGGTGGGCGGTAACGGCATGGTTGAAATGGGCACGTTCGTCGCGATTCTGCTCGGCACGATCATCGGCGGAGAAGCGGCGGGTTTCGTTCAGCATGGCGCGGTGGTGCTGGCTTGCGCCTGCGTCGCGATCGCGCTGGTGGGGCGCACCATTTCCGCGTTCGTGCCGCCTACGCCGGCGCCGCAGCCGGACCTGAAGATCAACTGGAATCCGGTCAGCGAAACCTGGCGCAATCTGAAGATTGCGCGCGAGAATCGCACGGTGTTCCTGAGCCTGTTGGGCATTTCGTGGCTGTGGTTTGTCGGGGCCATCTTTCTGTCGTCGTTTTTCACCTTCGCAAAAGACGTGCTGTCGGCGAATCCGGATGTCGTGACGGTCCTGCTCGGCACGTTTTCGATTGGTATCGGCCTCGGTTCGCTGCTGTGCGAGCGCCTGTCGAAGCGGCGCGTCGAAATTGGGCTGGTGCCGCTCGGCTCGATCGGCATGAGTGTGTTCGGTATCGATCTGTTCTTCGCCAGTCACGCGCTGCCTTCGCCGGGACATCTGTTGAGCGTAGGCGAATTTCTCACGGTGTCCGCGCACTGGCGCGTGCTGGCCGACCTGTTCCTGCTGGCCATGTTCGGCGGCTTCTACAGCGTGCCGCTCTACGCGCTGATCCAGAGCCGTAGCCAGCCGAGCCACCGGGCGCGCATCATCGCCGCGAACAACATTCTGAATTCGCTGTTCATGATCGTCTCGTCGCTGATGGCCATTGCGCTCACCTCGGCGGGCGTCAGCATTCCGGGTATTTTTCTCGTCACCGCGCTGCTCAATATCGTGGTGGCCGCGTACATCTACTCGCTGGTGCCGGAGTTCTTGCTGCGCTTTATCGCGTGGGTGCTGGTGCATACCTTCTACCGGATCCGCCTCGTGCATGCCGAGCGCATTCCGGAAGAGGGCGCCGCCGTGCTGGTGTGCAATCACGTGAGCTACGTGGATGCCATCGTCGTGATGGCCGAAAGCCCGCGGCCGATTCGCTTCGTGATGGACCATCGAATCTTCAGGTCGCCGTTCGCCGGTTGGGTGTTCCGCCATGCAAAGGCCATTCCGATCGCGCCAGCGCATGAAGACCCGCAGATGCTCAAGCGGGCTTACGAAACCTGTGCGCAGGCGCTGGCCCAAGGCGATCTGGTCTGTATCTTTCCGGAAGGCAAGCTGACCAGAACGGGCGACGTGAATCCTTTCCGGCACGGTGTGACCGAGATCATCCGCCGCACGCCGGCGCCGGTCGTGCCCATGGCCTTGCGTGGACTGTGGGGCAGCGTGTTCTCGCGCGCGACCGACGCGCGCTGGCCGCGGCCGGTGCAAAAGGGCGTGATGAGCCGGCTCACGCTGGCGGTCGGCGAGCCGCTCGATCCGGCGTCGGTCACGCCGGAAGCGCTGCAGGAGATCGTCACACAGTTGCGCGGCGCGCGGAAATAGCGTCTGGGGACCCCTGTGTCGCACCGCGCCACGTCTTGGCCGATCGGCCAACGTCCGTGCGGCGCGGCCCTCGTCGGCGGGCGCGCTGGCATAATAGTGCTTTCCCCGCATCTCTTTGGACGACGCTCATGTCCGGCAATACGCTTGGTACGCTTTTCACTGTCACGACCTTTGGCGAATCGCACGGTCCCGCTATCGGCTGTGTGATCGATGGCTGCCCGCCGGGTATGGCACTCGTCGAAGAAGACATTCAGTTCGAACTCGACCGCCGCAAACCGGGCACGTCGCGGCACGTCACGCAGCGCAAGGAAGAGGACAAGGTCGAGATTCTGTCGGGCGTGTTCGAGGGGGTGACCACCGGCGCGCCGATCGCGCTGTTGATCCGAAACACCGACCAGCGCAGCAAGGACTACGGCAATATCGCCGACACCTTCCGTCCCGGGCACGCCGACTACACCTACTGGCAGAAATACGGCGTTCGCGACTATCGGGGCGGCGGGCGTTCGTCCGCGCGTCTGACCGCGCCTACCGTCGCGGCGGGCGCGGTGGCGAAGAAATGGCTGCGCGAACGTTGCGGCACCGAGATTCGCGCCTATATGGCGGCACTCGGTGAGATCGACGTGCCGTTTGTCGACTGGTCGCACGTGCGCGAAAACCCGTTCTTCGCACCGAACGCGGACATCGTGCCGCAGCTTGAAGCGTATATGGACGCGCTGCGCAAAGACGGCGACTCCATCGGCGCGCGCATCAATGTGGTCGCCTCGGGCGTGCCGGTCGGTCTCGGCGAGCCGCTGTTCGACCGCATCGACGCCGATATCGCCCACGCCATGATGGGCATCAACGCGGTGAAGGGCGTCGAGATCGGCGCGGGCTTCGCCAGCATCGCGCAACGCGGCTCGGTGCACGGCGACGAGCTGACGCCGGAGGGCTTCGTCGGCAATCACGCGGGCGGCGTGCTCGGCGGCATTTCGACGGGGCAGGACATCACCGTGTCTATCGCCATCAAGCCCACCTCCAGCATTCGCACACCGCGCCGTTCAATCGACAAGGCCGGTCAGCCGGTCGTCGTCGAAACGTTCGGACGTCATGATCCGTGCGTCGGCATTCGCGCTACGCCGATCGCCGAGGCCATGCTGGCGCTGGTGCTGATCGACCATGCGCTGCGTCATCGCGCGCAATGCGGCGACGTGACGGTCGCGACGCCGAAAATCGCGGCCAGCGCGCCGTAACGAGCATCGCCGCGGTTTCAGGCCGGAACGCTTCAATGATCGACTCCTACACACCGCCGGCCGGTGACGCGGTGGCGCAGTTACGCGCCCGCGTCGCCATGCCGGACGCCGGCGCCGCCGACTGGCTCGCATTCGGGCAAACCGCGTGGCGAGCGGCGGAGCGCAATCGCGAGCGCCGGCGTGAAGCCCTCGGCGCGTTGGTGCGCGCGTATCAACTCGATCCTTCCTGCGATCCCGCGTTGCTGCATACCATCGCGCAAACCGCGTTCATCGTGCGCGACTGGGCTCTGGTCGATTCCGCTACGGCGCTTCTGCTTACCCACGACGCCGCCGATGCCAACGCGTTCATCTGGCGCGCGGCCGCCGTTCAGGCAGCCGACAACTTCGACGAAGCCGAGCACCTGTTGCGTGAGGCCGTACGTATCGTGCCGGGCAATCCAGTGGCACTCCACAAGTTGGCGTTGTGCGTGAAGGAGCAGGGCCGCTTTGCCGAAGCAGAAGCACTGCTACGGCGCGTGCTCGAACTGTCGCCGAACAGTGCCCATGCGCTGTTCGATCTGTCGGAGTTGGAGATACGCGCCGGCCGCTATGCCGATGGCTGGCCACATTACGATTCGCGTATCGCGTTTGGCGACGACCTGAACGACGCGCACCGCGCGCTCGGTGAAATCAGCGCGTACTGGCAGGGTGAATCGCTGACGGGCAAAACACTGGTCGTCTACGGCGAGCAGGGCAATGGCGACTGCCTGTGGGCAGCGCGCTTTCTGCCGGCGCTGGCCGGGCGCGCGCGGCGCGAAGGTGGGCGGGTGATCTTCGGCCACGACGGACCGCTGCGGCATCTGTTCGAACGGATGCTGCCGCCTGACATTGCGCTCGAAACCAGCCTTGAAACGCGGCCCGATTTTCATTGCGGCTTGATGAGTTTGCCGCTGCGGCTCGGCGTGACCGATCCGGCCGGCTGGGGCGGCGCCTATCTGAGCGCCGATCCGGCGCGTGCCGCGGTATGGCGCGGGCGCGTCGAACAGATGGCAGGACGGACGCTCAAGGTGGGGCTCGTCTGGAACGGCAACCCGCAGCACATTCGCGACGCACGCCGTTCAGTGCCGGTCGAACAATTCGAAGCCCTGCTGGGCATCCCGGGCGTGACGTACTTCGCGCTTTCGCCCGGGCGCGCCGCAACGGTCGAGCCATGGCGCGCGCGCGGCATCGTGATCGTCGATCCCACCGGGCAATTCGAAGCCGGTTTCGACGATGTCGCCGCAGTGCTCGCAAATCTCGACCTGGTGGTGACCATCGATAGCGGTCCGGCGCATCTTGCTGGCGCGCTCGGCGTGCCGACCTGTCTGATGATCGATCACGTGTCGGCTTGGTTTTGGGGTGGTGAGACGCAGCGCACGCCTTGGTATGACTCGGTCGAACTGTTCCGTCAGCCGGCAATCGGCGCGTGGGCGCCTGTGCTGGCAAAGGTGCGCGAGCGGTTGCAGAAATTCGCGGCGCGCTAAGTGCATCTGAAGCTAAATCGAACCACACTCCGTCACGCAAAAAAAAGCGCCGCAAAATGCGGCGCTTTGAGTTTCCAACGCGGTTTCTGTTGCTTCGGCGCTCATTTACGCCGCAAGCGGCCAGCGCGTCACATGTTCGGATAATTCGGCCCGCCACCGCCTTCCGGCGTGACCCACACGATGTTCTGCGTCGGGTCCTTGATGTCGCAGGTCTTGCAGTGCACGCAGTTCTGCGCGTTGATCACGAGGCGCTCGCTGCCGTCGTCGTTCTTCACGAACTCATACACCGCCGCCGGGCAGTAACGCGCCTCCGGTCCTGCATAGGTGTGCAGGTTCACGTTCACCGGCACTGAAGGATCTTTCAGCGTCAGGTGCGCCGGCTGGTTCTCTTCGTGATTCGTGTTCGAGATGAACACCGAAGAGAGCCGGTCGAACGTCAGCTTGCCATCGGGCTTCGGATACACGATCGGCTTGCTCTGCGACGCGGGCCGCAGCATCTCGTGATCCGAATGCTGGTGATGCAGCGTCCAGGGCACGTTACCGCCCAGCAGTTTCTGCTCGATGCCCACCATTAGCGTGCCCAGGTACAGGCCCTTGCTCATCCACTGCTTGAAGTTACGGGCACGGTACAGCTCGGTGTGCAGCCACGAGGTCTTGAACGCTTCCGGATAAGCATTGAGCACATCCGACTGACGGCCGGCCTGGACGGCGTCGAAGGCTGCTTCGGCGGCCAGCATGCCGGTCTTGATCGCGGCGTGCGAACCCTTGATGCGCGACGCGTTCAGGAAACCCGCGTCGTCGCCGACCAGCGCGCCGCCGGGGAACACCAGCTTCGGCAGCGACATCAGGCCACCCGCCGTGATGGCGCGCGCGCCGTACGACACACGCTTGCCGCCTTCGAGGAACGCGCGGATCGCCGGATGCGTCTTGTAGCGCTGGAATTCCTCGAACGGCGACAGGTACGGGTTCGAATAACCGAGGCCCACCACGAAGCCGACCATCACCTGGTTGTTGTCCAGGTGATAGAGGAACGAGCCGCCGTAGGTGTCGGACTCCAAAGGCCAGCCCGCCGTGTGGATCACCAGACCCGGCTTGTGCTTCGCCGGATCGATTTCCCACAGTTCCTTGATGCCGATGCCGTAGACCTGCGGATCGACGCCGTCGCGCAGCTTGAACCTGTCGTTGAGCTGACGGCCCAGATGACCGCGCGCGCCTTCGCAGAACAGCGTGTATCTGGCGTGCAGCTCCATGCCGAGCTGGAAGTTCTCGGTGGGCTGGCCGTCCTTGCCGATGCCCAGATTGCCGGTGGCGACGCCCTTCACCGAGCCGTCTTCGTGGTACAGAATTTCAGCAGCCGGGAAGCCCGGGAAGATTTCGACGCCCAGCGCCTCGGCCTGCTGGCCCAGCCAGCGCGTGACGTTCGCCAGGCTGATGACGTAGTTACCGTGATTCTTGAAGTTATCCGGCAGCGCCCAGTTGGGCACCGACTTCGCGCCGGCTTCTGAGAGAAACAGGAAGCGGTCCTCGGTCACTTCGACGTCCAGCGGCGCGCCCTTGTCCTTCCAGTCCGGAATCAGTTCGTTCAGCGCGCGCGGGTCCATGACCGCGCCGGAGAGGATATGCGCACCGATCTCCGAGCCCTTTTCCAGTACGCAGACGCCGATCTCGGCACCCTTCTCCTGCGCCAGCTGCTTCAGACGGATCGCCGCGGACAGGCCGGCGGGGCCGCCGCCGACCACCACCACGTCATATTCCATCGACTCACGCGGGCCGTACTGCTCAATGAGACTTGCGGGGGTCATTGATGCTCCTCTTACCGTTAGAATGCTTTTTTCGGGATCGTATTGTGGGCGAAGGGTTCCTGCGCCGCAACCCAATGAACAGAGATTAGCACGATCGTTCTATTTTTGTGATAGGGTCTTGCCCGGGTTTCCACGTATGCTCGCGGCCTCGCCGCATCCCTAACCCAACCGAACAAGGTAACCACAATGGGCCGTTCGATCAATCTGGAAGGCAAGGTGGCGCTGATTACCGGCGCCTCGAGCGGACTGGGCAAACGTTTCGCTCAGGTCCTGTCGCAAGCGGGCGCGAAAGTCGTGCTGGCGAGCCGCCGCACCGAACGCCTGAAGGAACTGCGCGCCGAGATCGAGGCATCCGGCGGCGCCGCGCATGTCGTTTCGCTCGATGTAACCGATTACCAGAGCATCAAGGCCGCCGTCGCGCATGCCGAGACGGAAGCGGGCACCATCGACATTCTGGTGAATAACTCGGGCGTCTCGACTACCCAGAAGCTGTCGGAAGTCACGCCTGCGGACTTCGAATATATCTTCGATACCAACACGCGCGGCGCTTTCTTCGTGGCCCAGGAAGTGGCCAAACGCATGATCATGCGCGGCAACGGCGGCCAGAAACCGTCGTACCGGATCATCAATATCGCGTCCGTGGCGGGATTGCGCGTGCTGCCGCAGATCGGCCTGTTTTCGATGAGCAAGGCCGCAGTGGTCCACATGACGAAGGCGATGGCGCAGGAATGGGGCAAACACGGTATCAATGTAAACGCCATCTGCCCGGGCTATATCGATACGGAAATCAATCACCACCACTGGTCGACCGATCAGGGGCAAAAGCTGGTTTCCCTGCTGCCGCGTCACCGCGTCGGCCAGCCGGAAGACCTGGACGGCTTGCTGCTGCTGCTGGCCGCCGACGAATCGCAGTTTATCAACGGCTCGATCATCGCCGCCGACGACGGCTTCGGACTCTGCTAAGGGCCGCCGTAGCCATGGTAATTGGCTCCAGCCCACACATTCGCCACGTCCGCGACGATCACGCAGCCTGCCTGACCCGCGCGCCACTCGTATTCGACTTGCGAGCCTGGCGCGCACCCCCTCGTGCAGCTTTGCCGCACACCCGTTTTAACCCGCAGAAGAAGTACGATGAACGACTATCACCCCGTTTTTGAGATGTCCATGCCGATCCGTTGGGGCGACATGGACGCATTTGGCCATGTGAACAACACGGTCTATTTTCGCTACATGGAGCAGGTGCGCATTTCGTGGTTCGAACTGCTCGGCATTGCCGGCGGCAATGGCGAGGGGCAGGGGCCCGTGATCGTCAATGCGTCCATGGAATTCCTCAAGCAGCTCCATTACCCGGGCGACGTGATTGGCCGCATGTCGGTCGGCACCCCGGGCCGCAGCAGTTTCGATACCGGTTTTGAACTGACCCGCGGCGACGATCCGACGACCGTCTACGCCCGCGGGCAGGCGCGCTGCGTGTGGATCGACTACGCGGCGGGCAAGTCGGTGCCGATTCCGGATCTGCTGCGCTCGACCATCGAAAACGCGGTATTGGTCAAGGCCTCGTAAGGGCAGCGTAGCCGCCCGCACGGCTGACGGTCTGCTCGTTGGCCGTCAATGCCTTATCCATGCCCGAGCAGCCGTTGCAGCAGTTCAGTCGCGTTGCCCGTGTCGTACTTGCGCATCAGCCGCGCCCGGTAAACGTCCACCGTGCGCGAGCTGATGTCCAGCACCCGGCCGATCTGCTTGCTGGTTTTACCCGTTACCAGTTGCGCGGCGATCTCACGCTCGCGCGGCGTCAGTTCGACCGCGACGCGCCGCGTCGCGCTCAGATCCTCGAAGGTCCATACGCCCGCTGCGTGCGGCGCATCGCGCTCGAGCGAGCGGCCCGTCACGTGACACCAGAACAATTCGCCGTTGGCGCGCTTCATGATCCGGTCGTCGGCGTAGCTGCCCTGCGCCGTCATGATGGGCGGGATGCGCGCGCCGATCCGCTCGAATTCGTCCGCTGACGGATACAGCACCTGAAACGACTGGCCGAGCAGCGCCTCGCGCGCGCAGCCGAAAATCGACGCCAGCTGGTCGTTGCAATCCTCGATGAAGCGCTCGCGCGAGAGCACGAGGCCGATCGGCGCAAGATGAAAGGCGGTCTGGTAATCCAATGCGGGCATGACGGAAAGGAGAGGGGCGGCAAATCACTTATGTACTTTTGCGTATTGTGCCGCATGGCCCGCGCATCGTACCCTTTCGAACCAGCACGAGGTTGCGATGTCGTATGCGGACGGGCGCGGCGCCGAGGGTGGCGTTTCAGCACAAGGCCGGCCGCAGATGACTAGAATGAGGCTTCCGGGCCGAGGCTTGCCTCGGTATTCACCGCGGGCCATTATGATTCCATCGCACCGATCCGGATTACGGGTTTCCATAAAGGAAGGGACACATTGATGAACAAGGTCTATCCAGGCGCGGCTGCCGCGCTCAAGGACATCGTCAAGGACGGGCAGACATTCGCCGTCGGCGGCTTTGGCTTGTGCGGCATTCCGGAGGCGCTGATCGCGGCGTTGCGCGATTCGGGCGTAAAAGGCATCACCTGCATCAGCAATAACGCGGGCGTCGACGGTTTTGGCCTTGGCCTGCTGCTCGAAACGCGGCAGATCAAGAAGATGATCTCGTCGTATGTGGGCGAAAACAAGGAATTCGAACGCCAGTACCTGGCCGGCGAACTCGAACTGGAATTCACACCCCAGGGCACGCTCGCCGAAAAGCTGCGCGCCGGCGGTTCGGGAATTCCGGCGTTCTTCACGAATACCGGTTACGGCACGCTGATCGCGGAGGGCAAGGAAACCCGCCAGTTCGGCGAGAACCATTACGTGCTCGAACATTCGCTGACCGCCGACGTCGCGCTCGTCAAGGCGTGGAAGGCCGACAAGTCGGGCAACCTGATCTATCGCCGCACCGCGCGCAACTTCAACCCGATGTGCGCAATGGCGGGCAGGATCACGGTCGCCGAGGTCGAGGAAATCGTGGAAGTCGGCGAACTCGATCCGGACGCGATCCATACGCCGGGTATCTTCGTGCAGCGTGTCGTGCTGAATGCGCATCCGGAGAAACGCATCGAACAACGCATTGTGCGCGCGAAAGGAGCTTGATCATGGCATGGACTCGTGACGAAATGGCCGCGCGCGCGGCGCGCGAATTGCAGGACGGCTTTTACGTGAACCTGGGTATCGGACTGCCCACGCTGGTGGCGAACCACGTGCCGGCGGGCGTCGAGGTTTGGCTGCAGTCGGAAAACGGCCTGCTCGGAATCGGCCCGTCGCCGACTGAAGAGGAAGTGGACGCAGACCTCATCAACGCCGGCAAGCAGACGGTCACCACGCTGCCGGGTTCGTCGATTTTCTCGTCGGCGGATTCGTTCGCGATGATTCGCGGCGGCCACATCAACCTGGCCATTCTGGGCGCCATGCAGATCAGCAAAAAGGGCGATCTGGCCAACTGGATGATCCCGGGCAAGATGATCAAGGGCATGGGCGGCGCGATGGATCTGGTGGCGGGTGTCAAGCGCGTCGTGGTGCTGATGGAGCACGTCGCGAAGGGCGACCAGCACAAGATTCTCGAAGAATGCACGCTGCCGCTGACGGGCGTGGGCGTGGTCGACCAGATCATCACGGACCTCGGCGTGATCGAAGTGACGGCGGATGGCCTGAAGCTGATCGAACTGGCACCGGGCGTGACCGTGGATGAGATCAAGGCCAAGACCGGCGCGCCGCTCGATGTGAGCGGCGTGAGCTGAGCTTCGGGTGGTGTGTCAGGACTGCCGCCGTTTGACTGGCGGCGACTGAAACTGAGCGGGCGAGACGCAAGTCTTCGCCCGTTTTGCTTTTTGTGCCGGGCGTTTGTCCTATGCCGTCCGGCCGATCCTTGCCGCGCGGCAAAGCGGTTTACAATCTTCTACACGTTTGATGCCTTTTGACCTGCGCCTTGTTGTGGCTTGTGTGGCTTGTGTGGCTCGCGTGGCTTTTGCGTGGTAGCGCTGCCTGGTTCATGGTTGCGCCTTAACAAGGAAAATCCGATGACCGCTTTGTCCTCCGCTCCATCCTTCGCCGCTGATCTGGCCGCGCCCCGCCAACGGTTCGTGCAATGTGCGAGCCCGGCGGGCTTGCATCGCGTTGCTTACACTGAGTGGGGCGATCCGGCCAATCCGCGCGTGCTGCTGTGCGTGCACGGCCTGACCCGGTCCGGGCGCGATTTCGACAGGTTGGCCGCGGCGTTCGCGCGTACCTACCGCGTGGTGTGTCCCGATGTGGTGGGGCGAGGGCTTTCATCCTGGCTCAACGCCCCCAACTATTACGTCGTGCCTCAATACGTCGCGGATATGGTGACGTTGATCGCGCGGCTCGACGTGGAGAAAGTGGACTGGTTCGGCACGTCGATGGGCGGCCTGATCGGAATGGGACTCGCAGGCCTGCCGGACTCGCCCATCCAGAAGATGCTGCTAAACGACGTCGGACCGCATCTCGAACCGGCTGCGGTGGCGCGCATTGGCGACTACCTCGGCAAGCCGGTGCGTTTCGAGAGTCTGCAGCAGGGCATCGACTACGCCGCGTTGCTGGCGCAGTCGTTCGGACCGTTGACGCCGCAGGAATGGCGCGAGATCAACACGCCGCTCATCCAGGAACGCGACGGCGCCTGGCAATTCCGCTACGACCCTCGCATCGCCCAGCCGTTTGCCGCCACCACGGAAGAAATGGCCGCGGCCGGCGAAGCTGCGCTGTGGCGCGCGCTGGCCGCAATTCCCGGCCCGGTGCTGGTGGTGCGCGGCGAGCAATCGGATCTGCTGTCACGCGAAACCGTGGCGAAGATGGTCGAGCAGGGCAAGCATGTGTCGAGCGTCGAGATACCCGGCGTAGGACACGCGCCGGCCTTTCTGAGTGCGGAGCAGATCGACATTGCACGCCGCTTCTTTATCGGGCCGGCTGCACAGGCGTCATAATATGAAGTTTCGCGTCGCGTTCTGCGTGTTTTTTGCACCCTTGTCTGGCGTGCGCGATGCGAAATGCATTCCCCAAATTTAACCACCACCAGGAAATTTCATGGCAGTCATTCGTCACCACGTCGGCAAGCGGCTCTCCGAAATCGCTGTGTACAACGGCACCGTCTACCTCGCGGGTCAGATCGCCGAGGACGCGGATCAGGACATCACCGGCCAGACGCGCGAAGTGTTGGGCCACATCGACCGTCTGCTTGCTGAAGCAAACAGCGACAAGTCGCATCTGCTGTCGGTGCAGATCTTCATCTCCGACATGGTCCACTTTGCGGGCATGAACGCGGTGTGGGACGAGTGGGTTGCACAGGGCGCCACGCCGCCGCGCGCAACCGTGGAAGCGAAGCTCGCCAACCCGAAGTGCCTCGTCGAAGTCGTGGTCGTGGCCGCACAGCGCAGCTAAACCGAAGTCTTTTGTTGAACCCCTGTTGATCCGTCTGGCCCGGTGGGCCGTCGCACCATGAATACCGATACCGTTACGACCGCAGTGGCTCCCATCCCTTCCTTCGACGAAGCGATGGCGTTCGTGCGGGAACACGCGGGCGAGGCGCGGCTGTCGTCGGGAGAGTTGCTGGCGGATCACGCAGCAGGTACGGCGGCGATCATGCGCACACTCAATGTCGATCCGCCAGCGGTGCTGGCGGCGGCATTGTTTGCGCTGACGCCGCATCTGCAGGACCCCGAGCGCGTGATTGCCGATAATTTCGGTGAAGAGGTTGCGCAACTCGTGGGCGACGTGCGCAAATTGCTGCGCCTCGGCACGGTCAGTTTGCGCGCCGCGCAGAACGCGATTCCCGAAGCCGGGCGCGATGCGCAGGCGGCGCGCCGCGCGCAGGTCGAGGCGCTGCGCAAGATGCTGCTCGCGTTCGCACAAGACATTCGCGTGGTGCTGATCCGGCTTGCATCGCGGCTGCAGTCGCTGCGTTACTACGCGGCGGCGAAGATCACCCCGTCGCCAGACGTCGCACGCGAGACGCTCGATATTTACGCGCCGCTCGCGAATCGTCTGGGCATCTGGCAACTGAAGTGGGAGCTGGAAGACCTCGCGCTGCGCTTCGAAGAGCCTGCCACATACAAGCGCATCGCGAAGCTGCTGGACGAGAAGCGCGTCGAGCGTGAAACCTACGTGGCCGAGGCGATCGCACGGCTGCAACACGAGCTCGCGGTGGCGAATATTCGCGCCGAAGTCAGCGGGCGGCCAAAGCACATCTATAGCATCTGGCGCAAGATGCGCGGCAAGGAGCTCGACTTCTCCGAGCTCTACGACGTGCGTGCGTTTCGCGTGATCGTGCCGGATATCAAGGATTGCTACACGGTGCTCGGCATCGTGCACAACCTGTGGCAACCGGTACCGCGAGAATTCGACGACTACATCTCGCGACCCAAGCCCAACGGCTACAAATCACTGCATACGGTGGTGATCGGCGACGACGGCCGCGCATTCGAAGTGCAGATTCGTACCCAGGAAATGCATCAGTTCGCCGAGTACGGCGTCGCGGCGCACTGGCGCTACAAGGAAGCCGGTGCGCGCGGCTACGGCGGCCAGGTCACCGCCAGCGAAAAGTACGACGAGAAGATTGCGTGGCTGCGCCAGTTGCTGGCGTGGAAGGACGACGTGTCCGAGGGCGAGCATGGCGAAAAGCGCGCGGCGAAGCCGTGGGAGCAGTTGCGCCAGGCCACCTTCGACGACGACCACATCTATGTGCTCACGCCGCAAGCCCGCGTGATTCCGTTGCCGCAAGGTGCAACGCCGGTTGACTTCGCGTATCACCTGCACAGCGAACTGGGTCATCGTTGCCGTGGCGCGCGCGTCGACGGCGCGATGGTACCGCTCAACACGCCGCTGCAAAACGGGCAGACGGTCGAGATCGTCGCGGTCAAGGAGGGCGGCCCGTCGCGCGACTGGATCAATCCGCAGCTTGGCTATCTATATAGTCCGCGGGCGCGCCAGAAGGTGCGTGCGTGGTTCAACGCAGTCGAGTTGCAGGAGAACATCGCCAACGGCCGTGCGATGGTCGAAAAGACGCTGCAGCGTGAAGGCAAGACTTCCGTCAACCTCGATCAGCTTGCGTCGAAGCTGGGCTTCAAGACCACCGACGATCTGTTCTCGGTAGTCGGCAAGGAAGAGTTCAGTCTGCGCCAGGTCGAGCAGGCATTGCAGGACGCGCCGCCGCCCGAGCCGGTCATCGAGGCGCCCGAGCAGTTCGAGAAGCGCAGTAGTGGATCGAGCGTCGCGCACGGTGCGTCGACAGGCGTGCTGGTGGTCGGGGTCGATGCCTTGCTGACGCAACTGGCGCGCTGCTGCCGCCCGGCGCCGCCGGACGGCATCAGCGGATTCGTCACGCGCGGCAAGGGCATGTCGGTTCACCGTAGCGACTGCCCGACGTTTCGGCGCATGGCCGAACGCGCGCCGGAACGCGTGCTGGAGACCGCTTGGTCCGCAGACGTGATGAGTGGACAGGGGCGGTCGGTGTACCCCGTCGACCTGACGATCGACGCCACGGACCGCCAAGGCTTGCTGCGCGATATCTCAGAAGTATTCGCGCGCGAGAAGATGAATGTGATTGGCGTAAAGACGCAGACGCGTCGCAATGCCGCATTCATGCAGTTCACCGTCGAGGTGTCGAGCGCGGCGCAGATTCAGCGCGCGTGTACGTTGCTCGGCGAAGTCACGGGTGTGCTGCGCGCATCGCGCAAGTCGTGATGCGCGGGGCAGGTTGGGTTGGTTGCAGGATCGATTCGGGTGTCGATTAGGCGTAGCGGTAATTTTCAGTGTCGCCGTACAAAAGTACTTGCCAAGCGATGTGGGGCTCCATATAATCTCGTTTCTTCAGGCTCGTAGCTCAGCTGGTTAGAGCACCACCTTGACATGGTGGGGGTCGTTGGTTCGAGTCCAATCGAGCCTACCAACGAAAAAGAAACGTCGGTTTTGCCGGGGTTTCAAGAGATGTAGCAAGCGCCTTGGCGCAAAAGGCGAATACGGTTATGACACCGCGAACGTTGACCGAGACCACTTCGGAACGACGCTAGTCGAGGACCACTTTCGCCCTTGTAGTTGCTTGAAATGTGAATGCGGCCCCTCGAAAGCGGGGCCGCATTTTTTTCGTCTTGATGCTTTTTCATCTGCATGTTGCATGTGCTGCCGCCGGCCGGCACTACGGAGAACGCAATGGTTTCGATACGTCTGCCTGACGGTTCAGTTCGACAATACGAGCATCCGGTGACCGTCGCCGAAGTGGCGGCTTCCATCGGCCCTGGCCTTGCAAAGGCTGCGCTGGGCGGCAAGATTGATGGCGAACTGGTCGACACATCAGCGCTGATCGATCATGACGTGTCGCTTGCGATCGTCACGGAAAAAGACGCCGACGGCCTCGACATCATTCGTCACTCAACGGCGCACTTGCTTGCCTACGCGGTCAAGGACCTTTATCCGGAGGCGCAGGTCACGATCGGGCCCGTGATCGACAACGGCTTCTACTACGACTTCGCGTACAACCGTCCCTTCACGCCGGAAGATCTCGAAAAGATCGAAAAGCGCATGCAGGAACTCTCGAAGAAAGACGAGCCGGTTTCGCGCCGCGTGGTATCGCGTGACGAAGCGGTGGACTACTTCAAGAGCATTGGCGAAAAGTACAAGGCGGAGATCATCGAATCGATCCCCGTTGCCGACGAAATCAAGCTGTATTCGCACGGCGGCTTCACGGATCTGTGCCGCGGCCCGCACGTACCGTCCACCGGCAAGCTGAAAGTCTTCAAGCTGATGAAAGTGGCCGGTGCGTACTGGCGCGGCGATTCGAAGAACGAACAGTTGCAGCGTATTTACGGTACGGCCTGGACGAAGAAAGAAGACCAGGAAGCGTATCTGCACATGCTCGAAGAAGCTGAGAAGCGCGATCACCGCAAGCTCGGCAAGCAACTCGACCTGTTCCACATGCAGGACGAGTCGCCGGGCATGGTGTTCTGGCATCCGCGCGGCTGGACGCTTTGGCAGCAGGTCGAGCAGTACATGCGCCGGCGCGTGAATGACGCGGGCTATCTCGAGATCAAGACGCCGATGATCATGGACCGCTCGCTGTGGGAGGCGTCGGGTCACTGGCAGAACTATCGTGAAAACATGTTCACGACGGAATCGGAAAAGCGCGATTACGCGATCAAGCCGATGAACTGCCCGGGTCACGTGCAGGTGTTCAATCACGGTCTGCGTTCGTACCGCGACCTGCCGCTGCGTTACGCGGAATTCGGCTCGTGTCACCGCAACGAATCGTCGGGCGCGCTGCATGGTTTAATGCGCGTACGGGGTTTCGTGCAAGACGACGCGCACATTTTCTGTACTGAAGACCAGTTCATCAGCGAGTCGATCGCGTTCAACACGCTGGCCATGAGCGTGTATAAAGACTTCGGTTTCGACAATGTCGAGATCAAGCTGTCGCTGCGTCCCGACGCGCGCGCCGGCACCGATGAGACGTGGGATCGTGCCGAGCAGGGTCTGCGCGACGCACTGACCGCCTGCGGCGTCACGTGGGAAGAACTGCCGGGCGAAGGCGCCTTCTACGGTCCGAAGGTCGAATATCACATCAAGGACGCGCTTGGCCGCTCGTGGCAATGCGGCACGTTGCAGCTGGATATGGTGCTGCCGGAGCGTCTTGGCGCCGAGTACGTCGCGGAAGACAACAGCCGTCGCCGCCCGATCATGCTGCACCGGGCAATTGTCGGATCAATGGAGCGCTTCCTCGGCATTCTGATCGAGCACCATGCCGGTGCGATGCCCGCATGGCTCGCGCCAATGCAGGTGGTGGTGATGAATATCGCGGAAAGTCAGGCCGAATATGCGCAATCTCTGGCCCAATCGTTGCAAAAACAAGGGGTTAGAGTAGAGGCCGATTTGCGCAACGAGAAGATTAGCTATAAAATACGCGAGCACACGCTGGAAAAGGTCCCGTACCTCCTTGTGGTCGGCGACAAAGAGCGTGATGCCCAAACGGTAGCCGTGCGTGCCCGTGGCGGTGTTGATATGGGTGTGATGCCCGTCAGCGCCTTCATTGAGCGTCTGCGCCAGGACGTGCAGTCGTTCAGGTAAACCACCTGGCAGCGCGGCTCGTTTTTTTAATTTTTAGAGGAAACGTAACATCGCTACTGATAAGTCTGCGCACCGCATCAACGGTGAAATTACAGCACCCGAGGTGCGTCTGGTCGGAGTCGAGAACGAACCGCTCGGCATCGTGAAACTCGCGGATGCTTTCCGGATGTCGGAACAGCAAGACGTGGATCTGGTGGAAATCGCTCCGCAAGCGGTCCCGCCGGTTTGCCGCTTGATGGACTACGGCAAGTTCAAGTACCAGGAAGCGAAGAAGCAGCACGAGGCCAAACTGAAGCAGAAGGTCATCCAGGTCAAGGAAGTCAAATTCCGCCCGGGTACTGACGACGGTGACTACAACGTCAAGCTGCGCAATCTCGTCCGCTTCCTCGAAGATGGCGACAAGACGAAAATCACGTTGCGTTTCCGTGGCCGAGAAATGGCTCACCAGGAAATCGGTATGCGCATGCTTGAACGTCTGCGCACTGACCTGGACGAAGTCGGTCAGGTCGAGCAAATGCCGAAGATGGAAGGGCGCCAGATGATCATGGTGCTTGCTCCGAAGAAAAAGAAGTAAGCAGCGCTCCGGCAGTTGCCGGATCGCTGGGTTGTCGGGCTGCGCGCCTCAAGGCGAGCGCCGGAGCCGAACAGGATTGAAGCAGTACTTCGCCGCGTGTGTGGCGGAGCAAAGCAGGTTTCGGAATGCGCTCCATGCAAATGGCGCTTTCCTGAAAGAGCGGCGGCCGGTACATCGGCTAGCTGCATACCAAGTGGAATGGGTTTCGAAGGGCGGGTCATGGCTTTCAAGCCGACCGCACACCCATATCCATCAAATAATGGAGTTGTTCGTCATGCCTAAGATGAAGACCAAGAAGAGTGCTGCAAAGCGCTTCGTGGTGCGTCCGGGTGGTACCGTCAAGCGCGGTCAAGCCTTCAAGCGCCACATTCTTACCAAGAAAACCACCAAGAACAAACGCCATCTGCGCGGTTCGACGGCAGTTCATGATTCCGATCTGAACTCCGTGCGCGCAATGCTGCCGTTCGCTTAACCCTTAACTAAAACTCACAGGAGCTAATTATGCCTAGAGTCAAACGTGGGGTTACCGCACGGGCCCGTCACAAGAAGATCATCAAGCTGGCCAAGGGTTACCGCGGCCGTCGCAATAACGTCTATCGCATCGCCAAGCAGGCGGTCATGCGCGCAGGCCAGTACGCCTACCGCGATCGCCGCAACAAGAAGCGTGTGTTCCGTGCATTGTGGATCACGCGTATCAACGCGGCGGTGCGTCAGCACGACATGACGTACAGCGTGTTCATCAACGGTCTGAAGAAGGCCTCGATCGAACTTGACCGCAAGGTGCTGGCCGACATGGCTGTGTTCGACAAGGCTGCTTTTGCTGCGATCGTTCAGCAGGTGAAAGCCGCCGTTGCAGCCTGATTGCGCTTTTGGCAATTAAAACTGCGTGGTTCGTTGCAGCGAAAATCCGGTAGTCTCGGTGACGCTGCAACAAAAACGGGGCTCCTCACCGAGCCCCTTTTTTGTTGGTCGAACCAGTTTTGCATCGATTGAACACTGACGTTTAAATGATGGGATCAATGGATCTGGACCAGATTGTCGCTGACGCGCAAAAAGCCTTCGAACAAGCCTCCGACGTCACCACCCTCGAGAACGAGAAAGCCCGCTTTCTCGGCAAATCGGGTGCGTTGACCGAGCTGTTGAAGGGTCTTGGCAAACTCGATCCCGAGACGCGCAAGACCGAAGGCGCGCGGATCAACCTCGTCAAGCAGCAGGTTGAGGCCGCCTTGACGGCGCGCCGTCAGGCGCTTGCCGACGCACTCCTGAACCAGCGCCTCGCCGCTGAAGCCATCGACGTCACGTTGCCCGGCCGCGGCATCGGAGCAGGCAGTCTGCACCCGGTCATGCGCACGTGGGAACGCGTCGAACAGATTTTCCGCAGCATTGGATTCGACGTGGCCGACGGCCCCGAAATCGAAACCGACTGGTACAACTTCACCGCTTTGAACAGCCCGGAAAACCATCCGGCGCGTTCGATGCAGGATACGTTCTACGTCGACGGCAAAGATGCCGACGGCCGGCAACTGCTGTTGCGCACGCATACCAGCCCAATGCAGGTGCGCTATGCGCGCATCAATACGCCGCCCATCAAGGTGATCGTACCGGGCCGCACGTATCGCGTGGACAGCGACGCCACGCACTCGCCCATGTTCAATCAGGTCGAAGGCCTGTGGATCGACGAGAACGTCAGTTTCGCTGACCTGAAGGGCGTCTACGCCGACTTCCTCAAGAAATTCTTCGAACGGGACGACATCCAGGTACGCTTTCGTCCGTCGTACTTTCCGTTTACCGAGCCGTCGGCCGAGATCGACATGTTGTTCGAAACGGGCAAGAACGCCGGCAAGTGGCTTGAGATTTCGGGTTCCGGCCAGGTTCACCCCACGGTGATCCGCAACATGGGACTCGACCCGGAGCGCTACATCGGCTTTGCATTCGGCAGCGGTCTCGAGCGGCTGACCATGTTGCGCTACGGCGTGCAGGACTTGCGTCTCTTCTTTGAAAACGACCTGCGCTTCCTGCGGCAATTCGCTTAACGCTTCAAGCCGCAACTGCGCGTGTCACGCGCAACGAGGGCGGCCGCGCGGGCATCACAGATGCAGGCGCGCGCCGCAAGCAGTGCCACCGGCAGGGTGCCGGGTGACCAGAATGTGGTTACCGGATGCACCGGCCGGACGTGGACTAACCTGATCAGAACGTACACAGAACCATGCAATTCCCGGAATCCTGGCTAAGAAGCTTTGTCGACCCGCAGATGACGACGGACGAGCTATCGCACGCGCTGACGATGGCGGGCCTCGAAGTCGAAGGGCTGCGGCCGGCCGCGCCGCCGACCCGGAAGATCGTTGTCGGCCGCGTTCTGGAGGTCGTGAAGCACCCGGACGCGGACAAGCTCAACGTGTGTCAGGTCGACGCCGGCACAGGCGCCACGCTCCAGATCGTATGCGGTGCGCCGAACGTCGCGCCGGGCATCAAGGTGCCGGTCGCGCTGGTGGGCGCCGAACTGCCGCCGGCCGAAGAGGGCGGCGCGCCGTTTGCGATCAGGCTCTCGAAGCTGCGTGGCGTGGAAAGCCAGGGCATGTTGTGCTCGGCGCGCGAACTGAAGCTGTCGGAAGACCATAGTGGCCTGATGATCCTGCCGGAAGATACGCCGGTTGGCCAGGATATTCGCGCGACGCTGAACCTCGACGATACCGTCTTCGAAATCAAGCTGACGCCGAACAAGGCGGACTGTCTGTCGGTGTTCGGCGTGGCGCGCGAAACGTCGGCGATTACCGGCGCAGTACTGCGCCCGCTCGAGATCAAGCCGGTCAAGGTCACGTTGAACGAAACGCTGCCGGTGAAGATCTCCGCGCCGGATCTGTGCGGCCGTTTCTCGGGACGGGTGATTCGCCGCGTGAACGCGCGCGCGAAGTCGCCGCAATGGATGGTGCAGCGCCTCGAACGTTCGGGTCAACGTAGCATCTCCGCGCTGGTCGATATTTCGAACTATGTGATGCTTGAACTCGGCCGTCCGTCGCACGTGTTCGATCTGAACAAGATCCACGGCAGCATGGACGTGCGCTGGGGCCGCAAGGGCGAAACGCTGAAGCTGCTGAACGGCAACACGGTCGAGCT
>NZ_DASXHA010000151.1:0-10452 GCF_036488795.1 Paraburkholderia sp.
TTGACCGTACCGGTCATGATGTTTTCGCCGCGCTCCAGGAAGTCGTTGAGGATCTGCTCGCGCTCGGCGTCGCGCACCTTCTGCAGGATCACCTGCTTGGCGGCCTGCGCGCCGATCCGGCCGAATTCGATTGACGGCACCGGTTCTTCGATGAACTCGTCGAGCTGGATCTCGGGCTTTTGCTCACGCGCTTCGAACAGCAGGATTTCCTGATCCGGCTCTTGCAGACCGGCTTCGTCCGGCACCACTTTCCAGCGGCGAAACGTTTCGTGCTCGCCGCTTTCACGGTCGATATGGACGCGGATGTCCGCATCTTCTTCGAAGAGTTTCTTGGAGGCCGAAGCGAGAGCCGCTTCGAGCGCGGCAAATACCACGTCTTTGTCGACGTTCTTCTCGCGTGCCAGCGCATCCACCAGCATCAACACTTCGCGACTCATTGTTTGCGGCTCCTAAAGTCAACTTTCGGAACGAGGCGTGCTTTATCCATGTCCGCGAGCGTGAAATCGAGCATCGCAGCGCCTTCCTTCCCTTCAAATTCCAGACCGATCGTTTCGCCTTGCGGAGCATGCAGGATGCCCCGGTACGATTTCCGTCCGTCCAATGGTTTTTTCAATGTGATAACGACTTCACTGCCTGCGAAGCGTTCAAAATCCGCCAGTTTCTTCAGCGGGCGGTCGAGCCCCGGCGACGATACTTCAAGCCGCTCGTAATCGATATTTTCGACCGTCAGAACGTGCTGGAGCTGACGCGTGACTTTCTCGCAGTCTTCGATTGCAATGCCGGCCGGCTGGTCGATATAAATACACAACATGCCGCGCCCGGTGCGCTCGAGATCGACGAGCTCGTAGCCGAGTCCCACGACCGTGGTTTCAATCAGTTCCGTCAGTTGCACAGTACCCTCTAAGATGTTCGCGCGGCGAGCCTGCCGGGTTTTCTTGCAAACACCTATGCGGGCAGCGCGCCAAGCCGGCGCACGTTCGTGCTACCCGAGATGCCGAACCACAAACTGAAGCGGCAAAAAAAAATGGGCGAAACGCCCATCATCTTATTGCCGGTGGTCGCATCTGAGCCGCACATGAAAAGCCGCACGCCCAGCGACTCTGCGATTGTAGCCATTTTTCAGGACAAACGCAAACCGCAGACGCGCGTGAGAAGCGCATTTCCGCTTGATTTCACTGCAATCTTTCCGCCAGATGGAGGCAACAGGCGCGTTGCGCAAGACCTCGGCCCCACCCCGGATTTGTGCACTTTCCGACCGGGCGGCGCACGCCTTGACGCCGTGCGACCCGGTCGGCAATGCCGCGTCGCCTAGCGGCTGCGCGAACGGCCACGCGGACCGCCCCGATTGGCGCCGCCCGCGTTCGGATTGCCGCCGCCCGTACGGTTGGCATTGCCGCCGCGATTGCCGCCGCCCGGGCCGCGGCCACCGGCGTTGCCCGGATTACCGCCGCTGGCGCCAGCCCGCTTGCCGGCCGGACGATTGCCGCTGCCCGACGGCGCGCGATTGCCATCAATGTCACGTCCGCCACGCGGCAAGCTCGAACCGCCGCCGCTGCTCATCGGCCCCGCAAAGCCACCGCCGGCGCCACGGCTCGCGCCGCGACCGTGGCCGCCGCCAAAGCCACCCGCACCGCCCGCGCCACCGCCGAAACCGCCTGCACTGCCGCGGCGCTGGCCGCCGCGCGGTTGCTGCTGGTCGAAACGGCCGTGCGACATCAGAACCGGCTCGCGGTTGATGAAGCCCATCGACGTCTGCATGGGATCAGGCTGCTTGCGCTCGGGCGCCGCGCCACGGCCGCCCTTCTCTTCGCTGGTGGCCTTCAGACCTACCGACGCCATCAGGCTGCGCACCTGATTGTCTTCCAGCTCTTCCCAGCGGCCGCGCTTGAGCCCCTTCGGCAGCGAGATCGGACCGTGCCGCGTACGGATCAGGCGGCTGACCATCAGGCCGGCCGCCTCGAACATGCGGCGCACTTCGCGGTTACGGCCTTCGGCCAGCGCGACGTGATACCAGTGATTGGTGCCTTCGCCGCCGCCGTCGCGGATGCGCAGGAAATTCGCCGGACCGTCTTCGAGTTCGACGCCGTGCAGCAGCTTCTGGCGCATGCCTTCGGCCAGCTCGCCGACCACGCGCACGGCATATTCACGCTCGACGCTGTAGCGCGGATGCATGAAACGGTTCGCCAGATCGCCCGAGGTGGTCAGCATCAGCAGACCTTCGGTATTGAAGTCGAGCCGGCCGACCGCGAGCCACTTGGCGGTCTTCATCGGCGGCAGCTTGTCGAATACCGACGGACGGCCTTCCGGATCAGCGTGACTGACGATTTCGCCAGTCGGTTTGTGGTACAGCAGCACGCGCGGCGGCTTGTTTTGCAGCTTGCGCTTGACCGGCTTGCCGTTGATGCGGACCTGGTCGGTCGGCATGATGCGCTGGCCGATATGCGCCGGTTCGCCGTTGACGGACACCCGCCCGGCGATGATCAGCTCTTCCATATCCCGGCGCGATCCCATGCCGGCTTCGGCGAGCACCTTGTGCAGCTTCGGTGCGTCGTCGTCCGGCGACAGTACGCGCTTCGGCGCAACCGGCTTGCCACGGCGCAGCATCGGGGCGCGCACGCCGCCGGTGGTGCTGTTGTCAGCATCGAATGCGGGCGACGTCACGTACGAGAACAAATCGTCCTGATTGGCGTCCGGCGTTGCAGCCACTACCGGCGCCTCACCGCCGCGCCGGTTGTTCTGGCGTGCGCGGCCACCTTCGCGCGGTTGACCGCCTTCACGGGATTCGCGAGGTTCACGACCCTCACGCGGTTGACCGCCTTCACGGCCTTCGCGCTTCGCGCCGGCATTGCGGCGCGGCCCCTGGCCCTTCGCGCCCGGTTCTTTGCGCGGCATGCGGACCTGTGCGACGACTTCACCGTCCGGCGGCGCTTCCGCCACTACCGGCTCGGGAGCCGCACCTTCGGCACCCTTGGCCTTCGCCCCCGCGCGCCGCCGCGCGATCAGGCTACGCGGCCCGCGGCGCAGACCACGGCGCGGACGGTCTTCGCCCTCCGCGCCTTCGGCGTGGGCCGGGCGCTCGCTCTCGCCTGCCGACGTTTGTGAAGTACGCGTTTCGCCGGCGCGTGCGGAGTGCACGGCGTGCTCGGATTCGGACGAATCGGTGTCGTGGGTATCAGTCAAAACAACCTCAAAATGTCAGGTCGCGCGCGCCCATTGCGGGCGCGGCAAAAGTTCGGTTACGTCAGGCGCTGCGCGACTCTTTTTCGTCGTCGGTCAGAACGCCGGCGTCCTGTGCAGCAGCGCGGCGATCTTCTGAATCGTCGTGCGCCACACGTGTCGGGTTCGATTCAACGGCGTGCTCCGTGCTGCGGAGTTCGCCCGAATCGTGCGCGGGTATTGCGGGATCGGCCTGGGAGACCGGCTCCTGATCTGGTGCACGCAGAGCGGCGCTTTCGGCGGCTTCCACGTGCGGTTCTGCATAAATTTCTTCGGACGCCGGGGCCGCCTGCGCGACCTGTCCGTCGCCAGCAGGATGGTGTCCCGCGTGGCCCGGCGTCTGTTCACCCTCAGCTAATTCCGTTCCTGCCTGCGTGGCTACCTGCGCCGCTGCGTCAACGGACGCGTCACCGACGTGTCCTGCGGCACCTTCGGTCCGCTCAGTCGGCACGGGTTCGACGCTGCCATGCGCACTATTCAATGCAGCCGCCACGGGCTCTTCAACGAACGCGGCTTCTTCGCTCGCCAACGTGTCGAGCGACGTTTCGCCAGACGCTTCAGCGTGCGGCGCGTCGCCTTGAACGGCGCTGTCTGCGTCGCTCGCAATCGCCTCACCCGCCTCACCCTCCGCCGTCGCGACGGACGCGTCGCCGTCGGTCTGTGCGTTAGCGTCGGCAAACTCGATGGCGCCCTGACCGAGCAGATCGACGTTCAGTTGCGCCGACGGATCGTCCAGCGGCGGCAACTCGTCGAGCGCCCTCAATCCGAGGTCGTCGAGAAACTGACGCGTGGTCGCATACAGCGCCGGGCGTCCCGGCACGTCACGATGGCCGATCACTTCGATCCAGCCCCGATCCTCGAGTTGCTTGACGACCTGTGTGTTCACCGTGACGCCGCGAATCTCTTCGATATCGCCGCGCGTGACCGGTTGCCGATACGCAATAATCGCCAGCGTCTCGAGAACGGCGCGCGAATATTTCGGCGGCTTCTCGGGATGCAGACGATCCAGATACGAACGCATCGCAGGCTTGCTTTGAAAGCGCCAGCCCGACGCCAGCCCGACCAGTTCGACACCACGCCCAGACCAGTCCTGCTTCAGGTCTTCGAGCAATGTGCGAACCGTATCTGCCGACACGCCGTCGGCAAAGAGCTTACGCAACTCAGCGAGCTTTAAAGGCTCCTGCGCACAGATCAAGGCAGTCTCGAGGACGATCTTCGCCTCTTGGGTATTCATGCAGCTAGGTCAGACCCTGTGGTCAAAGAACCGGATCAAACAGACGATTTGGAACTGAAGACGCGCTCGCCCGATTCTGATCGGTCATATTGATGGGAGCACGCACCGGGGGGAGGCGAAACAGGCAATCGAGCCATACCCAGCCGGACGGAGCAGCGATATTCCTGAAGGGAATCGCGTGACTGAACGCCATATTACGCAAAAACAATGGGTGCGTAAAGACGAAATCCCGCCGATTCCGCCCGCGGGCGCCGATCCCTGCCAATCAGGCGCAAAAGACCGGCAAGATGGCTGCCCGCTTCTGCGCTGCGACGCTCACATCCACATTTCAACTAGCGTGCGTAGTCAGGAATTGCTTCAGACGCGCCACGCCCGCATCGAGCCGTGCGGTGTCGCATGCATAGCACCAGCGTACGAAACCCTCGCCTTCGGCACCGAAGGCACTGCCGGGCGCCACGCCCAGGCCGACCTCGCGCACCAGCGCCTTGCACAACGCCAGGCTGTGCGTCGCGCCGGGCAGCGAAAAGAACAGATACATCGCGCCCGGCGGCGCCTTCACATCTACATCGGGCAACGCCGACAAGGCCCTCACCAGATGATCGCGCGAGGTTTTGAGCTCGCTTACCAGCTGGCGGGTGAACGGTTCGCCCTGCTGGACGGCAGCGAGGCCCGCCTGCTGGACGAAAGCCGGCGCGCACGAAGTGTTGTACTCGACCAGCTTGCCGAGATCGTCCATCAATGCGGCCGGTGCGACGATCCAGCCGAGCCGCCAGCCAGTCATCAGCCATGCCTTCGAAAACGAATTCACGCAAATCACGCGCTCGTCGCGAGCCGCCAGATCGAGGAACGAAGGGGCCGTGCGGGACGCGCCGGCTGCCGTCTCCACGGCGGCCGTATCGACGTCGGCCGTGTAGTAGAGACGCTCGTAGACTTCGTCGGCAACGATCCAGATCCCGAGCCGGCGACAATGCTCGAGCACGGCACGCTGCTCTGCGGCGCTCATGACCCAGCCAGTCGGATTGCTCGGCGAGTTGAGCAACAGCAGTTTGGTGTCCGGCGTCAACGCGGCGAGCAGGCGCTCCAGGTCGAGCGTCCAGCCTTGCGCACCATAGCCGAGCGCGACGGTCTCGACGTGCGCACCGAGGATCTTCGGGATTTCGACCAGATTCGGCCACAGCGGTGTAACCGCGACCACGCGGTCACCCGCCCCCACCACCAGTTGCGCAGCCAGCATCAATGCATTGACGCCGGCGCTCGTGACGGCGACGTTCTCGAAGGAAGTCGGACCGTGCAGGCGCGCGACATAGTCGGCGAGCGCCGCGCGCAACGGCGCGATGCCAAGGTTATGCGTATAGAAGGTCGCGCCCGCGGCAAGCGCATCGCTCGCCGCCTGGCGAATGAATTCCGGCGTGATCCGGTCGGATTCTCCGAACCAGAACGGCAGCACATTCTCGACGCCGAACCCGGCGTTCGCCACTTCGCGAATCTGGGAAGGTCGCAATGCGCGTACTGCGTCGCGTGCATGGGGCAAGAGTGGGACAGGCAGATCCGATTCGCTCATCAAGAGATCCAGGGTAGGTCAGGTCGGAAAAGCCGATAGTTTAGCCTGCGGCGCCTTTTAGGGACGCGACGCCGCGCGCCGAGGACCACGACCCGATGCGGCCGGTCAGCGCCTCCTACCCCAAATCTTCGGCCCGCGCGGGCAACTTGCGGATCAGCCCCCACACCGCCTCCGCCGCTGGCGACAGCGAGCGGTCGCGCCGCCGCACCAGCTCGACGGTCCGCTCGGCGCGCGGCACCAGCGGGCGCGCCACCAGCGACGCGTCGGCCGGCAGCGGCAGTGCAAGCCACGGCAGCACGCTCACGCCGACCCCCGCCTCCACCAGGCCGAACACGGTAGCCGAATGTCCCAGCTCCTGCACGACGTCGGCGCTCACGCCGTGCGCATTCATCACGGCATCAATGATCGGACGGCTACCTGACGCGTAGTCGAGCATGACGAGCCGCTGTCCCTCCAGATCCGACCATGCGACCTGCTGTTTGGCGGCCAGCGGATGGTCGGCGCGCGACACGAGGCAAAACGAATCGGTCATGAGTTGCTCACTGAGCAGATCGTCCGCCGTGAACGGTCCAATGATGACGCCAAAGTCGACCTCCCCCGACTTGACCTTGCGCACCACGTCGCTCTGCACATCGTCGCGCAGCCCCAGCGTGATATAGGGAAACTGCTGGCCGGCCGCCGCCACCACTTGCGGCATCAGCCGGCAAGCCACCGTGGGACTGGCCGCCACCACGACGCGCCCGCGCCGTTGTTCGCCGATCTCGCGAATCTCGCGCAGCGCGTCGTCCAGGTCCGTCAGCAGACGTGAGACGCTGGAGACGAGATTGCCGCCCACGTCCGTCAGCTGCACCTCGCGCGTAGTCCGGTCGATCAGCTTGAGGCCGATCTCCCCTTCCAGTTCTCGCACGCAGCGGCTCACCGCCGACTGCGTGAGACCGATCTCGTCGCCCGCGCGGCTAAAGCTCTGCAAGCGCGCGACCTCAATGAAAACCCTTAGCTGGCGCAGCGTGACATTCATCCCGGAGTCTCATCAATAATGCCATTTGATGAGCATTCTATTGGTTCTACGCGCGCAGCACACCTGAATGATCATTTCGCTGCAATGCGGCAAGAAGGCGCAAACGCACGCTGCGCGGGCCTGATTGCACAAGATTGGTGATTGTCCCGATTTGCGAGACGGCTTTTTTGGATTCTTATACGCCCCTGACTAACGCCCGCGCTGGCCCGGAATAACGGGCTTCGAGGAAGAATTCAACAAGATGGCACGCTTCGTGCATTTGATTGCGCACAGGGTCGGCGCCATGGACCTGACTGCACAACCAGACCGTGGCAAGCCCGACCCCGCCTGGCACTCGCGATTGAGTGCATGGAGAGTGCGCGGCGCGGGGCAGCGCACCGGAGTTAGCTTCGCTGAGGTGAGACATGATGCTGTTCGACGATTTGAGAGATAACGAGTGGGCGCTGGTCGAGGCGTTGTTCTGTGCGGAGCCAGCACGGAGCGAACGACGCGGCCGGCCACGCGTGGAAGCGCGCGCGGTTGTCAATGCGGTTCTTTGGGTGCTGTCCACAGGTGAAGGCTGGTCCAAGCTTCCCGGACGCTATCCCTCTCCGCCGACCTGCCGCCGCCGTTTTGACGAGTGGCAAGCCGATGGTACGCTCGCCGAAATAGTCAAGCGACTTGGCACGAGCGGCCGTGAAATTTCGCTGCGCGGCCGGATTGGCGCGACGGCGGCCAAACCACCCGCACCACCGAGCCGCGACCGTCTGCGGGGCGCCTTCTGGACCAATCCGGAATCCTGGCGCGCACCGGTCAAGATGGCTTGACCACCTGTTTGTCCCCCGCCGGGCGCCTTTATAGGCGCCCGGCGCGCATCTGGCGCCCGGATCTGGAGCAGCGCCGCACCCGTCGGCCGGCTACGCAGACCTCCGCGCGCGGCTTGCCGCCTCACCTCTCCACGCAAACGGTCCTTTGCAGGCCTGCCGGATAGGTGACACGCAATGAAACATCCATTTACGATTACTTACAGCGTGCTTTCGCTCCTTGGCATACCTTATGAGTATGCAAATGACCCCGAGTCTTGGGGGTTGACGGGAGCCCAGCATGAAACCAATGTCACTGCTTCTGTGCGGCATTGTCGTTTCATTGATTGCCGCACCAGCTTTCTCGCAGCAACGGCCACAGGAATGGAACTGGCGGCCTGACCGGACCGCGTCGCTCGATGCCTGGCAACAGGGAGAACGGGTGCGCGACTTTACCCCTCCTACTCCGCGCGGCGATTTACGTGGCGACATTGCGAGCAACGTGCGGGCGCGACCGGAACAACAGCGGGAAGATCCGACCCGTCGCCGCTAGGCCTGCGTTATGGCACGCCACCGGAACCGACACACGGTTGAGCGAAACATTGTGGGAACCACCCGCCACCCGGCCAGTCTCATCTATGCCATTAGCACAGCGTGGCAGTAGTAATTCCGGTACGCCCGTATCCTTGCGATACGGGCTTTTTTTTGCCGCTTCTTTGCCTGCAGGGATCAGATGAGGAAGCTGCGGGAAGCGCCGGAACACGGACGCAAGGGAAAACGGACCGCGGACAAATGCCGTTGCACCGGCGCGCCGCGCCGGCACATCAGACCTTCCTAAGGACACTGCCGAACCGCTAGGGACGGACTTCCAGGTCGGCCGTGCTGGAACGGAATTCCGCAGCGACGTAATCGTTCATGCGCCGCGTGGTCCATGTCAGGGAGCGCTCGTCCCGTTCGAGCCGTGCGAACTCGGCGCGGCCGCGGTCGGTCAGTACAGCGATGTCGACCGGCGCATGAAAACCAGGCGCGGGAGCGACGGTCCGTTGCCGCACGGTTTCCATCAAGCCGAGCGCACGCAAATATTCGAATACGCCTGGCCGTCTGGCCCATGGGACCTGGCGATATTGCGCCCGCCGCAGCGCTTCAAGAACTGCTTCGTTGGAATACGTGGTCATCTCACTTCTTTCTTAAAGTGCAGCCATGACACATCTTTGCGCCGCACATCACCGCGCCACCAGTGACGCGCTTAGCACCCACCCCACGGAAAAACCTCACCACGGTGGCGCTATGCCACCCATTCCCGCCAGGCGCTGCCTGTTATTCCTTGTTTGGGCACCCCGAAACGAACCTCGTGTTAGCGTTCTTTCCATGTGCCTGCGATGCGCCCGAAGCGGCGCGATGGCAACAGCATGGAATTGCCCCGAAAACCATACGTTACCCCATTTAAATTGATTCTATTCACTTTATTGGCGCTTTTTTTTGCAGCATTTGTGCTAACGCGGCGTCATCGGGTTTCCCTCGCCGTTGCCTGCGTGACGTTTTTCTGGCTGCTTGCCGCCGGCTGGCTGAGCGCCCCGTTGCTGGCTTTGGCCCAGCGCGGCGCGCCCTCCGTCGCATACGCCGCCTATGGCCCGCGTACCGCGATTGTCATGCTGGGATGCGGCACCGTGTACGACGACAATCACAGGCTGGTGCCGCGGCGCGATGCATTCGCGCGTATCGCGACGAGCGCCGGGCTCTACAAGGCATGTAAAAACGACGGATACGACTGCGATGTCATCATTAGCGGCGGCAACCCGCAGCGACATGAAGTCCCGGAGGCGGATAACTATCTGCCCTATCTGGTGCAACAGGAGGTTCCCGCCACGAACGTCATCCTCGAGAACCACAGCCTCACGACTTACGAAAACGCCCGCAACGTTGCCGGACTATTGCAGGAACACCGCTATGACTCCGTGATCCTCGTAACCTCGGCTTACCAGATGCCGCGCGCGTTGCTCGACTTCCATCGTTTCGGACTGATGCCCCAGCCGGTCGTCTCCAACGCGCGGCACATACGGGTTGGTTTGCTGCCGCGCTATGGCAACCTCGTCAACGCGGAAATTGCACTCCACGAATTGATAGGCATTGCACAATTTTACGTGTACCGGATGATCGGATGGTTCTGATGGTGGATGGTGGCTTGTGGCTGTACACGCAGGCATGTCGCAAAAGCCTCCGTTGATCAGGAATCCCATGCAATTCTGCGGACCACCTTGGCCGGCGTTCTGTGGTCAACGCCGGCGCACAGGAGACGAGGCGTGGGGCCGATTCGTCGGGCGTTCACGCATGCCCCACCCGGGCGACACACCGGCGGCCGAACTTCGGCGGGAAGGCAGCCCGGTTCCAGGCGTCGACAGCGGCCAAACGTAACTGGATGTAACTATCTGTCAAAACTGTAACAGGGCCTCCGTTGGAGCGGATATTGCTGGCTAGAATGCATTGTCCTTCCTGATCGGACAGGCAATACTCGGCCACAACCACTCTACGGAGGTAACGATGAAGAAAGTGTCCCTGGCGATCCTGGTTTCCCTCACTGCCCTGACGGGTACAGCCTATGCACAGATGGACAATGGCGTCACGATGAGCACCGATCCGGCGA
>NZ_DASXHA010000021.1:0-47347 GCF_036488795.1 Paraburkholderia sp.
GGCCGCCGCACCCGCGTCAGCCACGCCGGCGCGCCGTGCGTTTCGTCCGATAGCCGCCCCAAGCCCAATCAGGAGGTCAAGAAACGGCCCTTGCCCCGACGAATCAGCCTGATTCACGGGATCCCCAGAGCAGTATCCATAACCGTGCGCTCCGCCAACGCCAAACGGGCTCGCCCTATCCCACAGGTTGAAACGCCGGATGATCGGGTTGAAACTACGGTACCCGTTGCCTAGCAGGTACGTCCCACTCACAGCAGAGCGGCGTTGTCCTAGATATCCCATTGAAACGATAGTAAGTGTACTTTTCATGATTCATTTCTCTTCGTGATCCTGCGTGACCTCCTCGCCGACCGAAGGCCTTATGACCAAATGCCACCAGCCTTCGTCTCTTACACAATTCGTTTATCCGAGTGAGCACGTTTCCAGTAGCTGTACGACTCACAAGTGCAATGTGACACTCCATCATTGTCACCAGATTGTGCAATCGACCTCTGCTCAGTTACTTTTCATTAACTGAGCCGGCTTGTCGAACCGCCCGTTGGAACATTGCCGGTTCAATTCAAATAAGTCGACCTCGTCGCGTCTCAGGTGAACGAACAACCAGAATCTTCCGCTACCAGCCAGCGATTTTCTTCAGTTTCGTATCACACAACAACTCCCCGTGACAATTATTATTTGATTCATCGATGGTTTACCATTTAACCAACGAACACCCGCCTGCTGTCCCGCGAAAAACCACCCCGAAGGTGAATTGCATTTTCGCGAATTTTATTCGACACCTCTTCTCCCGGCCCTGAAAGATTATTTCGAAGTGCCAGCTCTTCCGACAAGAGTGTTGTAGCGTTTCATATTTATATTTTCAAGTTAAACGACAAAAATAAATGAATGTGATGAAAAATTACACGTCATCGTTTCGAATCATCAAGGTGCGAAACACTCACAATCCCTAATTGAATCAGTCCATCCGATAACGCATACAAGCCGTATTCCATACATCGAGGAGAACTCAATCCGCAAAATGAAGCGGACCGTGCCCGACTTCTCGGTCGCCACGCTTCCTGAAGCATGGATGACGCGCATGCTGCCGGGAGTCGGCGAAGCCGCGTTGATCGTTCCGTTGCTGCCGCATGGCCAGCTGTTGCTGCTCATCGTGTTCCCGGTCGCCTATCTGACCTTTAGAATCTTCGCTATCGACGCGTTCACGCCCGACTAGCGGCTCACGGGCATCGTTCGTCAATCGACGATTTTCGTTTTCGACCGCGTCCGTGATCCTTATCGAGAAGCACCGGCAAGCGCTGCATCACGCGGATTGCGGAGTGATGCCGTTCAATCCGGCGTTCCAGAATACCTTCGTCGCGCTGACAACGGCTTCTACAATCCGGTTGACGTAGCCGTACGCGTCAGCCCGTCCGCCGCGCGGCAAAAACAGATCGACTAAGCGATGCTATCGAAACTTACCCAATGGTTTGACTCGCGCCGCCGCGATCGCGCGCTGCGCAACCATCCGATCGACGAACCGCTCTGGCAGGCGACACTCGCCGGCCTGCCGTTTCTCGCTCACCTCGAAGGTGCCGACCTCGCCCGGCTGCGCGAGCTGACCAGCCTGTTTCTCGCGCAAAAGGAGTTTTCCACCGCGCACGAACTCGAACTGACCGACGCCATGACCGTCGCGATTGCCGCACAAGCCTGCCTGCCGGTGCTCAACCTGGGGCTGGATCTATATCGCGGCTGGGTCGGCGTGATCGTGTATCCGGGCGAATTCGTGATCCGCAAGACGGTGGAGGACGAAGACGGGGTGATCCACGAAGTCGAGCACGATGCCAGCGGCGAAGCCTGGGAAGGCGGTCCCGTGGTGCTGTCCTGGGAAGACGCTCAGATGACGGATGGTTCGGACGCGTACAACGTCGTCATCCACGAATTTGCGCACAAGATCGACATGCTGACGGGCGAAGCGGACGGCCACCCGCCGCTCTTTCGCCGCTGGCACGCGCCGCTCGACGCAGGCGCATGGGCGCAGGTATTCGACCATGCCTACGACCATTTCTGTGCCAGGGTCGACGCAATCTCGGACCGGCGCTGGGCGCGCTTCGAGCGCGCGTCGCTGATCGATCCGTACGCGGCGGACCATCCATCGGAATTTTTTGCGGTTTGCAGCGAGGCGCTGTTCGTCCAGCCCCACGCGTTCGAAGCGGAATATCCTGAACTTTACCGGCTGCTCGCCCGCTATTACCGGCAGGACCCGGCGCGGGTGGGCGCACTGCAAAGCCAGACAGCATGGAAAGCCGCATCAGCCGCCGCGCAGCCGTCCGTCCGCGGCAAAAAACCTCCGGGAAATTCGTCAACCAGCTGATTTTCTGGCATAATCGCCGTTTTTCGACCTTAGGCAAGTGGCTCGCGCCAAAATGCTTCCGCTCCAGCGGCTGCACGCGGGTTGGCTACCGCCAGACTATAGGAAAGACCATGAAAGAAGGCATTCACCCCAATTACCGCGAAGTCCTTTTCATCGACATGTCGATCGACTTCAAGTTTGTGACCCGCTCGACCATCCAGACGCGCGAAACCGGCGAATTCGAAGGCAAGACGTACCCGCTCGCGAAGATTGAAGTGTCGTCGGAATCGCATCCGTTCTACACCGGTCAGCAAAAGATCATGGACACGGCAGGCCGCGTCGAGAAGTTCAACAAGAAGTTCGGCACGCGCGCTACCGGCAAGGCAGCGAAGTAATTCGCGCCGCGTCACCGGTTGCAAGCCGGACGGGTGTTCAGGCACCAGCACAGAAGGGCAGCGTAAGCTGCCCTTTTTTGTCACCTGGTTCAGCCGCAGATAAGCTTGCGCGCTGCTCATGTCCTGACTATCCGCGCGTGGTTACAACGGCACAGCCAAACATTGCGCGCTGTTACTGACCGTGACGTGCCGCGTGCGGCCCGTCTACAATGCCGGATGCTGCGAATCGGCCATGCTGGCGGGCACTCCGCCCTCTGCCGGCCCACGCGCTAATCCGAGAATCACATATCCGCATGAGACCAGTCGTTCGCCTCACTGCCTCCGCTACAAGTGCCCTGCCGCGCTGGCTGCTGCTCACCATCTGTATTGTTTATGCGTCGTTTGGATTGTTTGGCCGTGACCCGTGGAAGAACGAGGATGCGGCCGGCTTCGGCGTCATGTGGACCATGGCCAACGGCGGCCTGCACGACTGGCTGCTGCCGAATCTGGTCGGCAAGTACCTGACCGAAAACGGCCCGCTCAGCTATTGGCTGGGCGCGAGCGCCATCCGCGCGCTGTCGCCATGGGTCGACGCCAGCAACGCCTCGCGCGTGTTCACCGGCCTGTTGTTCTGCGGCGCCTGCGCGTTCGTCTGGTACGCCGCCTATCTGCTCGGCCGTCGCGCCGAGGTGCAGCCCTTTAAATATGCATTCGGCGGCGAGCCGGAGCCGCGCGACTACGGCCGCACCCTTGCCGACGGCGCGCTGCTGATCCTGCTCGCCTGCTTCGGCCTCGCCGAACGTGGTCACGAAACGACGCCGCAACTGGCGCAGTTCGTCTGCATCGCGATGCTCGTCTACGGCCTCGTGCGGATGATCGACAAACCCATCCAGGGCGCGCTGACCTGGGGTATCGCCATCGGACTCGTGGCGCTGGCAAGCAATCCGGTGCTGGTGGGCGCATTGCTGATCGGTACGCTGGCAATGATGGTGATCGTCCCCGAGACGCGCTCGCGCTGGCTGCTGCTAGCGGGCCTGCCGGTCGCACTGGTGCTGACGGTGGCGTGGCCCGTCGCCGCGCTGGCCAGATACCCGGACGACGCCGTCTGGTACCTCAACCAATGGGTGCACAGCAGCCTCAACGCGTTTGCAGGTCCGCCCGGATCGGTGGGGTCGGTGGCGCGCTATGCGCTGAAAAACCTGCCGCTGTTCACCTGGCCCGCGTGGCCGCTCGCCATCTGGTCGTGGTTCAGCTGGTCGGGGCTGCGGCGCGCACCGCACGTCGCCATTCCGCTCTCGGTGATCACGCCGCTCCTGATCCTCGTGGTGATCCAGAGCCACCAGACCAATCAGCTCTACATGCTGCTGCTGCCGGCCCTCGCGGTACTCGCCACCTTTGCGCTGCCGACGCTCAAGCGCGGCGCGATCAACGCAATCGACTGGTTCGCGCTGCTGAGCTTCACGATCCTCGGCACGTTTGTGTGGCTGGTCTACGTGGCGGGGCTGACCGGCTTCCCGCATCCGCTTGCCCGCAACCTGGCGCGTCTTGCGCCCGGCTTCGTGCCGCAATTCAAGATTCTGTCGTTCGTGTGCGCGGTAGCGGTCACCGTGTGCTGGTTCGTGCTGGTCCGCTGGCGCCTCGCGCGGCATCCGAAGGTCCTGTGGCGTAGCGTGGTGCTCTCCAGCGCCGGCACCACGCTGATGTGGGTGCTGCTGATGACGCTGTGGCTGCCGGTCGTCAACTACAGCCGGACCTACAAGGACGTGGCCGAGCAGATTGCGACGCATCTGCCGGATGACTACACCTGCATTTCGCCGGTCCGCCTCGGCAACGCGCAGATCGCCACGTTTGCGTACTTCGGCCATATGCATTTTGCGTTCGACCAGGACTGCGACGTGATCCTGCGCCAGGACACGCAGGACTACGGCGAACCCAGTTCGATGTCGAACTTCGTCTGGAAGCTGGTGTGGGAAGGCCGCCGGGTCGCCGACCGCGACGAGCGCTTCCGCCTGTACGTGCGAATCGATCGTCCGAAGCCGCCGGTCGCGAAGCATCGCGCGTGGCGTCCCAAACAAGCCGCTCCGGCCCGGCCGGACTGATCATGTTCGCCGACGCACGAAAGATCGCCGAGCTCGCATGGCCGGTGCTGATCGGTCAACTGGCGATCATTGCGTTCGGCGTGATCGACACCGCGATGGTCGGCCGCTATTCCGCGGTCGATCTCGCCGCACTCGGGCTCGGCTCGTCGATCTACATCTCGGTCTATATCGGCCTCACCGGCATTCTCACCGCACTCCAGCCGATTGCCGCGCAATTGCACGGCGCGCGCCGCTATAGCGAGATCGGCGAGGAAGTCCGTCAGTCGCTGTGGCTTGCGCTGGCGCTGATGACAATCGGCTTCCTGATCCTGTATTTTCCAGGGCCCGTGCTGCGGCTCGCCCGTGTCCCGGCCGCGCTGCATGAACGCACGCTCGCGTATCTGCAGATCCTCGCCTTCGGTTTGCCCGCCAGTCTGGTGTTCCGCGTCTACAGTTCGCTGACCAATGCGCTCGGCCAGCCGCGGCTCGTGATGATCCTGCAGATCGGCGCCCTGCTGCTCAAGTTTCCGCTCAACACCTGGCTGATCTTCGGTGGCCTCGGCGTGCCCGCGCTCGGCGGTCCGGGCTGCGCGCTCGCCAGTATCACGATCAACTGGACGCTCGCGATTGTCGGCATGCTGCTGCTGACGAAACTCGATGTGTTCCGTGAACTCGCGATCTTTTCGCACTTCTGCTGGCCGGTCTGGAGGCGTCAGGCGGCGCAGTTGCGGCTCGGCATTCCGATGGGGCTCTCGTACCTGATCGAGGTCACGTCGTACACCTTCATGGCGCTCTTCATTGCGCGCTTTGGCACGACCACGCTGGCGGGCCATCAGATTGCGGGCAATGTCGGCGCGGTGCTGTACATGACACCCTTGTCGATCGGCATTGCCGCATCCACGCTCGTCGCCCAGGCGCTCGGCGCGCATCGTCACGAGGCGGCGCGCACCTTGTCGCGGCACGGCATCCTGATGGCGGTGCTGATCGCCTGCTGCTATGCGCTGATGCTGCTCGTGTTGCGGCCGCTCATCATCGAAGGCTATACGCCGAACCTGCAGGTCGCGGCGGCTGCCATGCCGCTGGTTTTGATCGTGGCGTTCTATCACGTGTTCGATTCGCTGCAGGTCACCACGGCGTTCGTGTTGCGCGCCTATAAAGTGGCCGTGGTGCCGACCGTGATTTATGCGGTCGCGCTGTGGGGCGTGGGGCTGGGAGGCGGGTACCTGCTGGGGTTCGACGTCGGTGGCGCGATACCCGTCTGGCTGACCGGCGCGCGCGGCTTCTGGGTCGCCAATACAGCGAGTCTCGCAATTGCGGGGTTTGGGCTGCTGATCTACTGGCGCGGAGTCAGCAAACGGTATCTGCAGGTTGATGCCGTTGGTCAGGTGCGATAGCGGGCATGGGCGCCCGCACGGTGCCCGGATTGTGCCCGTTGGGGCAACGGCCCGTCTATCCTTGCACTGCCGCTCTACCTGAAGACTTTAGATCCCCTTGCTAACCCGCGGCCCGAGTTTGAAGACACCGGCAAAACCAGACCGTTAGTTGCGTTAGTTATGTTATTTGGCGATCGCCTGACAAGCTCGAACCGCTTCCGCGTCGCTTAGCCGCGCGCCTCAAACGCGTCGGTTCGCAGCGACTGAACCTGCGTTGGAGATGCTGCTCGTCGGAGCGGCCGGGTCACTGGCGACTGTGACCTGGACATGACATCACTCGGGGCAGATTTCGACTGCGCTCTCAGTCAAACGCCTCGCGAAACCACTCAATCTCAGGAATTTCCGACACCGGATACAGTTTGGGATACTGATGATCGTCCGGTAGAATCGCCAGCATTCTGTAAGCAACAGGAGCGCGGTCGATGCGAAGCGACACCCTCAGGCAAAGGTGGATGTGGGCCGCAATCGCCGCGGCAACGCTTGGTTTGCTTGCTACTTCATCGTGGCGAGCCGATGCAGCGCGCATCACTAGCGTGTCGCCACAAGGCAAAGTCGCGCAAGTGCGGCAAGTGGTCGTCAAGTTCGACGAAGCAATGATTGCATTCGGCGCGCCTGCTGCCCCCGTCCCCGCACAACTGCATTGCGACGACGCCACGGCGAGTCAAGGCCAGGCACGCTGGATCGACGACAAGACCTGGGCATGGGACTTCAACGCTGACCTGCCACCCGGCGTGCGCTGCAAACTGGAACTCAATGACGGACTGAAGACGTACGCCGGTCACCCAGTCACGGGTCCGCAACACTACGCGTTCGAAACCGGCGGCCCGTTCGTACAGGACACCAACCCGGAGAACGGTGAAATCGAAGAAGACCAGGCCTTCGTGTTGACCCTCAACGGGCCCGCTACGGATGCATCGGTGCGCCAGCATGTGTGGTGCGAATCCAGCGGCCTCGGCAATCGCATTCCTGTCAAAAACGTCGATGACGCCACGCGCGCCGCTCTGCTCAAACGCTTCCACCTGAAGAAAGACGCCGCCCGCATCCTGACGCTGCAATGTCAGCAAACCTTGCCATCCGCGACAAAAATGCAGCTGGTATACGGTGTCGGCGTCGCGAGCCCGAGTGGCCTCGCAAACGACGTCGAACGCCGCTTCGATTACACCGTGCGCGAGCCTTTCGCCGCGAGTTTTTCCTGTGAGCGCGAGAACGCCAGGGCGCCATGCACGCCACTGCGTCCGCTGCAGGTACGCTTCAATGCACCTATTGCGCGTGCCGATGCAGCAAAGCTGACGCTCAAGGGACCCAGCGGCACGATAGCGCCCACCTTCGGGCCGGATGATAAAGACCCCGAAACGTCCACCGTCGAATTCGCGGCACCCCTGCCCGCGCACGCGGAGTTGAGCATCGCGATCCCGCCGCATCTGCAGGACGTCAGCGGCCGCGCGCTCACCAACGCCGATCTGTTTCCGCTGAAGGTGGCCACCGCGCCGATGCCGCCGCTCGCGAAGTTTTCGTCGGGCACATTTGGCATCGTCGATCGATTCGCGGAGCCGGGCATGCCCGCACTCGTGCCGGTGACGCTGCGCAATGTCGAAGCCGACCTGCATGTCGCCGGGCTGAACGCAGGCGGGGCGCAGTTCGCCAGAATGCGTGTGGATGCCGATACGGATATCCGCAACTGGATGCGGCGGGTCGAGCGCTTCGACGGTTATGCCATGAGCAAGTCCTCGATCGACTCGGCGATGCCGGGCTTGCTGTCGCACGCGAAGAATCCGGTGTACGTGCCCCGCTCTCCTGACGAAGCCGCGGACAACGACACCCGTAAAGACCCGTTGATCGACATACGTTCACTGTCGCTGCTCGCCGGCCAGCCGGGCGTCGAAACGCTGGCGTTGCCCAAAGAAGATCCGAAGGCATTACGGCCGTTCGAAGTGGTGGGCGTTCCGGTAACGAAGCCCGGCTTCTACGTGATCGAACTGGCGTCGCCGGCGCTCGGCGCGTCGCTACTCGGCAAGCCAGCGTCCATGTATGTGCGCACCGCCGTGCTGGTCACCAATCTTGGCGTGCATTTGAAACTTGGCCGCGAGAACAGCGTCGTGTGGGTGACTTCGCTCGACAAAGGACAACCGGTTCCCAACGCCGAGATCCACGTGAGCGACTGCAATGGCGACGAGGTGGCGTCCGGCAAGACCGACGCGCACGGCGTGCTGACCATCGGGACGCCGCTGGCGCCGAAGCAGAAGTGCGGCGAATCGAGCTTCACAGGATTTTTTGTTTCCGCGCGCACCGTCGATCCGAAGACCGGAGCCGATATGGCGTTCGTCCGCTCAGACTGGAATCGCGGCATCGAGTCGTGGCGATTCAACGTGCCCACCGACACCCGCCTCGAACAGACCGTCCGGGCCCATACCGTATTCGATCGCACGTTGTTGCGCGCGGGTGAAACGGTATCGATGAAACATCTGATCCGCGTCGAAACCCTGCACGGTTTCGCGTTTCCGAAGCAGTATCCCACGCGTGTAACGATCCGCCATCTGGGCAGCGGCCAGACCTATCATCTGCCGCTCGAATGGGCCGCGGACCATAGCGCCGAGTCGACGTTCGCGATTCCGGTTGCGGCGAAGCTGGGCGAATACAGCGTGTCGCTCGACGACGGCAACGTCTCCAGCAACAGTGACGCCTCGGAGAATGACGACAGCAGTGATGACGACAACGCGTCGCCGCACATGAGCTACGAGTCGGGCAGCTTCCGTGTCGAAGAATTCCGCTTGCCGGTCTTCAAAGGCTCGATTGCAGTGCGCGACGAAAAGACTCATCCGCTGGTGGCCGCCAGGGATGCTCCGCTGGCGTTGCAGATCGACTATGTGTCGGGCGGCGCGGCCGCGAATCTGCCGGTGCAGGTATCGGTCTTGCTCAAGAGCACGACCCCCGCCTTCACCGACAGTTTCCCGGACTTCAGTTTCACGCCCTACACACCTCATACGGGTGACGACACCTCGTCGTCGGACGATGAAGACGCCGACACGCAAGCCCATGACGACGGCGCCAAACTGATCGCCGACAAGGAAGGCGTCACCCTTGACCGCAACGGCTCGGGGGGTCTCACGCTGAAAAACCTCCCGCGCGTCGACGCGCCGAAGCGGCTCGCGCTGGAAGCGACCTTTGCCGATCCTAACGGCGAAGTGCAGACCATCAGCGGCGGCGCGACCTTGTGGCCCGCCGCGGTGGTTGCCGGCGTGAAGTCGGGACAATGGGTGTCGGTGGGCAATACGGTGCCCGTCAAGGCACTGGCGCTCGACCTGCAAGGCAAGCCGCGCGCCGGTGTCGCGCTCGACGTGCACGGCATTGCGCGAATCACGACGACTTCGCGCAAGCGCATGGTCGGTGGCTTCTATGCGTACGACAACCATACGGAGACGAAGGACCTCGGTTCGCTGTGCAGCGGCAAAAGCGACGACCATGGCCTGCTGACTTGCGATGCCCGCTTGAGCGAAGCCGGCAACATCGATCTCGTCGTCACCGCCAAAGACGGCGACGGTAATGTCTCGACGGCGAGTACCTCTGTCTGGGTCACGCGTGAAGACGAGCTGTGGTTCGGTGGTGAAAACACCGACCGTATCGACGTACTGCCGGAGAAGACCTCCTACGAGCCCGGCGAAACCGCGCGCTTTCAGGTGCGCATGCCGTTCCGTTTCGCGACCGCGCTGGTCGCGGTCGAACGCGAAGGCGTCATCGAGACGCATGTCGTGCAGCTGGATGGCAAGAATCCGACTGTCGAACTCAAGGTGAACGAAGCTTGGGGACCGAACGTCTACGTGTCGGTGCTGGCCTTGCGTGGACGGATTCACGAAGTGCCGTGGTACTCGTTCTTCACATGGGGCTGGAAGGCGCCGCTCGAATGGGCTCGCGCGTTCTGGTACGAGGGCCGTCAATACGAAGCGCCCACGCCGCTCGTCGACCTGTCAAAGCCCGCATTCCGCTATGGCCTGGCCGAGATCAAGGTCGGCACGGCCGCGCACAAGCTCACGGTCACTGTCACGCCTGACGCGCAAATTTACACCGTGCGCGGCAAGGCGCACGTCAAACTGCGGGTGCAGATGCCGGGCGGCAAACCGGCGCCGGCCGGCACTCAGGTTGCGCTCGCCGCCGTGGACGAGGCTTTGCTGGAACTGATGCCCAATCAAAGCTGGGACGTGCTCGACGCCATGCTGGAGCGGCGAGCCTATGGCGTCGAAACCGCGACTGCGCAGATGGAGATCGTCGGGCGCCGCCACTTCGGACGCAAGGCGGTGCCGGCGGGTGGCGGCGGTGGCCACAGCGCCACGCGCGAACTGTTCGACACGCTGCTCGTCTGGAATCCGCGCGTGACGCTCGATGCGAACGGCGAAGCCTCGCTTGACGTGCCGCTCAACGATGCGCTGACCCGCTTCCGGATCGTCGCGATCGCGGCAGTCGGACCGGGTACCTTCGGCACCGGCAGCACCTCGATCCGCAGCACGCAGGATCTGCAACTGATCTCGGGCCTGCCGCCGCTCGTACGCGAAGGCGACGTGTTCCGCGCGCAATTCACGCTGCGCAATACGACGACGCGTGCGATGAAAGTGGTCGTCACACCGAACGTGCCGGGTGTGCCGCTGGCGGCGCAAACGGTGGATCTGCCAGCGGATTCGTCCAGGGAAATCGCCTGGAGCGTGACGACGCCCGACGGCCTCGCCGATACGCCCTCTCCCGCGCTCACGTGGAAAGTGGCCGCGGCCGAGCAAGGCGGCCCGCATGCGAGCGACGCGGTGAAACTCACGCAGCGCGTGAGCGCCGCCCTGCCCGTCACGGTGCAGCAGGCGACGCTCGCGCAGGTCGACGGCACGCTGTCGCTGCCGGTCGCGCCGCCAGCCGAGGCCGGCGCCACGGCAGCGGGCGTCGTACGCGGCGGGATTGCGGTGTCGTTGCAGCCGAAGCTCTCCGCTGGCATGCCCGGCGTTGCGCGCTGGTTCCAGCGGTATCCGTACAGTTGCCTCGAGCAGCAGACCTCGCGCGCCATCGGTTTGCGCGACCCGGCGCAATGGCAGGCGGTGGTCGCAAGAATGCCGGTCTATCTGGATCGCGACGGTCTGGCGAACTACTTCCCGCCCAGCGACGACAGCAGCAGTCACGGCAGCCCGACCTTGAGCGCCTACCTGCTCGCCGTCAGCGACGAAGCGTCGAAGCTCGATGCGCGTTTCGCGCTGCCCGACGATGTGCGCGGCAAGCTCGAAGCGGGTCTCGCAGGCTTTGTCGAAGGCCGGATCCAGCGCAATACGTGGTCGCCGCGCAAAGATCTCGACCTGCGCAAGCTCGCCGCACTGGAAGCACTGTCGCGCTATGGCATGGCGCAAGCACGTATGCTCGGTTCGCTCGAGATCGCGCCGAATCAGTGGCCAACCTCGGCGGTGCTCGACTACTACGCGATCCTGTCGCGCCTGCCCGACATTGCGCAGCGTGACGACAAGCTCGCGCAGGTCGAACAGATTCTGCGCGCGCGGCTCACGTATCAAGGCACGCGCCTCACCTTCTCCACCGCAGCCGGCGACGACCTGTGGTGGCTCATGACCGGCACCGAAGACAACGCCGCGCGAACCGCGCTCACCTTCGTCGACACATCGGGCTGGAAAGACGAGATGCCGCGCCTTGTGAGCGGCCTACTTGCCCTGCAACGCAACGGTGCCTGGCAGACCACGACGGCGAATGTGTGGGGCTCGCTGGCCGTCGAGCGTTTCTCGCGCGCGTTCGAAAGCACCCCCGTTACCGGCCAGACGAGACTGCAACTCGGTGGGTTCGACAAGACCGTGTCGTGGACTCAGCCGGCGGCGCCCACGGCGAGCTCGGCCACGCCCGCTACCAGAACCGCTGACACGCATAGCCAGCTCTTGCCGTGGCCACCCGCCAAGCAAGGCACGTCGACGCCCTTGACGTTGAGCCACGACGGCACTGGCAAACCGTGGGCCACTATCGAAAGTCTCGCGGCGGTCGCGCTGAAAGCGCCGTTCGCGGCCGGCTACCGCATCACGAAGACCATCACCCCGCTCGATCCCGCGGTCAAAGGTGCGTATACACGTGGCGACGTGGTGCGCGTGCATCTGGACATCGACGCGCAGACCGACATGACATGGGTGGTCGTCAACGATCCGGTACCGGCCGGTGCGACGATTCTTGGCTCCGGCCTCGGACGCGATTCGGAAGCTGCAGCGCAAGGCGAAAAGAGCGAGGGCGAGGCGTGGCCGGCATTTATCGAGCGCGGTTTCGATGGATACCGGGCGTACTACGACTATCTGCCGAAGGGAAAGCTCTCGGTCGAATACACGGTGCGGCTCAACAACGTCGGCAGCTTCGGCCTGCCGCCGACGCGCGTCGAAGCGCTGTATGCGCCGTCGACATTCGGCGCCTTGCCGAATGCGGCCATCGTGGTTGAGCCTGCGCCGCAGGCGGGTTCATCGGCTGCCCGGAAGTGAAAATGCGTATCGTCCGCGCCGCGCTGTGTGCGAGCCTGCTGGCTGCGTCACTCAGTGCGCACGCACTGCCGTCGTTCAATGAGGTTCGCGCTCGCTGGCGTAGCTCGGACTGGGTGCTGCTGTCGCGCGACGGCGAGCCGCTGCAGCGCACGCGGATCGATCACACTGAACGGCGCGGCGACTGGGTCGCGCTCGCCGACGTCTCGCCAGCGTTACGCGAGGCGATCGTCGTATCGGAGGACAAGCGCTTTTACGAGCACAGCGGCGTCGACTGGCGCGGCGCAGCGGGCGCGGCGTGGGCCAATCTGTGGAACACGCGCACGCGCGGCGCCTCGACGGTAACGATGCAGCTGACCGGTCTGCTCGACGACGATCCGCAACGTTCAGGACAACGTTCGATTGCGCAGAAAGCCGGCCAGGCAGCCAACGCGCTATGGCTCGAACGCACCTGGCGCAAAGACCAGATTCTCGAAGCCTATCTGAATCTGCTGCCGTTTCGCGGCGAGACGGTTGGTCTGTCGGCCCTGTCGATCACACTGTTCGGCAAGGCGCCTTCCGGTCTAGACGAGCGCGAGGCCGCAGTCGCAGCCGCGCTGATCCGTGCACCGAATGCCTCGTACGCGAAGGTCAGCGAACGTGCCTGCCGGATTCTGCGCGACATGCAGGCGGCAGGTCAATGCACGAATCTGGGCGGTTTTGTGCAACTTGCCTTCGCGCGTCCGGCTCCCGCAACCCTTTCGATCACCCCGAATGACGACGCCCTCGCGCCGCATTTCGCACGCCGCGTGGCAAGCGAAGTGCACCCGGGTGCCGGCGCGCGTGTGAGCTCCACGCTCGATGCAAACCTGCAACGGTTCGCCCGCGACACGCTCACCCGGACGCTGATCGAGCTGAATGCACGTGCGCATCCGCGCAATGTCGAAGACGGCGCGGCGCTCGTGCTCGACAACGCAACCGGCGAGGTGCTTGCGTGGGTTGGCTCCTCGGGCGCGTTGTCCGGCGCGCGCGATGTCGACGCGGTACTCGCGCTGCGCCAGGCCGGCTCGACACTCAAGCCCTTCCTGTACGCGCAGGCCATCGACGAACGGCGGCTTACCACGACGTCGTTGCTCGACGACGCGCCGCTCGATCTCCCGGCCGGCGGCGGCCTCTATATTCCGCAAAACTACGACAAGGACTTCAAGGGATGGGTCAGCGTGCGCACGGCGCTCGGCTCTTCGTTGAACGTCCCCGCCGTGCGTACGCTGGTGATGGTGACGCCGCATCGTTTTGCAAAGACGCTCAGCGCGCTCGGCTTGCCACTCTCGCAAAGCGGCGACTACTACGGCTATAGCCTCGCACTTGGCAGCGCCGACGTCACGCTGCTGGCACTCACCAACGCCTACCGCGCGCTTGCCAATGGCGGAGTAACCGGCTCGACCCATGATCTGCCAGGTGGCGCACGCTCACGCGACGGCACGCAGGCAAGTGCGGAAAAGCGCGTATTCAGCACCGACGCAAGCTTCATCATCACCAGCGTGCTGGCCGACAACAACGCGCGTACCCGCACCTTCGGTTTCGACAGTCCGCTCGCCACGCGCTTTTTTTCCGCCGTCAAGACCGGTACTAGCAAGGACATGCGGGACAACTGGACGGTCGGCTTCACGTCGCGCTACACGGTGGGCGTGTGGGTCGGCAACGCGGACGGTACGCCGATGTGGGACGTGTCGGGCGTCACGGGTGCGGCGCCGGTGTGGGCGGCGATTGTGGGCTATCTGCACCGGCATGTGCCGAGCACACCGCCCGTCGCGCCGCCCGGGGTGATTCAAACCCCGGTTACCTTTGAAAACAACGTAGAACCCGCACGCGACGACTGGTTCGTGCGTGGTACGCAAACGCCCAGCGTCGGACTTGCGGCGAACGCGAGCGACGTAACTCGCTCAACGCGTGGTGCGGTGCGTATCGGCACACCGATTGACGGGACGATCTTCGCACTCGACCCGGATATCCCCGCGTCGCGTCAACGCGTATGGTTCGAGCGCGCCAGCGGCGCGTCGCTGCGCAGCACCTGGCGTCTCGACGGCAAAACGCTGGGGCATGCGCCGCGCATGCCCTGGTTGCCGTGGCCCGGGCATCACATGCTGGAGCTCGTCGATGCCGACGGCAGCGTCGCCGACACGGTGCGTTTCGAAGTGCGTGGCGCGCTTGCGCGTACGCCCGCCAAAAACACATCGAAATCCTCACCATCATCGATCGCGCAACAAAGGCCTTAAAACAGGGCAAAAGCTTTAAATAGTGTTCAGAGCGATTTACTTGTCACGAATCGATCGGTATAAAGCGTCGGCTTTCATAAAAAGGGCGTGCAAATTATCCTATGCTTAAGCGCAGCGCCTGCTGACCGAATGCGCCGTCCGTTCCCGGCTAACTTTTTGCCCTCAATGGAGTGCTTGCCATGCTGAAGAAGCTGCTTATGCTGTGCGTTGCCTTGGCCCTGTCGCTGTCAGCCGGATTTGCAGCTGCGGTGGAAGTCAATTCTGCCGATCAGGCCGCACTCGAATCGGTCAAGGGCATTGGCCCCGTCCATGCCAAAGCGATCATCGACGAACGCACCAAGAACGGCCCCTTCAAGGACGCAGACGATCTGGCCGCGCGCGTGAAGGGAATCGGCACCAAGTCGGTGACCAATCTCGAAGCAGCAGGCCTCACGATCAACGGTTCATCGGCACCGCCGAGCGGTGTGAAGGCCGCAACGAAGTCCGCGACCGCCCCGGCCGCTGCTGCGCCAGCCGCCAAAACCACGGCCCCTGCCGCCACACCCGCGCCCGCAACGGCAGCCACGAGCGCATCCATGGAAGCATCCGGTACCAAGGCTTCGAAGTCGAAGAAAAAGGGCAAGGCGGCTGCCTCCGAAGCCGCTGCTGCCTCAGCCCCTGCCACGGCTGCCGCTGCAAGCGCACCAGCCGACGCATCCGGCACCAAGGCTGCGAAGAAGAAGGCGAAGAAGAGCAAGGCTGCTTCGGCCGCGGCCGCATCCGGCGCGTGAGCGTCTCCAGACGAACGGCATGAAGCCCTAAGTCTGTCCGGCACACGGGATTGCTCACGCAACGCGTACCCTGTGTCCTGTCATTCCGGTGCCGCGCACGCGCGCGGCGTTTTCACCCGCCGACCCCACGCATGAGGCGTCGGCATTCAAGAGAGACCGTCATGAGCCTACTCGACACTATCGGTTCCCTGTTCGGCCAGTCGCCTGAGGGCGGCGACCATCAGGCCCTGATCACCACTGCGCTCGAATTCGTCAACAATCAACCGGGCGGCCTGAACGGGCTGATCCAGCAGTTCAAGGACAAAGGCGCCGGCGACATCATCAATTCATGGGTCAGCAACGGCGAGAATCAGCCCATCTCCGCGGACGTGCTGCATAACGTGCTCGGCTCGGACACGGTCACCAACCTTGCCGCCAAGGCCGGCGTGCAGCCCGATCAGGTCGCGGGAATGCTCTCGCAGATCCTGCCGCATGTGGTCAACGCCGCGACGCCGGAAGGCGAAGTACCCGCCGAGGGCAAGCTGAATTCGACAACCGTGCTGGGTGCGTTGGGCGGTTTGTCGGCGCTGTTTGGCAAGGGCAACGCGTAATACCCGCGGGTTTTGCATCATACCGGGGACCCGTTGGCGCGATAGCGCCGGTGGGTTCCGGGTACCGATGCTCCGGCTGTGCGTTCGAGGCGGTCCGTGCAGGCAGTTTTGCCTGCCACGTACCAACCACGCTTTACCCTGCACCAGGTCACCCTGAACGCTGCACTCAGCGCGACAGCTTGCGAACCATATCGGCAATCACGGTGTGACGAATCACGCGCAGGCACGTCAATTCGCCACCCAACACTGCGCTCAAGTCCGGGCGCTGCGCGGCAAGCGCCGCATTCTCCGTCTCGACTCTTGCGTACAAGATCGCAGCGCTTTGGGCGATGCTGTCCACCAGCGCGTCCAGCAGACGCTCAGCGGTCCTGATCGCCAGTCCCAGCACCTCGGCTGCCTGCAGCAACAGTGCGCGATCCAGATCGTCGAAGTAGCGCGCGCCCAACACATCCCACGCGAACGACACGTGACGCGGCCAGTCACTCTTCTGGTACATCGGCGTGCTCCATGCTGCTACGCTCAGCAGATCGTAGAACGGCGCCAGCTGAACACCTTCATGTGAGACGAGGAAACTCAGATTCTTCAGGTGTGCATCAGAATTGCCGACCAGCACGTTGAACACCAGCCATGAAAAAAGCCGCGTGCGCGCCGCCGCCTGATTGCGGCAGAGGCCGGCAATCGCCGCGAGCTGCTCCACGCTGCCCTGCTCGTACTTGAAAGTGCGTGCGAGGTCGAGCAACTGGCAGGCATCAATTGAATGACGCCGCAACCATTCGCCATCCTGCTCGACCCGGTCGAAACGGTCGACCAGGTACACCGGTGAGGGCACATAGCGGCGATGCACTGCCGGCACATCGAGCCGCAGGCGCGCCGCGAGACTCATCACGAACCACTCGTTGATGACCGAATGCGGATAGTCGCTCTGGTCCTGATGATTGGGTTTGAGGATATGGGTGGACGGCGTCTCGCCGGCGGGTTCGAACAGGCCCTCCTCACGCAACACCACCGCGAGCTTGTGCTGCGCGCCGGCCAGCGACATTCGCTTGAGCGCGTCGTGCGTCAACGGCAAACGGGGTAGCGCGGCTATGCGCCGTTCGAGGTCGGCATCGGCAAGCGGGCGTAAGCCGGTGGTGTGATCCGTTGACGGTGTCTGCACGCCGCTGGTCCGCCCTTGCGCAAGACCAGGCGGCAGCAGTGTGACCGAGCCCGCGGATTCCGCGCCATAGTGTGCGAGCAGTGCGAAAGCGTCCGCGTCGTTGCGGATGTTGGCGTCGCGCGCGAGCAGCGTGCGCTGCCCTTGTTCGGGCAACAGATTGTCGAAATACCACTGCACCGAACGGCGGCTGCTGCCGTCGCGCAAGGGCCCGTTTTGCAGCGGCAACGCCGGACTGAGCGGGTAACCGTCCGGACGGGTTCGCCAGTCATCCGCGTACGTAAAGCTCCAGGTATCGTTCTGATCCTCCAGCAGGCCGACCTCGGCGCCGTTGATGCTTGCCACAAGACTGCGATGCGGCGTGGCAGCGGTCCGCGCGCGCGTTGCGGCTTCCAGCTGCGACGCGCGCCGGGTGATGTCACGCTCGTCTTCGAGCCGGTTCATGGCTTCTCTCTGCCGGGCTCACGGGGCGCCTGCGCCTCGCGTGCCGCACGTTTTTCCGCACGGGCGCGGCGTTTAAAGAGCTTTTGCTGCTCGTCGCCGACCAACGCGGCTGCCGCGTCGGGAATATCGACGCTCACGCGCACGCCCAAACCCTCGAGCACCTTGAAGAGCTTCCCCCAGTGCACGCCTTCGGCGCCATTTTCCACCTTGCCGAGAAAGCTCTCGCTGACGCCGATGCTGCCCGCGGCGTCGTCCTGGCGAAGCTGCTGCGCCTTGCGCGCGGCGCGCACGATAACGCCAATCTCGTGTGATTCTGTAATATCGGCTTTCATGGTCAAAATCCTTGCGATTTCATGGATTTTAGCAGTGAAACCAGAACAATTTCTATAATCTTTGTGATTGCAAGGATTCTATCGAAGGAGCGAACCTTCTGGAGTACTTTCCGTGCGATTGCATGGATTATTGCCTACCTGCCAGAAAGTTGAACAAAAGCCATGCAATTGCAAAGATTCGATAAAGAAAAAAGGGCAACGAATCGCTCCGTTGCCCTCTGTTGATTGCCTATCCGGGCGGCTTAACCGCCACCGCCCTGCGAAACCAGCCGCTTAATGCACAACGCGGTCGAACACCAGCTTGCCGTCTTCCACCTCGACCGGAATCACATCCTTCGGACCGAACTTGCCCGCCAGAATCAGCTTCGCGACCGGGTTCTCGATCTCCTGCTGGATGGTGCGCTTCAACGGCCGCGCGCCGAACAGCGGGTCGTAACCGACCTTGCCGATCAATTCCAGCGCCGCATCCGACACGACCAGCTGCATATCGAGCTTCGCCAGCCGTTCGTGCAGGCGTTGCAACTGGATCCTCGCAATGGACTGGATGTTCGAGCGATCAAGCGCATGGAACACCACTACGTCGTCGATCCGGTTCAGGAATTCGGGGCGGAAATGCAGCTTCACTTCTTCCCATACCGCGTCCTTCACGGCTTCCTGCGGTTCGCCGACCATCGACTGGATGACCTGCGAGCCAAGATTCGACGTCATCACGATCACCGTGTTCTTGAAGTCCACGGTACGCCCTTGACCATCGGTCATGCGGCCGTCGTCCAATACCTGCAGCAGCACGTTGAATACGTCCGGGTGCGCCTTCTCGATTTCGTCGAGCAGGATCACGCTGTAGGGCTTGCGCCGCACCGCCTCGGTCAGATAGCCGCCTTCCTCGTAGCCCACGTAGCCCGGCGGCGCGCCAATCAGCCGCGCGACGCTGTGCTTTTCCATGAATTCGCTCATGTCGATGCGGATCAGATGATCTTCCGAATCGAACAGGAACGCAGCCAGTGCCTTGCACAGCTCGGTCTTGCCCACGCCCGTCGGGCCGAGGAACAGGAACGAACCATATGGACGGTTCGGATCCGACAAGCCCGCACGCGAACGGCGGATTGCGTCGGCCACGGCCGCGATCGCCTCGTCTTGACCGACCACGCGGTCGTGCAGTTTTTCTTCGATCTGCAGCAGCTTTTCGCGCTCACCCTGCATCATGCGCGACACCGGAATCCCGGTGGCACGCGACACGACTTCGGCAATTTCTTCAGCACCCACCTGCGTGCGCAAGAGACGCGGGCGGGTCGGATTGTTCTGCTCCTTCGCCTCAGCCTGGGTCACTTCCTTCAATTGCGCTTCGAGACCCGGCAGCTTGCCGTATTGCAGTTCAGCCACCTTCTCCAGCTTGCCTTCGCGCTGCAGCCGGATGATCTCCGCACGGGTTTTCTCAATCTCTTCCTTCAGCTGCGCGCTACCCTGCACCGCCGCTTTTTCAGCGGTCCAGATTTCTTCGAGATCCGAATATTCGCGGTTCAGCCGCTCAATCTCTTCCTCGATCAGCTGCAGACGCTTTTGCGACGCTTCGTCCTTTTCCTTCTTGACGGCTTCGCGTTCGATCTTCAGCTGGATCAGCCGACGGTCGAGCCGGTCCATCTCTTCCGGCTTCGAGTCGATTTCCATCTTGATCTTCGACGCGGCTTCGTCGATCAGGTCAATGGCCTTGTCCGGCAGGAAACGGTCCGTGATATAGCGATGCGACAGTTCCGCCGCGGCGACGATGGCGGGGTCGGTAATGTCCACGCCGTGGTGCAGCTCATACTTTTCCTGCAAGCCGCGCAGGATGGCGATGGTCGCTTCCACCGACGGCTCGTCGACCAGTACCTTCTGGAAGCGGCGTTCGAGCGCCGCATCTTTCTCGATGTACTTGCGATATTCATCGAGCGTGGTCGCGCCGACGCAATGCAGCTCGCCGCGCGAGAGCGCCGGCTTCAGCATGTTGCCCGCGTCCATCGCGCCTTCGGCCTTGCCGGCACCGACCATCGTATGAATCTCGTCGATGAAGACGATGGTCTGGCCCTCGTCCTTGGCGATATCGTTCAGCACGGCCTTCAGGCGCTCTTCGAATTCGCCGCGATACTTGGCGCCCGCGAGCAATGCCGCCATATCCAGCGACAGCACGCGCTTGCCCTTCAGGGTCTCGGGCACTTCGCCGTTGACGATGCGCTGTGCAAGCCCCTCGACGATGGCCGTCTTGCCGACGCCCGGCTCGCCGATCAGCACCGGATTGTTCTTGGTGCGGCGCTGCAGGATCTGGATGGACCGGCGAATTTCGTCGTCGCGGCCGATCACCGGGTCGAGCTTGCCGGCACGCGCGCGCTCGGTCAGGTCGACCGTGTATTTCTTCAAGGCCTCACGCTGACTTTCCGCGTCCTGGCTATGCACTTGCGAGCCGCCGCGCACCGCGGCGATGGCCGCTTCGAGCGACTTGCGCGATAGACCATGCTGACGCGCCAGACGGCCGGCTTCGCCCTTGTCGTCGGCCACTGCGAGCAGAAACATCTCGCTCGCGATGTACGTGTCGTTGAGCTTTTGGGCTTCCTTGTCCGCCTGGTTGAGCAGGCCCGTCAGCTCGCGGCCGATCTGGACATTGCCGTCCGTCCCCTGCACCTGCGGCAGACGGGTGATGGCGTCGTTCAGCGCGGTTTGCAGCGCCTGAACGTGCACGCCGGCGCGCGAAAGCAGCGAGCGCGCGGAGCCATCCTGCTGCGCCACGAGCGCGGCGAGCAGGTGGAGCGGCTCGATGTACTGATTGTCGTGGCCGACCGCCAGACTCTGGGCGTCGGACAGCGCTTCCTGGAATTTAGTGGTGAGTTTATCGATTCTCATCAAGCGACCTCCAATTTCGAATATCACCAAAATGAGGCGTTTTATGCGCGTTTCAAGCGCTTTTTTGCGTTCGGCAGCAAGTATTTAACAATTGACGCGCAGAACCGGTTTGCCTCTTCAATCGGCAACCGCCGGGCCGCCGCTGGCAGGGGTGGCGAGCGAAATGGGGATGATCGGACTCATGCCGAGGAGTGCCGACAGCGGGCCGGCCGGCTCTGCCAGTTCGCCGATCGTATGACGGTCCAGCTCCGACAGGAATGCGTGGCGCGCCATTTCCAGCATGCCCTTGAGCCGGCATTGCGACTGGATCACGCAGTGCCGATGCACGCCGCGCTCGTCGGAAAAACAGCCGACCAGCGCGAAATCGCTCTCCGTCTTGCGCACTACCTCGCCGACCGTCAGCGAGCCCGAATGTTCGAAGAGCCGCAGGCCGCCATTGCGGCCACGCACCGTCTCGACCCAGCCCAGTTCGCCGAGCCGTTGCACTACTTTCATCAGATGATTCTTCGAAATGCCGTAAGCGTCGGAGATCTCCTGGATAGTCGACAATCCTCCGCCGCGCACCGCGAGATACAACATGACGCGCAGCGAGTAGTCCGTATAGTCCGTGAGTTTCATAAGTGCAAAGGGCGCGGTGAGCGACGCCGACGCGCAGTTCAAAGACCGCGTCGGCGCGAGGGTTGTCGGTGCAGCGGCTTCGCAATAACATGCGCGAACGAGACATGTTAGATCGTCGAACGTCCGCGAATTTGTCACTTCGAATGGTACCTTTCAAATAGTACCGTCGGCGGCCGGCATTATTGTTTCGAATAGCGCGCGTGTTGCGCAGTACTTTGCCTCGTAAACACGGCGCAGGCGGTTTTCTTCCAGGCATCCCCCAGGTATTCCGAATGAACCCAGATTTCCCGCCCGCGGCAGCGGCACCGCGCGAAGCGCAACCCACCGACACGAACATCCGCGAGCTCGTCTACGCGTTCTACGACCGCGTGCGCGCCGATACCCTGCTCGGACCGGTTTTCGAACAGACGCTGGAGGGACGCTGGGACGAGCATTTGCCGAAGATGTGCACCTTCTGGGCGAGCCTCGTGCTCGGGGCGAAGCAGTATCGCGGCAACGTGCAGCAGGCGCATCAGCCGCTGCCGGGCATCGAACCGCAACATTTCAGCCGCTGGCTCTATCTGTTTCTCGACACGGTGGAGACGCGCTACGAGCCTGCAGCGGCCATCCGTTTCATGGAGCCGGCCTTGCGCATTGCGCAGAGTCTGCAGTTGAGCCGTTTCGGTTGGGACTACGTCATTCCGGCCGAGCAGCAGGCGTTACTGGAGCGTGTCGCACCACGCCGGCGCGAGCGTGACGACGAGCACGCCGTCGGAACGCCACGCGGCGAACCGTTTCCGGCGAAGATCATTGGGCAGGCACGGGACGGAGAGCAAGACGGGTAAGCCTTGCTGTAAATGCGGCGCCGAGGCGCGCCTGATGCACGCTGAGCGCGCCGCGTGTCATGCGGATTTCGAGTTACCCGGCTCGATGCCCCAACGCGCCATGGCGGCATCGTCTGTAACGCGGGCGTCGACCCAGCGCTCGCCGTCCGCGGTCTTTTCCTTCTTCCAGAACGGCGCCTGGGTTTTCAGATAGTCCATCACGAACTCGCACGAGGCAAACGCATTGCCGCGATGCACCGAAGTGGTCGCCACCAGCACGATCTGGTCGAGCGGATACAGCTTGCCCACCCGGTGGATAATCAGCACCTCGGTGCCCGGCCAGCGCTCGCGCGCGGCCTCGATAATCGCCTCGAGCGATTTCTCCGTCATGCCCGGATAGTGCTCGAGCTCCATGGCTTCGACCGCGCTGCCGTCGTTCAGGTCGCGCACGGTGCCGACAAAACAGGCCACCGCGCCGATCTTCGGATTCTGCGCGCGCAAAGCCGCCACTTCGGTGGAAAGATCGAAATCTTCCGTCTGGACGCGAACCGTCATGCCATGCTCCTCAGCCGCCCGTCACAGGCGGGAAGAACGCGACTTCGCAGCCGTCGGTAATACGCGTGGCGGCATCGGTCATGACGTGATTGCACGCCATGCGTAGCGCGCGGCCCTCGGCGAGCGTTTCCGCCCACCTGCCGCCACGCACACGCAGCCAGGCCCGCACGTCACCGACCGTGGCGACGGTATCCGGCACATCCACCGCTTCGTCGGCGGTACCGAGTGCTTCACGCACACTTGCAAAATATTTGAGCTGAATCTTCATCAGGAGCGCCGCCGGGGTATGCCGGCGTCAGTTCAACAATTCGGAAAAGGGAATGAAACGCACGGTCTCGCCGGCGCTGATTGCATGATTGGGTGGATTGTCGATCAGGCCGTCGCCCCACACCGTCGAAGTCAGCACAGCCGAACTCTGATTGGGGAACAGATCAAGGCCACCTGCGGGATTGACCCGCGCCCGCAGGAATTCGTTGCGGCGGTCGGCTTTGGCTTGCGTGAAGTCGGCGCGCAGCGAGAGCGCGCGCGGCGTCACGGTGCGCACGCCGGACAGACGCAGCACGAAAGGCCGCACGAACAGCAGGAACGTAGCGAAGCTCGACACCGGATTGCCCGGCAGACCGATGAAAAACGCTTCGGCCGTCGCCGCTTCGGCTGCTGCCGTGTCCGTTTCGCCCACCGTCCCGTCACCCGCGCCGCGCCGCACCGCCCCGAACGCCAGCGGCTTGCCTGGCTTCATGGCGATTTGCCACATCGAGAGACGCCCTTCTGCTTCGACGGCCGGCTTCACATGGTCTTCCTCGCCCACCGAGACGCCGCCGCACGTCAGGATCAGATCATTCGCTTGCGCGGCCGCGCGCAAGGTCGCGCGGGTCGCATCCAGACTGTCGCGGACGATGCCGTGGTCCGTCACTTCGCAGCCGAGCTTGTCAAGCAGCCCGCGCAGCGTGAAGCGATTCGAGTTGTAAATCGCACCCGGCTTCAGCGGTTCACCCGGCATGGTCAGTTCGTCGCCGGTGAAAAACACCGCCACCTTGACTCGACGCACCACGGACAGTTCGGCGCAGCCCACCGACGCCGCCAGCCCAAGCGCCTGAGGCGTCAGACGCGTGCCGGCGGGCAGGATCACCGAACCGCTGCGGATATCCGCGCCCTGCAGCGTGATCCATTCGCCCGCCTTCGGCATGTGCAGAATGGTCACCGCGTCGCCGTCGGTCTCGGTTTGTTCCTGTATGACGATTGCATCGGCACCCGGGGGCACCGTCGCGCCGGTGAAGATGCGAGCCGCCGTGCCCGCCGCAAGCGGCTGCGGCGCGTGCCCCGCCGGAATGCGCTGCGAGACCGGCAGGCGGCGCTCACCCTGGGTGAGATCGGCGACACGCACTGCGTAGCCGTCCATGGAACTGGTGTTCATGGGCGGTACGTCGAGTGGCGAGACGACGTCTTCGGCCAGCACACGGTTCAGCGCGTCGAGGGTGAGCACCGTTTCCGTGCCGCGGACGGCGCTGGCCGCGCCGAGCAGCGTCGCCAACGCATCCGCGGTGGAAAGCATCGGGGCACGGGGCGCGGGAGAGGAAGGCGTGGACATCGGTCGAAAGGCACGCAGAACAGAAAAGAACATTGTAGCGGTCTGCGGGGATGACCAGGGCGCTGTGACCGACTGGACGAGTTTTGCGAGGTGGGGCACGACGCCGCTCACCTCGCCTGCCGCGTAACCGCCCGGACGCCTGCTTATGCGCCAGTATGGGCGACGATAAAGTCCTTCACCCGTTGCGCATCCGCCGGCAACACTTCAAAGCGCTGCGGCAACGATTCGATCCCCGTGAACGCCGCCGGCCGCTCCGGCTCGCGCAACAGCGCTTCGCGGATCGTCTCGCCGAACTTGATGGGCTGGGCGGTTTCCAGCACGATCATCGGAATGCCCGGCTGCAGATGTTCGCGTGCCACCTTCAGGCCATCGGCCGTATGCGTGTCGATCATCGTATCGTAGCGCTCGAACACGTCGCGGATCGCCTCGACCCGGTCAGCATGGCTGCTGCGCCCCGACACGAAGCCGAATTCCTGCACGCGCGCAAAGTCGCCGCTGGCAGCCAGATCGAAGCCGCCCTTCTCTTCGACGTCGCGGAACAGTTGCAGCACCCGCGCCGGATCGCGCCCCAGCAGATCGAACACGAAGCGCTCGAAATTCGACGCTTTCGAAATGTCCATGCTCGGGCTGCTGGTGTGATAGGTCTCAGCCGCCTTGCGCACCCGGTAGACGCCGGTGCGGAAAAACTCGTCGAGCACGTCGTTTTCGTTGGTGGCCACCACCAGCTTTTCGATGGGCAAGCCCATCATCCGCGCGATGTGGCCTGCGCAGACGTTGCCGAAGTTGCCCGAGGGCACCGTGAAGGACACGCGTTCGTGATTCGACTTCGTCGCAGCGAAATAGCCCTTGAAGTAGTACACGACCTGCGCGACGACGCGCGCCCAGTTGATCGAATTGACCGTGCCGATCTTGTACTTCGCCTTGAAGGCGTGATCGTTCGAGACGGCCTTGACGATGTCCTGCGCATCGTCGAACACGCCTTCAACCGCGATGTTGAAAATGTTCGGGTCCTGCAGGCTATACATCTGCGCGGTCTGGAACGCGCTCATCTTTTTGTGCGGCGACAGCATGAACACGCTGACGCCCTTCTTGCCGCGCATGGCGTATTCCGCGGCGCTGCCTGTGTCGCCCGAGGTTGCGCCCAGAATGTTCAGGGTTTCGCCGTGTTTGGCCAGCGCGTATTCGAACAGGTTGCCGATCAGCTGCATGGCCATGTCCTTGAACGCCAGGGTCGGACCATTGGACAGTTCGAGCAGCGCCAACGGCGCGCCGTTTTCGACGCCCAGCGTCTTGAGCGGCGTGATCTGCGCAGCGCTTTCGTCGTCGCGCACGTTGCAATACGTTTGCGCCGTGTAGGTCTTGCGCGTCAGCGCGCGCAGGTCTTCAGCGGGAATGTCGTCACTGAATTTCGACAGGATCTCGAACGCCAGGTCCGCGTAGGGGAGCGGGCGCCAGCGCGCAAGTTCGTCGGCCGTCACCTTCGGATATTCCGCGGGCAGATACAGGCCGCCGTCTCGCGCAAGACCACCCAGCAGGATGTCGGAAAACGTATGGTGCTCGCCGGCTCCGGCGCCGCGCGTGGAAAGGTATTTCATATCAGTCTCTGGCCTAGTTCAGCGCTTCCATGCGCAGCTTGGTCACTTGCGAAACGACCGTGTTCAAGGCCTCGATGCTCTGGATCGCGGCGTTGACGTGCTTTTCGACCGTTTCGTGCGTGATCAGGATGATGTCGGTTTCGCCCTTGCCGTTCGCGTCGACCTGCTCCGATTCCTTCTGCAGCAGTGCGTCGATCGAAATGCCCGTATCGGCGAGGATGCGCGTGATGTCGGCGAGCACGCCGGTCACGTCGGCCACCCGCAGACGCAGGTAGTAACCGCTCGTCACTTCGTCGATCGGCAGGATCGGCGTGTTCGACAGGCTGTCCGGCTGGAACGCCAGATGCGGCACACGATGCTCCGGGTCCGCCGTATGCAGGCGCGTCACGTCCACCAGATCTGCGACCACCGCGGAGGCTGTCGGTTCCGCGCCCGCCCCCTTGCCGTAGTACAGCGTGGTGCCGACGGCGTCGCCGTGCACGACCACGGCGTTCATCGCGCCCTCCACGTTGGCCAGCAGGCGCTTTTCCGGAATCAGCGTCGGATGGACGCGCAGCTCGATACCCTTGTCGGCGCGGCGCGCAATGCCGAGCAGCTTGATGCGATAGCCGAGTTCCTCGGCATATTTGATGTCGATCGCCGCGAGCTTGCTGATGCCTTCGACATACGCCTTGTCGAACTGCACCGGCACGCCGAAAGCGATGGCGCTCATGATGGTCGCCTTGTGCGCGGCGTCGACGCCTTCGATGTCGAAGGTCGGATCGGCCTCCGCGTAGCCCAGTTCCTGCGCGGCCTTCAGCGCGGTCGCGAAGTCGAGACCGCGGTCGCGCATCTCGGACAGGATGTAGTTTGTCGTGCCGTTGATGATGCCGGCAATGTATTGAATCCGGTTCGCCGTCAGCCCTTCGCGCAGCGCCTTGATGATCGGAATGCCGCCTGCCACCGCCGCTTCGAACGCAACCATCACGCCATTGGCGCGAGCCGCTTCGAAGATTTCGGTGCCGTGCACCGCGAGCAGCGCCTTGTTGGCCGTGACCACATGCTTGCGCTGCGCGATGGCGCGCAGCACCAGCTCGCGCGCAATGCCCGTCCCGCCGATCATTTCCGCGACGATGTCGATGGACGGATCGTCGACCACCGCGTTGAAGTCATCGGTAATCGCCACCGTGCCGGCGCCGCCGCCGAGCGCCGCCGTCGCCCTGGCCGGATTGCGCACCGCAATGCGCGTGATCTCGATGCCGCGCCCGGCGCGCCGTTTGATTTCTTCCTGATTGCGGCGCAGTACCGTGAAGGTGCCGCTGCCTACCGTGCCGAAGCCCAGCAGTCCAACTTTGATCGGTTCCATGCAGCGTGTGTTTTCGTTTAGAGGATTGAGGGAAACTTGTGTGGGCCTGTCGCGCGGCGCTGCGCGTCAGACCGCGTGACGTTTGCGATAACCGTCGAGGAAGCGCGCGATCCGGTTGATCGAATCCGCCAGGTCGTCGACGTTCGGCAGGAACACGACGCGGAAGTGGTCCGGCGACTTCCAGTTAAAGCCGCTGCCTTGCACGAGCAGCACCCGTTCGGCCAGCAGCAGCTCGAGGATGAACTGCTGGTCGTTTTCGATCGGATACATCTTCGGGTCGAGGCGCGGGAACATGTACAGCGCCGCTTGCGGCTTCACGCAGGTCACGCCCGGGATGGCCGTCAACATGTCATACGCGAGTTCACGCTGTTTGTACAGGCGCCCGCTCGGCACGATCAGGTCGTTGATGCTCTGGTAGCCGCCCAGCGCGGTCTGGATTGCATACTGGCCGGGCACGTTCGGGCACAGCCGCATGGACGCGAGAATGCCGAGACCTTCGAAGTAGTCTTTCGCGCGGCGCCGGTTGTCACCGGTCAGGCCCGAAATGAACATCCAGCCGGCACGGTAGCCGCACGAGCGGTAGCTCTTCGAGAGACTGTTGAAGGTGACGGTCAGCACGTCATCCGAGAGCGCCGCCACGGACGTATGCGTCATGCCGTCGTAGATGATCTTGTCGTAGACCTCGTCGGCGAAGATCACGAGGCCGTGCTGACGCGCAATCTCGATCAGGCCGAGCAGCAGTTCGTCCGAATACAGCGCGCCGGTCGGATTGTTCGGGTTGATGACGACGAGCGCACGCGTATTCGGCGTGATCCTGGCGCGGATGTCGTCCAGATCGGGCATCCAGCCGTTCGATTCGTCGCAGAGATAGTGCACGGGCGAGCCGCCCGACAGGCTGACGCCGGCCGTCCACAGCGGATAGTCCGGCGCGGGCAGCAGCACTTCGTCGCCGTCGTTGAGCAGACCCTGCAGCGCCATCACGATCAGCTCCGACGCGCCGTTGCCGATGTAGATATCGTCCAGTTCGACGCCGTGCACACCTTTTTGCTGGGTGTAATGCATGATCGCCTTGCGTGCGGCGAACACACCTTTCGAATCGGAATAACCTGACGAACCCGGCAGATTCAGAATCATGTCCTGGATGATTTCGTCCGGCGCGTCGAAGCCGAACGGTGCGAGGTTGCCGATATTCAGCTTGATGATGCGGTGGCCTTCTTCTTCGAGCCGTTTGGCATGTTCGAGAACGGGCCCGCGGATGTCATAGCAGACGTTCAACAGCTTGTTGGATTTGAGAATCGGTTTCACGGCGGGCACTTCATCCTGGGTAAATTGGGCGGCCCCGCAAAGGGCATTGGGCGTCTGGGTGCGGAGCGGCCGGTTTTGCGCGCTCCCGTGAACCTGTCAGACTCGTGCTCGCGGCGGGTCGCGCCGGCAGAATCGCAGGATTTCGCAAACATGGAACAACAGCGACGGCGGGCGCCCGGGTGGGGGTCGCAGCGGCTCTGGTCCGACCGATTCTAGCCCACCGGCGATGACGACCCGACGAAAGGACCACGAACCGCGAGCCGAACTGCGCCGCGCGTGGGTTCATGAGCGAGGCCGCATGTGCCTCGGGGTGCCGTACGCGGGTCTTAAGGCTGTCTTAAGGGCCTCTGATGCAGCTTATGGCGGCAGACGAAGCAAGGGGCGCCGCGGTCCGGCTAAAAAGTTATAATTTAGCGGATTTTGGCCGGTTTCGGCAATGCGCGAAGCGCATGCAGAAGCCTTTCCGGCCTCTTCTGCTGGCACTCAAGCCGACTTCGGACGACTTCGGAAAACCAATTTGAAATTGCATCAGGATTCCAGCGGCGCCCTCAATACCGTGACCGGCTACGGCGCCGACTTTGTCGAAATCAATCTCCAGCGCCATGCCGGCAGCATCCTCGTGCTGCCGGAGGCGCCTGTCATCCCCTGGCCGGTGTCTTCGTTCGAAGCGCTGACCCCGGAGCTTTTCGAACTGTTGATCGCGCCCGCGCCGGAAGTCGTCATTTTCGGCAGCGGCGAACGGCTGCGTTTTCCGCATCCGCGGCTGACCGCGCCGCTTGCCGCCCATCGGATCGGCGTCGAGACGATGGATTTCAAGGCCGCCTGCCGCACCTACAACATTCTGATGGCCGAGGGCCGCAAGGTCGCGGCCGCCTTGCTGATCGAAGCGTAACCGGCCCGGCGCGCCGGTCACGAGCCATGGGGAGGCGCCTCGCCGGGCAGCTTGATGGGCGCCGCCGGGCAGCGGCACAATGCCACCCCATTGGCGGGGTGCCGGCAAGCGAAAGCACCTGACGAACGTTCGTCACGCGCCGGCAGCCCGTTACCGGCAACCGGCCAGCCGTTCCTGATAACACCAATACGCCGCCCGTGCGGCGTCGCAACAACAGGCTAACCATTCATGAACGATATGCCGTCCCGGCTACCGCTCAACCGCACCACGCTTCTTCTTCTGGTGCTCGCCCTTGCTGTCGTCTGGTTCGTGCCGCTAGGCTGGCGCCATCTGCTGCCGAGCGACGAAGGCCGCTATGCCGAAATGGCCCGCGAGATGTTCGTTACCGGCGACTGGATCACGCCCCGCTACAACGGCTACAAGTACTTCGAGAAGCCGCCGCTGCAAACCTGGTTCAATGCGCTGACCTTCGCGTGGTTCGGCATCGGCGAATGGCAGGCGCGGCTCTATACGGCGTTGACCGGCTTCGCCGGCGTCCTGCTGATCGGCTATACCGGCGCGCGCGTGTTCAACGCCGCCACCGGCGTGTTCGCCGCCATCGTGCTGGCGACCTCGCCGTACTGGAACCTGATGGGCCACTTCAACACGCTCGACATGGGCCTGTCGTTCTGGATGGAACTGACGCTGTGCACCCTGCTGCTGGCCCAGCGCCCCAACCTGACGGGCGGCCAGGTGCGGCTGTGGATGTGGCTCTGCTGGGCGTCGATGGCTCTCGCGGTATTGTCGAAGGGTCTGGTCGGTCTGATCCTGCCGGGCGCCGTGCTGGTGCTGTACACGCTGATCGCCCGTGACTGGGCGGTCTGGAAACGCCTGCATCTGATTGGCGGCCTGATCATTTTCTTTGCGATTGCCACGCCATGGTTCGTCCTTGTCCAGCAGCGCAATCCGGAATTCCTCAACTTCTTCTTCATCGTCCAGCAGTTCCAGCGCTACCTCACGCCTGAACAGAACCGCCCCGGCCCGTTCTATTACTTTGTGCCGGTGATCCTGGTGGGCTTCCTGCCGTGGCTGTCGGTGAGCGTGCAGAGCATCCGCCACGCGCTGCGCCTGCCGCGCCAGCCGAACGGCTTCTCGCCGGTCATCATGATGCTGGTGTGGGCCGTGTTCATCTTCCTGTTCTTCAGCGCGTCGCACTCGAAGCTGATCTCCTACACGCTGCCCATCGCGCCGGCGCTGGCGCTGCTGATCGGCATGTACTTGCCGCTCGTCACGCCGCCCATGCTGCGCCGCCACCTGGCGGGCTACGCCGTGTTCCTGATCGTGGCGGCCTTCGCGGCGCTGTTCATGGGACGCCTCGGCGACGCCCGCAATCCGAACGAGCTGTATGTCGCCTACCGGGTGTGGGTGCTGGCCGCCATCGGCGTGGCGTTCGTCCTGACGCTCGCCGCGCTGTGGCTGAACCGCCACAGCCGCAGCGGCATTACCGGCGCTGCCGCCATGTTCGGTGCGGGCTGGCTGCTGCTCGGCACGATTGCCGGCACGGGTCACGATGTGTTCGGGCGCCTCAGTTCCGGCGCGCCGCTCGCGCCGGCCATCAAGGCCGCGCTGGCCAAACTTCCGCCCGACACGCCGTTCTACTCGGTCGGCGTGCTCGATCACACGCTGCCGTTCTACGTCGACCACACGATGATCATGGTCGAGCACGCCGACGAACTGGCCTTCGGCGTGTCCGTCGAGCCGCAGAAATGGGTGCCGACGATAGCCGAATGGGTCAAACGCTGGGATGCGGCCCCTTACGCGCTCGCGTTGCTGCCGCCCGCGCGCTATCAGCAGCTATTGGAGCAGCACGTGCCAATGCAGGTCGTCACGCGCGATTCGCGCCGCGTGATCGTAGAAAAACCGCAGCAATGACCCCATATCACGACCTGAAACCCCGATGAATCCGATTTCGCTCTTTTGTATCCTCGCCGGCGTCGCACTGAACGCCTGCGCGCAGTTGCTGCTGAAGGCCGGCACGAATGCCGTTGGACACTTCGAATTCACCCGTGCGAACATCCTGCCCATTGGCTTCAAACTGGCGACGCAGTTGCCCGTTATCGGCGGGCTGGGTTGTTATGTGATCAGTGTCGTGGTGTGGGTGGTGGGACTATCGCGGGTGGACGTGTCGATCGCCTATCCGATGCTGTCGCTCGGCTACGTCGTCAACGCGATAGCCGCCTGGTATCTGTTTGGAGAAGTGCTGTCGGTACAACGCATGGTCGGTATCGCCATCATCCTGGTGGGTGTACTGGTGCTGGCGCGCAGCTAGGTTCCGCGGCGCTTGCGGCCCGCTGCGGCGGGTCCGGGCGAAGCCGCCGCGCGCGGTTGGTTGCCGTTGATGGCCGGTGTCGCGTGGCCGGCGCGTAACAGCTTGTAAACACCTGCCGCGAGTCACTTTATACTCGCTGACCGCCGCCTGGCCTCGCGAAGTATCCTTGCCGGTCGCCGTCTTTTGTGGTTGCTGCCCTATTTCTATCGAGCGAAGCATTCATGAGTCATTCATCAGCCCCGTTTTTGCCGTTTGTCCGTCCGGAAATCGACGAAGAGACAATCCAGGGTGTCGCCGACGTGCTCCGCTCCGGCTGGATCACGACCGGCCCGCAAAACCAGAAGTTCGAAGCAGCGCTGTCGGAATTCTGCGGCGGGCGCCCGGTGCGCACCTTCAACTCCGGCACGGCCACGCTCGAAATCGGCCTGCGCATTGCCGGCGTGGGCGAAGGCGACGAAGTCATCACGTCGCCCGCGTCGTGGGTTTCCACCAGCAATGTGATCTACCAGACGGGCGCGACGCCGGTGTTCGCGGACATTGATCCGAAAACCCGCAACCTCGATCTGGACCGGCTGGAACAGGCCATCACGCCGCGCACCAGGGCGATCATTCCGGTCTACCTGTCCGGCCTGCCGGTCGACATGGACCGCCTGTACGAAATCGCTCGCGCGCACCGGCTGCGCGTGATCGAAGACGCTGCCCAGGCGTTCGGCTCGACGTGGAAAGGCGATCGCATCGGCAAGCTCGGCGACATCGTGTCGTTCAGCTTCCATGCCAACAAGAACCTGACCTCGATCGAAGGCGGCGCGCTGGTGCTGAATAACGAGGAAGAAGCCATCCTCGCGCAGAAGTACCGCCTGCAAGGCATCACCCGCACCGGCTTTGACGGCATGGATTGCGATGTGCTCGGCGGCAAATACAATCTCACGGATGTGGCTGCGCGCGTGGGTCTCGGCCAGCTGCCGCATCTGGAGCGTTTCATTGCGCAGCGCAAAAAACTCGTGCGCGCCTACTTTGCGGGGCTCGAAGGCGGCGCGGCGGTCGAACTGGGCGTTGGCCTGCCGTTTGCTGACTTCGAAAACAGCAACTGGCACATGTTCCAGATCACGCTGCCGCTCGAAAAACTGACCATCGACCGGGCCGGTTTCATGAGCCAGTTGAAGGACCGCGGCATCGGTTCAGGCGTGCACTACCCGGCGATCCACCTGTTTTCGCTGTACCGTGCACGCGGTTTCAAGGAAGGGATGTTCCCGCATGCGGAGCGCTTCGGGCTCACCACGGTTACGCTGCCGCTCTTCACGTTGATGAACGAGAGCGACGTGGCGCGGGTGTGCCGCGCGGTCAATGAAATTTGCGAACAATACGGAAAATAAGCGGAAATGAGTCAAACGGAACATCGCTCCCCGATGTCTGCAGCGCCGGAAGTCTCGGTCATCATCCCCGTGTACAACGAGGAAGCCGGCCTGGCCGCGCTGTTCGCGCGCCTGTACCCGGCACTCGACGCGCTCGGCGCCGGCTATGAAGTGATCTTCATCAACGACGGCAGCCGCGACAAGTCTCCGGCCCTGCTCGCCGAACAGTTCCGCAAGCGGCCGGACACGACGCGCGTGATTCTGCTGAACGGCAACTACGGTCAGCACATGGCGATTCTCGCGGGCTTCGAGCAGTCGCGCGGCGAGATCGTCATCACGCTCGACGCCGACCTGCAGAATCCGCCGGAGGAAATCGGCAAGCTGGTCGCAAAGATGCGTGAAGGCTACGACTATGTGGGCACGATCCGCCTGCAGCGTCAGGACAGCCTGTGGCGCCGCAAGGCCTCGCGCGCCATGAACCGCCTGCGCGAGCGCATCACCCGCATCAAGATGACCGACCAGGGTTGCATGCTGCGTGCATACAGCCGCCACATCATCGACACGATCAACCGGTGCGGCGAGATCAACACCTTCATTCCGGCGTTGGCCTACACGTTCGCGCAGAATCCGGTTGAAATCGAAGTGGCGCACGAAGAGCGCTTCGCGGGTGAATCGAAATATTCGCTGTACTCGCTGATCCGCCTGAACTTCGACCTAGTCACCGGCTTCTCCGTCGTGCCGCTGCAGTGGCTGTCGTTTATCGGCGTGATCCTGTCGCTCGGCTCGGCCGCGCTGTTCGTTCTGCTGCTGATTCGCCGCTTCATCATCGGCGCGGAAGTGCAAGGTGTGTTCACGCTGTTCGCCATCACGTTCTTCCTGCTGGGCGTGATCATTTTCGCGCTGGGACTGCTCGGCGAGTACATTGGCCGGATCTACCAGCAAGTGCGCGCCCGCCCCCGCTATCTGGTGCAGACCATTCTCGAACAGCGCAATGGCGCGACCGTCGCCGAGGCGCCACGCCAGGCCGTCGTGCAGGCTGTGCAGGCCGCTCCGCTGATCGATCAGGGACCGAATTCATGAAACCACGCGCGGTCGTTTTCGCGTATCACAACGTCGGCGTGCGCTGCCTGCAGGTGCTGCTCGCGCGCGGCGTCGACGTGGCGCTGGTCGTGACCCACGAAGACAGCCCGACCGAAAACATCTGGTTCGGCAGCGTGGCGTCGGTCGCCGCGAGCTACGGCATTCCGGTCGTGACGCCGGCCGATCCGAAGAGCGCCGAACTGCGCGCGGCGGTGAGCGGCGCGCGGCCGGATTTCATCTTCTCGTTCTACTACCGTCACATGTTGCCGGTCGACCTGCTGGCCATCGCCGCACGCGGCGCATACAACATGCACGGCTCGCTGCTGCCCAGATATCGCGGCCGCGTGCCGACCAACTGGGCGGTCCTGAAGGGCGAAACGGAAACCGGCGCGACGCTGCACGAAATGGCTGCCAAACCTGACGCGGGCGCCATCATCGCGCAGACGCCGGTGCCGATCCTGCCGGACGACACCGCCGCGCAGGTATTCGACAAGGTCACGGTCGCCGCCGAACAGACGCTGTGGCGCGTGCTGCCGGCGCTGCTCGCCGGCGAGGCGCCGCATCTGCCGAACGATCTGACGCACGGCAGCTACTTCGGCGGGCGCAAGCCGGAAGACGGCCGGATCGACTGGAACCAGCCGGCCCAGGACGTCTACAACCTGATTCGCGCGGTGGCGCCGCCCTATCCCGGCGCGTTCACGGAGATCGACGGACAGCGCTTCATCGTCGCGCGGGCGCGTCTTGCCCGCCCCGGCGCGCTCCGCTCGGATTTGCCCCCCGGCCTCCACGTAAGCGATAATGCCGTTTTTGCGGTGTGCGGCGATGGCCGGGCCATCGCCATCCACGAATTGCGGCGCCAGCACGAGGGCCAAGAGTCCGTCGTCTCCCCAGCCGAATTCACCCAGCTCATTCAATCTTCCCGTCATTCATGAAAAAAGTCCTGATTCTGGGTGTCAACGGCTTCATCGGCCATCACCTGTCCAAACGCATTCTCGAAACGACCGACTGGGAAGTGTTCGGCATGGACATGCAGACCGAACGCCTCGGCGACCTCGTCAATCACGAGCGCATGCATTTCTTCGAAGGCGACATCACGATCAACAAGGAGTGGGTCGAGTATCACGTGAAGAAGTGCGACGTGATCCTGCCGCTGGTGGCGATCGCCACGCCCGCTACCTATGTGAAGCAGCCGCTGCGCGTGTTCGAACTGGACTTCGAAGCGAACCTGCCTATCGTGCGTTCGGCGGTGAAGTACGGCAAGCATCTCGTCTTCCCGTCCACCTCCGAGGTGTACGGCATGTGCACGGACGAGCAGTTCGACCCGGAAGAGTCGCAACTGTCGTACGGCCCGATCAACAAGCCGCGCTGGATCTACGCGTGCTCGAAGCAGTTGATGGACCGCGTGATCTGGGGTTACGGCATGGAAGGCCTGAACTTCACGCTGTTCCGTCCGTTTAACTGGATCGGCCCGGGCCTCGATTCGATCTACACGCCGAAGGAAGGCAGCTCGCGCGTGGTGACGCAGTTCCTCGGCCATATCGTGCGCGGCGAAAACATCAGCCTCGTCGACGGCGGCGCGCAAAAGCGCGCGTTCACGGATATCGACGACGGCATCGGCGCGCTGATGAAGATCATCGAAAACAAGGACGGCGTTGCGACGGGCAAGATCTACAACATCGGCAACCCGACCAACAATTTTTCGGTGCGTGAACTGGCCCACAAGATGCTGACGCTCGCCGCAGAATTCCCGGAATACGCGGAAACCGCGAAGAAAGTGCAACTGGTCGAAACCTCGTCGGGGGCGTACTACGGCGCGGGTTATCAGGACGTGCAGAACCGCGTGCCGAAGATCGACAACACGATGCAGGAACTCGGCTGGGCGCCGAAGTCGACTTTCGACGAAGCACTGCGCAAGATCTTCGAAGCGTATCGCGGCCACGTCGCGGAAGCACGCGCCCTCGTCGAACAGCAATAAGGGCTGATCCTTGCCTCGTATCGTTCTGAAGATCGACGTCGACACGCTGCGCGGCACCCGCGAAGGGGTGCCGAACCTCGCCCGCATCTTCGACCGCTTCAAGGCTCGCGCCACCTTCCTGTTCAGCCTCGGGCCCGACCATACAGGTTGGGCGATGCGCCGTGTGTTGCGGCCCGGCTTCTTGCAGAAGGTGTCGCGCACCTCGGTGGTGGAACACTACGGCGTCAAGCAGTTGATGTATGGCGTGCTGTTGCCCGGGCCGGATATCGGCGCGCGAGCATCGTCGGAAATGCGTGCCATCCACGAAGCCGGCTTTGAGTGCGGCATCCACACGTGGGACCACGTCTACTGGCAGGACAACGTGCGCACCCGTGCGCGCGACTGGACCGTGGCACAAATGCAGAAGAGCCACGCGCGTTTCGTGGACATCTTCGGCGCGCCGCCCGTCACGCACGGTGCCGCAGGCTGGCAGATGAACGGCCACGCGTTCGAACAGATCGACGCGTGGGGCATGCGCTATGCGTCCGACGGGCGGGGCCATTCGCCGTACTTCCCGGTGGTCGACGGCAAGACGCTCTCGCACGTGCAGATGCCCACTACGCTGCCCACGCTGGACGAAGTGCTGGGCGTGGACGGCGTGGAGCTGGACAACGTCGCCGCATGGATGCTGAAGCGCACCGAGCGCAATCCGCAAGACCAGGTGTTCACGCTGCACGCCGAACTCGAAGGTCAAAAGCTCGCGCCGATCTTTGAACAGCTGCTGGAAGGGTGGCGTGCGCAGGGCCATACGTTCGCGACCATGGGCGACTATCACGCCGCGCTGGACCGCAGCACGCTGCCATCGTACCCTGTGACGTGGGGTGAAATCCCCGGCCGCTCCGGCGAATTGATCGTCCAGCCGTAGCGGCACACAAGTCCTCGCAAGCCGGTTTGACCAGGCTGGCTGCGCGGGATGCCCCCAACCATTTCCGGCCGGATCGCGCCCATCGCGAACTGGCCTGCTCACCTCCCCGTGCCTCGATGCCAGGCCGGGCGAACAGCGCCGCAAAGCGCTATCGCCGGCCATAACAACCGGAGAACCTCGTGCCCATCGCAGTCGACCAACCCGTCCCCGACTTTACCGCCCCCGCAACCGGTGGCGAGATCACGCTGTCCAGTCTTCGGGGCAAGAAGGTGGTGTTGTATTTCTATCCGAAGGACAACACGCCGGGCTGCACGACCGAAGGTCTGCAATTTCGCGATCTGTATCCGAAGTTCAGGAAGGCCGGCGCCGAAATCCTCGGCGTGTCGCGCGACAGCCTGCGCTCGCATGACAATTTCAAGGCCAAGCTCGAACTCCCCTTCCCGCTCATTTCCGATCCGGAAGAAACGCTCTGCGCGCTCTTTGGCGTCATCAAAATGAAGAAAATGTATGGCAAAGAAGTACGGGGAATCGAACGCTCCACCTTCCTGATCGACGGTGAAGGCGTCCTGCGCCAGGAGTGGCGTGGCGTGAAAGTACCAGGTCATGTCGATGAAATTCTGGAGGCTGTACAAGCGCTGTGAGGCGCGTTATATTGGGCTGCAATGAGTGCCTGTCCACCCCATTCTTTCCGCGGCTGCGCCGCATGTCACGCCTCTCACGCTATGGGTGAGGCAGTGAGGCGCAACGCGATGACCGAAGTCGAGCCGCTTGCCCCGTTTGTCGGGGCGGCGGCTTTTTTAATTGCGCGCAGCCGTTCGTTTGTTCGGCCACGCGCTCTCGTCAAGGAGCCGATCGAAAACCAGGCGAACCGGCATTTCTAGACCGAAAAGCGCGCCACCGGGCGCAAACTGCGGGCGCGATCGAGCGTACCGGCAGGATGCGACAGGCGGCGCACGATATGTGACCCGATTTTTTCGAGGGAAACCATGCCTTTGCCTACCCCACCCAGCAAGCTCGGCAATCTCTTGCCGCCTGACGAATACAAGGCCAAAGCCACACCGGCGCGGTCTACCCGAAAACAGGCGAACGAAGGGGAGCAAGCAGAGTCAGCCGACTATGGCCGCGCCAGCGTTGCCCAGCCTATGGCACACGCCGCCAACGCCGCCACCACCTTGCGGCCGGTACCTGCATCTTCTGCTCCCGCCGCGGCTGCCAGCGCTGAGCAGGCTACTCCATCGTCCCGCCGTAAGTCGAAGCAAACCGCTGCGTTGCTGCAACCGGTGCCCACCCCTGCCGCGCCTGAGGAAATCGTGCAGCCCGTGGTCGCGCGCGCCGGCAAGCAGCCGGCGACGAGTGCTGCCGCCGCCCCGGCGCCCACCACACGCGGTGCCACCAAAAAACGCGGCGCTGCTGCGGAGCAGGTCGAAACACGCAAGCTGTTCGTGCTCGACACGAATGTGCTGATGCACGATCCGACATGCCTGTTCCGTTTCGAAGAACACGACGTCTATCTGCCAATGATGACGTTGGAAGAACTCGACAACCACAAGAAAGGCATGTCGGAGGTCGCGCGTAACGCGCGCCAGGTCAGCCGCACGCTGGACGCACTGGTGGCCAACGGCGGCGACATGTCGGAAGGCATCTCGCTGTCGCGCCTCGGCAGCCGCGAGGCCGCCGGACGCCTTTATTTCCAGACCAAGCTGACGGATATCGAGCCGGTCGAAGGCCTCCCGCAAGGCAAGGCAGACAATCAGATTCTCGGCGTGGTGCGCGCGTTGCAGCGCGACCGGATGGACCGCCAGGTCGTGCTGGTGTCGAAAGACATCAATATGCGCATCAAGGCGCACGCGCTTGGACTGCCCGCTGAAGACTACTTCAACGACCAGGTCCTCGAAGACAAGGATCTGCTCTACTCGGGCATTCGCGCGCTGCCGCAGGACTTCTGGACCAGGCACGCGAAGGGCATGGAGAGCTGGCAGGACACCAAGACGGGCACCACGTATTACCGCGTGACCGGTCCGCTGTGCGCCTCGATGCTGGTCAACGAGTTCGTCTATCTTGAGCCGCAAAACGGCGAGCCCGCGTTTCACGCGCTGGTGCGCGAACTGAACGGCAAGACCGCGTTGCTGCAGACCCTGCGCGACTACGGCCACCACAAGAACAACGTGTGGGGCATTACGGCGCGCAATCGCGAGCAGAATTTCGCGCTCAACCTGCTGATGAATCCGGAGATCGATTTCGTCACGCTGCTCGGTCAGGCCGGTACCGGCAAGACGCTCGTCGCACTGGCGGCGGGTCTCGCGCAGGTGCTCGACGACAAGCGCTACAACGAGATCATCGTGACGCGGGCAACGGTGCCGGTCGGCGAAGACATCGGCTTTCTGCCGGGTACGGAAGAGGAAAAGATGCAGCCGTGGATGGGCGCATTCGACGACAACCTCGAAGTGCTGCAGAAGACCGACGACGCTGCCGGTGAATGGGGCCGCGCCGCGACTCAGGAACTGATCCGCTCGCGCCTGAAGATCAAGAGTATGAACTTCATGCGCGGGCGCACGTTCGTCGACAAGTATCTGATCATCGACGAGGCGCAAAACCTGACGCCGAAGCAGATGAAGACGCTGGTGACGCGTGCCGGTCCAGGTACCAAGATCATCTGTCTGGGCAATATTGCGCAGATCGATACGCCTTATCTGACGGAAGGCAGCTCGGGCCTGACCTACGTGGTCGATCGCTTCAAGGGCTGGGCGCACAGCGGGCATGTGACGCTGGCGCGCGGCGAGCGCTCGCGTCTGGCGGATTACGCGTCGGATATCCTGTAAGCGGCATTCGCTGCTTCGAGCGGTTGCCAAAAGCCGCGTCCGGTTATGCCGGACGCGGCTTTTTTTCGCCTGTCGTGGGCGTCCTCGCGCCTTAGAAATGACGATGTTGCGTGCCGGCAAGGCAACACTTAGCGCGTAAACTTCAAGTAATTTATCAAGTTTTCTTGCCGGAGGGCCGGGGGCCGGGCTACCATCCCGATACTGCCCGCTTTAAGCGAGTGTTTAAGCTCGCCTCGTGTTCATGCGCCGACTTGGGTTTTCGCTGCTGATCCTGTTGCTGCTCGCCGCCTGTTCCAGCGCGCCGCAGCGGATTTCGCGCGGCTCGAGCGGGTCCTCCTCGGCGTCGAACGGCGCCTATCGTACTACCCCGCCCGGCTTCCCGAACTTCGTCGATCACAGCATCGGACGCGAGGAGATTCCCATTCAGGCGATGAGCCTCGTGGGCATTCCGTATCGCTGGGGCGGCAATACGCCGGAGAGCGGCTTCGATTGCAGCGGGCTGGTTCGCTACGTGGTGGCGCGCGCCGCTGCCGTGAATCTGCCGCGTACGACTGCGGATATGAGCGAGCGCGGCGAATCGATCGAGCCCGATGAGGTCGCGCCCGGCGATCTGATCTTCTTCAACACGACGGGACGCCCGCATTCGCACGTCGGCATTTATGTCGGCAAGCTGCGTTTCGTCAATGCTCCGTCGACGGGCGGCACGGTACGGATCGACTACTTGACCAATCCATACTGGGCCAAACGTTTCGACGGCATTCGCCGCGTCGTCGCCCCGGCTCGCACACCCGTCCCATTCGATACGCCGACGTATCAGGCATCGGCTCCGCCGGAAAAGAACGGGTCGCAGACGGCACCTCCGCAGTCTACCTATGCCGGTTTCGGGGGGAATTCCACGCTCAATCCTGCTGTTAATCCTGCCGTTCAGGCTGAAGAGCAGCAACCATCCGACTACACGACGTCAGCGCCTACGGCCGCCGTGACACCGCAACAGCAGACGCGCGTCTTCGCGACGACCCGTGCACCCGCCACTCCCCCCCTCCAGCCCGCCGCAACTGCCGATGCTTTCGAGCCGCCGCCCCCGGCAATGAGCGCGGCGCAACTGCAGGCACGTCAGGCGGGTGCCGCCGCCCCGGCCGTGGTGTCCGTCCAGCCTGAGCGAGCGCAAGTGGAGGCCGGCAACACGACCGCATATTCCGGGGAAGCCACGGCCCGTCAGAGCACGCCCGCGAGCGTCGCCCGCGCACCGGATCCGATCGACGCCGCCGCCGACGCCTTCGAACCGCCCCCGCCCGCTGCCGTCGCGGTTCGGCAAGAACGGCAAGCGAGCACCGAAGATGGCGTCCAGATCATGCGTGCTTCGACCGCTTCGCATGGGGTTCCCGCCGCGACACAATCCGGCGACGACCCGATCGCCCACTTCGCGAACGGCAGCTACTAGACGCCGCGCGTCGCGCGAGGAGCGCGCATGCTTTTCCCCTCGCCTTTGCAACCCGCCAACCATTCGCGCCACCGCCCACGCGCGACTATGCTTTCTGCTATCGTCCCCGATACTCTTCTGAAGGCGAGGTAGTCACAATGGATCTTGGGCTGAAAGACAAAGTCGTTCTGGTAACCGGCGGCAGCAAAGGCATCGGCCTTGCCTGCGCCCGTGCGTTCGCCGCCGAAGGCGCGAAGGTCGCAATCGTCTCGCGTGACCCGGCGAATCTTGCCCGGGCTCGTGAGCAACTGGCTAGCGAAGGCCTGCATGTCCACCTCACGCGCGCCGACCTGCACGAGCCGCACGGCGCAGCGGATATCGTCGAAGAAGTGACCACGGCGGTCGGCCCGATCGACATCCTCGTCAACAGCGCGGGCGCCGCGCGCCGCTACGATCCGGAGACCCTCGACGCCGCCGCCTTCAAGGCGACCATGGAAGCGAAGTACTTTCCGTACATCTACCCGCAACAGGAAGTGCTGCGCCGGATGGCCGAGCGCGTGAAATCGGGCGGGGCCGGGGAACCCGGCACGATCGTCAATATCATCGGCATGGGCGGCAAGGTGGCGAGCGACATCCATATTGCCGGCGGTGCCGCGAACGCGGCGCTGATGCTCGCGACCGTCGGACTCGCGCACTATTACGCGCGCTATGGCATCCGCATCAACGCCATCAACCCGGGGGCGACGTTGACAGAGCGCGTCGAGGAAGCCGTGAAGCTGGAAGCCGCCCAGCAAGGCGTGACGATGGCCGAGGCGCTGGCCGGCGGCCAGGCCAGGGTGCCGCTCGGGCGCTACGCGAAATCGGAGGAAATCGCAGACGTCGCACTGTTTCTGGCGAGCCGGCGCGCCAGCTACGTGACGGGCGCGATCATCCCGATGGACGGAGGCAGCACGCCGCTCATCTGAACGCGGCGCGCCGCCTCGAAGAGGCAGGCCGAATTAGAGGAAACGGTGGCCGAGCCACCAGCCTGCCGCGGCCAGTACGGCCGAAGCGGGAATTGTCAGGATCCAGGCCCAGACGATGTTGCCGGCCACGCCCCAACGCACCGCGCTCAGCTTTTGCGTCGCGCCGACGCCGACGATGGCACCGGTGATCGTGTGGGTGGTCGACACCGGGATACCGAGGAACGACGCAATAAACAGCGTGATCGCGCCGCCCGTTTCCGCGCAGAAGCCCCCGACCGGCTTGAGCTTGGTGATCTTCTGCCCCATCGTGCGCACGATGCGCCAGCCGCCGAACAGCGTGCCCAGACCCATCGACAGATAACAGCCGCCGATCACCCACACCGGCGGCGCGTCAGCCAGCGACGATGCATAGCCGGTCGCGATCAGCAGCATCCAGATGATGCCGATGGTTTTCTGCGCGTCGTTACCGCCGTGACCGAGGCTGTACAGGCCCGCGGAAACCAGCTGCAGACGGCGGAAACGCCGGTCTACCTTGCTGGGCGGCGTGCGGAAGTAGATCCACGAAACCGCCAGCATGAAGAACGAGCCGAGCACGAAGCCGAGCAGCGGCGAAATGAAGATGAATGCGACCGTCTTCATCAGCCCGTCGAAGTTCAAGGAATGCCAGCCCGACTTCGCGAGCGCCGCGCCCACGAGTCCGCCAATCAGCGCGTGCGACGAGCTGGACGGAATGCCGTACTGCCACGTGACGATATTCCAGCCGATCGCCCCAACCAGCGCGCCGAAGATCACGTAGTGGTCGACGATGGCCGGGTCAATCGTGCCCTTGCCGACCGTCTGCGCCACTTTCAGATGGAAGATGAAATAGGCGACGACGTTGAACGCCGCCGCGAAGGCGACCGCCTGCTGCGGCTTGAGGACACCGGTCGATACGACCGTGGCAATGGAATTCGCCGCGTCGTGGAACCCGTTCATGAAGTCGAACACCAGCGACACGGCGACCAGGAGGGCGACCGCCCAGATGGCAAGTTGTATCGATTGCATTATGCGTTTTCCAGCACGATGCCTTCGATGATGTTCGCCACATCCTCACATTTGTCGGTGATCGTCTCGAGCAGCTCGTAGATCGCCTTCAGTTTGATCAGGGTCTTGACGTTGTCTTCTTCGCGGAACAGCTTCGACATGGCCGAGCGCAACACACGGTCGGCTTCGGATTCGAGGCGGTCAATTTCCTCGCACGCCTTGAGGATCTGGCTGGCCTGCTTCATGTCCGACAGCAGACTCACCGCGAACTGCACACGGCCCGAAGCCGCCGAACAGATATGCGCCAGCTGGCTGGCCTCGGAAGTCACCGTCTGCACGTCGTACAGGGAAATGGCCGTCGCGACGTCCTCCATCAGGTCGAGGATATCGTCCATGGTGGTGATCAGCTTGTGGATTTCGTCGCGGTCGAGCGGCGTGATGAACGTCTTGTGCAGCAGGTCGATGGTTTCGTGCGTGAGCTTGTCAGCGGCCTTTTCGGCCTTTTGCACGTTCTGCTTGTGCGTTTCTGCGTCTTGCAGATTGTCGATCAGCAGCTCGAGTTCGTGGCTGGCCGAGACGATGCACTTTGCGTGCTCATTAAAGATTTCAAAGAACTTGCCCTCAGTGGGCATAAAACGACCGAACATTGGGATCCCGGTAATTGGTCACGGCATGACTGACATAAAACCGCAATATTGTACCGTCACCGGCATACCGTCGCACTTTTTGAACACGCCGCTACAACAGCGTTGCCGCGTCTTGCCTTACTCGCCGTAGAAATTCTGGGCACCAGCGAAGTTATCGAACTTCGTGTATTGACCGTGGAACGTGAGCCGAACGGGCCCGATTGGACCGTTACGCTGTTTACCGATGATGATTTCCGCGGTGCCCTTGTCCGGACTGTCCGGGTTGTAGACCTCGTCGCGGTAGATGAACAGGATGACGTCGGCGTCCTGCTCGATAGCGCCGGATTCGCGCAGGTCCGACATGATCGGACGCTTGTTCGGGCGCTGTTCGAGACCACGATTCAGCTGCGACAATGCGATCACCGGCACGTCCAGTTCTTTGGCCAGGCTCTTCAGCGAACGCGAAATTTCCGAAATTTCGGTCGCGCGGTTTTCCCCTGATGACGAACCGCTCATCAGCTGCAAATAGTCGATGATGATCAGGCCCAGCTTGCCGCACTGGCGCGACAGCCGGCGTGCGCGCGAGCGCAGTTCCATGGGGTTCAGGCCGCCGGTTTCGTCGATGAAGATTTGCGCTTCGCTCATCTTCTGCACGGCATGGGTCAGCTTCGGCCAGTCTTCGTCGGTCAGACGGCCGGTTCGCATGCGGTGCTGGTCGAGCCGGCCAACCGAGCCGAGCATACGCATGGTCAGTTGGGTGCCAGGCATTTCCATGGAGAACACCGCCACCGGCAGACCGTATTCGACGGCCACGTACTCACCAATGTTCATAGAAAACGCCGTTTTACCCATCGACGGACGGCCCGCGACGATGATCAGCTCGCCCCCATGCATGCCCGAAGTCATCCGGTCGAGGTCGACGAAGCCGGTTGGCGTGCCGGTGACGTCGCTCGGATTGGCCGTGTGATACAGCGTGTCGATCCGCTCCACCACCTGCGTCAGCAGCGGCCCGATTTCCAGAAAGCCTTGCGTGCCGCGCGCGCCGTCTTCGGCGATCGAAAATACCTTCGATTCCGCCTCATCCAGCAGCTGGCGGACTTCCTTGCCCTGCGGATTGAAGGCGTCCGCCGAGATTTCGTCGGCCACCGAGACGAGCCGGCGCAACACGGCGCGATCGCGCACGATTTCTGCGTAACGGCGGATATTGGCCGCGCTTGGCGTGTTCTGCGCCAGCGCGTTCAGATACGCGAGGCCGCCGACCTCCTCCGCCTTACCCGAGGTGCCGAGCGCCTCGTACACCGTGATCACGTCGGCTGGGCGCGTGGCCGCGATCAGCTTGCCGATGTGTTCGAAGATGATGCGGTGGTCATACCGGTAGAAATCGCTCTGCGACAGAAAGTCGGCGATGCGGTCCCACGCCGCGTTGTCGAGCAGCAAGCCGCCCAGCACCGATTGCTCGGCCTCGATCGAATGCGGCGGGACTTTCAGCGACTCGAGTTGGGGATCTTTGGACGGTGCGTTCATGGGATGGAATTATCGGGCAAATGCTACCCGTAAGGTATAAAACGGCCAACAAAAAAGGCAGGGGCCGGTCACCCGGCCCCTGCCCCTCGCCAGTCGGACTACCTGGCAAATACCGCCTGGATACTTAGACGTGTTCGCCCAGCACCGACACCGTCACATCGACGAGAACGTCGGTGTGCAGCGAGATTTGCACTGCGTGGTCGCCGACCATCTTCAGCGGGCCTTCCGGCAGACGCACTTGCGCCTTTTCCACTGCGAAGCCTTGCTTGACCAGCGCGTCAGCGATGTCAGCGTTCGTCACCGAGCCGAACAGACGGCCATCGACACCCGCCTTCTGACCGATCTGAACCGTCGAGCCTGCCAGCTTTTCGCCTTGAGCTTGAGCGGCTGCCAGCTTCTCAGCAGCAACCTTTTCCAGTTCTGCGCGGCGAACTTCGAATTCAGCGATTGCGTCCTTCGTTGCGCGGCGTGCATGCTTGTTCGGGATCAGGAAGTTACGTGCATAACCGTCCTTCACCTTGACGATGTCGCCCAGGTTGCCCAGGTTGACGACTTTTTCCAGAAGAATAACTTGCATTCTGATGCTCCTTGTCGCGTCGTCGGGTTAGGCCTTGTGCTGGTCGGTGTACGGCACCAGCGCGAGAAAACGTGCGCGCTTGATGGCCGTGTCCAGCTGGCGTTGATAGTGCGACTTCGTACCCGTGAGACGCGCCGGCGTGATCTTGCCGTTTTCGCCGATGAAGTCCTTCAGCGTTTCGATATCTTTGTAGTAGATCTGATCGACGCCAGCTGCCGTAAAGCGGCAGAACTTCTTGCGCTTGAAGAGCGGGTTTTGTTGCTGACGACGCTTGTCGAATTTCTTACCAGTCGGGCGGGGCATGTTTAGTCCTTTCCAATGTCCTGCAATGCTGTGATGTGAAATACCAGAGTTCTTGCGTTGCGGCTTTTCTTGGCCAGGAAGCCTGTGAAGAGCGTTTCGACGCCCATTGCACAGCTTTCCAGCTTGCCGCTCGCCTCACCTGCCGCCACGGCCGGCATCGTCAGTTCAACTTGCCGGGCAATGCCGGCTTCGACGACTTCGGTGCGGTGTTGCAACGTGCAGCTTGCGATCGGGACGCCGGCGGGGGTGTACCGCACCGGTTCGCGTTCAACGACGCTGGCCGTAAGTTGCAGCCGGTTCATGTACCCTTTGGCGAGAGCGACGCGTGAATCTGGTAGCTTAAATACGGTGTCTTAAGCCTGCGCTTCGGACGGCTGCGTAGCAGCTGCCTTCTTGGCTTCTTCGCGCTGCACTTCCTTCATCATCGGCGACGGGCCGGTTTCGGCCTTCTTCATCTTGACGATCAGGTGACGCAGAACCGCGTCGTTGAACTTGAACGCGTGTTCCAGCTCGTCGAGCGTGGTCTGGTCGCATTCGATGTTCATGCAGACGTAGTGAGCCTTCGCGAGTTTCTCGATCATGTAGGCCAGCTGGCGACGGCCCCAGTCTTCGATACGGTGGATCTGGCCACCGTGCGAGGTGATCGTGGTCTTGTAACG
>NZ_DASXHA010000154.1:0-14319 GCF_036488795.1 Paraburkholderia sp.
AAGGTCGTGATGCTGCAAAAGCAGGCCGACGTGCCGATCGACAGCGCAATGATCGCCTGGTAGGGCGACTGCAGCAGCAGCGCGACCGAGAGCGCAGCCGCGCACACCAGAAGCGGGCCCGCTACATGGCGGGCGTCGACGTGGCGGCGGCTCACCAGACGGCCCCAGACCAGCATGGCGACGACGGCAACGCCAAATGGAATCGCCGTGATCAGGCCGATATCCGTGAGGCTGTAAGTGACCCCAAAGGTATGTTCAAAGGTCTTGACGACTTGCGGCAGGAAATAGAGCAGGCCGATGATGCCCGCGTTGGTGCCGAAATAGACGAGACCGAGCGCCCAGACCTTTGGATTGCCGAGCGCTCGCAACGCCCCGGTCGACGCGGTCCCAGCTGTCGCCTGCGCCTGTTCGGCGGCAAGGGCAACAGCGATTTCGTCTTTTTCAGCAGCAGAAAGCCATCGCGAGCGGGCAGGATCGTCGCTCAGCCAGAACCAGGCAGCCACTCCAAGAACGATCGCAGGCAAGCCTTCTAGCAGAAGCATCGCGCGCCAGCCGGTTACGCCGAACACGTTGGCGTGCGCCATCAGCCACGTGGACACGGGCGCCCCTAAGACGCCGGTCAACGGAATGGCCGTGACGAACAGAGACATCATCCATACGCGATTGCGCGCGGGCATCCACAGCGTGAGGTAGTAGACCATGCCCGGGAACAGACCCGCCTCGAACGCGCCAAGACAGAAGCGGGCGATATACAGCCAGTGGAAGTCGGGCACGAAGCTCGTCAGCGAGGAAAGCACACCCCAGCTCAACAGGATGCGGGTCATCCACAGTCGCGCGCCGAACCGATGCATGCACAGGTTGCTCGGTACTTCGAAGAGGATATAACCAAGAAAAAACAGGCTTGCCGCGAAACCGTATTGCGCCGCTGTCATATGCAGTTCGGCGTTCATGGTCAGCGCTGCGTAGCCGATGTTTGCACGGTCAAGCTGGTTCGCGACATACATCACGATCATGAGCGGTGCGAGCCGCCATGCGATCCGCTTCATCAGCCGATCGGAAATCGCCGGTTTGAGCGCGCCAATGTCCATGGTTTCCCCCAGATTTACGCTTTGCGGAATGCTCCGAAATGCTCTAGAGGTCGATTAAGCGCTCTGACTACGGGTACGACAATGCACGAAAAATATTGACTCTGTGAGTAAATGTCACAGGTTGGGGCTGGGGCAAGCAGCGGCTCGCGCCGCGCCGACGCGTCGCGCCCGGCATGGTGCGCGTAAGAATGGAGCCACGCAGGCGCGGGCGCGGATGTGCGTCTCAGGTATTACACCGCCTCGAGCACATTGATCGCGCGGCTCGCCAGCAGGGGGGCGGTATTGCGGCCATATTCGGCCATATGCGCCGATGCCGCATGCGCCTTCAACGCTGCGGCGCTCTCCCAGCGCTCGACTACCGCAAACGTGTCGCTGCCGAGCGGGGTCTGAAAGCCGCCGAAATCCGGGACATCGATGACCGCTTCGTAGCTGATGCAACCTTCTTCCGCCAGCACCGCCGGTCGGTTCTTGTTGAACAACGCAAGCACGGCGTCCCGTTGGCCGGGTTGAGTCGTGATGGTGGCAAAGACATGGATCATTCGGGCATTCTCCGGTAGGGTTCGGCGCAAATCGCCGCCTGCCATCATAGCGGCGTTTGGCCGCGCACGCTGTGCGGCGGCCTGGCAGAGCGGCTCAGGTGACGTCTTTAGTCAGGCTCCTGAACATCGCCTGGCGCGCGGTGAAGCGCGAGCGGATTGAACGGCACGGTCTGTTCCGGAGTTGGCAGGTCCGTGGTGCTCCAGCCGCCGCCCACCGCACCGATCAGTCCGACCGCTGCCTGCAGTTGCCGGCTCTGCACCTGAAGGGTCGCAAGCTCGGCGCTCAGCGCGGCCACCTGGGCGACCGTCACATTCAGGTAGTTGTCCAGACCATTCGTATAGAGGCGCAGCGCAAGGTCCTGCACCTTGAGCGCAGACGTGAGCGCCGCTTGCTGCTGGCCGTACTCGGAGGAGAGCTGGTTGGTCAACACCAGCTGGTCCTCAACCTCGCGAAATGCCTGCAACACCGTGGAGCGGTAGTTGTCTCCCGCCTGGGCGAACTCGGACCGGCTTTGCTGTTCCTCGGCCCTGCGCAGACCGCCTTCGAACAGCGGTAGCGTGGCCGTCGCGCCGATCGACCACAAGGCGTTGGGCAGCGAAGCGAGGCCGCCGAAGCCATCGTCCTCGAAGCCGGCGTTGGCACTCAACTGAACGTTCGGATAGAAGGCCGCGCGCGCCACGCCGATCTGCGCGTTTTGCGCCGCCATCTGCCGCTCGGACTGGGCAATGTCCGGGCGCCGTTGCAGCAGCGCGGACGGCACGCCCACCGGAATGGTGGGAATTGCCATTTGCGCCAGCTCTTCGGGCGGCAGGCTGAAGGTCGACGGATTCTCGCCTGCGAGAACGGCAATCGCGTGTTCGAGCACGGCGCGTTGCGCCTGGATGTCGGTATCGGCCGCCTGTGCCGTGGAGAGCTGGTCCTGGGCCCGCTCGACGTCCATACCTGCCGCAATCTTCCCGGCATAGCGGAGCTTCGTGATCTTGAGCGCATCGCCGTAATAGCCGAGCGTTTTGGTGTAGACCGTATGCTCCGAGTCGAGCGCGCGCAGCGCCATATAGTCGTTGGCCAGCTCGATCTCCAGGCTCAAGCGTGCCGAGGCCACCATGGCCGCAGTGGCCTGGGCGTTGAATTTCGCGTAGTTCGTCCGGTTGCGGATCTCGCCCCAGAAGTCCGGCTCCCACGACAAGGCCGGCCCGTAGCCGTTCGACGATTGATCGGACGGGCCGCCGCCGTTGACACGGAACAAGCGGTTTTTGGATTGAGCATTCTGAGTCGCGAAAGCCTGGGCGCTCAACTGCGGAAACAGCTGCGAGCGTGCCTCGCCGACAATATCGCGCGCCTGGGTATAGGTTTCTTCAGCCGCCTGAAGGTCGGGGTTAGCCGCATTCAGGCTCGTCTCGAGGCTATCGAGTTCCGTATCGCCGAACATCTTCCACCAGTCGCTTTGCGTGAGCTGCGCGTCCGGACGGGCGAGCGAGAACGGCCCGCTTCCCTTATAGCTGTCGGGCAGCGCCATATGCGGCGCCTGGTAGGAAGGCGCGAGGCTGCATCCGGCAAGCGGCACGAACAGCGCCACGAGCGCGGCCCCTGCAAGGCGTTTAGCAGGTTTGAAGTGACGCATCATTTCGGCTCACTTTCGGCAGTCGCGACTTTGGCCGGCTGATTCATACCTGAACTGGCCGGTTCGGACGCGGTGGTTCGGCTCGCCGTTTGCGGCCCGACTCCCGGCACGCCGCTGACGATCTGCACTTGCTCCCCATCGAGGGTGCCCGCGGAAGGATTCACCACGAAGCGGTCGGTGGGTTTCAGGCCCGAGAGCACCTGCACGTTCTGACCGAGATTCAGACCGAGCTTGACGTCTTGCAGATGCACCTTGCCATTTGCATCGACCAGCGCGAGCTGCATGCCCTGGTCGCGGAACAACAAGGCCTGCTCAGGTACGACGAGGACGTTGTGGTCCGTCGGCACGTCGAACCGCACCGTTGCATAGGTGCCGGGCCAGAGCAGATGATCCGGGTTTTGCGCGACCAGTTCCGTGACGACCGTACGCGTCTGCGGATTGAACGCGTTAGCGGTTGTCAGAAGCGTCGCCTTGAACTCGCGGCCTGGATACTGGGCCAGCGTGAAGGTCGCCTCGAGACCCGGTTTCAGCATGTCCGCATAGTCCTGCGGCACGGACACGAAGAGCCGCATCTCGTGGACATCCGCGACCGAGAACATCTCATCGGCCGTCCCCGTTCCGCGTGCGCTGACGTCGCCGCCGGCGGCGTTGACGTAGTTGCCGATGTCGGTATCGCGTGAGGTGACGACGCCGTCGAACGGTGCCACGATGTTCTTGAACTGTTCCAGCGCGCCATAGCGCGCAACTTCGTGATCCGCCGCGACGACCTCGGCTTTCTGCGCCGCAGCAGCGGCGACCTTGACGTCCACCTCTTCCTGCGAGACGGCCTCCGTGCCCGCCAGCGACTTCCAGCGCTGCGCGGTCACGTCGGCAAGCGTGCTGTTGGTTTTCGCCACCTGCAGATTGGCGGCCGCCGTCTGGTACTGCTGGTCGACGGTCGGTGCGTCGATCGTCGCGAGCAAGGTGCCGGCCTTCACAGTCGCGCCATAGTCCACGTACCACTTGTGCACGTAGCCACTGACCTGCGCATAGATCGGCGCGGAATACCAGGCCTTGAGGTCGCCCGGCAGCGTGATCGAGCGTGTGGCAGGACCCGGCGCAGGCAGCATGACCTGCACCTGCGGTACCGACTCGTCGTCGGAAAGCGTCTTGAGATCCGCGACATTGTCGTGGCGTTGAACGATGCCGTGCACGACAAGGCCGCCAAGGACCAGTGCGGCGACTGCCGCGAACAGTTTAGGTCGAATACGGCGCGTGTCCGCAACTTCGCGATTTACTACGTTCATAGATGAGACTCCGTGGCATTTTTGTCGTTGCGATGCAGCATCGCGAATACGCAGGGAACGAAGAGCAAAGTGGCGAACGTCGCGACAAGAAGTCCGCCGATGACCGCGCGTCCGAGCGGTGCGTTTTGTGTGTTGCTCATGGACATCGGCACCATCCCGATGATCATGGCAGTCGCGGTCATCAGAACCGGGCGGATCCGCGCATAGCCGGCTTCGATGGCCGCGCGGATCGAGTCCCCGTGCTCGGCGAGACGTTCACGGGCATACGACACGACCAGAATCGAGTTGGCCGTCGCCGTGCCCATGCACATGATCGCGCCCGTCAGAGCCGGCACTGAGCCGTTCGTATGGGTGAGAAAGAGGCTCCAGACAATGCCGGCAATCGCGCCCGGCAGCGCCGTGATGATGATGAACGGGTCCAGCCAGGACTTGAAATTGACGACGATCACGAGATAGACCAGCAGGATCGACAGCGCCAGGCCTTCCAGAAGCTGCGTGTAGGCACTGCTCATCGTGGTCGCCTGGCCGCGCACGTGCACGCTGGCACCGTGCGGTACCTGCGAATTCATCTCCTTGACGACCTGTTGGACCTGGTCGTAGACGGCTCCGAGATCGCGGCCCTGGTTGCTCACGAAAATATCGACCGAGGGCATGATGTTGTAGTGCGAGACCAGCAGCGGCGTACCCGTTTGCGTCACGGTGCCGAGCGCGCCAAGCAGCTGCGAGTGCTGGCCGCCCGGATCGGCTTTGCCTGCGTCGATCGGAATCGTCTCGAGGTCGTTCATCGAGGTGAGCTGGTCTTGGGGCGTCTGCATGTTGACGAGGTGCGAGACGCCCGTGGTCGTATCGAGCCAGTATGTCGGTGCGGTCTGGCCGCTGCCGGACAACGTCGCAAGCGCGTTGTTCGCGATGTTCGCTTCGGACAGCTGCATACCGGAAGCAAGCGAACGGTCCGCCGCAACCTTGATGGTCGGTTCATTGAACGCCTGTTCAATGTTGACGTCAGCCGCACCGGGAATCTTGCGGATGCGTGCCGCGAGCTGCTGTGCGAAAACCATGTTCGCCGCCTGGCCGCGCCCCGAAACCTGCACGTCGATCGGCGCGGGCAAGCCGAAGTTCAGGATCTTTGCGGTGATGTCGCCGGGCAGGAAGGTAAACACCGTGCCAGGAAAGAGCTTCGGCAGTTCGCGGCGCAGTTTGAGCCGGTAATCGTCCACGGGCGATTGTTCATTCTTCAGGCCGATCGTGATGTCGCAATCCTGCGGGCCAATCGTGCCGTCCGAGGTATAGGCGAGGTTGATACTGCTCGATGGCAAGCCGCAGTTGTCCACCACGTTCGTGACCTGGCCCGGCAGCAGCTTTTTGATTTCGCTATTCACCAATACGGAAATCTGCGATGCATCTTCGAGTCGCATGCCGATCGGCGCACGCATGTGCATGTCGATTTCGCCGGACTTGATGCTCGGGAAGAAATCGCGACCGAGGAACGTGAGCAGACCCATCGACGCGATCGCGAAGCCGAGGAAGGCCATGATAAAGACCTTGCGATTGAGCACGGCGGTGGTCAGCACGCCCCGGTATCCGTCACGGAACTGCGAGAAGGCATGCTCGAAGCGCCGCTGAAAGCGGGTGAAGAAACCTGCGTTGGGGTCAGGTGCATGACCATGCCCGTGAGATTTCACCTGGCCGCGCAGCAACCATGCCGCCATGGTCGGAACCAGCGTACGCGAGAGGATGAACGAAGCGAGCATCGCGAAGATGATGGCTTCGGCGAGCGGCCGGAACAGATACCCCGAGATACCGTCCAGCTGGAACAACGGCAGCCAGACGATACAGATGCACAGCGTGGCTACCAGCGTGGGTACGACGATCTGGTTCGCCGCCGTAATGATGCCTTCCTCCAGCTCGACGCCTGTCTCCAGGTGCGAGTCGATGTTTTCGATCATCACCGTTGCATCGTCGACCAGAATACCGACCGCGAGCGCAAGGCCGCCAAGCGTCATGACATTGATGGTCTGCCCGGTGTAGTGCAGCACCAGGATAGAGGTCAGGATCGCAAGCGGAATCGAAGTCGCGACGATCAGCGTAGAACGCCAGCTGCCGAGAAAGAGCAGCACGATCATCCCGGTCAATAGCGCCGCGGTGATCATTTCCTGCACCACTTCCAGCACCGAGTCGCGCACGAAGCCCGACGCATCGTTGAGCGGCGTGATCTTCACGCCCGCGGGCAGGGTCCGGATCACACCAGGCAATGCCTTCTTGATGCCCGACACGACTGAAAGCGTCGATGCGTTACCACTCTTGTAGATCTGGATCAGCACCGACTGCTTGCCTTCCACCAGAACCGCGTTGGTCTGCGGCGGCGCGCCGTGGTGCACGTAAGCGACATCGCGCAGATAAACCGTCGCACCGTTCACCGTCTTGATCGGCATGTTGTTGAAGGTGTCCACCTTGAGCGGCGTCGAATTCGTCTGGACCATGAAGTCGAGGCCGCCGATCTTCTGGTCGCCGGCCGGCAGCACCACGTTTTGCGAGCTGAGCGCCGCCGCCACGTCGGCGGCCGAGAGACCGTGCGCAAGCAGCTCCGCCTGGTTCAGATCGATCTCGACGTTCAGGGACGTGCCGCCGTAGGGATTCGGAATCGAGACTCCGGGCACCGACACCAGTTGCGGGCGGATCAGGTTGGATGCCATGTCATACACCTGTGCCGCCGTCATGTTCGTCGCGGAGACCTGCAGATCCAGCACCGGGACCGAGGACGCGTTATAGACCAGAATCTGGGGCGGCGTGATGCCGGCCGGCATTTGCTTCAGCACGGTCTGCGAGACGGCTGTGACCTGAGCCTGGGCAGCGGCGATGTCGGTGCCGGGCTGAAAGAAGACCTTCACGACGCCGGCACCGTACAGCGACTGGCTCTCGATGTGCTCGACGTTGGCCACTGTCGCGGTCAAGGCGCGCTCGTAGTAGTAGACCACACGACCGGACATATCCTGCGGCGACAGTCCGTTGTAGTTCCACACGACCGCGACCACCGGAATGCGGATACCGGGAAAGATATCCGTCGGTGTCTTCAGGACGGCCATCGTACCGAACAGGATGATGAGGATGCTCATCACCACGAAGGTGAGGGGACGGCGTAAGGCAACCAGAACAATAGCGTTCATGTAAAAGTGTCTATGTCGGGTGAAGCATTGCGTCAGTGCCTGCATCCCTGTGGGGACCGGCGCGGCGTGTATCCAAGTGGCATATGCTCGGGGTTGCCGGCTGACCGGAGCGCGTCGCTTCAATTAACTTTTGTTTAAACTCCGGCTTGGCGCGCCGTGCGTGCGAGCGCAAACCTCCACCGGCATGGCGGTGGAGAGCCGGAAGGTACTTAGTGGTGCGTCATTTGGACGCAAACGGGTTTCGTGGCCCAGCGGCGCGAGAATGACGGTCATTCGGCCTCAATCCGCCTTCGTCATGACCCGCGAAAGGCAGCAGGATGCCGGCGGCGCAGCCGCTCGCATCACGGCGGATTGAAGTCGCCGTGCACAAAACAGAATTCGTGAAACCAGCCGTTTGCTTCGTCACGCGCCGCAGGGTAAAGCGAGGGCGCGTAGGATGAGGAGGCGGGAGCGAGCGTGTGCCCGGATGCAAGGGCGACGTGAGAACATCGCGCGAGGTGCGCAGCAAGGTTTGCAGCCGCGGTTCGAGAGCGAACCGCGGCTGCTAGGAGTGAGCGTCTTGCCGTGGCAAAGGCACTGTGTTCAGGGTATGTTCGGCGTGGGCCGCGCTGCGCTGCGGCGCCGGCCGAACGAATAGGAGATCACGGCCGAGACGAGCAGGGTTGCACTGACGAAATACAAGCCCAGCGAGAAGTCGCCGCTCATATCGCGCAGCTTGCCGATCACCATCGGGCCGATCGTGCCGCCGATCAGGCTGCCCATTGCATTGATCAGCGCAATGCCCGCTGCCGCGGCCGAGCCCGACAGGAACTGCGTCGGCATACTCCACAGCGGCGGCTTGGCCGCATTGATGCCGAAGTTCGCCACCGACAAACCAATGATCAGAATGACTGCGCTCGTGGCATGACCCGCCAGCAACATTCCGATGCCGGCGGCGAGGCAGGCAATCGCAACATGCAGACGGCGTTCATTGGTGCGGTCTGAATTGCGTGCCCACAGCACCATGCCGACCACCGCCACCAGATTCGGAATGGCGTTGACGAGACCCAGTTCGAAATAGCCGAAACCGAAATGGTGGATGATCATCGGCGCCCAGATGCCGACCGCGTACAGCCCCGTCGACGTGCCGGCGTAGACGAGCGCAAGCAGCAGCACGCGCGGATCTTTCACGGCGCCCCACACGCTCGACGCGCTTTGTTCGGCTTTGGCTGCGCGCTCACGGTTCATCTCTTGCGTGAGCCAGCTGCGCTGCGGCGCGCTCAGCCATTTCGCGTCTTCCGGCCGGTCGGTCAGGAAGAACCACGACACGATGCCCAGCAGCACGGTCGGGGCCCCTTCGACGATGAACAACCATTGCCAGCCGTGCAGATGCGCGATGCCATTGATGCCGAGCAATGCCCCCGAGATCGGCGAACCGATCATGTTGGACAGCGGCGCCGCGGTCATGAACATCGCTGTGACGAACGCGCGGTGCCGGGCCGGGAACCAGTAGCTGAGGTACAGAATGATGCCGGGAAAGAAGCCCGCTTCGGCAAGACCGAGCGCAAAGCGCAGCGCATAGAAGCTGTACGGGCCGGTGACGAACGCGGTCGCCGCCGACAGCACGCCCCACACGACCATCAGCAGAGCAATCCAGCGGCGCGCGCCGACGCGCTGCAGCGCCAGGTTCGACGGCATCCCGAAGACGATGTAGCCGACGAAGAAGATCCCCGCGCCGACACCGAACATCGACTGCGTGAGGCCGATGTCGTGGTTCATCGTCAGCGCGGCGAATCCGACGTTCACCCGGTTCAGAAAGCTCAGGAAATACAGCACGATGATGAACGGTGCGATACGCCGCGAGATCTTGCGGATGGTGCCTGCTTCGAGTGCGACGAGTTCGTCGGTCACGGGGGATGGGGAGGATGTCACCTGTGTCTCCTTGCCGTTTCGCGCAACGCGCGAGCGATCTGTTTGGAATGAACGACTCGCCGCGACCACACGGCGAGCGGGAAAGCGAAGGCTCAAATCACGATGCGGCAGACTCTTGCGCGAGGCTCGCCTGCTGTGCCGGCAGATCGATGTACGCCCATGGCTGCGTCTGCCAATGGCGCGCCTCGAAGGCATCGATCGCATCCGCCTGGCGCAGCGTCATGCCGACCATGTCGAGTCCTTCGAGCAGCATCTGCTTCTGCCGCGGCGGAATCGAAAACGCATGACGTCGTCCAGCCGGACTCACGATGACCTCACCGACTACATCGATCGTGATCTGCTTGTCGCTCGCCGTTTCGATTTCGGCGACGAGCGCCTCGACCTCTTCAGGCGGCAGGGTCACCAGCAGCAGCCGGTTATTGAGCGCATTGAAATAGAAGATCTCGCCGTAGCTCGGCGCAATGACTGCGTCGATACCGGTCTGCTGCAAGCCCCACACCGCGTGTTCACGGCTTGAGCCGCAGCCGAAATTGGAGCCGCCAAGCAGGATCCGCGCGCCGCGGTATTCGGGACGGTTCAGCACGAAGCCGTCACGCGGGCGGCCTTCCGGGTCGAAGCGCAGGTCGTACAGCACGCCTTGGGCGAGTCCCGACTTGTCGATGCCGAGCAGGAACTGCTTTGGCATGATCTGGTCGGTGTCGAGATTGTTGATTGGCAGCGGTGCCGCGATGCCGGCAATCACATGCTGTTCAGACATGACGGAGCTCCTTGCGTACGTCGACGATGCATCCTGCAATGGCGGCTGCGGCGGCCATGGCGGGGCTCATCAGATGGGTTTTGCTGCCGCGTCCCTGGCGGCCCTCGAAGTTGCGGTTGGTCGTCGAGGCGCAACGCTCTCCCGGCGCGAGTACGTCGTCGTTCATCGCGAGGCACATCGAGCAGCCGGGTTGACGCCATTCGAAGCCGGCGTCGATCAGCACCTGCGCGACGCCTTCCCGTTCGGCCTGGTCGCGCACGAGGCCGGAGCCCGGCACCACCATCGCCCGCACGCTGGCGGCGACCTTGCGGCCACGCACGACGGTTGCGGCCGCGCGCAGATCCTCGATACGCGCATTGGTGCACGAGCCGATGAACACCCGGTCGATCGGTGTGCCTTCGATCGGCGCGCCTTCGGGCAGCGCAATGTAATCGAGCGCCTTGCGCATGGTCGCCGCGTCCAGCCCGGCGCCCGTCGCGCTATCGGGAATGCGGCCGTCCACCGGGATGGCCTGGTCCGGGCTGGTTCCCCACGTCACGTAGGGCGCGACCTTGCTGGCGTCGAAGCGGTGTTCGGCGTCGAACTGCGCATTCGCGTCCGAGCGCAGCGCGGCCCATGCGGTGCAGGCCGCATCGAGCGTCGCCGTATCGAGTTCGCGGATTTTCGAGCGCACGTATTGAAGCGTGGTGCGATCAGGCGCGATCAGCGCGGCACGTGCGCCCGCTTCGACCGTCATGTTGCACAAGGTCATGCGAGCCTCGGCTGAGAGCGCCGCGATCGCTTCACCGGCGTATTCGACGGCGAAGCCGCGGGCGCCCTGGGCACCGATTTGCGCAATGATGTGCAGCACGAGATCCTTGGAGGTCGTGCCGGGTTGCAGGACGCCGTCCACGGTGATTCGCATGTCGCGCGCCACGCGATAGACCAGCGTCTGCGTGGCCAGCACATGCTCGACTTCCGAGGTGCCGATGCCGAAACCCAGCGCGCCTAGCGCGCCGTAGGTGGTCGTGTGGCTGTCGCCGCACAGGACGACCATGCCAGGGCGGATCAGCCCGAGTTCGGGCGCGACCACGTGCTCGATGCCCTGCACGGGGTCGTTGACATCGAACAGATGGATGCCTTGTTCAGTGCAGTTGCGCGTGAAGTTGGTCGCCTGCTTTGCTGCATCGACGACCTCGATGGTGCGCGCGGCGACCGGCACCGGGCGCGTGGGGATGACGTGATCCACGATGCCCATCTGCTGGCGCGGACGACGCACGCGCAAGCCTTTCTCACGCAGGCCGGCGAACGCCTGGGGGCTGGTGTACTCGTTCATGATGTGCAGATCGGCATACAGCAGCACGTGCTGCTCGTCGATCCGGCTCACCGTATGCGACGCAACGAGCCGCTGATACAGGGTTTGCGACATTCGATCCTCATGCAGTTCAAAACAAAGGCCCCGACGGTTTGGAGCACGGGCGAAGCAAGTGTAATCTGCAAGTTGATCTATATAATGCAGATGCATTTAACCTATTCTTAATTTAGATTTATCAATGAGTGCGGTCTCGGATCTTGAGTTTTTCGTAGGGCTGGTGCGGCACGGCAGCCTGTCGGCGCTCGCGCGGGAAATGGGCGTGACGCCGCCGGCGGTCAGTGCACGGCTTGCGCAGCTCGAAAGGCGTCTGGGCGTGAGACTGTTGAACCGGACCACGCGCCGGCTCAGCATGACTCACGAAGGCGAGCAATACCTCGCGACCGGCTCCGGATTGTTATCGCAACTGCAGGAGCTGGATCGCACCATCTCCAGCAGCCGCGCAACGCCGAAGGGGCTGTTACGCGTCAATGCGACGTTTGGCTTCGGACGGCGTTACGTCGCCCATGCGATCGCCGCGTTTCACCGCCAGTATCCCGATGTGGATGTTCAACTGGAACTGACCGACCGGCCGCTGAACCTTCTCGAGACTTCGTACGATGTGTGTATCCGCTTCGGCACGATGCCCGATTCGAACCTGATTGCGCGCCGGGTCGCCCACAACCAGCGGCTCGTCTGCGCGTCGCCCATTTATCTTCGGCAACATGGCGAGCCGGCGTCGCCGCGGGAACTGCAGCAGCACCGCTGCATCGTGCTGCGAGAGAACGAGACGGCCTACGGCACCTGGCATTTCAGCAAGGGAAAGCGACATGAGACCGTCAAGGTGCACAGCGTGCTGAGCAGTAACGACGGTGAGGCGACGCTCGTGTGGGGGCTCGACGGGCAGGGCATCCTGATGCGCTCCGAGTGGGACGCGAATCCCTATCTGGCATCGGGGCGTCTGAAGCAGTTGCTGCCGGACTGGAAGCTCCCGCCGGCCGACATCTGCGCGGTTTATCCGCAGCGCCTGCACCTGTCCGCGAAGGTGACCGCGTTCGTCGATTTTCTGGAGCAGTTTCTCGACGACGGGCGAGCGTGGAAAGCCGGTGGCGAACGCGCTACGGATGCCGGTCAGGCGGAGCATCCGTAGCGTCGCGCAGGCCGCCCGCTAGAAGCGATGTTTGAGGCCGACCGCCACGACCACCTGCTGGTTGCCGGTAGCCGGGTTCAGCGTATAGACGCCAGCGTCGAATGCCGGAATGCCGTTGCCCCCGCCGACCCGTTGATAAACGCCTTCGATGTACACATCCGTGCGCGCCGAGAGCAGGTAGTCGGCCTGCGCCATGACCTGATTCCAGTGCGGAAACGCGTTGCCAGTCACGGAGTTGAACGAGGCCATCGTGTAGGTGTACGACGCACCCAAGCTCAGGTTGGGTTGCAGGAAATAGCGGCCGTTGATTTCGAAGTTGTCGAACTTGATGTAGTTGCCGGCACCGTTCGACGGACCAGGCAACGCTCCGTTGGCCGTGCTGCCACCGAACCAGAGGCTCGACGGACTCTCGGTCGACGAGTGAGTCCAGAGAAGGCCGACGGACGACTTGCCGAACAGATACTGCGCACCCAGGCCGAACATCCGTTGCAGACCGCCGACCGTCAACGCGTCGCCGTCGCCTGTGCTAACCGCGCCGCTCGCGTTCTGCGCGTTCGGGTCGCGGTTGATCTGCAGATAGGAGCCCGCGAGGTTGATCGGCCCGAACGTATAGCTGATACCGGCACTGTAGGCATTGTTGTTGGAGACCTCGCCGGCCTGGTTCGAGAAGGCATACATCGCGCCGACCTTCACCCCGTCGAACGCAATGCTGCTGAACTTCACCGAATTGTTCAGACGCATGTCGTTGTTCAGGTTGTCATTGTCGTAGGGGTGCTCGGCGAGGTTGCCGCCGAAACCCGAACCTGTCGCGCTGAGGGGCGCGAGGTAGCTCACCATGAAATCGTATTGACGGCCCAGCGTCACCGTGCCGTACTGGGTCGCACTCAGACCGACCCACGCCTGGCGGCCGAACAGATCGCCGCCATTCTTGAACGTGCCATTGGTCGAGTTAAAGCCGTTTTCCAACCAGAACACGGCGCTGAGTCCGCCACCCAGATCCTCGGACCCACGCAGACCCCAGCGTGGCGTATACACACTTCCCGCGAACTCTTGCCATTGAGTACCGCCGCCCGCCGAAGGCTTCGCGGCGTTGGTACGTGCGTTACTGCTATAGAGAAGGCTCGTGTCGATCAAACCGAACAGCGTGACACTGCTTTGGGCGTGCGCGGCGCTGGCGACCAGCATCGACGCTGCAAGGGCAATACGCGAGCATTTCATGGGATCTCTCCGTGATGGAACAGATTCGATACCACGCAACGATTGGTGTGATTTAAAAACTGGCGGGGTATGAAAACGAGGGAGAAGCCAGAATACTTCAAGGGCTAAAACAAAATTGTTTCAGTGAAGACGCAATACCGGTCATAAAAGATTCACGTCTTCAGAGGCATGTGCAGCACGGCTGCGCGCTGCGCAATTTTGTCTGGACAGGTGCAGACGTTGCTCGAGCGCCACGCTTGGGATTTTCGACGAGA
>NZ_DASXHA010000029.1:0-12398 GCF_036488795.1 Paraburkholderia sp.
GAGCGAGGCGTCGTCGTCCCGCACGGCGTAGACCGTCTGCTTGAACGCGCGCCTTTCGACGCCCGCCAGAAAATCGGCGAGTTCCTTGTCTGATGCCATCCGTTGGGGGTCGGCGCAGCGAGCGTGCGCTATATCGATGAAAAATGTCGTAAAACTGGCGGATGCTAACAAACTTTCGCGCCGCTGGGGAAAAACACGAAGTGTGATCGTTACTTATGACAACTTTTTGCAAAATCTGGCAGTTGGCGCGCGCGTGACGCGGAAATATTTGCTTGACCCCACGGCGATCAGCAGATATTGTCACCGGTTCGCAACATAAGTGACTGTGTCAATTGAGGTGTGGCCCAAGAAGCTCACCTGTCAACTGGACGCGCCGCTTGAACCCGAGCCACAAGCCCGGCAGAGAGCACCCGATCAATTTTTTGCCGAAAATTCGAAAGGTGAATGAATGAATATGCCCAGCGCGGAATTCTCCACGTCGGATACGACTCCCCATCAGGAAACCGACTCTATCGGTGCCACCGTGCTCATGAAGGCACTGGCCGACGAAGACGTCGAGTTTGTCTGGGGCTATCCCGGCGGCTCGGTACTTTACATCTACGACGAGCTGTACAAGCAGGACAAATTCCAGCACGTGCTCGTGCGCCACGAACAAGCCGCAGTCCATGCCGCCGACGCCTACGCGCGTTCCACCGGCAAGGTCGGTGTGTGCCTCGTGACCTCCGGCCCCGGCGTCACCAATGCGGTGACCGGCATCGCCACCGCCTACATGGATTCGATTCCGTTGGTGGTGATCAGCGGCCAGGTGCCCACGGCCGCGATCGGCCAGGATGCGTTTCAGGAGTGCGATACGGTCGGCATCACGCGTCCTTGCGTGAAGCACAACTTCCTCGTGAAGGACGTGCGCGACCTCGCCGCCACCGTCAAGAAAGCGTTCTTCATCGCCCGTACTGGCCGGCCCGGCCCGGTGCTGATCGACATTCCGAAAGACGTGTCGAAGACGCCTTGCCAGTACGAACCGCTGAAGAGCGTCTCGCTGCGCTCGTACAACCCGGTGACGAAGGGCCATTCCGGCCAGATCCGCAAGGCAGTGTCCTTGCTGCTCTCCGCGAAACGTCCGTACATCTACACGGGCGGCGGCATCATCCTCGCGGATGCGGCACGTGAGCTCAACCAGTTCGCCGATCTGCTCGGCTATCCCGTTACGAACACGCTGATGGGACTGGGCGGCTACCGCGCGAGCGACAAGAAATTCCTCGGCATGCTCGGCATGCACGGCACGTACGAAGCCAACATGGCCATGCAGCACTGCGACGTGCTGATCGCCATCGGTGCGCGCTTCGACGACCGTGTGATCGGCGATCCGGCGCATTTCGCCTCGCGGCCGCGCAAGATCATCCATATCGACATCGATCCGTCGTCCATCTCCAAACGCGTCAAGGTCGACATTCCTATTGTCGGCGACGTCAAGGAAGTGCTGAAGGAGCTGATCGAGCAGCTGCAGACGGCCGATCACGGCCCGGATAGCGCGGCGCTCGCCGACTGGTGGAAGGACATCGAAGCCTGGCGCGCCAAAGACTGCCTGAAGTTCGACCGCAAGAGCGACATCATCAAGCCGCAATACGTGGTGGAAAAGGCGTACGAACTGACCGACGGCAATGCCTTCGTGTGTTCCGACGTCGGCCAGCACCAGATGTGGGCGGCCCAGTTCTATCGCTTCAACAAGCCGCGCCGCTGGATCAACTCCGGCGGCCTCGGCACGATGGGCTTCGGCCTGCCGGCGGCGATGGGCGTGAAGATGGCGCACCCGGACGACGACGTGCTCTGTATCACGGGCGAAGGCTCGATCCAGATGTGTATTCAGGAACTCTCGACCTGCAAGCAGTACGAGACGCCCATCAAGATCATTTCGCTGAACAACCGCTACCTGGGCATGGTGCGCCAGTGGCAGCAGATCGAATACAGCAAGCGCTATTCGCATTCGTACATGGATGCGCTGCCGGATTTCGTGAAGCTCGCCGAGGCCTATGGCCATGTGGGGATGCGCATCGAGAAGACCGCGGACGTCGAGCCGGCGCTGAAAGAAGCGCTGCGCCTGAAGAATCGCACGGTGTTTCTCGATTTCCAGACCGATCCGACCGAAAACGTCTGGCCGATGGTTCAGGCCGGCAAGGGCATCACCGAGATGCTCCTCGGGGCGGAAGATCTATAACGACGGTCAGCATTCTGGTCAATGCGGCGTTGGCTGCGTCATGCGCGCTTTCAAAAAAAGCGTAAGCGGACGAAGCGGCGCAAACCGGCTCGCATACATCACACATCTGGAAGAAGCGAAACATGAGACACATTATTTCCGTCCTGCTGGAAAACGAACCGGGCGCGCTGTCGCGCGTGGTCGGGCTGTTTTCCGCACGCGGGTACAACATTGAAACCTTGACGGTGGCCCCGACCGAAGACCGTTCGCTGTCGCGCATGACCATCGTCTCCATTGGCTCGGACGACGTGATCGAACAGATCACGAAGCATTTGAACCGCCTGATTGAGGTGGTGAAAGTGGTCGACCTTACCGAGGGCGCCCATATCGAGCGCGAGCTGATGTTGATCAAGGTGAGGGCGGTCGGCAAGGAACGTGAAGAGATGAAGCGGATGTCGGATATCTTCCGCGGCCGCATCATCGACGTCACCGAAAAGACCTATACCATCGAACTGACGGGCGCGAGCGACAAGCTCGATGCCTTCATTGAAGGGCTCGACGCCACCGCGATTCTCGAAACGGTCCGTACGGGCAGCTCGGGGATCGGTCGCGGCGAACGCATTCTGAAGGTTTGACGCCGGTTGGGTTTGTCGATCGAGGCCGGGCAGTGCCTGCACCCACCTGGCCATGCAACAGATTCGCACCACTTGAATTTCACTGATTTCACCGAATTTAGCCAAGGAACAGACATGAAAGTTTTCTACGACAAGGACGCTGACCTCTCCCTCATCAAGGGCAAGCAAGTCACCATCATCGGTTATGGCTCGCAAGGCCATGCGCACGCGCTGAACCTGAAGGAAAGCGGCGTGAACGTGACGGTCGGACTGCGCAAGGGTGGCGCATCGTGGAGCAAGGCCGAAAACGCCGGCCTCGCTGTCAAGGAAGTGGCTGAAGCTGTGAAGGGCGCGGACGTCGTCATGATGCTGCTGCCGGACGAGCAGATCGCCGAAGTCTATGCGAAGGAAGTGCACGGCAACGCCAAGGAAGGCGCGGCGCTGGCGTTCGCGCACGGCTTCAACGTGCACTACGGCCAGGTGATTCCGCGTGCCGACCTCGACGTCATCATGATCGCGCCGAAGGCGCCGGGCCACACGGTGCGCGGTACCTACACGCAAGGTGGCGGCGTGCCGCACCTGATCGCTGTCGCGCAAGACAAGTCGGGCGCCGCACGCGACATCGCGCTGTCGTATGCGGCGGCGAATGGCGGCGGCCGTGCCGGCATCATCGAAACCAACTTCCGCGAAGAAACCGAAACCGACCTGTTCGGCGAACAAGCCGTGCTGTGCGGCGGTACGGTCGACCTGATCAAGGCCGGATTCGAAACGCTGGTGGAAGCAGGCTACGCGCCGGAAATGGCGTACTTCGAGTGCCTGCACGAACTGAAGCTGATCGTCGACCTGATCTATGAAGGCGGCATCGCCAACATGAACTACTCGATCTCGAACAACGCCGAGTACGGCGAGTACGTGACGGGTCCGAAGATCGTGACGGCGGAAACGAAGAAGGCAATGAAGCAGGTCCTCACCGACATTCAAACCGGCGAGTACGCGAAGAGCTTCATCATCGAAAACCGCGCTGGCGCACCCACGCTGCAATCGCGCCGCCGTCTGACGGCCGAACACCAGATCGAAACGGTCGGTGCGAAGCTGCGCGCGATGATGCCGTGGATCGCTAAGAACAAGCTGGTCGACCAGTCGAAGAACTGAGCGGGTCCGGTCGTTCACGACTGACGCTTGCGCTACGCGCGCAGGCGTCTGTAATGCAAAAAGCCGTCCAAGGGTGCTGAACCCTGGGCGGCTTTTGCTATCCTACGGTTTTACAAAAATACAGAAGCCAATCCATCCATGAATTACCCACATCCGATCATCGCGCGCGAAGGCTGGCCATTTATCGCCATCGCGGCCGTCGTTGCGTTGTTGATCCAAGCCTTCGGCGGATTCGGCTTTGCCTGGCTGTTCTGGCTGTTGCTCATCTTCGTCGTGCAGTTCTTCCGCGATCCGGCGCGTCCCATTCCCAGCCAGGCCAATGCGGTGCTGTGTCCGGCTGACGGACGCATCGTCGCCGTCGAAACCACCCATGATCCGTATGCCAACCGTGAAGCGCTGAAAATCAGTGTGTTCATGAACGTGTTCAATGTCCACTCGCAACGCTCGCCGGTAGACGGTGCCATTTCGAAGGTCGAATACTTTCCGGGTGCTTATCTGAACGCGGCAGTCGATAAAGCTTCGCTCGAGAACGAGCGTAACGCGCTGGTGATCGAAACCGCCACGGGCCACACCGTCACCTCGGTACAGATTGCCGGCCTGATCGCCCGCCGCATTCTCTGCTACGTGCGTACCGGCGAGCCGCTCACGCGCGGTCAGCGCTACGGCTTCATCCGTTTCGGTTCGCGTGTCGACGTGTATCTGCCGGTGGGCAGCCGTCCGCGCGTGTCGATCGGCGAGAAGGTTTCGGCGTCGTCGACCATCCTTGCTGAACTCGAACTGTAAAGCGGCACAAAGGAGGTTTTCCGATGGCCGCATTCAAACGTCGACCGCGTAACAACACTGCACCGCAGCCGCGGCCGTTCCGCCGCAACAAGCCGATGGCGCAGGAGCCAGGCGCAATCGACAGCCGCCGCGCCGCGCGCCAGCAGTTCTTGCGCAAGCGCGGCATTTATCTGCTGCCCAACGCGTTTACCACGGCCGCGCTGTTCTGCGGCTTCTTTGCCGTGGTGCAGGCCATGAACGTGCGCTTCGAGGTCGCGGCGATTGCGATCTTCGTAGCCATGGTGCTGGACGGCATGGACGGTCGCGTTGCGCGTATGACGCATACGCAGAGCGCGTTCGGCGAGCAGTTCGACAGCCTGTCGGACATGGTGTCGTTCGGTGTGGCGCCGGCGCTCGTCATGTACGAGTGGGTGCTGAAGGATCTCGGCCGCTGGGGCTGGCTCGCGGCGTTCGTCTACTGCTCGGGCGCGGCGTTGCGTCTCGCGCGCTTCAACACGAACATCGGCGTGGTCGACAAGCGCTTTTTCCAGGGCATGCCGAGTCCGGCTGCAGCTGCGCTGATCGCCGGTTTCGTGTGGCTCGCCACGGACAATCGCGTGCCCGTCAAGCTGGTCTGGCTGCCGTGGGTGGCCTTCGTGCTGACCATCTACGCCGGCGTGACGATGGTGTCGAACGCGCCGTTCTATAGCGGCAAGGCGCTTGACGTACGGCATCGCGTGCCATTCGGCGTGATCTTGCTGGTGGTGGTCGCCTTCGTGCTGGTGTCGTCCGATCCGCCGTTGATGCTGTTCGGCCTGTTCGTGCTGTACGGCCTGTCCGGCTATGTGTTCTGGGGCTATCAGGTTTTGCGGGGCAGGGCGAATCCGGCCCGCTCGGTGCAGCACGACCGTTGAGCGCCAGTCGCGAGACTTGCGTTGAACCGAAAACGGCAGCCGGCAGGCTGCCGTTTTTGCTTGGCATGCACGCCGGGCGGGCGTTTCAGGGCAGGTGTCGGCCCAATTGCAGGATTTTCGGAATGCCGCTATAGTCGCTGAATGGTTACTTTCCAGTTTCCCTTCCAGTCTCTCCAAGCCGGCGCGCTGCTATGCGTGCTAGCGCTAGCGCGCCTACCGCGCTGATCGTTTTCGCCCCCCGTCTGCCTCGTTCGTTGTTTGGCGTCGCCTGCGGTGGCGCGAACACCCGAATTCCGTTTTTCGATCCCCTTATTGACCGAATCCTCCCAGGAGACCCGAGATGGCAGACAAACTGATCATTTTCGACACGACGTTGCGCGATGGCGAGCAATCGCCCGGTGCGTCGATGACGAAAGAAGAAAAAATCCGTATCGCGAAGCAGCTCGAGCGGATGAAGGTCGACGTGATCGAAGCCGGCTTTGCGGCCAGCTCGAACGGCGACTTCGACGCGATCCATACGATCGCGTCGATGATCAAGGACAGCACGGTCTGTTCGCTCGCCCGTGCCAACGACAAGGACATCCAGCGCGCCGCCGACGCGCTGAAGCCGGCGGATCATTTCCGCATCCACACGTTCATCGCGACTTCGCCGCTGCATATGGAAAAGAAGCTGCGCATGACGCCGGATCAGGTGTTCGAGCAGGCGAGGCTCGCCGTGCGGTTCGCTCGCAAGTTCACCAATGACGTGGAGTTTTCGCCGGAAGACGGCAGCCGCTCGGATATGGATTTCCTGTGCCGCGTGCTGGAAGCGGTCATCGCCGAAGGCGCGACCACCATCAACATTGCCGATACGGTCGGCTATGGTGTGCCGGAGCTGTATGGCCAGCTGGTCAAGACGTTGCGCGAGCGCATCCCGAACTCGGATAAAGCGGTGTTTTCCGTGCACTGCCACAACGACCTGGGCATGGCGGTGGCCAACTCGCTTGCCGGCGTGCAGATTGGCGGTGCGCGTCAGGTGGAATGCACGATCAACGGTCTCGGCGAGCGTGCGGGTAACACCTCGCTCGAAGAAATCGTGATGGCCGTGAAGACCCGCAAGGATTACTTCGGCCTCGATCTCGGCATCGACACGACGCAGATCGTGCCGGCCTCGAAACTGGTATCGCAGATCACCGGTTTCGTCGTGCAGCCGAACAAGGCAGTGGTGGGGGCAAACGCGTTTGCGCACGCGTCGGGCATTCACCAGGACGGCGTGCTGAAGGCGCGCGACACCTACGAAATCATGCGCGCCGAAGATGTGGGCTGGAGCGCGAACAAGATCGTGCTCGGCAAGCTGTCGGGCCGCAACGCGTTCAAACAGCGCTTGCAGGAACTCGGTATTGCGCTCGAAAGCGAAGGCGAGCTGAACGCCGCATTCGTCCGCTTCAAGGAGCTGGCCGATCGCAAGTCGGAAATCTTCGATGAGGACATTATTGCGATCGTCACCGAAGAGTCCGCCGAAGCACAGGAAAAGGAGCACTACAAGTTCCTGTCGCTCTCGCAACATTCGGAAACGGGCGAGCAGCCGCATGCGCGCATCGTGTTCTCGGTCGAAGGTCAGGAAGTGACCGGCGAGGCGCGCGGCAACGGTCCGGTGGACGCAACCCTGAACGCGATTGAAACGGAAGTCGGCAGCGGCTCGGAGTTGCTGCTGTATTCGGTGAACGCCATTACAACGGGTACCCAGGCGCAGGGCGAAGTGACGGTGCGTCTGTCGAAGAGCGGCCGCATTGTGAACGGCGTCGGCACTGATCCGGATATCGTCGCGGCTTCCGCGAAGGCTTATATTTCGGCGCTCAACAAGCTGCATTCGAATGCGGACAAGCTGAATCCGCAACGTTCGGAAGGCGTGTAAGCGTCAAGCGGGTTCGGCGGCGCGAGCCGCGCCGTCCTACGCAACATAAAGAAGGCCCTCGCCACACTACGGCGAGGGCCTTTTTGCATGGGGCGCCAGCCCATGCGCGCCGGATGGTTCAGCGCGCGTCGAGGCTCAGAAGAAGCTGCGGCGATCCGGATCGTGCAGAGGGTCCGGCGTCTTTTGCGTGGTTCGCAGCACGCCCTGGTCATCGAAATAGAAGCTGTACATCATGTACCAGACGTTGTCTTCCAGATAACGATAGGTCCAGACCTGGCGCTTCATCAGCGGGTAGTACGACGTTTCCTCCGGGCGGCCGAAGTTGACCAGCACGTCGCTGCGGGTCCACGTGCCGATCTGGGCCTTGTAGAACTCATTAGGCTGCAGGACCTGACGTACGTTGACGATCTTGCCGGAGGCGTCGATGTCGGCGGCGGTGGTGGTTTCGCCCATGGGCTGGGTGGGCCACATCAGGCGCTTGCCGCCGTTGGGCAGGTCATAGGTTTCGCGCGGTGCGCCGAGCTTCGCGATGATGGTGGATTCGTCCTCGCCCGCCTGAAACCGCTGCCACGGCTGCGCGCAGCCGGCGAGCAGCAGCGCGCCAAGGCAGGCAAGCGCGGCGTGCCGCAGATGCACGCGCCGCCGCGCCGGTTTGGCGCGCGCGGCGGACGCGGATGTGAGGCGGTTAAGCATGAATTCCTCCGGAGGCTTGGGGCGGGTCATTTTTATCATCGACACTCGATATTTTGACACGCGAACCCGCAAAAGATTTTCGGAGCGCGCAATACATTTGCGCGCATTGGCCACTCATAGAACGGTCCGACCCGCTTGCTTATTCCGCCGCGCGCGCCCTATGATCCGCGCTTCGAGCGATTCAGAGGAAGGAGCTGCACATGGCGGCAAAGTGGGGGCGTGGCGCGGCTGCGGCGCTATTGGCGATCGCGCTGGCGGCCGGGGTGACGAACCTGCGGGCAGCGGGCGAGAGCGGCGCCCAGTTGAACGGGGCGCCCATTCAGCTCGCGCTGATCGAAGGCATGTCCGGCCCGTTTGCGAACGCCGGCGCGATGGTGGAGCGCAATCTGCGCTTCGGTGTCGAGCAGGTGAATGCGCGCGGCGGCGTGAAACTGGCCGACGGCGCGCATCCGCTCGAACTGGTCGTGCTGGACAGCAAGGGCAGCACCGAAGAGGCGCTGGTGCAGCTCCGGGCGGCGGCGGATCGCCATATCGGCTATATCCTGCAGGGCAATAGCTCGGCGGTGGCGGCGGCGCTGATCGGCGCGATCGACAAGCAGAACGTCCGCGAGCCGGACAATCGCGAGGTGTTCCTCAACTATTCCGCCGACGATCCCGCCCTGACCAACGCCAGTTGCAGCTTCTGGCATTTCCGCTTCGACGCGCACGCCGGCATGCGTATGGACGCGCTGGCGGACGTGATCGAGCGCGATCAGTCGGTCAAGAAGGTGTATCTGCTGAACCAGGATTACAGCTTCGGACACGACGTAAGTACGCTGGCACGCTCTGCGCTGGCGGCGCGGCGCCCTGACATCGCGATCGTCGGCGACGAATTTCATCCGATCGGCCGGGTAAAAGACTTTGCGCCGTACATCGCGAAGATCCACGCGAGCGGCGCCAACGCGGTCGTCACAGGCAACTGGGGCAACGACCTGACCTTGCTCGTCAAGGCCGCGCGCGACCAGGGCCTCGACACGCGCTTCTATACCTTCTACGGCAATGGCCTCGGTGCGCCGGCCGCGCTTGGCGACGCGGGCGTGCAGCGGGTGCTGGCCGTGGCCGACTGGCATCCCAATGCGGGCGGTGCCGCATCGGATGCCTGGTACAAGTCGTTCCGCACCCGCTTCCCGGCCGCGCAGGACGACTACCCGGTCCTGCGCATGGAGATCATGATCGAGATGCTCGCCGCAGCCATGAACAAGGCTGGCAGCGCTCAGCCCGCGGCCGTCGCGAAGGCGCTGGAGGGCATGAAGTTCGACAACGGCTTTCATCCGTCGTGGATGCGAGCCGACGATCACCAGTTGATCCAGCCCCTTTACGTGATGGAGATGGACAAGGCAGGCACGCGAGGCGTGCGTTTCGACAACGAAGGCTCGGGCTATGGCTTTCGCACGGTGCTGGCGTTGCCGCCTGAGCGGACCGTCCCGGCCACGACGTGCCATATGAGCCGGCCTTGAAGCGCTTGCGTCGCGCGCTTCGAGCGGCGCGGGAAAGGTGCCGCTGCAGCACGGGGGGAAGCCCCGAGGCCGGCCATCACAGCGGGTTTCGCCGGGCGTTTGGGCTGTGCTACAATACGCGCCTCGTTGTAACCCACGGCACGGCCTTTCTTCCGTGACCGCCTGTTTAGTTCTTAAGGAAATCGATATGTCCGCAGTTGAAACAAGCAAGAAGTCCGAAGTCGTTGCGCAGTTTGCACGTGCCGCTAACGATACCGGCTCCCCCGAAGTTCAGGTCGCTCTGCTGACCACCCGCATCAACGAACTGACCGTCCACTTCAAGGCCCACACGAAGGACCACCACAGCCGCCGCGGTCTGCTGCGCATGGTGAGCCGCCGTCGCAAGCTGCTCGACTACCTGAAGGGTAAGGACGCGGATCGTTACCGCACGCTGATCGAGAAGCTGGGTCTGCGTAAGTAATCGGGCGCGCGGTTAGGCGCTCTCAGCAAGATGCCTGTGTCAGTTTCGCTGATGCAGGCATTTTGTTTTTGAACGGTGCGCTTCACGTGCATGTGAAGCAAACCAGTCGTTGCCCGCGGCTTGCATGCCGGTTCATGCAGTGGGTAACACATAACACGGCCGGGCTTCATGGTAGAGCTTTGTGTCATTCCAGCGGTTCGCGCATTGGCGTGGTTCTCTGGAATGGCATAACACACCTCTTCCCGTGTAGCGCTGGTCCTGGCGTTGCCGCGCCGCTTCTGGTCCGCGCGGCATAACGATGAGTGAAGGAATGACTATGTTCAATAAAATCGTCAAAGAATTTAAGTGGGGACAACATAACGTTCGCCTCGAAACCGGTGAAATCGCCCGTCAAGCTAGCGGCGCCGTGATCGTCGACGTCGAAGACACCGTTGTGCTGGCGACCGTTGTCGGCGCCAAGACGGCCAAGCCGGGCCAGGATTTCTTCCCGCTGACCGTCGATTACCTCGAAAAGACCTACGCAGCAGGCAAGATCCCCGGTGGCTTCTTCCGTCGCGAAGGCCGCCCGTCGGAAGGCGAAACGCTGATCTCGCGCCTGATCGACCGTCCGCTGCGCCCGCTGTTCCCGGAAGGCTTCTACAACGAAGTGCAGGTCGTGATTCACGTCCTGTCGCTGAACCCGGAAATCCCCGCCGACATCCCCGCGCTGATCGGCGCGTCGGCGGCACTCGCGGTGTCCGGTCTGCCGTTCAACGGCCCGGTTGGCGCTGCGCGCGTGGCCTACATTAACAACGAATACGTGCTGAACCCGACGCGTCCGCAAATGAAGGACTCGGCGCTCGATCTCGTGGTCGCCGGTACGGAACGCGCGGTGTTGATGGTGGAATCGGAAGCGCAACAACTGAGCGAAGAAGTGATGCTCGGCGCCGTGGTGTTCGGTCATGAACAGATGCAAGTCGCGATCGACGCAATCCACGAACTCGTGCGCGAAGGCGGCAAGCCTGAATGGGATTGGCAACCGGCGCCGAAGAACGAAGCGCTGATCTCGCGCGTGACGGAACTGGCGCAGGGCGATCTGCTCGCGGCCTATCAGATCCGCGACAAGCAAGCGCGTTCGACCAAGCTGAAGGAAGTCTACGCAGCCGTGTCGGCGAAGCTGGAAGAAGACGCTGCAGCAGGCGGCGCGGCGGCGGCCGACAAGGCAACCGTCGGCAACGTGCTGTTCGACATCGAAGCGAAGATCGTCCGTACCCAGATCCTCGAAGGCGAGCCGCGTATCGACGGCCGCGACACGCGTACCGTGCGGCCGATCGAAATCCGTACCGGCGTGCTGCCGCGGACCCACGGTTCGGCACTGTTCACGCGTGGCGAAACCCAGGCACTGGTGGTCGCAACGCTGGGCACGAAGGGCGACGAGCAGAACATCGACGCGCTCGAAGGCGAGTACCGCGAACGCTTCATGCTCCACTACAACATGCCGCCGTTCGCGACCGGCGAAACGGGTCGCGTCGGTTCGCCGAAGCGCCGTGAAATCGGTCACGGGCGTCTCGCCAAACGCGCGCTGGCAGCATGCCTGCCGAGCGCCGACGAATTCGGCTACTCGATCCGCGTCGTGTCGGAAATCACCGAATCGAACGGTTCGTCGTCCATGGCTTCGGTGTGCGGCGGCTGCCTCGCGCTGATGGACGCCGGTGTGCCGATGAAGGCGCACGTCGCCGGCATCGCCATGGGCTTGATCCTCGAAGGCAACAAGTTTGCCGTGCTGACCGACATCCTCGGCGACGAAGATCACCTCGGCGACATGGACTTCAAGGTGGCGGGTACGGAACAAGGCGTGACCGCGCTGCAGATGGACATCAAGATCCAGGGCATCACCAAGGAAATCATGCAGGTCGCCCTCGCGCAAGCGAAGGAAGGCCGTATGCACATCCTCGGCAAGATGACCTCGGCTGTGTCGGGTGCGAACACGCAATTGTCGGAGTTCGCACCGCGCATGATCACCATCAAGATCAATCCGGAAAAGATTCGCGACGTGATCGGCAAGGGTGGTTCGGTGATCCGCGCGCTGACGGAAGAAACCGGCACGACAATCGATATTTCGGACGACGGCATCGTCACCATCGCAAGCACGAGCAGCGAAGGGATGGCCGAAGCGAAGAAGCGTATCGAGAACATCACGCTGGAAGTCGAAGTGGGCCAGGTGTACGAAGGCACCGTGCTCA
>NZ_DASXHA010000030.1:0-49617 GCF_036488795.1 Paraburkholderia sp.
GCAGCATCGCGTCGCCGTAACTGAAGAACCGGTAGCGCTCTTCAATGGCATGCCGGTACGCGGAACGGATCGTCTCGATGCCCGCAAACGCCGACACCAGCATCAGCAGCGTCGATTTCGGCAAGTGGAAGTTCGTCACCAGCCGGTCGACTACGCGAAACCTGTAGCCCGGTGTGATGAAAATATCGGTTTCGGCGGCAGTCGCGGCAAGCGGCCGGCCGGCGGTTTCGGCGTCGCGCGCGGCGGCTTCGAGCGCGCGCATCGACGTCGTGCCTACTGCGATCACCTTGTTGCCGCGGGCTTTCGTCGCGACGATCCGGTCCACCAGCGTCTGCGGCAACTGGTACCACTCGCTCTGCATCTTGTGCTCGGAGAGCTTTTCCACGCGCACCGGCTGGAACGTGCCCGCGCCGACGTGCAGCGTGAGGGTGGCCCGCTCGACGCCGCGTTCGGCCAGTCGGGCGAGCAGCGCATCGTCGAAATGCAGGCCCGCAGTAGGCGCGGCGACCGCCCCCGGATTCTGCGCGAACACGGTCTGGTAGCGGGTTTCGTCAGCCGCGTCGGGGTCGTGCTCGATATACGGCGGCAGCGGCAGGCGGCCGTATTGCTCGATCAGCGTCAGGCAGTCGTCGGGGAAGTGCAGCGTATAGAACGGCTCGACCCGCTCGCCGACGGTGACCTCGAACGCGTCGGCCAGACGCAGGGTCGTGCCGGGGCCGGGACTCTTGCTGGCGCGGATCTGCGCGAGCGCCGTGCGCGCGCCGGTCAGCCGCTCCACCAGCACCTCGATCTTGCCGCCGCTGGCCTTCTGGCCGAGGAAGCGCGCCTTCAGGACTTTGGTATCGTTGAACACCAGCAGGTCGCCCGGCTCGATGCAGCCGGGCAAGTCCGAAATACGCCGGTCGATGAAGCGCGCGGACGTGGCGAGGTTCTCCACTTCGAGCAGACGGCTCGCGCTGCGTTCGGGCAGGGCGGTTTGCGCGATCAACTCGGGCGGCAGGACGAAATCGAAATCGGAAAGCGTGAACATGCGACTGACTGGATGCTGGATGCGAAATGAGACGGAATTGAACCCAAGCCGGGCTGAATTGCTCCGAAGCCGGGTGGCGTGCGGCTATGATTGCGGGACGCCGCAGCGGCCGCGCGGTGCACCGCGCGGCGTGCGTCACAAGCCGCCGCGTACTGTGCAGCGGCGGCGCACTGCACGGCCGCGATACCTTTGAAAGCCGATATTGTACTTGCGAAGCGACCCATGCCTTTGTCCGACCCCCGCGTACCTCCCGCTACCGACGATGTGAGCGCCGAGCCGAAGCGCCGCGCCACGCGCGGCAAGGGCGGCGAACTCGTCGCGGCCGGATCGGTGAAAGAGCAGAAAAAGGCCGCACCGGCGCTGGCCAAAACCGCCGACAAGCTGGCCAAACTCGGCCTCAAAAACGATATCGACCTCGTGCTGCATCTGCCGATGCGCTACGAAGACGAGACCTCGCTCACGCCTATCGGCCAACTGCTGCCTGGCGGCATCGCGCAGACCGAAGGCGTGGTGTTCGACAACGAAATCGCCTACCGGCCGCGCCGTCAGTTGCTCGTCAAACTGCGCGACGACGCAGGCGACGAACTGATCCTGCGCTTCCTGAACTTTTACGGCTCGCAGGTCAAGCAGATGGCGCCCGGCGTGCGCCTGCGGGTGCGCGGCGACGTGCGTGGCGGTTTCTTCGGCATGGAAATGGTGCATCCGGCGGTGCGCGTGGTGGAGGCGGACACGCCGCTGCCCCAGGCGCTCACGCCGGTGTATCCGAGCACGGCCGGCGTCTCGCAGGCGTATCTGCGCAAGGCGATTGATAACGCCTTGTCGCGCGCCGCGTTGCCCGAATTGCTGCCGGAGCCGATCGCGCGGGCGTATTTGCAGCCGCTCGAGGTACCGCCGCTGCTGCAGGCCGTGCGCACCTTGCATCATCCGGGCGTGAATTCGGATGAAACCGCGCTGATCGACGGCACCCACCCGGCGTGGGTGCGCATCAAGTTCGAGGAACTGCTTGCACAGCAGATGTCGCTCAAACGCGCCCATGAGGAGCGTCGCACGCGTGCGGCGCCAGCGATGCCGCGCCGCACCGCCGATGATCCCGCTGCGCTGGTCGGGCGCCTGCTGAAGGCGCTGCCGTTTTCGCTGACCAGAGCGCAGGAGCGTGTCGGCGGGGAAATCGCGCTCGACCTGACCCAGCCGCATCCGATGCAGCGTCTGTTGCAGGGCGACGTCGGCAGCGGCAAGACGATTGTCGCGGCGCTCGCGGCCGCGCAAGCGATCGACGCCGGTTATCAGGCCGCGCTGATGGCGCCCACTGAAATTCTCGCCGAGCAGCACGCGCGCAAGTTGCGCGGCTGGCTGGAGCCGCTCGGCGTCAGCGTCGCGTGGCTGGCGGGCAGTCTGAAGACCAGGGAGAAGCGGGCGGCGCTCGAAGCCGCCGCGCTCGGCACCGCGCAACTGGTGATCGGCACGCACGCAATCATTCAGGACGCGGTGGAATTCGCCCGCCTGGGTCTCGTCATCGTGGATGAACAGCACCGCTTCGGCGTCGCGCAGCGGCTGGCGCTGCGCGCGAAGGCGCGCAACGCCGCCGACGGCGCGCACGACTTCCAGCCGCACCAGTTGATGATGTCCGCCACGCCGATTCCGCGCACGCTCGCGATGACCTACTACGCGGACCTCGACGTCTCGACCATCGACGAGCTCCCGCCTGGCCGCACGCCGATCCTGACCAAGCTCGTTTCCGACGCGCGCCGCGAGGAAGTGATCGGCCGCGTGCGCGAGGCGGCGCTGACGGGACGCCAGGTGTACTGGGTCTGTCCGCTGATTGAAGAGAGCGAGACGCTGCAATTGCAGACGGCCGTCGAAACCTATGAAACCCTGATCGCGGCATTGCCGGAGCTGAAGGTCGGCCTCGTCCACGGAAGGCTCGCGCCCGCCGAAAAAGCGGCCGTCATGGACGCCTTCACCCGCAACGAGGTGCAATTGCTGGTCGCGACCACGGTGATCGAAGTGGGCGTCGACGTGCCAAACGCGTCGTTGATGGTGATCGAGCACGCCGAGCGCTTCGGCCTCGCGCAGTTGCATCAGTTGCGCGGCCGGGTGGGGCGCGGCAGCGCGGCATCGGTGTGCGTGCTGCTGTACACCGGGCCGCTGTCGATCACCGCCCGCGCCCGCCTGCAAACCATGCGCGAAACCACCGACGGCTTCGAAATCGCCCGTCGCGACCTCGAAATCCGCGGCCCCGGCGAGTTTCTCGGCGCGCGTCAGTCCGGCGCGGCGATGCTGCGTTTCGCCGATCTGGAACAGGACGGCTGGCTGATCGAGCCGGCCCGCGAGGCGGCGGCGCGGCTGCTCGAGGAGTATCCCGAGGTGGTCACGCAGCATCTGGCGCGCTGGCTTGGCGCACGCGAACAGTATCTGAAGGCCTGACGCGGCTGGATCCAGCCCGCGCCGGCGCGACTGCGGACTTAAATACCGGTGCAAATCAGGGCGTGAACGGCGACTTGGTTAACAGCGGTAACGTTTGCGGGCGTTCATGGTGCTTCAGCATATTGGCGAATTGGCCCCATAGGTGTATAACTGAAACCTATCGAATTCATGCACTGATTGGTCCCCAATGACGCTCACTGAATTGAAATATATCGTCGCGGTTGCCCGCGAGCGCCATTTTGGCCGCGCGGCTGAGGCGTGTTTCGTCAGCCAGCCAACGCTGTCGGTGGCGATCAAAAAACTCGAAGACGAACTGAACGTACAGATCTTCGAGCGCGGGACGAGCGAAGTCAGCGTGACGCCGATCGGCGAACAGATCGTCACTCAGGCGCAGCGCGTGCTGGAACAGACGCTCGCCATCAAGGAAATCGCCAAACAGGGCAAGGACCCGCTGGTCGGGCCGCTGCGCCTTGGCGTGATCTACACGATCGGGCCGTACCTGCTGCCCACGCTCGTCAAGCAGATGATCAAGCGCGTCCCGCAGATGCCGCTCATGCTGCAGGAAAATTACACGCTCAAGCTGATCGAGCTGCTCAAGCAGGGCGAGATCGACGTCGCCATCATGGCGCTGCCATTCCCGGAAACCGGACTGATGCTGCGTCCGCTGTATGACGAGCCGTTCGTCGTCGCGCTGCCGTCGGGTCATGCGTGGGAGCATCGTTCGAAGATCGATCCGGGCGACCTCAAGCAGGAAACCATGCTGCTGCTGGGCAGCGGCCATTGTTTCCGTGATCACGTGCTTGGCGTGTGTCCTGAGTTGATGCGTTTCTCGCAGAATGCGGACGGTATCCAGAAGACCTTCGAAGGCTCTTCGCTGGAAACGATTCGCCATATGGTGGCGAGCGGCGTTGGCATTACCGTGCTGCCGCGCATGTCGGTGCAGGAAGTGAAACCGCAGGCGGGCGGCGTCGATTCCGGCCTGCTTAGCTACGTGGCGTTTGACGACCCGGTGCCGGATCGCCGCGTGGTGCTGGCGTGGCGCAAGAGCTTTACACGGATGCCCGCCATCGACGCCATCTGCGACGCCATCAACGCCTGCGAACTGCCCGGCGTGAACAAACTGGAACTGCCGGCTGCAGTGAGCTGAGGGCGGCTTAACCGGGCAGTGCGGGTGCAATGCGCGCACTGTCCTGGCGCCGGCCGGCTTTCGCTGACCCGCCGTCTCGCGCCCGCCTGGCAGGCGCACCCTCCCGCCGTTCAACGAGGATTCACGACGATAGAGTGGGTCCTATCGAATAGATTTAATTAATCAACTGCGCGCATCTGATAGCATTGATATAGTTCCCTCCATGGATCGCCCGATCCGTTAGGGCCAGGAGGAAATCATGATGCAGCCGCAACCGCAGCAATCCCAGCAGACTTCCCCGCAATTGCCGTTCTCGACCCTGCGCTTTGCCGCGTCGGTGAGCAGCATGCGCACTGTGGCGTTTTCGCTGCTGGTCGACCGCGCGCTGAGCGCATAAGCCGTCAATGATCCGGCGCGCGCTGTCTGGCAGCGCCGCCTTGTCCAACTCGCTTCCCACGAAAAATTATCTCTGCAGGAGTTCAGCATGTCCGAAAGCAAACTCACCACGGCAGCCGGCGCACCCGTCGCCGATAACCAGAATTCGATGACCGCCGGCGTACGCGGCCCGGTCGTGCTGCAAGACGTATGGCTGCTTGAGAAGCTCGCGCATTTCGACCGGGAGGTGATTCCGGAGCGTCGTGTGCACGCAAAAGGTTCGGGCGCGTTCGGTACGCTGAAGGTGACGCACGATATCTCGCGCTACACGAAGGCCAAGGTGTTCGCGCAAGTCGGCAAGGAAACGCCGCTGTTCATGCGCTTTTCGACGGTGGCGGGCGAGCGCGGCGCTGCCGATGCGGAACGCGACGTACGCGGCTTTTCGATCAAGTTCTACACGGAAGAAGGCAACTGGGACATCGTGGGCAACAACACGCCGGTGTTTTTCATCCGCGATCCACTGAAGTTCCCGGATTTCATCCACACGCAAAAGCGCGATCCGTACACCAACATGCGCAGCAATATCGCCGCGTGGGATTTCTGGTCGCGTCATCCGGAATCGCTGCATCAGGTGACGATCCTGATGAGCGATCGCGGCATTCCGCAAAACTACCGGCAGATGCACGGTTTCGGCTCGCACACTTACTCGTTCATCAACGCGAATAACGAGCGCTTCTGGGTGAAGTTCCACTTCAAGTCCATGCAGGGCATTGAGAACTACAGTGACTCCGAAGCTGCACAAGTGGTGGCACAGGACCGTGAGAGCGCGCAACGTGATCTGGTCGCCAACATCGACGCGGGCAACTTCCCGAAATGGCGTTTCGCCATCCAGGTGATGCCGGAAGCGGAGGCAGCGGCGTATCGTTTCAACCCGTTCGACATCACAAAGGTGTGGTCGCAGAAGGACTACCCGCTGATCGACGTCGGCACGCTCGAGTTGAACCGTAACGCGCAGAACTACTTCGCGGATGTCGAGCAGGCAGCGTTCACGCCGGCCAACGTGGTGCCCGGCATTGGCTACTCGCCGGACCGTCTGTTGCAGGGCCGTTTGTTCTCGTACGGCGACACGCAGCGCTATCGCCTCGGCATCAATCACCATCTGATTCCGGTGAACGCGTCGCGTGTGCCGAATCCGCATTCGTTCCACCGCGACGGGGCGATGCGCACGGACGGCAACCTCGGCGGCAATGTGAACTACGAGCCGAATCGCTTCGGTGACTTCACGCAAGATACGAACGCGTCGGAGCCGCCGCTCGCAGCGGGCGCAGCGGACCGTTACGATCATCGTGACGACCAGGACTATTACACGCAGCCGGGCATGCTGTTCGCCCTCTTCGATGCGGCGCAGCGTGAACGTCTGTTCGGCAACATCGCTCGTCATATCAACGGTGTGCCGCAGGAGATCGTGGCGCGTCAGATCGAACATTTCCGCCGCGCCGATCCGGCGTATGCCGAAGGTGTGATCGCGGCGCTGGCGAAGTTGAATGAAAAGGCGAAGTAAGTGAAGCGAGTCCCAGGAGCGGGCTGTTGCATCTGGCTGCGCGGGGCTTGGCTACCTTGATGTGAGCAACGTAGTACGGTGAGGCGCATGTGCGCCTCGCCCGTTTTGAAGACGAACCGACGGAGAGCAGTCATGGTCCAGATGATTTTGAGCATGAGCGGCACGGGGCGTGCACAGGGTGCGCTGCAGATGCACGGCAATGTGCTGGCGCGCAAGATGCTTGGACTTGCAATCGTCAGCAGCGGCTACGCGGTTTTGCTGGCGCATGGGCTGCAGCACATGTTCGGCGGCTGATTGCACGCCCAGGTGTGACCTGAGCACGACGCTCGAATCCATCTTGCCTCCATGCGCGCTGGCGTGGCGTGGTGACCGGCCGTCGCACGAAAGACGCATATTTGTACGATAAACTACGGGACGTTTGCGCGCTCGTGGTTTGCACATGAACGTGCCTCCCTCTGCCTGCCGGTTCGCATCACTCTTCAAAGGAGTCATCATGGCCAAGAAAGAAGCTGTACAGCACGTCAATATCGGTATCAGCGACAAAGATCGCAAGAAGATCGCCGAAGGCCTGTCGCGCCTGCTGGCCGACACCTACACGCTGTACCTGAAGACCCATAACTTCCACTGGAATGTGACGGGGCCGATGTTCAACACGCTGCACCTGATGTTCGAAACGCAATACAACGAGCTGGCGCTCGCGGTTGATTCGATCGCGGAACGGATCCGCGCGCTGGGCGTGCATGCGCCGGGCAGCTACAAGGACTTCGCGAAGCTGTCGTCAATTCCCGAGGCGGACGGCGTGCCGGCTGCGGAAGAGATGATCCGTCAGCTGGTGGAAGGTCAGGAAGCCGTGGTGCGCACTGCGCGCGCGATCTTCCCGTCCACGGAAGCGGCGAATGACGAGCCGACCGCCGACCTGCTGACGCAACGCATGCAGACGCACGAAAAGACGGCGTGGATGCTGCGTTCGATGCTGGCTTAAAGCGTTTTGAGTGCGGCGTTGGCGTCTGACGCCGCCGGGTTGCTTACGAGCAGCGCTGGCGGTTGTGACGAAACATGAAGCCTCCCCGCGCGGGAGGCTTTTTTACGCGTGGCGAAACGGACGCTGGGCCAGGCAGGTGCCGCCCTGCGCCGACCACCGCGCGCACATACCTTAAAATGGCGGGACTGCCAGCACTTCACGACGCCTGCCCATGTTCGCCCGACTTCCGCTGTACCTGCGCCTCGTCCGTATGGACAAGCCAATCGGCAGCCTGCTGCTGCTGTGGCCGACGCTCAACGCGTTGTGGATCGCGTCAGACGGACATCCGTCGCTGTCGCTTCTGGTGATTTTCGCACTCGGCACAGTGCTAATGCGCTCAGCCGGCTGCGCGATCAACGACTACGCCGACCGCGATTTCGACCGCTACGTGAAGCGCACCGAGAATCGTCCGATTACCTCGGGCAAGATCAAGGCGTGGGAAGCGGTGGCACTCGCCGTGGCGCTTTCGTTGATCTCGTTTCTGCTGATCTTGCCGCTGAACACGCTGACCAAAGAGTTGTCGGTGATCGCACTGTTTGTCGCGGCTTCGTATCCGTTCACCAAGCGTTTCTTTGCGATTCCGCAGGCGTATCTGGGGATTGCGTTCGGCTTCGGTATTCCAATGGCGTTTGCCGCCATCCAGAACCACGTGCCCATGCTCGCGTGGCTGATGCTGCTGGCCAATGTGTTCTGGTCGGTTGCTTACGACACCGCATACGCCATGGTCGATCGCGACGACGACATCAAGATCGGCATTCGTACTTCGGCACTGACGTTCGGCCGCTACGACGTGTTCGCCATCATGCTCTGCTATGCGCTGACGCTCGGCATCTATCTGCGCATTGGCCTGACGCTCGGATTTAGCTGGCCATACTGGCTGGGCTGGGCGGCTGCCGTGGGCTGTGCGGTGTATCACTACACGCTGATCCGCGAGCGCGACCGCATGGCCTGCTTCGCAGCATTTCGCCATAACAACTGGCTGGGCGGCGCGCTGTTTGCGGGGATCGCCGCGCATTACGTGGCGGCGGGCTTTTAAGCGCCGCGCGCCGCCATTCAGCTAGCCTGGACTTGCCCGGGCGGCGCCCCAGGCGTTCTACTGCTTGCCGAATTCGTCGCCCATTTCCTTGGCGCGTGCATCGGCCGCCAGCACGCCACGCACGATTGCATCCTTCACGCCGCTTGCGTCGAACGAAGCGAGGGCTGCGGCAGTCGTGCCGCCCTTCGATGTCACACGCTCGCGCAGCACACCCGGCGGCTCGTCGGATTGCGCGGCCAATTGCGCCGCGCCGGTGAACGTCGCGACCGCCAGCGCACGGCCTTGCGCTGCGTCCATGCCAAGCTGGCGCGCGGCTTCCTCGAGCGCTTCGATGAAATAGAACACGTAGGCCGGCCCGCTGCCCGAGATCGCGGTGACCGCGTCGATCTTCGCTTCGTCATCGAACCAGACCGTTTTGCCTACCGCGTCGAGCACTTGCGTGGCGAGCGCACGGTCCGCTTCGTCGACGCTGCCGGTTGCCGCCAGACCCGCGACGCCCATGCCGATCAGCGCCGGCGTATTGGGCATCACCCGCACGATCCGCTCGTGGCCGTTGAGCCAGCGCGACAGGTCAGCCGCACGAATGCCGGCAACAATGCTGATGACCACCTGGGTTGCGCCCAGATGCGCTGCGAGTGCTTCGGCAACGCTCTTCAGGATCTGCGGCTTGACGGCCAGCACGACGGCATCGAACGAGGTGAGCGCCCCGTCTGCCGCTGCGCCGGTGCGAATGCCGAATTGCTGCTCGCTGCGTTTGCGCGCTTCTTCGTTAGGGTCGATCGCGTACAGATCGGCCGGCGCGACACCGTGCCTGATGAGACCGCCGATGATTGCAGCGGCCATATTGCCGCCGCCGATGAAAGCAATTTTCATGATGTTCCGGAAGAGTTCAGTTGGAGTAGTCGCGCTTGCCGAAGATCGCCGTGCCGACCCGCACGATCGTCGCGCCTTCGAGCACGGCCGCTTCGAGGTCGCTCGACATGCCCATCGAGAGCGTGTCCAGTTCGAGTCCGTCGGCGCGCAGCTTGTCGAACAGCTCGCGCAACTGACGATGCGGCGCGCGTTGCTCGTCGACGCCCCCGGCCGGCTCGGGAATCGCCATCAGGCCGCGCAGGCGCAGTTGCGGCAGCGCGGCGATCGCATGAGCAACTTGTGCGGCATCCGCCGGTGCGACGCCGGCTTTGGTCGCTTCACCGCTGACGTTGACCTGCAGGCAGACGTTGAGCGGAGGCAGATTGGCCGGCCGCTGTTCGGCGAGCCGTTGGGCAATCTTCAGGCGATCGACCGAATGCACCCAGTCGAAATTTTCCGCAACCGGACGGGTCTTGTTGGACTGCAGCGGTCCGATGAAATGCCATTCGAGCGACGCGCGCAAGTCGGCCAGCGCCTCGATTTTCGTCAGTGCTTCCTGCACGTAGTTCTCGCCGAACGCGCGCTGACCGGCCGCATGCACGGCGCGGACGTCTTCAGCGGGAAACGTCTTCGAGACCGCGAGCAGCGTCACCGAATCTGGCGCGCGGTCGGCAAGCTGCGCGGCAAGGGCGATGCGCTGGGACACCGCTGCGAGATTGTGGGCGAGTTCGGGCATGAAATGTCAGCAGAAACCTGCGGGAGAGGCGATGGGGAGATTATACGGACCGCACCGCAGCGCGCGACCTGGCCGAATGGCCAGCGTTGCAGTGGCGATGGGTTGCGGCCCGTCTAACCGTATAGCATGTGTTCGACGAGTTCGATCCAGTGTGCGACCGGCGTGGACGTGCCGCTTTGCAGGTGCGCAATGCAGCCCACGTTGGCCGATACGATCACTTGCGGCTCCTGCGCGTGCAGTCTGTCGAGCTTCTGATCGCGCAACGCATACGAAAGCCTGGGCTGCGTAAGCGAATAGGTACCAGCCGAGCCGCAGCACAGGTGACTGTCGGCGGGCAGGCGCACCTCAATGCCGAGCGTGGTCAGCACATGCTCTACATTGCCGCGCAATTGCTGGCCGTGCTGCAGCGTGCAGGGCGGATGGAAGGCTACCGTGTGCACGGCGCGGCGGCGCGTGATGGCGCTTAGCGCCTCTTCGAACTCGGGCAGGATCTCGGCGATGTCACGCGTCAGTTCGACAATGCGCTCAGCCTTCGCGGCGTAGGCCGGGTCGTTGCGCAGCAGGTGCGCGTATTCCTTGACGGTGGCGCCGCAGCCCGACGCGTTCATCACGATGGCTTCCACACCTTGCTCGACGTAAGGCCACCAGGCGTCGATATTGGCGCGGATGTCGTCGAGCGCTTCGTCGTGGTAGCCCAGATGCAGGCGGATCGCACCGCAACAGCCGGCTTCTGGCGCAATGAGCGTCTGCACGCCGAGCGCGTCGAGCACACGTGCGGTGGCGATGTTGACGTTCGGCATCATCGAAGGCTGCACGCAGCCGGCCAGCATCAGCATCTTGCGCGTGTGCGTGGCGTCGGGCCATTGCAGCGGGCGCTGGCGCGCGGGCACCTTGTCGCGCAGCTTCTTGGGCAAGAACGGACGCACGTGCTGGCCGAGGCGCATTGCCGGGGAGAAAATCGCGCTGTTCGGCACGAGGCTCGCAAGGACGCGGCGCATCAGTCTCTGGCCGAACGGGCGCACCACTTTTTCTTCGGTGAGTTTGCGGCCGATTTCCACCAGCCGCCCGTATTGCACGCCCGACGGGCAGGTGGTCTCGCAATTGCGGCAGGTCAGGCAGCGGTCCAGGTGGGTCTGGGTGCTGCGCGTCACCGGCGCGCCTTCCACCATCTGCTTGATCAGATAGATGCGTCCGCGCGGGCCGTCGAGTTCGTCACCGAGCAACTGGTAAGTCGGACAGGTGGCCGTGCAAAAGCCACAATGCACGCATTTGCGCAGGATGGCGTCGGCTTCGGCCCCATCGGCGGTTTGGCGCATGAATTCCGCGAGGTTGGTTTGCATCGCGTGGCTCAGAAGTCGGGATACAGCCGGCCGCGATTGAAGATGCGGGCTGGGTCGAACGCGGCCTTCAGGCCACGATGGATTTTCATCAGCGGGGCAGGCAGCGGCGTGAACACGCCGGCGCTGCGGTCATAGCCGTGGCCGGTGCGGAAAATGGTTGCGTGGCCGCCGGCCTGTTTGGCGCTGATGCGCACGGTTTGCGCGTCGGTATCGGTGATCCACCAGCGCTGGCCGCCGCCCCATTCCATCAATTGGGCACCGGGCAATTGCAGCGGTTCGGTGATGGACGGCAGTGCCAGGCGCCAGAGTGCCGTCTTCGGCGCGATGGCCCCGAAGAACGGGTCAGTCTGTTCGCGCAGGCCGGCCCAGAAACGTTCGGCTTCCACGGCATCCACGACCTCGCCGCCAAGGGACGTGCGCGCGGATTTGACCGCCGCTTCCGCGCCGGCGAGGCGCAGCACCAGCGTGCCGTTGCGCCAGGCGCTGGCGGTGATAGGCAAGGGGCGGCCACCCCATTCGTTGAGCTTGCGAACGGCGTCGGTGCCGTTCATGTCGAACTTCAGCGTGGCTTCGGCTTTCGGCAACGGCAGCACCTTCACCGACAGTTCGAGAATCAGTCCCAGCGTGCCCAGTGAACCGGCCATCAGGCGCGATACGTCGTAACCCGCGACGTTCTTCACGACCTGGCCGCCAAAGTGCAACACCTGGCCCTGGCCGTTCATGATGACCGCGCCCAGCACGAAGTCGCGCGCGGCGCCTGCCGCCGGACGCCGCGGACCCGCTATGCCCGCTGCGATACAGCCGCCGAACGTGGCGCTGGGGCCGAAATGAGGCGGCTCGAACGCCAGCATCTGTTCCTGTGCGGCGAGGGCTGCCTCGATCTCCAGCAGGGGTGTGCCGGCGCGCGCGGTGATGACCAGCTCAGCCGGGTCATAGGCAATGATGCCGCGATGCGTGCGCGTGTCGAGGATGTCTCCTTCCAGCGTCTGTCCGTACCAGTCCTTGGTGCCGCCGCCGCGAATCCGTAGCGGGCGGCCTTCGGCGGTGGCCGAACGGATGCGTTCGGACCAGGCAGCGACGGCGTCGTCCTCTTCCATGGTGTCCTGCTTCGTTGTGTTTCGTTCGATTGTACCGGGCGCGGCCGTGCTGGCAACCCGGAGCGGACCCGCATGAGGGCGTGGGCGAAAGCCCCGTGCCGACCGCCGAGGTCGGCGCAAACGTCCGTGCAGGCGGTGGCGCAAAGGCTCGCCGCCGCCCATGGCGCCCCAACTGACGCGCCGGGCCCGCCGGTTCGAAGCGTCCTAGAAGCGCGGCAACTCAGGATGCGGCAGCAAGCCGCCACGTACGTGCATCTTGCCGTATTCGGCACAGCGCGCCCGTGTAGGAATGCCCTTGTCCGGATTGAGCAGACCCGGGGGGTCGAAGGCGCGCTTGACCGCGTGAAACGTGTCGCGCTCTTCGGGGGAAAACTGCACGCACATGGAATTGATCTTCTCGATGCCTACGCCATGCTCGCCCGTCACGGTTCCGCCCAGTTCGACGCACGCTTCGAGGATGTCGCCGCCGAATGCCTCGGCGCGATGCCACTCGTCGAGGTCGTTGCCGTTGAACAGAATGAGCGGGTGCATGTTGCCGTCGCCGGCGTGGAAAACGTTGATACAGCGCAGCCGATACTTTTTTTCCATCTCTTCGATGCGCGCGAGCAGCGGCCCGATACTGCGGCGCGGCACGGTGCCGTCCATGCAGTAGTAGTCGGGCGAGATGCGACCGGCGGCGGGGAAGGCATTCTTGCGCCCGGACCAGAACTTCAACCGTTCACTTTCGGAGCGTGAAATCTGGATGCGCGTCGCGCCGTGTTCGCGCAGCACTGCGGTCATGCGCACGATTTCATCGGCCACTTCCTCCGGTGTGCCGTCCGATTCGCACAGCAGGATGGCTGCCGCGTCGAGGTCGTAACCGGCGTTGACAAATTCTTCGACGGCGCGCGTGGCCGGTTTGTCCATCATCTCCAGACCTGCCGGAATGATGCCCGCCGCGATGATGCCGGCCACCGCGTCACCGCCTTTCACGACGTCGTCGAAGCTCGCCATGATCACCTGCGCGGTCTGCGGCTTGGGAATCAGTCTGACGGTGACCTCCGTGACGATGGCGAACATGCCTTCGCTCCCGATCAGCACGGCCAGCAGATCGAGCCCGGGCGCATCAGGTCCGAGCGAACCGAACTCGACGACTTCACCTTCCATCGTAATGGCCCGCACGCGCAGCACGTTGTGCACAGTCAGGCCATATTTCAGGCAGTGCACGCCGCCGGAATTTTCGGACACGTTGCCGCCGATCGTGCAGGCAATCTGCGAGGACGGATCAGGCGCGTAGTACAAGCCGTAGGGCGCGGCGGCTTCGGAGATGGCGAGGTTGCGCACGCCCGGCTGGACCGTTGCGGTGCGTGCATACGAGTCCACTTCGACGATTTTCCTGAAGCGCGCCAGCGACAGCACCACGCCGTGCCGGATGGGCATGGCGCCCCCCGACAGGCCGGTGCCGGCGCCGCGCGGCACGATGGGCACGTCGAGCCGGTGGCAGATCTGCACGATGCGTTGCACCTGCGACTCCGTCTCCGGCAAGGCAACCGCCAGCGGCAGCCGGCGGTAGGCGGCAAGCCCGTCGCAATCGTAAGCGACCGTGTCTTCTTCGCGGTACAGCAGGCAATGCGTGGGCAGCACAGCCATCAACGCCTGCACGACTTCGCGCTGACGCTGGGCGAGCACTTCAGCCGACAGTTCGGCGGGTGCATTCATGTCTCATCTCCTCGTACGCCGGTGCTCCGGTTGCGCGGGGCCTGCCGCGCGACGTTGCCGCTATTTACCATGCCAGCATGATGAGCCTGCCGGCTATGCCTCACCCGCCCACGAAAATATTTTGCCGGGGTTCATCAGGTTATGCGGGTCGAGTGCGTGCTTGATGGAGCGCATGGTGTCCACGGCGACTGCGCCATGCTCTTCAAGCAGGAAACCCATTTTATGCAGCCCGATGCCGTGTTCTCCCGTGCACGTGCCGTCCATGCGCAGCGCGCGCTGCACGATCCGGTGGTTGAGCCGTTCGGCTTCCACGAGCTCTTCGGGCTGGTTCGGGTCGATCAGGATGGCGACGTGGAAATTGCCGTCGCCGACATGGCCGACGATCGGGCAGGGCAGCGGCGAGGCGAGCAGGTCCTGCTCCGTCTCCTCCACGCATTCGGCGAGCCGCGAGATGGGCACGCACACGTCGGTCGTCACGGCGCGGCAGCCGGGCTTCAATTGCAGCATCGCAAAGTAGGCGTTGTGGCGCGCGTTCCACAGACGGCTACGGTCTTCCGGACGGGTGGCCCATTCGAAACCCTCGCCCGCGTTTTGCGCCGTGAGCTCCTGCACGAGTTCAGCCTGCTCCTGCACGCCGGCTTCGGTGCCGTGGAATTCGAAGAAGAGGGTGGGCGCTTCGCGCAGCGTCAGGTTCGAATGACGGTTGATGGAACGGATGGCGAGTGAGTCCACGAACTCGACGCGGGCAATCGGCACGCCCATCTGAATGGTCTCGATCACGGCGCGTACCGCATTGCCCATGGATGGGAAGGTGCACACGGCGGCCGACACGGCCTCGGGCAGCGGGTAGAGCTTCACGGTGATTTCGGTGATCACTCCGAGGGTGCCTTCCGAGCCGACAAAGAGGCGCGTCAGGTCATACCCGGCGGACGATTTGCGTGCCCGCGTGCCGGTTTTGATGACGCGGCCGTCCGCCAGCACGACGGTCAGACCCAGCACGTTTTCGCGCATGGTGCCGTAACGCACGGCGTTGGTACCGGAGGCACGGGTGGCCGACATACCGCCGATGCTCGCATCCGCGCCGGGATCGATCGGGAAGAACAGGCCGGTGTCGCGCAACGCTTCGTTCAACTGCTTGCGCGAGATGCCCGGCTCGACGGTGACAGTCAGGTCTTCCGCGTTGATGGACAGCACGCGGTTCATGTCCGACAGATCGATGGACACGCCGCCCTGTACCGCGAGTAGATGCCCCTCCAGCGACGAGCCGTTGCCATAGGGGATGATCGGCACGTCATACTGGCCGCATAGCTTGACGATGGTCTGCACGTCTTCGGTATTGCGGGCGAACACGACGGCGTCGGGCAATTGCGGATCGAATGGTGATTCGTCGCGGCCATGATGGGCGCGCACTGCATCAGCGGTCGAAACACGCTCACCGAAGACGGACTTGAGCGTGCTGAGCAACTCAGTGGGGAACGGACGGCGCAAGGGGGCCGGCGGCGCAGGATGATTCACACATGTCTCCTGATAACTGGCAGTGCTTGTGTAGTTTGCGTTTCATTTTACGCCGATCATTCAAGGCCCGGCGCCGCTTCGCCGCCGAACCTATAATGGCGGCGACTTCAGGATGCGCGCAGCCGGTCCGGGTGCGGACCGGACTGGGTGAAGTTTCCGCGCATCCGCCATTGAAAGGACGAGGCATATCATGGGCAATCGCTTGAGCAAGATCGCCACGCGCACGGGCGATGACGGCACCACGGGTCTTGGCGACGGCCGCCGGGTCAGCAAGGGCGACGCGCGCATTGCGGCGGTTGGCGACGTCGACGAACTCAACTCGAACCTCGGCGTGTTGCTGTGCGAGCCCTTACCTGACAACGTGCGGGCGGCGCTCACCGCGATCCAGCACGACCTGTTCGACCTGGGCGGCGAGCTCTGCATTCCCGGCCACACGATGATCACGGACGGGCACCTCAGTCAGCTCGACGACTGGCTAGCCGACTACAACGCCAGGCTGCCGCCGCTTAAGGAGTTCATTTTGCCGGGCGGTTCGCGGGCTGCGTCGCTCGCGCATGTGTGCCGGACGGTATGCCGGCGTGCCGAGCGGGCCATTGTGACGCTGGGCAAGACCGAGACGATCAACGCGGCGCCGCGTCAATATGTAAACCGTCTGTCGGATTTGCTATTTGTGCTGGCGCGCGTGCTCAACCGTGCGGACGGCGGCAGTGATGTGCTCTGGCAACACGAACGCGGGACCAAGTAACTCGAACGAGCCCAACCAGGCTGTGGCGCTGCAACATGGACTGTCGCGGTGAAGCCGCAGCGCGCTGAGCGCAACGCAGCGTATCCGCCAACTGAAGCGCATCAGCCCAGGTCAATCGCACATCGGCCGCGCATCAACCGCGCGTCAACCAATGGCCAGGGTGACCGGCTTGCCAATCCGGCTCATCATTTCGACCAGCGTGTCGATGGTGAACTTGGCCGTTTTCTTGTTGACCACGTCCGAGACGCGCGGGCGCGACACCATCAGAATCTCAGCTGCTTCGGCCTGCTTCAGATGATGCTCGTCGATCCAGCTGGACAGCTCGGTCATCAACTGTTCCTTCAGGAGCCGCGTGTCGTTGATCTGTTTCTGCGACGCGGCGTGCAGCCGGGCCGCCTCCTCGGCGGGAAACCCGAGTTCGAGGAACAGGTTTGCGCCGGGCCTGGAAACGTGACGGATTTTGGTGTCGATCGTCATTGCTATGCCTTTCTATTGTTGACTATGGCGCGATACCGCGCCTCTGCAATCTCACAGTCATGCCGACTGGTGCTCTGCGTTTTTTTCTGGAAGCAGTGCAGCACGTAAATGGCCTCCACGAATTTCGCTACGTACATGACCCGGTAAATACCGTTGCCTTCCTTGATACGGACTTCGCGCGTACCGGCGCCGACAGCGGGGAAGGGTTTCCAGTCGTCCGGGTCCAGCCCTGCCTGGATTTTGCCGAGCTGAAAGCCGGCTTGACGACGCGGTTCTTCAGGAAAGGCCAGCAAATCGTTGAAGCTGGAGCCCACCCAGCGAATTTCTTTGTCGTGCTCCATGAGTCCCTTGCATGTATAAAATCTTATACCCATTCTCGAGGAAAAACAAGCAGTCCCCGATCCGGCCATGAGCAGGTACGGTACAGAGGAGACGCGTGGAGCACCATTCGTCCAGTTGGCTAATCAGGTGTCCAATGGATCGTCCGGCGAAGAGGCAAAAAAAAGCCCGGCTCACCGAGCCGGGCTTCGCATGCTGCATGCAGTGATTGCATGACACTACGGTTCAACTATGACTACCGAGGTTGCACAGTGACCTATGCGGTTTCCGTCAATTTCCGCTGCCACGTGCCACGCGGCGCTGCTTGACGGCTTCGGCCAGGCCCTCTAGCACGGTCACGCTTTCGTCCCAGCCAATACAGGCATCGGTGATGCTCTGGCCGTAGGTCAGCTCGCAGCCATCCTTCAGATCCTGACGGCCTGCCACGAGGTGCGATTCCACCATCACGCCGACAATCCGTTCGTCGCCGCCGGCGATCTGACGGCCAATATCCGCGCAGACCGGGATCTGGTTTTCGTGTTTTTTCGAGCTGTTCGCGTGGCTGGCGTCGATCATCAGACGCGCGGCGAGGCCGGCCTTGCCGATGTCGGCGCATGCCGCATTGACGCTCTGCGCGTCGTAGTTCGGTGTTTTGCCGCCGCGCAGGATGATGTGGCAGTCCTCATTGCCAGCAGTCGAGACGATGGCCGAATGGCCACCCTTCGTCACCGAGAGGAAATGGTGTGGCTGCGACGCGGCCTTGATCGCGTCGACGGCGATCTTCACGTTGCCGTCCGTGCCGTTCTTGAAGCCCACCGGGCACGACAGGCCCGACGCCAGTTCGCGGTGCACCTGCGACTCGGTGGTACGCGCGCCAATCGCGCCCCACGAGATCAGGTCCGCAATGTATTGCGGGCTGATCATGTCCAGGTATTCGGTACCGGCGGGCAGGCCGAGTTCATTGATGCGCAACAGCAATTCGCGCGCGGTGCGCAGGCCTTCGTTGATCTTGAAGCTGTTGTCCATATGCGGGTCGTTGATGAGACCCTTCCAGCCCACGGTGGTCCGCGGCTTCTCGAAATAGACCCGCATGACGATTTCCAGCTCGCCCGCAAAGCGCTTGCGCTGCTCGATCAGGCGTCCCGCGTATTCGAGCGCCGCCTTGGTATCGTGGATCGAGCACGGCCCGATGATCACGATCAACCGGTCCTCCATGCCGTGCAGGATGCGGTGCATCGACTGGCGCGAGTGGTAGATCAGGTCCGAAACCGGCTCTTCGCAGGCGAATTCGCGGATCAGGTGGGCGGGCGGCGTGAGTTCTTTCAATTCTCGGATACGGACATCGTCGGTGTTATGCGGGGGCATGGTGTTTCTCCAGGATTCGGGTCGTAGCGTGTTCGCATGGGCAAGACAGTCAGCGCTGCCGGAGCGGACAACATTCAAAAACGGCTGTTAGGACTAGGGGTCCAGCAAAATCAGAGGCGAAAAAAAACCGCCAGACTCGCTGGCGGTTTTTCGGGAATTTCGGGTGCCTTACGTGCACTAACACCCCTCTCGATCCGCCAGCGGTCTGAGATGCCAAAAAAAGTAAAAGTAAAACTTGGCGGACATGGCGAATTAAGGCTGCTGATCAAAAAAGGGTGAGTGACTTTATAACCCGCTCAGGCGCGGCTGACAACCAGGGGTGGCGAAAACGCGGATAATCCGCATACTTCGTGCATGTGATGCGCGAAGTATGCGTGATGATGTGAATCAGGCCGTGCCGCCGACCGTCATCTTCTCGATACGCAGGGTCGGCTGGCCGACGCCCACGGGCACGCTCTGGCCCTCCTTGCCGCACACGCCGACGCCCGAATCCAGGGACATGTCGTTGCCGATCATGCTCACGTATTTGAGCGACTCCGGGCCGCTGCCGATCAACGTCGCGCCCTTGACCGGGTAGGTGATCTTGCCGTTTTCGATCATGTACGCCTCGGAGGCCGAGAACACGAACTTGCCGTTCGTGATGTCCACCTGGCCGCCGCCGAAGTTGACGGCGTACAGACCGTTCTTCACCGAGGCGATGATTTCCTGCGGGTCTTTGTCGCCGTTCAGCATGTAGGTATTGGTCATGCGCGGCATCGGCAGGGCGGCGTAGGACTCGCGGCGCGCGTTGCCGGTCACCGGCATCTTCATCAGACGGGCGTTCAGCGTGTCCTGGATGTAGCCCTTCAGGATGCCGTCTTCGATCAGCGTGGTGCACTGGGTCGGGTTGCCTTCGTCGTCGATGTTCAGCGAGCCGCGGCGGTTCGGCAGCGTGCCGTCGTCGACCACCGTGACCCCCTTGGCCGCAACCCGTTCGCCGATCCGGCCGGCGAACGCCGACGAGCCCTTGCGGTTGAAGTCGCCCTCCAGACCATGGCCGATCGCTTCGTGCAGCAGCACGCCGGGCCAGCCCGGTCCGAGCACGACCGTCATGGCGCCGGCCGGCGCCGGACGCGCGTCGAGATTGACCAAGGCGGCATGGACCGCGTCGTCGACGTATTTCGACAGCACCTCGTCGGTGAAATAGCTGTAGTCGAAGCGGCCGCCGCCTCCGCCGCTGCCGATCTCGCGGCGCCCGTTCTGCTCGGCGATCACCGTGATCGAGACGCGCACCAGCGGCCGGATGTCGGCGGCAAGGGCGCCGTCGCTGCGGGCGACCAGCACCACGTCGTACTCGCCTGCGAGGCCCGCCATCACCTGCTGGATACGCGGATCGCGGCCGCGCGCCATCTGTTCGACGCGTTCGAGCAGTTTCACCTTGGCGGTGGCGTCGAGCGAATGCAGGGGGTCGGACGGGAGGTACAGATCGCGCCCGGCGATGCCGGTCAGCGAGGAGGCCACCTTGATCTTCTGCTTGCCGCCGCCTGCCTTGGCGATGGAGCGCGTAGCCAGGGCCGCCTGACGGATGGCTTCGGGCGACAGATCGTCCGAGTAGGCAAACGCCGTCCGGTCACCGGACACGGCGCGCACACCCACACCTTGATCGATGCTGAAGCTGCCAGATTTCACGATGCCCTCTTCAAGGCTCCAGGCTTCGCTGCGGGTGGCCTGGAAATACAGGTCCGCGTAGTCGATGCGGTGCGTGAAGATCTCGGCGAGCGTGCGGCTGAGCAGGGCTTCGTCGAGGCCGTAAGGCGTGAGGAGCACGTCTTTGGCGGTGGCGAGATTACGGATACCGGGTTCGATGATGTTCATGCGAAGTGTCTTCTGCTCGATACAAAGGGGGTCGGTTGGCGCACGCGCATCACATACATGGGTGGGCGGCGTCGTACTTTCAATGCCTGGGTGTCAGTGTCGGCTTTTGCGCAGCGTGCGGTCAAGGTTGGCGGACCTTCTCAGGTGAGCACACGGTGACGCCACGCCGGCAGGCTTTGCCGGACTTCGTCGATGCGCGCCCGTTCCAGATTGCCGGCGACCACGCCGGCGCCTTCGTCGCGCACTGCGACGATTTCGCCCCACGGGTCGATCAGCATGGTGTGTCCCCACGTGCGACGGCCGTTCTCGTGTTTGCCGCCTTGCGCCGCGGCCAGCACGTAGCACTGGTTTTCCACGGCCCGGGCGCGCAACAGGGTTTCCCAGTGTGCGCGGCCGGTGGTGTAAGTGAAGGCCGAGGGCACCACGATCAGCGCGCAATCGCCCATCCGGCGGTACAACTCCGGAAAGCGCAAATCGTAGCAGACGGACAGCCCGACCCGTCCGAACGGGGCCTCGAAGGTGCGGACCGCGTCGCCGGGGCGGATGGTGCGCGCCTCGTCGAAGGATTCGTCGCCTTTTTCGAAATTGAACAGATGAATCTTGTCGTAGCGCGCCGCTTCCTCGCCCTCGGGATTGAACACCAGCGTGGTATTGAGGACGCGCGTGGCTTCCGGTGCGGTGAGCGGCAGCGTGCCGCCGATCACCCAGATACGGTGGCGGCGCGCCGCGTCGGCGAGAAAGCGTTGGATCGGGCCGTCGCGATAGGCTTCGCGCACGCCCAGTTTGTCGGTGTCCTTGAAGCCCATGAAACAGAAGTACTCGGGCAGCAGGACGAGTTGCGCGCCGTCGGCGGCAGCCGCTCCGATCAGGCGTTCCGCTTCGGCGAGATTGCGCTCGCGATCCGGCGTGCTGACCATCTGCAGAGCCGCGACGCGAAATGACGGGATAAGGGATGAAGATTGGGCGTGCTGTTCGCTCATGAGCGTTTCGTGAAACTCCCGGCAGGGCGGCGCAAAACGCGGCGCCGCGTACGTCGATCAAGGCTTTACCACCGCCGCCGGCTCGTCTCGCGGTGGGCGCGCGACGCGCGCCAGGACGAAGCTTTACTGGGCTTCGGCGGTCGAGGCCGGCAGATCCATCTTACCGCGATCCCCGTGGACCCGCTCGACGTGCGGTTTCGACCACGAACCGGAGATCGCGTAGTCCAAGGCGAACGCCCTCGAGATTGACTGCGACAGCGCGAAATCGGCGACCAGCGCCGCCAGACCGAACAGCGGATTGATCACCGTCGCCGCCACCACGCCCGCGCCGGCGCTGACGGTCGGCACGATATGCACGTGCAGATCCTGGGTTTCCTGGGCGAGATCGACGGAGCCTTTCATCTCGGCACGGGCGGGCGCCGTCACCATCTCGAAGTTTTCCGTGCGGCCGATGCCGTCGCTGATCTGCGCGGTCCCCGTGACGCGCTCGAACGGCAGTCCTTCGCCGATCACATCGCGGAAGTTCATCGTCGCGAAGCGCGCGAGGCTCTGCAGGCTCACCACGCCGAGCAGTTTGGCGACGCCCGGATCGACCTTGAGGATCTCCCCATGGCGCAGGTCGACGGCCAGGTTGCCGTTCAGCGTCGGATAGTCGATGCGGGTCGGGCCGCCGCGCCATACCGCCTTGCCGGACAGCGTGCCGCTGCCGCCCTTGAGCGTGCGCGGCTGGCCGGCGCGCTCCAGCAGCGCGCCTGCGTCCTTGATGTCCAGCTTGAAATCGAACACGGTGCGCTTGGACGTATCTTCGTCGGCGCTGGCGCCGAGCGTCGTCGAGGTGCGCCAGTTCGCGGTAGCGGTCAACGTGGCGGCCGGGTTGCTGATGTCCAGCTTGTCCAGTTGCCAGACCGGCACGCCGTCTTCCTGGAAGTTATGCGCGTCGACTTCGAGACTGCCCAGGTTGTGGCCGCGCACGATCAGTTCGTTGACGATCAGATCGATGGACGGCATGTTTTGCGCCGGCGCCGACATGGCCGGGCCGAGCAGATCGTTCTCAGTGGCAGACGGAATCACCAGCCTCGCAAAGCGCGCCTGCAGCGTGCCGGGAGAATCCCGGGTGGCGCCCGGCAGCCACGAAACGTGGCCCGAAACCTGGTTCGATGCAATGTTGGCCTGCCATTTACCTTCGTCACGCGATGCGCCGACGATCACGCTTTCCCAGTGACGCTTGAGCAGCGTCAGTGTGCCGATGTGCACTGCGAAGCGATTTGGCTGGAACTGGGTGAGCTTGGGGTTCGGGGCGCTGGCCGGCGTGGCGGCGGCAGTGCCGGCGGCTGTGCTCGCCGCGGCTGCGGCGCCAGGCGCAGCGGCTTCGTTGCGCATCTTCGCGATGAATGCGCGCCACGCGTCGGCATCGAAGGTGTCCAGGTCGACGGCGGCAATCACGCCTTCCGAGGGCAGGTCGGCCGGTTTGTTGACGCCGATGGCGCCGACCACCACCGTCGGCATCTGGTTCGGCGTGTGGCGCAACAGGTAGGCGGCGGCGATCGGGCCGAAACTCAGGTTGGCGCGCTGCAGGCTCGGGTCGCCGCTGGCGGGCGCGGGGCTCAGCGTGAAGTGCAGCGGCATCGGCGTGCCCACGGTCTTGTTGAACGGCGCCGGGAAATCGAGCGCGAGACCGCTCAGGTCAGAGTCGGCGGTGATCTCGGGCAGGCGCCCCTTGGCGCCCTTCAGGTTCAATTCGTACGGCGCGTTGCCGCTCATGCGCGTGAGCACCTGCGCCGCCGCGCCGTGCAGTTTGAGGCCGCGCGCGGCGTCGACGGCAACGTGGCCGTTCAGATCCAGCGCGTAGATGCCGCTTTGCTGCATCCCGCCGTTGGCATGCACGTCGCCGCCCATGAACTGGCCGGACAGCCGCTCGAGCTGTGCGGTGTGCTCGGTAAAGTGGACCTTGCCGGTGAGCTGCGACAGCGGCGGCACATTGTTCATCGTCAGGCGATTGTTGTGGAAACCGACCGCGCCGTCGACGGCGATATGCGGCTTCGGCGTTCTCGGCACGGTCAGCTTCAGCGCGAGCGACGCCGGCCCTTCGGCCTTGATCTTTTCGCCGACGTGTTTCGACAGGCCGCCGAGCGCGCTCGCGTTGACGTAATCGAGCATGTCCTCAAGCGGGCCGTGACCGTCGCCGTTGATGACGAGACTCGATGCCTTGGTGCCGAGATCGTCGATCTTGCCGTTGACCTTGCCGAGCGCGACCCGCTTGTAATGCGCGCGGTCGATGTCGAAGCGCAGCACGTTTTCTTTCAGCTCGAACTTGCCGTCGATGCCGTCGAACGGCGGCCAGACATTCGGCGTGACGCCGTCCTTCATGGTGCGCGGCGGGAACGGCGACGGGTCGAATTTGCCGCCCGTGAACGGCGCGACGATATGGAACTGGCCGGCGCTCGGGTCGCGCGAGTAGGGGAATTTGGTGAGGTCGCCGTGCACCTCGATCGTCGCGCCGCGCGACATGCCGGCTTGCAGTCCATGACCGAGATAGTTGCGCAGCTTTTCGCTGATGCTGGTAGGCAGGTAGCGCACGATACGCTTGACCTGGGCGTGATCGAACTTCGCTGTCAGGTCGAGCGAGCCGCGGCCGTGTCCCGGGTTGCTGTAGTTCGCCTTGAGGGTCGCGGCCGTGTCCGCGTTGGCGACGCTCAGATCCGGCACGGTGATCGCAAAGGCCTTGTGCAATTCTCCGGGCGCCGTGGGCTTGACCGTCCAGGTGCCATGGCCCTGCAGACGGTCGAAGCGCAGACGCGGGTCGTCGAAGACGCCAGGCAAGGTGACGGCGACATTCTTCGTATCGATCGACATTGCGCCATGGGTTTCGTCGGCATCGACGCTGCCCCACAGGTTTTCGACGCCAGGCAGGCCGGCTCGCGGGTGGCCGAGGGGCGTGAGGCCCGGCGGCGGTTCCTGAGCCGCCACGCTGATGCCCTGCAGATCGCCCTTGAAGCGATAGCGCACGACCGGCTCGGTGCCGGCGTTGCGTTCGCTGGCCGCTTCGCCGGAATCCGGTTTGGCCCGTTCGACTTCGATCACGTAATTCGCCACCAGTCCGCGCGGATTGAAGCGCACCAGTTCGTTCAGCAAGCGGCCCGACAGCGGCAGCGCGCGGCTGAATTCAGCGAGGATCCCCAGGTCGACGCGGTCGCCCGTCACGCTGATCAACTGGCCGTGCTGGATCGAAGCACGCCGGAAATGGCCGGTCAGTGTCTTGAACGCCAGCGTCCGGGTAACTGGCGTGCCGTCGTCAAGGGGCGGCTGGCCGAGCTCGGCTCGCAGATTGTCCAGCGTGAGCGTGTAGTCGTCCGGCGCCATATCGAGCTTCCACGTGAAGCTCGCAACCGGCATGTCGAGACGCGGCTGGGTAGGGCGCACGCGCAGCGAGACGTTGGTTCCGTCGAGCTCGCCGCTCGCCGAAGTCATGCGGCCCTGGGCAAACTTGATCCAGATGGCGTTGTCGATACGGCCAGCGGTCGTCTCGATCGGGAAGTCCATATAGCGGGCGAGGCCCGGCAGATCGACCGGGCCGGTGGAGACATAGGCGTCGCCGGCCCAGTTGATCGGCTTGCCGATGGCCGACAGCGGCGTGTGCTTGAACTGCGCGCGGAAATCGAGCGGACCGTGCAGCACCTTGCCGTCCGGCGGCGCCTGCAATGCGAACCGGTGATCGCGGCCGTCGTTCAGGATGGCGAGGCGGATATCCTCGAGCGCGAGTTCCGGCGCATCGTGTCGCGCATCGCGCCAGCGCAGCGTGCCGCCTCGCAGCACGATGGCCTGCTGGCGCAGCAGCCAGGTGGTGAAGGTGTCGTTGCCGGTGTGGGTGCTCGGCACCGGCACACCCGCAATGGAGAGCGTGCCGTCGGTACCGCGTGCGACCAGCAGGTCCGGCTTGTCGACGATCAGGCTCGAGAGGATGGGCCGTAACTGCCACAGCGAGCGCCACGCGACCGTTGCCTGAGCGTGCGGAATGTTGAGTGCAACATGACCTTCGTGGTCACGGATGGTGAGGTCGGTGACGTCGATGCCAGGCTGAAAGCCGGTCCAGTGCGGCGACAGTTTGCCGATCTCGAGCTGAGCGTGGATTTTCTCGGAGACGAGGGCTTCGATGCGTGGACGGAACGAATCGACGCGCGGCAATACACCATAGCGCAAACCCAGGAACAGGCTCGCCGCGATGAAATAGACGACCAGCGCAATGACCAGTAACACCCTTAGGGTGTGACGCAGCACCACGTGGTCGCCGCCGCTCACGTGCCTGACTTGTCCGGCATCGTGCGGCTCAGCGGATTCGTTTCGCTCGGACATGCTGCGGCGGGGGTGGGCGTATGGTAGTTTTGCGATCTGACGACGAAATGTATCACACGGGCCAGTCGCGACGAATATCCTGAAACCCTGTGCCTATGCCGCTTGGCGAGCTATGCGAAGGGTAGCTGGGCCCGTGATGAGACGGATGAAGCAACCAGCGAGCCAGACCTTCAATGACCGACGCCTCCCTTCCGAGTTCCGAATATTCACACTTTGCGGCGCGTGCGCTGGCGGCGCGTCCCGAACTCGGGGCGCGAATTGCCGCGCTGGCCGCGGCACCGGTTACGCGTGAACGGATCGAAGCGCGCTTTGACGAGTTGTGCGCAAGCTCGGCCGGTACACCCGGCGCAGCGTTGAGCGAGGACCTGCTCAAGCGCGCGCTGCGCCGGTTGCGCACCGAGGTGTTCTGCGCGGTGATGGAGCGTGACCTGGCAGGGCATGCGGACGTCGCCGAAGTCACGGGCGCCATGACGGATCTGGCCGAGGCAACCGTCCAGCGTGCGATGGCGGTGCTGTCCACCGAACTCGAAGCGCTGTACGGCGAGCCGCGCGGTCCGCAGGGCGAGCGCCTCACCCTCGGCGTGGTGGGCATGGGCAAGCTGGGCGGTCGCGAGTTGAACGTGTCGTCGGACATTGATCTGATCTTCATCTACGAGGACGACGGCGAGACCGCCGGCGGCCAGCGCTCACCCATCGCGACGCAGGACTTTTTTACGCGGCTCGGCAAACGGCTGATCGCCGCGCTGGCCGAAGTGACCGCGGATGGCTATGTGTTTCGCGTCGACATGCGGCTGCGGCCGAATGGCGATTCCGGGCCGCTCGTGTGCAGCCTCGGCATGCTCGAGGAATACTTCTACGTGCAGGGCCGCGAGTGGGAACGCTACGCGTGGATCAAGGGGCGGCTCGTCTCGGAAGGCGAGAGCGATGCCGGACGCCGGCTCTCGAAGCAGCTCGACGCAATCGTCACACCGTTCATCTATCGCCGCTATCTGGACTTCGGGGTGATCAGCGCGATCCGTGCGCTGCATCTGCAGATTCGCCAGGAGGCGCAGCGCCGCGCGTCGATGCGGCCGGACAAGGCCGACGACATCAAGCTGGGTCGCGGCGGCATCCGTGAGATCGAATTCAGCGCCCAGGTGTTTCAGTTGATTCGCGGCGGCCAGGACGCGGGCTTTCGGGTGCGGCCGACGCTCGCCGTGTTGCGTCACGCGGCCGCCCACGGCCTGATTGCCCCAGCGGTGTGCGCGGAGCTCTCGCAGGCTTATCGGTTCTTGCGTGAACTCGAGCACCGCTTGCAGTATCGCAACGACGCGCAAACCCACGCCATGCCGGTCGATCCGCAAGAGCGCGCGGCCCTGGCTCGCGCCATGCACTTCGACGATTACGCGGCGCTGATGGCGCAGCTCGACGCGCACCGCGAACGGGTCGAGCTGCAGTTCGACCAGATCTTCGCCGACAAGGTAAGCGGCCGCGACGGCTGCGGTGCGCCGGAAGACGGTGCGGCGGCGTGGGTGTGGAGCAGCGCGCTGGTCGACGACAGTGCCGACGACGCGCTGCAGGCGCGCCTCGTCGAGCTGGGCATTCCGGAGCCCGCCGAGTTGCTCACGCGACTGCGCGGCGTATGGCAATCGTCGCGTTATGCGGGGCTCGCCGAGCGCAGCCGCCAGCGCTTCGACATCGTCGCGCAACGGGCGCTCGAAGCCGCGCGCACGCTGGAGCCGCCCGGCCGGCGCGGCGATACCATTGCGCGCCTGTTCGACCTGCTCGAAGCGGTGAGCCGGCGCGGCGCATATCTGGCGCTGCTGACGGAATATCCGCAGGCGCTGCATCGCGTGCTGTCGGTGCTGGGCGCGTCGCATTGGGCGGCGGGCTATCTGATTCGCCATCCCCAATTGCTCGACGAACTGCTGGATGACGAGGCCATCGCCAGTCCGTTCGACTGGCCCGAATTCAAGCGCACGTTGCGCTTGCGCCTTGCCGCTTCGGACGGCGTCGAGCAGCAGATGGATCTGTTGCGCCACGCGCATCAGGCAGAAGTGTTTCGCATTCTGCTGATCGATCTGGCGGGCCAGCTGAGCGTCGAGCATGTGAGCGACCGCCTTTCCGAGCTGGCCGACGCGGTGCTCGACGTGACACTCGAAGCCGTCTGGAACCAGCTGGCCCGGCGTCACCGCGAGGTGCCACGCTTTGCGGTGATCGCCTACGGAAAACTGGGCGGCAAGGAACTGGGCTATGCGTCCGACCTGGATCTGATCTTCCTGTACGACGACCCGGACGAGAACGCGGCGGAGATCTACGCCATGTTCACGCGCCGCCTGATCACCTGTCTGACCATGGCAACCGGCGCGGGCACGCTGTTCGACGTGGACCTGCGCTTGCGGCCTAACGGCGAATCAGGGCTGCTCGTGACGGATCTGGATGCGTTCCGGCGTTACCAGTTGCGCGAGGGCGATGCGGCCAATACCGCATGGGTGTGGGAGCATCAGGCGTTGACGCGTGCCCGCTACTGCGCGGGCGATGCCGAGATCGGCGCGAAGTTCGAAGCGATTCGTGTGCAGGTGCTGACGACGCCGCGCGAGGCCGGGCCGCTTGCCGGGGAGATCGTCGAGATGCGTGAGCGGGTCGCAAGCGGACACCCGAACCGGACCCCGCTGTTCGACCTGAAGCACGATCGCGGCGGGATGGTGGATATCGAATTCACCGTTCAGTATTGGGTACTGCTGCACGCCGCGCGCGACCCGGAACTGATCCGCAATACCGGCAATATTGCGCTGCTGCGCGAGGTCTCGCGCTTCGGGCTGATGAGCGAAGAAGAGGCGGAGACGGTGGGTGCCGCCTACCGGTCGTATCGCAAGCTGCAGCACAAGCTGCGCCTGGATGGGATGGAGAAGGCGCGGGTCGACCCGGCGGTGGTCGAAGCCGAGCGCGCTGTGGTGCTGGCGTTGTGGAAACGGGTGTTTGGGTAAAGGCGAACTGAAGGCGAACTGAGGGCGAACGAAGGACGCACCAAGGGCGCACCAAGGGCTGATTGAGGGCCGAGCGAAGCCCTCAACCCGCGCGACTCACGCCGCCAACATTTCCTTCGCGTGCTTGCGCGTGGTGGCCGTGATCTCGAGGCCTCCCAGCATGCGTGCGACTTCTTCGACGCGGCTTGCCTTGTCGAGCGAGGTGACGCTGCTGACCGTTCCACCTTTCTTGCTGGATGCCTTCGCCACCTGGAAATGATGGTCGCCGCGCGCGGCGACCTGCGGCAAGTGCGTGACGCACAGCACCTGGCGCGCACGGCCGAGCTGGTGCAACAAGCGCCCGACCACTTCGGCGACGCCGCCGCCAATGCCGGTATCCACTTCGTCGAAGATGAGCGTGGGCGTGGGGCTGGCCGCGCTGGCAATCACGGCCAGCGCCAGGCTGATCCGGGCCAGTTCGCCGCCCGATGCGACTTTCGCCAGCGGCCGCAGCGGCACACCCGCATGACCCGCCACCCGAAATTCGATCTGCTCCAATCCGTGCGCGCCGCCGTCCGGCAGCGCGACCAGCGCGACTTCGAAGCTGCCGCCTTTCATCGACAATTCCTGCATGCCCGTGGTCACTGCGGCGCCCAGCGCCCTGGCGGCTTTTGCACGTGCCTTCGACAGTTGCCTGGCCACGCTCAGATAGGCTTCCTTCGCTTTGGCTTCTTCGGCATGCAGACTGTCGAGGTCCGCGGCGGCGTCCAATGCGGCCAGTTGCGCGCGGCGCGCGGCGTGTTCTTCGGGGAGCGTTTCGGGCTGCAGGCGGAACTTGCGCGCAGCGGAATGCAACGCGTCGACGCGTCGCTCAATCTGCGCGAGCCGGTCGGGGTCGAGCTCCAGACGTTGTGCGTAATGGCTGAGCGAGTAGGCGGCTTCCTGCAACTGGATTTCGGCCGGTTCGAGCGCGGCAAGCGCGTCGTTCAGCGCGGGATCGATCTCCGCCAGATCGCGCAGCTTCGAGATGATCGACGCGAGATGCGTGATCATGGCTTCGTCCGATTCGGACAGCGCGGCAAGCGCGCCCTGGACACCGTCAATCAGATTGGCCGAGTGCGAGAGCCGGTTGTGTTCCGCGTTGACTTCTTCCCATTCGCCGGGCTGCGGGCTGAGCTTGTCGAGTTCGGCAAGCTGCCATGCGAGACGTTCGCGTTCGAGTTGCAATTCGCGGTCGCGCGACCTGGCCAGCTCGATCGCTTGTGCCTTGTCGCGCCAGTTGCGCCACGCGCGGCTGACGGCGCTTGCCGTGTCGGTCAGGCCCGAGTGCGTGTCGAACAGTTCGCGTTGGGCGTCCGGGCGCATCAGCAACTGATGCGCGTGCTGCCCGTGGATATCCACCAGCATTTCGCCGACTTCGCGCAGTTGCGCGAGCGTCGCCGCGGTACCGTTGATGAACGCCCGCGAGCGGCCGTTTGCATCCACCACGCGCCGCAGCATCACCGTGTTGCCGTGCGGATCCGCGCCGTCTGCGTGGTCCGCGCTGTTGGCCGTGCCGAGCGCCTGCTGCTCGAGCCATTGCTCGACGAGCGTGTGAGTGTCGAACTCGGCGGTGATGTCGGCGCGCGTCTCGCCGGTGCGCACGACGCTGGCATCGGCGCGAGCGCCGAGCGCCAACGCCAGCGCATCGATCAGGATCGATTTGCCGGCGCCTGTTTCACCTGAAAAAACCGTAAAGCCGCTTTCGAATTCAAGGTCGAGCGCGGCGACGATGACGAAGTCGCGTATCGAGAGGTGGCGAAGCATGGAGGTTGTCTGGTGGCGTGGGTTACCGGCTGCGGCGAGTGGCTCGGGATCCGTTCAGGGCTTGGTGTCTTCTTCGTGCGACGGGTATTCGTTCCAGTGCAGTTTTTTGCGCAGGGTCGCGTAGTAGCTGTAGCCGACCGGGTGCAGCAGCGGCACGGTATGGCGCGAGCGGCGCACTTCGATGGTGTCGTTGCGTTCGAGCGCGGTGAACGACTGCATGTCGAAATTGACGTTCACATCGCGCCCCGCGACGATCTGGATGCTCACCTTCGAGTCGTCCGGCAGCACGATAGGGCGGTTCGACAGTGCGTGCGGCGCGATCGGCACCAGCACGATGCCTTGCAGTTGCGGATGCAGGATCGGCCCCGCCGACGACAGCGAATAAGCCGTCGAGCCGGTCGGCGTGGCGACGATCAGGCCATCCGAGCGCTGGTTGTACATGAAGCGGCCGTCAACCGACACGTGCAGCTCCGCCATGCCCGAGAAGCCGCTGCGGTTCACCACCACGTCGTTGAACGCGAGCGCGTGATAGATCGGATTGCCGTCGCGCATGATGCGCGCTTCGAGCAGCGTGCGTTCCTCGCGCTCGAAGTGGCCGCCGAGCATCTGCGGCACGAGTTGCTGCATGTCGGAGATCGGGATATCGGTAATGAAGCCGACGCGGCCGTGGTTGATGCCGATCAGCGGCGTACGGTACGGCGCGAGCTGGCGGCCGATGCCGAGCATCGTGCCGTCGCCGCCGAGCACGACGGCGACATCGGCGCGCGCACCGATCTCCGCCGGGCGCAGGGCCGGATAGTCGGTCACACCGATCTCGGCGGCGGTTTCCGCTTCGAACACCACCTCGAAGCCACGTTTCGCGATGCAGGCGGCGAGCGCGGTCAGCGGCTCGCCGATGCCTGGCGTATTGTTGCGCCCGACGAGCGCGACGGTCCTGAACTGGCTGGTAACTTGCATGCCGGCATTACACCATAGGTGGGGACTGAAAAGAACCGTCCGGGGCCACCGGGGCCTCAGGCGACGCTGACGGCTGCTGGCGGCGACCCGGCCGCGGGGGCATCTCAAACGAGGTGCCCCATCATGCACCTGCCGCCGGCTTGCGTGCCGATGCAATCCGCGGTCCTCCGACCTGTCATGGATTATCGTTAGAATGGTGAAGACCTGATGACAGGCGCACGGTTGGTGCCGCGATGGAGCGGTGGGGGCGCGTCTGCATGAGGCACGGCGCCGTTGGCCGGGTAACCCGGCGCCCAGCGTGGGATTGGTTAGCGCTCGCCGTAGACGCGTCATTAAGCTAAAATTTTCCGTCATGCTAGATCCTCGCGCACAAACCCTCCTCAAAACGCTGATCGAGCGCTACATTGCCGAAGGTCAGCCGGTCGGCTCGCGCACGTTGTCCCGCTATTCCGGGCTGGAACTAAGCCCGGCAACCATCCGCAATGTGATGTCCGACCTCGAGGAGCTGGGGCTCGTGATCAGCCCGCACACCTCGGCCGGTCGCATTCCCACGCCGCGCGGCTACCGGCTGTTCGTCGACACCATGCTGACGGTCGAGTCCGCGGCGGACGAAGAAGCGGTCATGCGCACCGTCAAGACCACGCTGCAGGCGGGCGAGCCGCAGAAGATCGTCGCGGCTGCGGCGAGTGTGCTGTCCAACCTGTCCCAGTTCGCGGGCGTCGTGCTGACGCCGCGGCGCAGCCACGTGTTCAAGCAGATCGAGTTCATGCGGCTGTCCGACAAGCGCATTCTGCTGATCATCGTCACGCCTGAGGGCGATGTGCAGAACCGCATCATGGCCACACAGCGCGATTTTTCGCCGTCGCAGCTGGTGGAAGCGTCCAATTACATCAATGCGCATTTTGCCGGCCTGTCGTTCGACGAGGTGCGCCGGCGCCTGCGCGAGGAAATCGACGAACTGCGCGGTGACATGACCACGCTGATGCACGCCGCCGTCACGGCCAGCACCGATGAAGCCGACGCCGGCGAAACCGTGCTGATTTCGGGCGAGCGCAATCTGCTCGAAGTGGCCGACCTGTCGTCGGACATGGCGCGCCTGCGCAAGCTGTTCGATGTGTTCGACCAAAAGACCAGTCTCCTTCAGTTGCTCGACGTGTCGAGTCACGCGCAAGGCGTGCAGATTTTCATTGGCGGCGAGTCGAATCTCGTGCCGATCGAAGAAATGAGCGTGGTGACCGCGCCGTACGAGGTGAACGGCAAGATCGTCGGCACGCTCGGCGTGATCGGGCCGACCCGGATGGCCTACAACCGCGTGATTCCGATCGTAGACATCACCGCGCGCCTGCTTTCGCTCACGCTCAGCCAGCAATAGGTGCCCGTTCCTGTGCGTGCCTGGGTGATCCGGTAGGTGCCCACCGCCGCATGCCCGGTGCCATGACTCAATGATGCCTGGCGCGCCGTGCCTTGCCAATTGGCCGAATGGCCAGGTATGCGCAAATGACCGCGCCGCTATAATGAATCCCACTGAATCAATGCCTGCTTCGCGCGGCCAAGCCTGTTACCTATGCGTTTTGATCTCGAGCGGCCTTCGCAGCCCGCCACATCCCATCGTGTCGCGGTGCTGCTGATCAATCTGGGCACGCCGGACGCTCCGACGCCGCGCGCAGTGCGGCGCTATCTCGCGCAGTTCCTGTCGGATCCGCGGGTGGTCGAGATTCCCGCGGCAATCTGGCAAGTCATCCTGCGCCTGCTGATCCTGCCGTTTCGCGGTCGCTCGTCTGCGAAGAAATACGCGGCGGTCTGGACGCCGGAGGGTTCGCCGCTACGCGTCTTCACGGAGAAGCAGGTGGAAGGGTTGCGACACCTGCTGCAGTTGAACGACTACACGGTGATCGTCGACTACGCCATGCGTTATGGCATGCCCGGGATTCCCGCCATGCTGAATCAGCTCAAGCTGGCCGGGGCCGAACGCGTGCTGCTGGTGCCGATGTATCCGCAATACTCCGCGTCGACCACCGCCACGGCCTTCGACGACGCCTTTGCGGCGCTCAAACGCATGCGCAGTCAGCCGGAAATCCGCACCATCCGGCAGTACGCGGACCATCCTGCGTACATTGCGGCGTTGGCCGCGCAAGTGCATCACTACTGGCACGCGCATGGCCGTCCGGATTTCGCCGCCGGCGACAAACTGGTGTTGAGTTTTCATGGCGTGCCCAAACGTACGCTGGACCTGGGTGATCCGTACCACGAGCAGTGCCAGCAAACCGCTGCATTGCTGATGCAGGCGCTTGGACTGACTTCGGTGGAGTGCCGCGTCACGTTTCAGTCGCGCTTCGGCAAAGCCGAGTGGCTGCAGCCTTATACCGCGCCGACACTCAGGGAACTGGGCGCGGCGGGTGTACGGCGCGCCGACGTGTTCTGCCCGGGCTTTACCGCCGATTGCCTTGAAACGATTGAGGAAATCGGCATGGAAGTGCGCGACGAATTTATTCATGGTGGTGGCAAGGAATTTCACCGCATTCCTTGCCTGAATGCCTCGCAGGCCTGGATTGCGGCGCTGGGCGAAATCGTTGCGCAGCATCTGCAGGGCTGGCCGGTTCAGGCGGCATCCTTGCCGGGCGCGGTGGCGGCCTGAGTGTGATTTGATGAACTACAAGATTTCGACGGAACCGGGCGCGCGACTGCGCATCGACAAATGGCTATGGGCGGCGCGCTTCTTCAAGACGCGCTCGCTTGCGGCGGACGCTGTGGACAAGGGCCATGTGCGCATCGGCGGTACGGCGGTCAAGCCAGCCAAGGACGTGCGGGTGGGCGATCTGGTCGAAATCGAGATTGAGCGCATCGTTTGGCAGGTCGAGGTGCTGGGTCTGTGCGACGTACGCGGACCAGCCAGCGTGGCTCAGACGCTTTATGCAGAAACGGGCGAAAGCAGGGTAAAGCGGCAGGCGGAGCAGGAACGGCGCAAGACTTATCGCGAGCCGGCTGCCGCATTGCACGGGCGGCCGACCAAGCGCGACCGGCGCATTATCGACAAATTTTCAGGTGGGGATTGAACAGCTGTTCCATGGTGGCGTGCACGCCGCCATATTCGGTCGTGCTGTCGGTGACGGCCCCGGACATGCAGATGGTGGTGGTTCCCGCGATGAGCACCAACGCGACAACGGATATTGCGAAGGTCAGTTTCACGGTACTCCCCCGAAAGATGCAGGATGACCTGCACGATTGAGCTAGACGACGTGGTTTTTCGCTGGATTAGGGTAAACATGTCTTTTCCAGCGTTTGGATGAAGTTTAGGTCAGCCGCGAATCCTCCTCAATCTCATTCTGATGAAGTAGGAGTAATGGTTGTAACCGGGAATTTCTACCGCAGGTTCACGGCGCTAAAAGTTCCCGTAGACGGCTTGAAATGGTCATTTCAGGCCGCATCTGTGTTTCTGATAAGCGGTGGTTGTGTGGTGTTTGCGCAACGCACAAATGCGCCTGCGCAGGCATCGCGTGGCCATCCCTTGGCTTTTAATTTTTAACGACTTTCAGCGACATGGAAAACACGCAAGAGAACCCGACGAGCCAGAATCCCACGCCCGCCGACGAAGTCGCGCGCCAGGCCGCCGAGGCCGCCGCGGCCCAGCCGGAAGCCAACCCGGCCGACACTGCGCCAGCGGGCGCGGAAGCCGTCCTGGCTGAGGCGCAGGCCAAAATCGCCGAGCTGCAGGAGAGCTTCCTGCGGGCAAAGGCGGAAACGGAAAACGTGCGTCGCCGCGCCCAGGAAGACGTGGCCAAGGCACACAAGTTCGCTATCGAGAGCTTCGCCGAGCATCTGCTGCCGGTGGTGGACAGTCTCGAGGCGGCAGTCGCCCACTCGACCGACGACCTGCAGAAGGTCCGTGAAGGTGTCGAGTTGACGCTGCGCCAGCTGAGCGGCGCGCTCGAAAAGGGCCGGGTGGTGGCAATCAACCCGCCGGCTGGCGAGAAGTTCGACCCGCACCGCCACCAGGCCATTTCCATGGTGCCGGCTGACCAGGAACCGAACACGATCGTCTCGGTGCTGCAAAAGGGTTTCGTGATCGCCGACCGCGTGCTGCGTCCGGCGCTCGTGACCGTCGCGCAGGCGAAGTAAGCGCGTCTTCGGCGGAGCGCGGCTATCATGGCCAACCTCCCCGTCGGCGCAGTTCGCGTGCTCGGGCTCAAATGGTTTCACGGCAGAGGGTTTCACTGCACAGTCTGCGAGCACCGTGAGCTGGGCCTCCGTTTCATGTTGCAGGCGTGCCACGTGGTCGTTTTTCCATCGCGGCAGGCGCCTCGACCGGGCAACCAACTGGCATCACCTTGGCCAGTGTCGGGCACTCGTGGCAGCGCCACGGCAGGAAGATCGTAGCGACGGCGCCGTCAATGCAAACGCAGCAGGCGATTGAAAAAAATTAAAGACCGCATCGAGGACAAGGTCTTGAAAACGATGCGGACGCACTTATGTTGAGTGCAGGTATGAATTGAGGGCGGGGTGCCTTGCCGCCAGATGGGTACAAGGCATTCCCCACAGCGATCAAAGTCAGGAGATTAGTAAAAATGGGCAAAATCATCGGCATCGACCTGGGCACGACCAACTCGTGCGTGGCGATCATGGAAGGCAATTCGGTCAAGGTGATCGAGAACTCGGAAGGCGCGCGTACCACGCCGTCCATCATCGCTTACATGGAAGACGGGGAAATCCTCGTCGGCGCGCCTGCCAAGCGTCAGTCGGTCACGAACCCGAAGAACACGCTGTACGCAGTCAAGCGCCTGATCGGCCGCCGCTTCGAAGAAAAAGAAGTGCAGAAGGACATCGGCCTGATGCCGTACAAGATCGTGAAGGCCGACAACGGCGACGCATGGGTCGAAGTGCGCGATCAGAAGCTGGCTCCGCCGCAAATTTCGGCTGAAGTCCTGCGCAAGATGAAGAAAACGGCTGAAGACTATCTCGGCGAGCCGGTCACCGAAGCGGTGATCACGGTTCCCGCGTACTTCAACGACAGCCAGCGTCAGGCCACCAAAGACGCAGGCCGCATCGCCGGTCTGGAAGTCAAGCGGATCATCAACGAACCGACCGCCGCGGCGCTCGCGTTCGGCCTCGACAAGGCAGAAAAGGGCGACCGCAAGATCGCGGTGTATGACCTGGGCGGCGGTACGTTCGACGTGTCGATCATCGAAATCGCCGACGTTGACGGCGAAATGCAGTTCGAAGTGCTCTCGACGAACGGCGATACGTTCCTCGGCGGCGAAGACTTCGACCAGCGCATCATCGACTACATCATTGCCGAGTTCAAAAAGGAGCAAGGCGTCGATCTGTCGAAAGACGTGCTCGCGCTGCAACGTCTGAAGGAATCGGCTGAAAAGGCGAAGATTGAACTGTCGTCGAGCCAGCAGACCGAAATCAACCTGCCGTACATCACGGCTGACGCGTCGGGTCCGAAGCATTTGAACCTGAAGATCACGCGTGCCAAGCTCGAAGCGCTGGTCGAAGAACTGATCGAACGCACCATCGAACCGTGCCGCATGGCCATCAAGGACGCGGGCGTGAAGGTCGGCGAAATCGACGACGTGATTCTGGTCGGCGGTATGACGCGTATGCCGAAGGTGCAGGACAAGGTGAAGGAATTCTTCGGCAAGGAACCGCGCCGTGACGTGAACCCGGACGAAGCCGTGGCCGTGGGCGCCGCGATTCAAGGTCAGGTTCTGTCGGGCGACCGCAAGGACGTTTTGCTGCTCGACGTGACCCCGCTGTCGCTGGGCATTGAAACGCTCGGCGGCGTCATGACGAAGATGATCAACAAGAACACGACGATCCCGACCAAGCATGCGCAGGTCTACTCGACCGCGGATGACAACCAGGGTGCCGTGACGATCAAGGTGTTCCAGGGCGAACGCGAAATGGCAGCGGGCAACAAGCTGCTGGGCGAGTTCAACCTCGAAGGCATTCCGCCGGCACCGCGCGGCGTGCCGCAGATCGAAGTGAGCTTCGACATCGACGCGAACGGTATTCTGCACGTCGGCGCCAAGGACAAGGCGACCGGCAAGGAAAACCGCATCACGATCAAGGCGAACTCGGGTCTGTCGGAAGCCGAGATCGAAAAGATGGTGAAGGACGCGGAAGCGAACGCCGAGGAAGATCACAAGCTGCGCGAGCTGGCTGACGCCCGCAATCAGGGCGACGCGCTGGTCCACAGCACGAAGAAGGCCCTCACCGAGTACGGCGACAAGCTGGACGCGGCCGAGAAGGAAAAGATCGAAGCAGCGCTGAAGGACCTCGAAGACACGCTGAAGAGCAGCGCGAGCGACAAGGCGGCAATCGAAGCCAAGATCGAAGTGGTCGCAACGGCCTCGCAGAAGCTCGGTGAAAAGATGTACGCCGACATGCAGGCTGCGCAAGGTGCAGCGGGCGCGGCGGCAGGTGCTGCGGGCGCAGCGGGCGGTGCATCGGCCGGTGGCGCGAGCCAGCCGGAAGACGACGTCGTCGACGCCGAGTTCAAGGAAGTGAAGAAGGACTAAAGCCGGGTCGCAATTTGACCGTAAAGCCGCACACCGCAAGGTGTGCGGCCCGGCCTGCAAAACGGTTGCCTCCCCTTGGGGAGGGCGAACCTGCAAAGCGGTTATCGCGCCTGGTGAGCCTTTTTGGCTCTCCGGGCACATTTGTTTTATGGAGGGCGTTGCTCTGGCCGTGTCAGTGACGGGTGAGCAGCGGCCGGACGAGTCGCGAGACTCCAGCATTCAAGAGGAGCCGCCGTGCCTTGCTGCGCGGATGGCGTTGAACCGATATGGCGAAACGGGATTACTACGAGGTTCTGGGCGTCGCAAAGAACTCGAGCGACGACGAAATCAAGAAGGCTTATCGCAAACTTGCGATGAAGTATCACCCCGACCGCAATCCGGGCAACAAGGATGCGGAAGAGCATTTCAAAGAGGTGAAGGAAGCCTATGAAATGCTGTCGGACTCGCAGAAGCGCGCGGCGTACGATCAGTACGGCCACGCGGGTGTCGATCCGAACATGGGCGGCGCTGGCGCGCAGGGCTTCGGCGGGTTTGCCGACGCATTCGGCGATATTTTTGGGGACATCTTCGGCCAGGCGGCGGGCGGTGCTGCACGCGGGGGCCGGCCCGGTCCGCAGGTGTATCGTGGCGCAGATTTGCGCTACAGCATGGAAATCACGCTGGAACAGGCCGCGCATGGCTACGACACGCAAATTCGCGTGCCGAGCTGGGTGTCCTGTGAAATCTGTCACGGCTCGGGCGCGAAGCCCGGTACCAAGCCGGAGACTTGCCCGACCTGTAACGGCTCGGGTTCGGTGCGCATGTCGCAGGGCTTTTTCAGCATCCAGCAGACCTGCCCGAAATGTCATGGCACGGGAAGCCATATCCCTGATCCCTGCGGGCATTGCCACGGTGCGGGCAAGGTAAAGGAAACCAAGACGCTGGAAGTGAAGATTCCGGCCGGTATCGACGACGGCATGCGCATTCGCTCAGCCGGTAACGGCGAGCCGGGCATCAACGGCGGCCCGTCGGGCGACCTGTACGTCGAGATTCATATCAAGCAGCACTCGGTGTTCGAACGCGACGGTGACGATCTGCATTGCCAGATGCCGATTCCGTTCACGACGGCGGCGCTGGGTGGCGAAATCGAGGTGCCCACGCTCAGTGGCCGCGGCAACTTCACGGTGCCCGAAGGCACCCAGTCGGGCAAGACGTTCCGGTTGCGCGGCAAGGGCATCAAGGGGCTGCGCTCGAGCATTGCGGGCGATCTGTACGTCCACGTGCAGGTGGAAACGCCGGTGAAGCTCACCGAACCGCAGCGCGAGCTTCTGCAGCAGTTCGAAAAATCACTCGTGGAAGGCGGCTCGCGGCATAGCCCGCAAAGCAAGAGCTGGTTCGACCGGGTGAAGAGCTTCTTCGATTAACGGCGGGTTGACGTTGGCGGTAGGCATCATGGCTGATGATCGTGGCGCCGTGTTCGCGTTGCTCGACGACTGCGGCGCGACGGCGGCGCGGCAGTCGAGCCGTCTGTACACGGGCTTCGTGCACGAACGGGTTTGCGCGGACGCCGCGCAGCTCGAAGCCGTGTGCGAGGCGGTTGCTGCCGACACGCGCGCCGGCTTGCATGCAGTCATGCTGGCCGACTATGAATTCGGCCGTCAGCTGGTCCTGAAGGACGTCACGCCGTCCCGGCTGTCTGAGCCGTCTCAAGAAACGCAGTGCGGTCATGCCGCGCTGCGTTTTTTATTGTTTGAACGCTGCGCAAAGCTGGCCCGGGACGAAGTCGACGCGTGGCTCGTGCAATGTGACGGCGGCGCTGAACATCCGTCCGTGGCCGGTACGGCGGCCGTGCGCGCCAGCGTCGATCCGCAGCAATTCGAAGCGGCGATCAGCGCGGTTCAGGACGCGCTGCGGGACGGCGAGTCGTATCAGGTCAATTACACGTATCGGCTGGGCTTCGACGTGTTCGGCACCCCGGTCGGGCTATACCGGCGACTCCGGGCGCGCCAGCCGGTCAACTACGGCGCATTGATTGCGCTGCCGGGTGACCGCTGGGTGCTGTCGTGCTCGCCGGAGTTGTTCGTCGAGAAAGCGGGGACGACCTTGCGTGCCCGTCCCATGAAAGGCACGGCGCCGCGCTCGCCGGACGACGCGCAAGCGGACCAGCGCACGGCCGAATTCCTCAGGCACGATCCGAAGAACCGTGCTGAAAACGTGATGATCGTCGATCTGCTGCGCAACGATCTGTCGCGCATTGCGGAAACAGGATCGGTCAATGTGCCGGCGCTGTTTTCGGTCGAACCGTATGCGTCAGTCTGGCAGATGACATCCACGATCGAAGCGAAGCTGCGTGCCCGTACGTCGTTCGCCGGCGTGCTGCGCGCGCTGTTTCCGTGCGGCTCGATCACCGGTGCGCCGAAGCATCGAACGATGCAACTGATCGACGTCCTGGAAAGCACGCCGCGCGGTCTCTATACAGGCGCGATCGGTTGGCTCGATGCGGCTGCTGAAACACCCGCCTCGGATGATCTCTGCGGCGACTTTTGCCTATCCGTCACGATTCGCACGCTGACCCTGGAACCCGCAACGCATCGCGGGGGCGTGCGGCGCGGCACGATGGGAGTCGGCGCGGGCATCGTGCTCGACAGCGTCGCCGCTGACGAGTACGAGGAGTGCAAACTGAAGGCCCGTTTCCTTACCGACGCCGACCCGGGCTTCGAGCTATTCGAAACGATGTACGCGACGCGCGAGGATGGCGTCCGTCATCTGAACCGCCACCTGGCGCGTCTTGCTGCGAGCGCCGCGTGGCTGGGTTTCAGGTTCGACGAAGCTGAAGCACGCGCACGGCTCGACGCGAAGTGCGGCGAGCTTACCGAGCAGTCGCCGCATCGCGTAAGGCTGGCGCTCGCCAAGAACGGCGCGCTGCAGATCGTCGCCGCGGCAATCGCGCCTTTGCCGGGGGCGGAAGTCGGCGTACTGCTGGGCCCGGATCGTGGCTTCGCCGCAACCGAAGCGAGCGACGCGCTGCTGCATCACAAGACCACGCGCCGCGCCGAGTACGACCGCGGCTGGCGCGAAGCTGAAGCCGCTGGAGGCTTCGATACGCTGTTCTTCAACGAGCGGGGCGAGTTGACGGAAGGCGGGCGCTCGAACGTATTCGTGAAGCTGGCCGGCCGCTGGTGGACGCCGCCGTTGTCGTCGGGTGTGTTGCCCGGCGTCATGCGTAGCGTGCTATTGGAAGATGCTGATCTCGGTGCCGCGGAACGCGTGCTGACGCGGGGCGATGTATTAAACGCCGAGGCGCTGATGGTGTGCAACGCACTACGCGGCGCCGTGCCGGCACGCCTTGTTCACTGAAGCTGAACCGAGCGGGCCGCGTGCCCGGTGCGCCGGTCTCATGCTACGCGCCGCAGGTGCGTCATCCATTGGGTCAGACGCGCCTTCAGACGGAACTGCCAGCCCGCTTCCCTGATCACAGGCGAGGCAGCGGCGTGATCGCGAATCTTCGCGACGTTGATCAAGCAAAACGGGCTCATGTTCATCTCTCTTCGGGACGCGGCGGTGCCGCGTCAAAATCCGGGTAGCCGAAGAAGATAGACGAGCGGGTTTTCAGCAGAAATCAGACGGGTCCCAAAGCGGTCCCCGCTGATTCAGAACGAATGTTCCTGACCCGGAAACGAGCCATCCTTCACCGCGCGTACATAAGCTTCAACGGCGGCGAGGATGCTTGTCTGTCCCTGCATGAAATCCTTCACGAAGCGCGGCCGCTTGCCGGGGAAAATGCCGAGCATGTCGTGCAGCACCAGCACCTGTCCCGAGCAATCCACACCCGCGCCGATGCCGATAGTCGGAATCCGCAATTGCTTCGTGACTTCGGTGGCCACCTGTGAGGGCACGCCTTCCATCAGCACCACTTGCGCGCCAGCATCCTGCATGGCAAGGGCGTCGCGCACCAGCTGGCTAGCGCCGGCTTCGGTTTTGCCTTGCACCTTGAAGCCGCCGAACGCATGCACCGATTGCGGCGTGAGTCCAATGTGCGGACACACCGGAACGGCCCGCTCGATCAGAAAGCGCACCGTGTCGGCGAGCCATTCGCCGCCCTCGAGCTTCACCATCTGCGCGCCCGCCCGCATCAGCTCGACCGAGCTGGCAAAAGCCTGCTCGGGTGTGCCATACGTGCCGAACGGCAGATCTGCCATCACCAGAGCCGAGGTGCGCGCACGCGCGACGCAGGCGGTGTGATAGACGATATCGGTGAGCGTGACCGGCAGCGTGGTCGTCTGGCCCTGCAGCACGTTACCGAGCGAGTCGCCGATCAGCAGCACGTCGACGCCCGCGCGGTCCAGAAGCGCGGCAAAGCTTGCGTCGTAACACGTGAGCATGGCGATTTTTTCGCCGGCATCGCGCATCGCCTGCAGTTTCGGGACCGTGATGGCGGTCCGGCTCGTTTCCTGCAAATAGCTCATGGGGTAATCCGTTGGAAAAAGAGGGGCGTTGTCGCTCCGGCTTACGCCTAGAGCGAGGTGCCTTTGACAAAGAATTCCTTGCGCCCGCGCATCGTTTCGATGCGTTCGACGAGCAATGCAAGGTCCGCGTCCGAGTCGAGCGGGTTCAGATGTTCGGCGTTGACCGTCAGCACGGGCGTGCGGTCGTAGTGATAGAAGAACTCGTTATACGCGTCGCACAGCGCATGCAGATAGGCAGCTGAGATCTGCAATTCCATCGGCACCGCGCGCTTCTGGATGCGCGCGAACAGCACCTCCGGGCTCGCCTGCAGATAGACGACGAACTCGGGCGCCGGCGCGCCGGCTGGACTGCCCACGGTCTGCGGCGCGTCGATGCATGCCGCGAGCGCGCGGTACAACTGCCACTCGTCTTCAGGGAGCGTGAGGCGCGCGAAGATGTCGTTCTTCTGCGTCATGAAATCGGCAATCAGCGGCGTACCCGCGGCATAGGCCACCGTCACGTCTCGTGCCTGCTGCGCGCGCTGCAACGCGAAATGCAGCTGCGCGGGCAGTGCATAGCGCGAGGTGTCGCGATAGAAGCGTTCGAGAAACGGGTTGTCCTGCGGACGCTCGAACAACGGGTGCATCGACCAGCGTTCGGCGAGGCGCCGCGCCAGCGAAGTCTTGCCGACGCCAATCGGTCCTTCGATCGCAAGATAGCGAAACGGCGCGCGCAATTGCGGCGCCGTGACCGTTAGCGGAGGCGAGTTCATGAGCAGCGACCCTTGCCGGCTTGCACGGTTTCAGCGCCGTTGCCGCTCAGTGCATTAAGGACGGGACACTGACAGGCCGACTTCATCTTTTCGATGCGCTGATCGGCGACGGCGGCAAGAAACGCATCCGCGCGGCCATGTTGCGGAATGACCAGCGCGGGGTCGATTTCGACCAGCGGCACGAGCACGAAAGCGCGTTCGGTCAGGCGCGGATGCGGCACGATCAGATCCGGCTCGCCGATCACGTGCTCGCCGTACAGCAGAATGTCGAGATCGAGCGTGCGCGGTGCGTTGCGAAACGGCCGCTCGCGGCCGAAGTGCAACTCGATCTTGTGACAGAGCGCGAGCAGATGCCGCACCGGCAACGTCGTTTCGAGCTTCACGACGCAGTTGAAGTAGTCGTCACCGCCCGCATCAATGGGAGCAGTGCGATAGAGGCTCGACTTGGCGAGCACCGTGATGGTGTGCTGCTGTGCGAGGCACACCACCGCGTCTTTCAGGGTCTGGCGCGCGTCCCCGAGATTCGCGCCGAGGCCGAGATAAGCAACCGTCATGGCATAACTTCCTGCGACTATCGTTCGACGGCCGACAACCTGGCCGCGTCAGTCTTCGTGTGAGCCGCCCTGGCTCACGTCGTTCGCTGCGCGGTCGACTGTCGTGCCGCCCTCCATTCCGTCGCCCGGCTTGCGGTTTCTGGCGCCACTGCTGCGCCGCCGTCGTTTCTTGGGGCTTCGGTCCTTCCCGCCTTGCGTGAGCAATGTCTCACGCGCGGCGATGTCTCCTTCGATGAACTCCGTCCACCACTGACCGACCGACTCATCGAGTTCGCCCGATTCGCAGCGCAACAGGAGGAAATCATACCCCGCTCTAAATCTTTGGTGTTCCAGTAGCTTCAGCGCACTTCTGCCCGAGCGTTTTTCGAGGCGCAACTGCAAGCCCCATATCTCGCGCATATCCGACGAGAAACGCTTGTGGATGGCGAGCTTCTCGGTCTGCATGTCGAGCACGTCGTCCATCGCGCGGTGCAGTGCGGGCACCGGATATTCGCCCTGCGCTTCGAATGCCTGCCAGCGCTGCTGCACGTCGTGCCACAGCAGGGTGGCGAACAGGAAACCCGGCGAGACCGGCTTGCCGGCGCGCACGCGGTTGTCCGTGTTGGTCAGCGCGAGCGTGATGAATTTCTCGCCGGTGGGCTGTTCCAGCACCACGTCGAGCAGCGGCAACAGGCCGTGATGCAGGCCTTCCTTACGCAGACGCGTCAGGCAGGCAAGTGCATGGCCCGACAGCATCAGCTTGAGCATTTCGTCGAACAAACGCGCGGCCGGCACGTTGTTGATCAGGTCGGCCATTTCCTGGATCGGCGCGCGCGTGGCGTCTTCGATCTCGAAGTCGAGCTTGGCGGCGAACCGCACCACGCGCAGCATGCGCACCGGGTCTTCGCGATAACGCGTGGCCGGGTCGCCGATCATCCGCAACAGACGGGCGCGCATGTCGGCCATGCCGTTGTGGTAATCCAGCACGGTTTGGGTGGCCGGATCGTAGTACATCGCATTGATGGTGAAGTCGCGGCGGGTGGCGTCTTCGTGCTGCTCGCCCCAGACGTTGTCGCGCAGCACACGCCCGCTTGCGTCGACGGCATGCGTGCGGCGGTCCAGTTCGTCGCGCTTCAGACGGCGCGGCGGTGCGGCATCTGCGGCGGGCGGATCGACCAGCGCGCGGAACGTAGAGGTTTCGATGATTTCCTGGCCGAACTGCACATGCACGATCTGAAAGCGCCGGCCAATGATCCGCGCCCGGCGGAACAGCTTTTGCACCTGTTCGGGGGTCGCGTCGGTGGCGACGTCGAAGTCTTTCGGCGCAATGCCGAGCAGCAGGTCGCGTACCGCGCCGCCGACGATGAACGCGCGATATCCGGCTTGCTGCAAACCTTCAGTGACGCGAATGGCGTTGCGCGAGATCAGCGACGGGTTGATGCCGTGCACGTCAGCCGGAATGATGACCGGCATGTCCGCAACGGTCACGTCCGCGACCGGCGTATCCAGGTTGGCGCCGCCTTTGGCGGGTTCACGGGCCGGCTTGCGGCGTGCCCTGGTGGCAGTCGTGCCGCCGGCCGTGCTGACAGCACGCCCGGTCCCGGCCGGCGCGTTGGCGGCTTCGTCTGCTTCGGAGGGCGTGGCGTCGTCGGCGGGCGCCGAATCCTGGCCGAACAGTTTGCGGATGAGTTTTTTGATCACGTGGGTTGAAAGAGTTCTAGGATGCGCCAGCCTTTGGCTTGCGCATGAGCGCGCAATGTTTCGTCGGGATTGGTCGCGATCGGGTCGGTGACCTTTTCGAGCAGCGGGATGTCGTTGTGCGAATCGCTATAGAAGTAGCTGCGCTCGAAATCCGACCATGTCTTGCCGAGCGAAGCGAGCCACGCCTCGGTACGGACGATCTTGCCTTCCTTGTAGCTAGGGGTGCCGGTGGGACGGCCGGTGTAGTCCGAGTGCGGATGGCCGTCGACGGTCTCCGCTTCGCAGGCGATCAGCGTGTCGACACCGAATGCCTGGGCAATCGGACGAGTGATGAATTCGTTGGTGGCCGTGACGACGCAGCACAGGTCACCGGCTTCGCGGTGCTGCTTCACCAGTTCGAGCGCAACCGGGAAGATGGCCGGCTTGATGACTTCGTGCATGTACAACTGATGGTACCCGGCCAGTTGCGCGCGCGAGTACTTCGCGAGCGGCGTCAGCATGGCGATGAGATAGGCATGAATATCCAGCTTGCCGGCCTTGTAGTCGGCAAAGAAGCGATCGTTTTCACGCGCGAAGTTTTCGGCATCGACCATGCCGTGTTTCACCATGAAGCGGCCCCATTCGTGGTCGCTGTCGGTGGGGATGAGCGTGTGATCGAGGTCGAAGAGTGCGAGGTTAGCCATGGGGGCCCATTTTACTTGAAGCGGGTGAAACGGTTGCCGTTCTCAACTCTTCGGTGCCGGCGGGCGATGCCAGCATGGTGCGCAATAGCGGTAGCGTGACTGCGCGCTTCTGTTCGAGCGAGAAGCGGTCGAGCGCGTCGAGCAGCGCCATCAGGCTTGGCATGTCGCGCCGGAAATGGGTGAGCAGGTAGGCCGGCACATCGTCGGCGAGCGCGATGCCGCGCTCTTTCGCGGCGTGCTTGAGCACGGCCGCCTTGCTTTCGTCGGGCAACGGCGCGAGATGGAACACGAGCCCCCAGCCGAGGCGCGTGCGCAGATCCTCGCGGACCTCGAGGGCGATGGGCGCGGCATTGCCCGCTGCGACCAGCGCGCAGGTGGGATGGGCGCGCACTTCGTTGAAAAGGTTGAATAAGGCGATCTGCTGCGCGCCGGACAGGTGGTCGCAATCGTCCACCGCATAGAGCGCGATGCGCGGATCGAAAGCAAACGCGGCCAGACCGCTCTGCGGGCTGGCAAAGCGGGCATGTCCGGGCTGGGCCTCGTGGACGAGGGCCTGCAGCAGATGGGTGCGGCCGCTGCCCGATTCGCCCCACACATAGAAGGTGCGGTCGGCCACCGGTCCGGCGGCGAGCGCGCTGTCCAGCTCGCGCAGACGCGTGACCAGCTCGGCGTTGGTGCCGGCGAAGAAGTTGTCGAATGTCGATGGCGGCGGGGTGCCGAGATCGAGCGTCAGTTGACGAAGCACAGTAGTAGCAGCCGGAAATGGGCGCCGGCGAGGGAAATTGCCCGGCGCCCGTGAGCCAGTATGGGTCAGTTCTTGTAAAGCGTGCTCGACAGGTAGCTTTGGCGCAATTCGCGCACGGCTACCGAGAGGATCGCACTGACGGGCAGCGCGAGCAGCACGCCGAAAAAGCCGAACAGCTGGCCGAACGCGAGCAACGCGAAAATGACTGCGAGCGGATGCATGCCGATCCGTTCGCCGACGAGCCGCGGCGTCAGGAAAAAGCTCTCGAGAATCTGTCCGAAGCCGTAAATGATGGCGACCGCGCCGAAACCGTACCAGCTGCCGAATTGCAGCAGCGCGGCGAGCAGGGCCAGTGCGAGACCGGTGGCAAAGCCGATGTACGGAATGAATACCGCGACGCCGGTGAAAATGCCGACCGGCAACGCAATCTCGAAACCGGCGATGGTCAGCGCGACCGCGTAGAAGACGGCGAGCACCGCCATCACCAGCAACTGGCCGCGCAGGTATTGCGACAGCATCCGGTCCATGTCGTGGGCGAGCTGCAGGGTCTTGTCGAGCCAGCGGCGCGGCACGAACCCTTCGACGCGTTCGAGCATGCGGTTCCAGTCGTACAGCAGGTAGAACAATACGAGCGGCACCATGACGAGGTTGCCGATCAAGGTGATCATCACGTTGCTGCTGGTACGGATGGAGGTCCACGCGTACAGCGCCACGGTTTGCGCGCTGCCTTCGAGCTGGCCCATCGCGAGGTCGCGGATGCTGGCGAAATCGAGTGAATCGGCGAGGCCCAGCATGGCCAGCTTGGGCTGCAGCCATGCGCTGACGTGCGCGATCAGCACAGGCACCTGCTGCCTGAGCTGCGGGCCTTCTTTCTGGATCACCGCCAGAACCAGCAGGATCATGATGGTCAGCATCAGCGTGAACAGCAGCATCATGATCAGCGCGGCGAGTGCACGCGGCACGCGGCGGCGCACCATCCACGCGACGCCCGGTTGCAGGATGTAGGCGAGGATCGTGCCGAGCAGGAAGGGCGTGAGCACGGGTCTCAGCAGCCACAGCAGGATGCCGACGCCTAGCGCAACGGCGATCCAGATGAAAGCCTGGCGCTGATAGGGAGTGAGAAACGAGGGGTTCTGCTGCAAAATGGGTTTTCCAGGTGGTCGGCGCGGGTGAAAGTCCAGCCAACCGGCCGGCATCGGGTAAAATCGCATTTTACCGACCTTCTCGCCCTTCCCCATGAATCAACCGAAATCCGCCCCTGACGCCCAAGGTTTGTCGTATCGCGATGCCGGCGTGGACATCGACGCGGGCGACGCCCTCGTCGACGCGATCAAGCCCTTTGCCAAAAAGACGTTGCGTGACGGCGTGCTGGGCGGCATCGGCGGGTTTGGCGCGCTCTTCGAGGTACCGAAGAAATATCGCGAACCGGTGCTCGTGTCCGGAACGGATGGCGTGGGCACCAAGCTGAAGCTGGCGTTTCATCTGAACAAGCACGACACGGTCGGCCAGGATCTGGTGGCCATGAGCGTCAACGACATTCTGGTGCAAGGTGCCGAGCCGCTGTTCTTCCTCGACTACTTTGCGTGCGGCAAGCTGGACGTCGGCACGGCGTCGACGGTAGTGAAGGGCATCGCGCAGGGTTGCGAGCTGGCCGGCTGTGCGCTGATCGGCGGCGAAACTGCTGAAATGCCGGGCATGTACCCGGACGGCGAATACGATCTGGCCGGTTTCGCGGTCGGCGCGGTCGAAAAGAGCAAGATTATCGACGGCAGCACGATCACTCCGGGTGATGTTGTGCTGGGCCTCGCGTCGAGCGGAATTCATTCGAACGGGTTTTCGCTGGTGCGCAAGATTATCGAGCGTGCACAGCCGGATCTGAATGCGGATTTTGATGGTCGGTCACTGGCGGACGCCTTGATGGCGCCGACGCATATTTACGTGAAGCCGTTGTTGTCGTTGATGGAGCAGCTGCCCGTCAAGGGGATGGCGCATATCACCGGCGGCGGCCTGGTTGAGAATATTCCGCGGGTGTTGCGTGACGGCTTGACTGCTGAGCTGGATCATCGGGCCTGGCCGCTGCCGCCGCTGTTCTCGTGGTTGCAGAAGCACGGCGGGGTGGCCGATGCCGAGATGCATCGGGTGTTCAATTGCGGGATTGGGATGGCGGTGGTTGTTTCGGCTGCTGATGCTGATAAGGCGATCGGGCTGTTGGCTGCCGCCGGTGAGCAGGTCTGGAAGATCGGCGTGGTGCGGGAGTCTGCTGAGGGTGAGGCGCAGACTGTGGTGGTTTGAGGTTTGGGTTTTTGCTCCCGCAGGGGGGGTGTTTGCCATACGGCGTTGGGGTTTGCTTGCTGTCTTTAGTGGGCTGTTAGCTTCGCTGTTTGACTGTTTGCCTACGGCGTTGGCCTCTGCTTGTGTTCTTAGTGGTCTATTGGCTTCGCCCCTGTGTCTGTTTGCCTACGGCGTTGGCCTTTCCTTGTTGTCTTAGTGGTCTATTAGCTTCGCCCCGCACAGGGGCGAAGGGCGGTTTCAAAGGTGAAGCGCAACACGGAGCTTAGTGAACGGAAGTATCAGGTCGAGACGCAAGTTCAAGCATGCTGGCGAAGACTTCGAAGGGCGAGTGGAATGC
>NZ_DASXHA010000032.1:0-15059 GCF_036488795.1 Paraburkholderia sp.
GACGTGGCCACCATCGACCGCGACGGTTTCATGCGCATCACCGACCGCAGCAAGGACCTCATCAAGTCGGGAGGCGAGTGGATCAGTTCGATCGATCTGGAGAACGTGGCGATCGCCCATCCCGCGGTCGCCGAAGCGGCCTGCATTGCCTGCGCGCATCCCAGGTGGTGCCAGCGGCCGCTGCTCGTCGTCGTCAGACGCAAGGATGCCGAACTGACGCGCGCTGAATTGCTCGCATTCTTCGCGGGCAAGGTCGCAAAGTGGTGGATCCCGGATGACGTCGTCTTCGTCGACGAATTGCCGCATACCGCTACGGGCAAGCTGCACAAACTCAAGCTGCGGGAAATGTTCCGCGAGCACGTCCTGCCGTCCGCCTGAATCACCCCCGGTCGGGTGGCCGCCGCCGGCGAATCGCCGCACCGACCCGGTTCGCGGCGTCGGGCAAGCCAGCTTTTCCGATACTGACCTATCTGGCATGGAATGTTCGCTCGCGCACGGCCCGGAACCGGACGCTTCCGTAGGATCAACGCATCGAGGGGCGCTTTTCGCCTACAGCTTAAACAATTCGCCGCACTTGACGAAGCCACGTTCGAGAGGTAGCCGAATGCCGTTCTTTCCGGTGTTTTTGTCGGTCGTATTCGTCGTGCGTGAGCAGTCCGCGATGAGCTACCGCCATCTGCCCGCGACGGCGAATTCGGGAGTCCAAGCATGAGGCTCTCGATCTCGAACATTGCGTGGGATGTCGCGGAAGACGCGGAGATCGCTCGCCTGCTCAAACGGTTCGACATCGATGCCATCGATGTCGCACCGACGAAATATTTCCCTCACCTCACCGAAGCATCGGACGACGCTATCAGCCGCGTCAGCGAGTGGTGGTCCGATCGCGGCATCGAAATTACCGGCATGCAGTCGTTGCTGTTCGGCACCCCCGGTCTGAATCTGTTCGGCCCCCCGCAGATGCGCGAGGAGATGCTTCAGTATCTGGCTGCGGTGTGCCGCGTCGGGGCGGGCCTCGGCGCGCGGCGGCTGGTATTCGGTTCACCACGCAACCGCGACCGCGTGCGACTTTCCGATGACGAAGTCCACGATATTGCCTGCGCCTTTTTCCGACGCCTGGGCGACATCGCGAGTTCGCTCGGCGTGACGATCTGCCTCAAGCCCAATCCGGCTGCGTATGGTGCCAACTTCATGACGACCAGTGCCGAAACCGCAGCGGTGACCGCCGATGTCGATCGCCCCGCCGTCAAGATGCAGCTCGATACCGGCGCGATGGCGATCAACGGCGAAGCGGTCGACGCCGTGCTGCCGCAGTTTGCGCATCTGATCGGGCATGTGCATGCGAGCGAACCGCAACTGCTGCCGCTGGGTGATGGTACTTGCCCGCACGATGAAATCTTCGTCGCGTTGCAAACGTATCTTCCCGATCATGTCGTCACCGTTGAAATGCTTGCGACCGTCGGTGAGCCGCATCATGCCTCGGTGGCTCGTGCGTTGTCGTCTGCGATCCAACACTACCGCAGCAATCAGGCGAGAGCCAATCTATGAAATGGCTCATCCTGATCTTAGGCGTTGCTTCCAACACTTCGGCAAAAGTCGTCGTGAAAATGGCCATGACGCCGCCGCGCAAATCTTTCATCGCTCAGCGACCCGCTGGCTGCTTTCACAAACTGACCGTTCTGGCCGGGGAGTCCCGCGTATCAGGTGCCATACTGGGCGGGACGGCAGCATCGCTACTGTGTGATGATTCTGGTCATCGACGAAGGTGCGCGGATCCGCAATCTGCTTGCCAGGATGTCCACGTAGGGTCTCTGAGCGGAGGACGGTGCTTTCGGCAGGTGGCACCGCCGTCTATGTGGAATCTGGACCGAGGGGCGAATTGACTGGGATCCGGTCTCACGTGACGTGGCGTCACTCAAAGGCAAGTCCGCTTCAAGCGATATCGGTTAGTCAACGGGATCAGGCTCACGCTCAACCCGCAGACGTGAATGGATTGCGGTGAATCCCGGCACTTACGCGCTCGGACGCGAGGATCCTCAGCAAGCTCGCCGCCATCATCGCCAATAGGACCGCGACAATGCCCAGTCCGGCAAGGCATCCCACTAGCGAGCGCTCCATGAGTCTAGCCGTCCAGAAGTCGGGGAAGCGGCGCCCGTCATCCTGCATGGCAAACTCAACGTTGGATTCGCTGAAGATCAACGGCTCACTACGCACGCCTTTCCATAATCCTTGCCAGACGCCCTCCAGCTCATACGGCGACCGGGCGTCCTGCTGATCGGCTCCGGGATACTCGGAGACAATCACGTGCCAGTTGGTCGTCGCGGGTGCAACATTGAAGGCGACGGCTGCCACGATGATCACGGACGCAGCGATCCGCGACCTCTCCGAGATCCAGACGAGACAGGGGCCAACGACCAGAAACAGTACCGGCAAACACGGAAGCAGATATCGCGCACCCCACCCGAATGCGCCCCAACGCCCCATTTTCGAAATGGCAAGCGTGTACACGGCCGCGGCCAGTAGCATCGAAAAAATCAGCGCCCGTTGGCGTTCATGCAGCCGTCGCCACACCCATGGCACCAACAAAACTGTGAGCACAATGGGTGAAAAAATGATCAAGCCGCGATTGGGGCCGAGCAAAAGTCCATAGAGGCCACTCAGCATATCGCCGTTCATTGAATTCAGACCCTTCATGTAATAGTCGCTCATGGTTGCCGGACGAAGGAACGAACCGGTGCGCACCGTGTTGTACAGGTGGGTGGGCACAAGACAAACCACAAACGCGATTACCATTGCGATGTAGCTGCGCAATGATGCGCGCGTTCGCCAGGCAAGCAGCGCGAGCCCCAAGACCATTGGAGGCGCCATCGAATATCGAAATGTACATGCAATGCCAAGCCAGCAACCGGCGAGCAAGAACGGGCGCAGCCCGGCATCGTTGCGCAGGGTGAGATGAATGTAATAGAGGAATCCGCACATCGCCGCGGCGCACGGCGCTACGTCCCAAGTGGCTTTAGCGTAGGGCAAAAAATAGGTACCTGCCGCGAATGCGAAGGCAATCAGGAATGCTTGCTGCGACGAATAGATATCGGCGAACAACAGGAACAGAAACGCGCATCCCATCGCGCATGCCATCGCGTAGGTGAGCGACACCCCTACTCTGGCGATCAAGGGCGGATGGAAGAACATCTCGGCTTCGGACGCATGATCCAGCTTCGCGCCAATCCATGCGACGGGCAACATCAGCACGATTGCGCCGAGATCGTGAGGCTCGTAGTACAGACCATTCGGCCCGGGAGCCCAAAGCGCAGTGGAAGGCGGTTTAGCGCTTCCTAGTGCGTGTTTGGTGACAAGCAACGTTGCTGCAGATAATTGCTGGCCTGCATCGAAGCTTCCCATACGACCGCTCGACATTCACAGGAAGAAGCCCATGAAAAAGGCAAATGCCGCGAGCCTGATGTCGGAAAAAAAATGCGGACGGCGTTGAGCATGCCGCGCCATGATGGTCCTTTCGATTCGTCGGTATTCGCTCTGACGCGAACCACCGGATTGATTGAAGCGAGCCGATTGTTCGAACCTCGCTGCCAATTGGCCTGTGCAACTTTAGTCGAGAGTGAGCGGTGGCACCGTTCGATAACCAACGCATCTGGAGACCATGCGGTGTTATGGGTGAACGGGATTGGCTGACGTGATGAGTCGCGGTCGGGATTAGAGTCCGTCCCGAAGCGCAAACAAACGACCGATCCAGCAACGATCCGCGCATGACCTCAGCCTTCTGATGCATTCGCGGGTCGCACCTTCACTGATCCCCCGGCACCCCGTAACTGGGCGCCGCAGTCGGATTCAACGCGCGCGTCAGGTAATCCTGCATTTGCGGCCGATACGCTTGCCACAGCGCGTCCAGTTGTCCAATGGGGTCGACGTCCGCCCAGTCGACCCTCAGGTCGACGATCGGCCAGATCACGTCGCCCACCACCCTGAGCGCCGCCGAGTGCACCGGTCCCGCTTCGCCACCGGCCGCGATCGCGGCGTGCATCGAGGCCAACAGGCGTCCGGCCAGCAGGCCAGGCGTTTTCTCGAACGCCTCAACCATGGCGTCGATCACCTGCGCACCCGCCAGCATGTTGCCGGCGGCCACGCACTGCTCGCCCGCCACCGCGCGATGCACGCCCAGCGCTTCCGCACCGGTGAAAAATGCCGTACGGCCCTGAGCATCGATCACCGTCACCTGTCGATACGGGTTCCATCCGTCCGTAGCGAGCGCCCCCTGGAGAGCCGTAGCCGGCTCAAGCTGGCGCTCTTCGAGGAAGTCGAGCACCCGTGGCCCGAGCGCAGGCAGCGTGACATTCTGGGTCGCCACCGCGCCCACCCCGGCGCGCACCCACGGGCAGCGCGCACCCACCGCAATACTGGATGAACTGATGGCGATCCCAAGCTGGCCAGTTTCCGGGCAGCGTCCGACAACCGAGAATGTCATGTACCGCTCCTTGATCTTCGATCCTTGAGGCTCAATCCTGATTCGGCTTCCAGTTATCCGGAATCACCGCGATCACGTCGATCTCCATCAACCATTGCGGCTGGCCCAGCGCGCTCACCACGAGCCCCGTGGAAATGGGAAAGACCCCCTTCAGCCATTTGCCGACTTCGCGATACACCGGCTCGCGATAGCGTGGATCAGTCAGGTAGGTAGTAGTCTTGACGATATGCGACAGGTCGCTGCCTGCCTCGTCGAGCAGTTGCTTGATGTTTTTCATCGCCTGCTCGGCCTGTGCCTGCGGATCGCCGAGCCCGATCAGGTTACCGTCGAAATCCGTGCCCACCTGTCCGCGCACATAAACCGTGTTGCCCGCTCGCACGGCCTGGCAGAGGTCGTTATCGAGCGACTGGTTGGGATACGTATCCTTGGTGTTGAACATGCGGATACGGGTGTGCGTAGGTTGCGTCATCATGCGCCTTGATCGTAGTAAAGAAAATCGAGCTAGCCGGGCGAAGAGAAAGTCCGCGACGCATGCGTGGCGCCGTGGCACTCCCCTGCCTTGTCAATCGAGAAGCCTGGCGAGCGGTTGCGCAGCAGGGCATGCGCCATCGGCTCCCGCCTTCTGACCGTTGTCGTTTCGACGCTGCGACGCATCGAGATACGACAGATAGCCGCGCTGCGTGGCGATATGGTCTGCAATGTGCATCGCATCGTGCCAAACGCCCCAGATGAAGCTCGAACCACGCCGCGACAGCCACGGCAGGCCTAGAAAATAGACGCCGGGTTCGCTCGACACGCCGCGTTGATGTTGCGGTTTGCCATTTGCGGCGAACGCGTTGACATGCAGCCAGCTGTAGTCGACCGCATAGCCGGTTGCCCAGACGATCGAAGTGACCCCGGCCCCGCCGAGATCGAGTTCAAGCAGGGGATGAGTCACGCATTCCGGATCCGGCAGCGTCTTGCGGGCCTCAGGTTCTTCCGGCAAGTCCAGTCCGTTGCGGGCGATGTATGCGTCGGCGGCATCGAGCACGGCCAGGTAGTTCTCGTCACCGCGAGCGAGATTCTCTGCGAGGTCCGGTTCGAAGGCGACGACGCCGTGATCGAACGATTTCGTCAAACCGACAAGCGTGATGCCCTGTTTCGCAAGCGCCCGGAAGTCGACCGTATGGCCGCCGCGCGCCCCGCTTACCGCAATCGTGACGTGCTCCCGGCCCGGTGTCGCGACCTCCTTGTCCCATTCGCCGAGCACGCCCAGCCACCAGCAGTAATCGCGATGACGATAGGATCGTGGCGGACGATCGTGCGGCCCCACCGACAGGTACACCTGCTTGCCGGAGCGCTGCAGTTCATCGGCGATCTGCACCCCTGACGAACCGGCGCCCACCACCAGCACCGCGCCCTCGGGCAATTGGCCGGGGTTACGGTAAGCGGCCGAGTGAATCTGCACGAGTTGCTCGTCCCTGGGCGCGATCGGCGGAATCAGGGGCCGCTGGAACGCCCCGGTGGCGACCACGACACGATTGGCCTCGACGATACCCTCCGACGTCTCCACGATGAAACCGGGGCGTCCCGCGCGGCGCTCTACTTTCTTCACCTCCACACCGGTGCGAATCGGCGCGTTGAATTTCCTCGCATAGGCTTCGAAATACTCGGCGACCCGTTCTTTCGCGGGAAAGGCATCTGGATCGAGATCGTCGAACTCCAGACCGGGAAAGCGGTCATGCCATGCCGGCCCGTTGGCCACCAGTGAATCCCAACGTCCAGTGCGCCAGCGTTCGGCAATGCGGCTGCGTTCCAGCACGAGGTGCGGCACCCCTTGCCTGCCCAGATGTTCGCTCATGGCCACGCCGGCCTGGCCGGCGCCCACCACCAGCGTATCGATTGACGTTGTTTCAGCTGTCATGGCTGTTCCCTTCTGAATGGCCGCTTGATTCGGGTCGGTCCGCGTCAGCCTCTGCAGGCACGCCGCGCCGGATTCGATGAGTGCAATCTACGCCCGCCCTGCGCATCCGAAAAACATATTTCAAAAATGCAATTCATCGTTTTTAGCTATGCAAAAAGATTTCTGTCGACGCACAATCGGGATAGATGAAACGTCGAGGGACATGCGATGGAAGTGAGCCAGTTGCACTACTCGCTGCGGCAGTTGCGGTACTTCGTGGTCACCGCCGAAGTGCTGTCGTTCACCGCGGCGGCGAAGAAGCTGCATATCTCGCAGCCGTCGATCTCGACGGCGCTGGCCGATCTGGAGGCATCGTTCGGGGTGCAGCTGTTCATTCGCCATCATGCGAGCGGCCTGTCGCTGACCCAGGCCGGCCGCGACATGCTCGGCCAGGCGCGCAATCTGCTGAAGAATGCGGAAGAACTGCAATCGGCCGCACGCGAGATGGACGGCGGCATGTCGGGTGCAATCGCGCTCGGCTGCATGATTTCGCTCGCGCCGCCCGTAATGCCGGCGCTCATCAGCCGCTTCATTGCAAGTTACTCGGGCGTCAACTTCCGCACCGAGGAAGCCCATCAGGACGACCTGCTGCGCGGCCTGCGCGACGGCACACTCGATCTGGCGCTCACCTACAGCCTCGACCTCACCGACGAAATCGCCTTCACACCGCTCGTCTCGCTGCCGCCCTACGTGATCCTGCCCAAGCTGCACCGCCTCGCCCGCGCACGCGCGGTGTCGCTGACCGATCTGCTCAACGAACCATATGTGATGCTCGACCTGCCGCACAGCCGCGAATACTTCGCGGCGCTGTTCGACGCGGTCGGCACGCGGCCCGTGCCCGCGTTCCGTTCGTCGCAGCCGGAAGTGGTGCGCGGCATGGTCGCCAACGGGCTGGGCTATAGCATCCTGAACTTCCCGCTGAAATCGCTGCGGACCGTGGACGGTGCAGACTTCGTGATCAAGCAGTTCAAGGAAGAGGTGAACGCGACGACACTCGGCATCGCGCAGTCACGCGAACTCAAACCGCGTCAGGTAGTGAAGCGCTTCGCGGAGTTCTGCGAGACGCAGATCCGCGAACTGCATCGCAATGGTTGAACAGACTGGCCGCTGAAGCGCCCCAGGCGCCTGCATAGGAATAAACTGGCTTTTACATCCAAAAACAATATTTTGGCTGGCAATTTGACTTGGTAGATTGGTGTCCATCGCAACGCAATGCCGAACGGAGGCCCTATGGCTCCCCTTGCAACGTCGCCGGATGCTGGACCCGAGATCGCCCGCGAGCTGCAGGCGAACTGCGAGCGGCCGTTCGACGACGCGCGCGCCATGCCGCCGCGAGTCTATACATCTGAGGCATTCCTCGGGCTCGAACAACGCGAGATCTTTCGCAAGGAATGGCTTTGCGTGGGCCGCGAAAGCGCGCTCAGCAACCCCGGCGACTATCTGAGCGCGCAACTCGACGGCCAGCCGGTCGTGGTTCTGCGCGATGAGCACGGCGGCCTGCGCGGCCTGTCGAACGTGTGCCTGCATCGCATGTCGGTGTTGCTCGAAGGACGCGGCAACGTCAGACGTATCGTGTGTCCCTATCACGCCTGGAACTACACGCTGGATGGCGCGCTCGCCGGCGCGCCGATGATGGACCGCCAGGCCGGCTTCTGCAAGGACAGCTACCGCCTGCCGTCGATTCGCTGCGAAACCTGGCAGGGCTGGATTTACGTCACGCTCGATCCCGATGTGCCACCCGTTGCGACCCACCTCGAAGAACTCTCGCGGCTGATCGAACCATACGGCATGTCCGACTATGTCGAGACCTTCTACGAAGAGCACGTGTGGGACACCAACTGGAAGATCCTCGCGGAAAACTTCATGGAGAGCTACCACTTGCCGATGCTGCATCGCGCCACGGTGGGTCCCCATTCGAGGCTCGAAGAGATGGAGTGTCCTCCCGGGCGCGCGGCCTTCAACTATCACTGGATCACCAAGGAAGCGTCGCTACCGATCGGCAACGCCCACCCCGACAACACGCGTCTGCAAGGACACTGGCGGCGCACCACGGCGCTCCTTGCGATTTACCCGACCCATCTCGTGACGCTCACGCCAGGATACTTCTGGTATCTCGTACTGCAGCCGCGCGGCGTGGGCCAGGTGCATATCCAGTTCGGCGGTGGACTCTCGCCCGAGTTCATCGACGACCCTAAAGCGGCCGAGTACATGACCACGCTGAAAGCCCTGCTCGACGAGGTCAATGCGGAAGACCAGCGCGGTGTCGAAGCGGTGTTTCGCGGCGTGCATGCGCCGCTCGCGAAACCCGGCAACCTGAGCCACCTCGAGCGGCCAAATTACGACTTCGCGCGCTATCTGGCGCGGCGAACCGCCACGTCATGACACGCGCGAGCCGCGCACCGGATGATCACACGACCATGACCAGCCAATCGTTCATTTCATTCGCAGGCGTCAGCAAGTCCTATGACGGGGTGCACAGCGTCGTCGAAGGTCTCGATCTCGACGTCGCGCGCGGCGAATTCGTCTCGCTGCTCGGGCCGTCCGGCTCAGGCAAGACCACCACGCTGATGATGCTGGCCGGCTTCGAGTCGCCCACCCGTGGCGAGATCCGCCTGAACGGCAAGCGGCTCGACGACAAGCCGCCGCATCAGCGCGATATCGGCATGGTGTTCCAGAACTACGCGTTGTTCCCCCACATGACGATCGCGCAGAACGTCGCGTTTCCGCTGTCGGTGCGCAAGATCAGTCGTAGCGAACAGAAGGCGCGCGTCGCGCGGGCACTCGAAATGGTAGAACTGCCCAACCTCGCGGCGCGCCGGCCGGCGCAACTTTCGGGCGGCCAGCAGCAGCGCGTCGCGCTGGCGCGCGCACTGGTGTTCGAACCGAGCGTGGTGCTGATGGACGAACCACTCGGGGCACTCGACAAGCGTCTGCGCGAAAGTATGCAATACGAAATTATGCGGCTGCATCGCGAGCTGTCGCTCACGGTCGTCTACGTGACGCATGACCAGAACGAAGCACTGACGATGTCGGACCGCGTCGCCGTGTTTTCCGACGGCCGCATCCAGCAGGCCGCGACCCCGACCGAACTCTATGAAAACGCTGCGAATGCGTTCGTGGCGAACTTCGTCGGCGAAAACAATGGCTTGACCGGCCGCGTGGTTGCGAGCGACGGCGAGTGGGCCACGCTGCAGCTCGCCGACGGCAGCACCATCAGCGGCCGTGCCGGCGCCGAACTGCGCACCGGCGGTGAAGCGATGCTGGCATTGCGGCCCGAGCGCGCGCACCTCGCGCCGAACGGCACGCCAACGGCAACACCAACGCCAACGGCCGACGCTGCGACAGCCGATGCGCCGCGCGGCGCAGGCGATGCGAATCTCGTCCATGCACTCGTGCAGGAACTCGTCTATTGCGGTGACCACCATCGCGTGCATCTGAAGCTGGCGCACGGTGAGAGCGTCGTCGTGAAGGTGCCGAACACGCAGCATCACGATCTGCCCGAACTCGGCCATACCGTGGCCGTCACGTGGCGCCGCGACGACTGCAAGGTATTGCCCGCCGTTTCGCCGCGCGTCGCCGTCACTGCCGACGACCGCACGAAGTTTTCGCCTTCATCGTCCGCATCGCCACTCATCGCAGGAGTCAACTAAAATGCACGCTACTCGCTCCCGTACCCCGCACGGCGCCATGCTCAGCGCCGTCGCCGCCGTCACGATCCTCGCAGCCCTGTCGTCGACGGCGCACGCTGCCGACACCCTGTCCGTGGTCACCTTTGGCGGCGCCTATGAGGCCGCTGCCAAACAGGCCTGGTTCGAGCCGTTCACCGCGAAGACCGGCATCGGCTTTTCGACGGAATCGTATGACGGCGGCCTCGCAAAGCTGTCCGCGATGGAACAGGCGAAGAACCCCACGTGGGACCTGATCGACCTGGAAACCAACGACGCCATCACGGCGTGCGACGAAGGCCTGCTGCAGAAGTTCGACCGCAAGCAGCTCGGCAATACCAGCGATTTTCTGCCGGGCTCGATCAGCGATTGCGCCGTCTCGGCGATGGTGTGGTCAACCGTCTATGCATACGACACGACGAAGCTGAAGACGCCCCCCACCACCATCAACGATTTCTTCGATCTGAAGAAGTATCCCGGCAAGCGCGGCATGCGCAAGTCGCCCAAGGTGGCGATGGAATGGGCGCTGATCGCCGATGGCGTGGCGCCCAAGGACGTCTATAAAGTGCTCGGCACGCCCACGGGCGTCGACCGCGCCTTCAAGAAGCTCGACACCATCAAGTCGAGCATCGTCTGGTGGGATGCCGGTGCGCAGGCGCCGCAGTTGCTCGCGGACGGCGCGGTGGTCATGACGCAAGCTTATAACGGCCGTATCGACGATGCGACGCACAAGGACGGCAAGCCGTTCAAGGTCGTCTGGGATGCGCAGGTGTACGACTACGAATGGTGGGCGATTCCGATGGGCGCGAAGCATGCGGATGAAGCGGCGAAGTTCATCGTCTCCGCCTCCACGCCGCAGGCCTATGCGGACCTGTCGAAGTACATCGCCTATGCGCCGCCGCGCAAGGACGCGATTCCGCTGATCGACAAGGCCCGTCTGGGCGATCTGCCCACCGCGCCGGCCAACTTCAAGCGTCCGCTGCAGATCGACGCGGCATTCTGGGCCGACAACGCGGATGCGATCAGCAAGCGCTTCCAGGTCTGGCTCACGCAATAACGAGAACGGCGCGACGATGAACCTGCCACTGCAACCGACGGCAACGATCGGCACCGCCGGGCGCGGCGGCGATCATCACGCCTGGCAGCGCGCCCGCCGCAAGTCTGCGGTGCAGGCGCTGCTGCTGGCGTTGCCGCTACTCGTGTTCCTGCTCGCAACCTTTATCGCGCCCATCGCCAGCCTGCTTGCACGCAGTGTGCAGAACCCCGAGGTGCGCGGCAGCATGCCGCAACTGACGGCGACGCTGCAGGCGTGGGACGGCAGCGGCGTACCCGGCGAGCCGGCCTTTGCCGCGCTCGCGCAGGGCTTGCGGCAATCGGCCGAAGCCGGCGAACTCGGCAACCTGGCACGCCGCATGAATTTCTATCAGCCGGAATTCCGCAGCCTCTTGATGAAGACGGCGCGCGAGTCGCGCTCGCAAACGCCCGCTGCATGGAAGCCGGCGCTCCTCGAGATGGACCCGCGTTGGGGCGACACCGAAACCTGGCGGCTGCTGAAACGCGCCGCTACCTCGCCGACGCCCGACTACCTGCTCAATGCGATCGATGCGCAGGTCGCGCCGGACGGCTCGGTAAGCTCGGTCGCCGCGGACAGCGCGGTCTATCGTGCCGCCTTCGTGCGTACCATCCAGATCAGCGCGACGGTCACGCTGTTGTGCCTGCTGCTCGGCTACCCGGTCGCGTATCTGCTCGCAACGCTGCCGCCGAAACAGGGCAACCGGCTCATGCTGTTCGTGATCGTGCCGTTCTGGACCTCGCTGCTGGTGCGCACGACCGCGTGGTACGTGCTGCTGCAGCCGGGCGGCGTCATCAACACGGCGCTGCTGCGCTTCGGCTTGATCCATCATCCGGTGCCGCTGATTTTCAACCGCACCGGCGTGCTGATCGGCATGACGCACATCCTGCTGCCGTACATGATCCTCGCGATCTATTCGGTGATGAAGGGCGTCTCGCCGGTGTACGTACGCGCCGCACAGTCGTTGGGCGCGCATCCGGTCACGGCGTTCGTGCGGGTCTATATTCCGCAGACGCTGCCGGGTGTCGGCGCAGGCTGCTTTCTCGTCTTCGTGCTCGCGCTCGGCTACTACATCACACCCGCGCTACTCGGCGGCGCGGGCGACGAGATGATCAGCCAGCTGATTGCTTCGCAGACCAACGAGCAGTTGAACTGGGGACTCGCGGGCGCACTGTCGTGTTACCTCGTGATTTTCACGGCCGTGTTCTATTTCGTCTTCAACCGGCTGGTCGGCATCGACCGGCTGCGCTTCGGCTAGCGAGGAGACCCGCATGCCCGCCCAACGTCATCAAACGCTATCCGAGCGTCTCGCAAGCACCGGACTGCGCGTGCATTGCGCGTTGATCTTCCTGTTTCTCGTGGCGCCGATTCTCGCCATCGTGCCGCTGTCGTTCAACTCGGGTTCGTTTTTCTCGTATCCGATGGACGGCATCTCGCTGCGCTGGTACCGGCAGGCGTTCGGCTCGCATGACTGGCAGCTCGCGTTTGCGAACAGCATCGGCATTGGCGTGGTCGCGACATTGATCGCGACCAGCCTCGGGACGCTCGCCGCGCTCGGGCTAAGCCGCCCGGTATTCCCGTTTCGTTCGATCATCATGCCGCTGCTGATTTCGCCGATGATCATTCCCATCGTCGTGGTCGCGGCCGGTTTCTACCTGATCTTCTCGCCGCTTGGCCTGGTGAACTCGTATCCGGGCGTGGTGCTCGCGCATGCGGCGCTCGGCACGCCATTTGTCGTGATCACGGTGACGGCCTCGCTGCTGTCGTTCGATCAGAGCCTGCTGCGCGCCTCGGCCGGTCTCGGCGCGCGGCCGTGGACCACGTTCCGGCGCGTCACGCTGCCGTTGATCGCGCCTGCGGTGGCGACCGGCAGCGTGTTCGCGTTCGCCACGTCGTTCGACGAGGTGATCGTCATCCTGTTCATTGGCGGACCCGAGCAGCGGACGGTGCCGCGCCAGATGTGGAGCGGCATTCGCGACCAGATCGATCCGTCGATTCTTGCCGTGGCGACCGTGCTGATCGTGTTCGCGACCCTGCTGTTTACCGCGATGAACTGGTTGCGTGGCAGAGCGGCGGCGGCGGCGTCGAGCTGACACGGCATCAGGGTTTACCCAGATTCAAGAACAATCACTTCCTGACAACGGGCTTAATCTCAGGCCGTCGCATACCTAGACTGCTGTCACTGGTTACGAACAAGGGTGTTCGTAACAAAACAAGCCATCGAGGTAAGCCCATCATGAAGTCCGTTATTCAAGCTGTCGTCGTTGCCGCCGCTCTTGCCGCTCCGGTTGCGGTGTTCGCCCAATCGAACCAGCCTGTGACCCGCGCGCAAGTGCGAGCCGAGCTCGCCCAGCTCGAGCAGACCGGCTGGCGTCCCGCTGCCGGCGCCGATCCGCACTATCCCGACGATATCCTCGCTGCTGAAGCCAAGGTGGCAGAACGTAACGGCACAACGGGTGTGGGCGGCGTAGCAAATGCTTCGGATGCCGGGCGCCCGGCAGTGTCGAAGGCCGACTGGAACGCGATGTACAACCATCCGTGATGGATTGAGGCGGGCACGCCAGAAGGTGCCGGTGGTATCCGGCTGTTGAGCACCGCCTTCTCGGCGCCGACGTCTGTAGAACTGGCTCGCTGCCGCGTTTGACCGCAGTAGCGGGCCGGTTTCATTTTGAAGGCGTCTGCCGTCGCGGTCCTAGCCGTTCGTCTCCGTGGCGCTGTGACGACCATAGTGATCATCGAATCGTACGATGTCGTCTTCGCCGAGATACGTGCCGCACTGTACTTCGATCATTTCGAGCGAAATGCGCCCAATGTTCTCGAGGCGGTGTTTCACACCGATCGGCACGAACGTCGACTCGTTTTCAGCAAGCAGAAACGTTTCATCACCCCTCGTGACCCGCGCGGTGCCCCGCACCACGATCCAGTGTTCGGACCGGTGGTAATGCAGTTGCAGCGATAACGTACCACCCGGTTCGACGACGATGCGCTTAACCTGAAAACGCTCGCCCCGTTCGATCGAATCGTAATAGCCCCATGGCCGGCTCACCTTGCGATGATGGGCGGCCTCGCTGCGCGCCTCGTGACGAATCTGTGCGACGACCGTCTTGACATCCTGGGCATGCCGCTTGTCGGCAACGAGCACGGCGTCTGCCGTCTCAACCACAATCAGATCCTTGACGCCGACGCATGCAATCAGCCGCCCCTCCGAATGCACATACGTCCCAGAGGTGTTCTCGAGCAATGCATCACCCCGCACTACGTTGCCCGATTCGTCTTTAGACAAGGCGTCCCATACCGCGTCCCATGACCCGACGTCCGACCAGCCTGCATCGAGCGGCACGACCGCCCCTGCGATGCCGGTCTGCGCGAGCCGTTCCATGACCGCGTAATCGATCGAATCGGACGGGCATGCGGCAAACGCATCGGCCGACATGCGCCACACGGTGCCGTCCGACTCGATCCCGCCATACGCAGCCTCACAGGCGCGCGCAATGTCGGGCCGCAATGTGCCGATGGCGTGAAGCCACGTTGATGCGCGCATTACGAAGATGCCGCTATTCCACCAGTGCCGCTTGCCGGCAACGAATGCTTCGGCCAGCTCGAGGCTGGGCTTTTCAACGAACTGCCGCAACTCGCGTGCACCGTCCGGCACATCCACATCGATCGGCGCGCCGGTCTCGATGTAGCCGTAGCCTGTTTCCGCACGCGTCGGCACGACACCGAGCGTCACGATCTGCGACGCCGCAGCAAGCCGTGCAGCCAACGCTACTGCCCGCTCGAACGCCGCGACGTCAGGAATGGCGTGATCGGCAGGCATTGCCACCAGCACCGGATCGCTGCCGTCGGCGCGCGCATGCAGCGCGGCCAGCGTCAGCGCCGGCGCCGTGTTGCGGCCAACGGGTTCGA
>NZ_DASXHA010000137.1:0-13119 GCF_036488795.1 Paraburkholderia sp.
CGGTTTGGACATCGAGTACGCCATTGCGAAAGCACACCAGGTTCCTGTTCGGCTTGAACGTGCCTGCAGGTTCCCGGGTGTGATACTTGATGTACTTGAGCAGTTGCTGGGCGTCGGACACTTTGATGGGGTGCCCGAAGGTCTTCAACAGTTGCTGGATCAGAGCAGTCTCCTCGACGATCCGGTAGACGCCGTTTTCGTAGCCGTAAAACAATTGACCAACGCAAGCGCAGCCGTCTCGATACTGCGCATCAAGGAAGGCCTGAGCAACGACGCGCTGAGACAGCTTGGGGAATTTTTCCACCACCGCCCATCGATTGAGATCGTCCGGGCGCCTAGCGACGCTGCCATCGGGCGTGAGGCAGCCGCCGCTCGCCGGGCAACCGTTGAACCCGTCCGCACGGATTTCTGCACAAGTCCGAGACGCTTGCTCAAAAGGTAGGCCAGTTGCGATCCGATGCCGGACGTAGTGGCACATCTTCCCTGTCGGTTCGCCCAACTTGACCGCCGCCCGGATAGCGTCCTGCACGGAGCTGTTGTCGGGCTTGCCAGTTGCATGGATGGATCCAACGGATCTGCTCACGTTGTCGTCAGGTCCACGGACGTCCGCGATGCTCACTCGGTTGACGAATGGTAGCCGGATCACATTGGACTGATTTGCATCGGGAATGACGATATCGCTCATTCTGCTACCCCATCACCGTGGGTATTGAGCTCGATGAACGCTTCCAGATCGGCGAGGCGATACATCACCCGACGTCCGATCTTCACATACGGCAGCGGATAGCGTTTAGTGCACGCCCAGACGGCGAGGGTTTGCGGCTTGGTGCCGAGGTAGGCCGCAGCAGCGGTTCGGTCGATGAGTTCTTTTTGCATGATCGGATTTCACTTCAATGCACCGGGATTCGGTGTAAGAAGGAGTTTGATCGATGCTCCTCGTCGATTCGACGGAGAAAAGTGGGGGGCAAAGTTTGCCCCTTTTCCATCGATGCTCGACATGCCGCTTCGGACATGCCGTACGCCGGAGTCACGCTATGCCGACAGGCCGTGAAGTGCGTGGAAGGTGTCGAAGCTAACAATGCGGTCAGCCGTCTTGGAGAGCTGGTCAAGCAGATCTTTCGGCGATGGGCGATCTTTGAAGTTGAGCAGTTCTACAAATTTCTTGCGACTGATCCGTTGCCCTTCAATATCGGCATAAAGCCGAAGATCGAAATAGGGTAGAACTCGGCTTTGATGCCATCTAAACACCTTCTTGCCGTAGTCGCCGCCCGTCACCCTGGCGTTGGCGTGCTTTCGCCACTTAGCCAGCCACTCCTGAAAATTCGAGGCAAGCTGATCGTCTGTTGCCCGCAAATCGACGGCCAAATGGGCGAAGGTTCCGGAGGCCATGCTTGCTCTGAGCAGCAGCAGTTCATCGATTGAGGCAGTCGGGTTTGGATGATCGCGTGAGTCGGAATCTGAAGCGGGCAAATTCGGGGCCGTCGCCATCTGCCCCGTCAGCTCTGCGGGATCGGCATTGATGCCATCAGGGGTGTTGTCATCCCTGGTCGACGCCGCAGCCTCGTTCGTAAGCCAACGCATCCGATTGATAGTGAGGGACTTTACGGAGCTCGTGTCGAGCTCATGCCCTGATTTCCATCGGTATGAAAAACCCAGTTCACACAGTGGGTCTTCTTCTAGTTTCTTAAACAGCGTGCGGACGGTATCAAGGTTTTCAGGGTCTCGCCGCAAGAGCTGAAGATTCGCTCGGTCAAGAATTAGCTGCGCCCACTTCTGCGGGCTCGCTTGTGCCAGGCCAGCATACTTCTCAAGTTTGTACCAAGGTGAAAGGTCGCTATCGGAGACGTAGTCGGTTTTTTTGGGCCTAGCCATAGCGTGGCATTCGTAGACAGGTATTGATCACGATGCACCGGCGTCGTAACCCCGGCGTAACCCCGAGACAAAAAGAAAAGGGCCTAGCCGAAGCTAAGCCCTTGAATCTTTTGGTAGGCCGTACGGGATTCGAACCTGTGACCAACGGATTAAAAGTCCGCTGCTCTACCAGCTGAGCTAACGACCCAAAAGAGAAGCGGGATTATAGCGATAGGATTGGCAGCCTGTCAACCCTTTGCGCGCCGCGCCGAAAAAGGAAAAGCCCGGGACAGCGGCTGTCCCGGGCTCTCCGGCGAGAGGCGCGCGTGACGTGTTGACCGACACTGCGCGTATTAACGCTACGACTGTACTACTTGATTTGCGACAACTTGCTTTGCGCCGACTGCGCGACGTCCGAGCTGCCGTATTGCGCAACGATCTGCTCGAGGGTCTTCTTTGCCGCGGCCTTCTGACCTTGTTCAAGCTGATTGTTCGCAATCGCGAGCAGCGCTTCCGGCGCACGCGGATGCTGCGGGTAATTCTTCACGACGCTTTCCCACGTAGCCGTGGAGCCCTTGTAGTCGCGCAGTGCATACAGCGCGTTGCCGAGCCAATACTGCGCGGTCGGCTGATAGGGGCTCTGCGGATACTTCGCGATGAAGCTGCGGAACGAGACCGCTGCGTTCTTGAAGTCACCGTTGCGGAACTGCGTGGAAGCCGCATTGAACGCGTCCGTCTCGCCCGGCTGGACCGTGCCTTCTACGCCATCGACCGTCTGCTGTTGCGGCTCGAATTTCTTCAGCCGCGTGTCGAGGTCGGTGTAGTAGTCCTTCTGCTGTTTCTGCAGCGTGGCAAGCTGGTTCGCCATGTCCTCGTTCTGTCCGCGAAGCGTCGCGACCTGCTGGTTCAACTGATCGAGACGGTTGGACTGGTCGAGGATGGTGCGTTGTGCGGCCGACAGCTGGCTCGACAGGCTATCGGTCTTCGTACGAAGATCGAGAATAGCCTGGCGGGCCTGGTCGTCGTCGAACATGCCTGCGTGCGCCGGCACGGCCATGAAGGCCGAGCCCGCGACGCAGGCGGCTGCGGCATGGCGCAGCCAGGAGAAACGATGCGTCATACGGCTCATCACCCGTTACTGTTGGTACACGAGATCGGCGCGGCGGTTTTGTGCCCACGACGATTCGTCATGACCGTCTGCCAGCGGCTTTTCCTTGCCGAGGCTCACGGCTTCCATTTGCGAATCCGGCACGCCCAGCAGCGACAGGGCGCGACGCACGGCTTCAGCACGCTTCTGGCCGAGTGCCAGGTTGTACTCGCTCGTACCGCGTTCGTCGGTGTTGCCCTGGATCAGAACGTGGCGTTCCGGGTGGGCTTTCAGATAACGCGCGTGTTGCGCCAGCAGCGACTGGTATTCGTCCTTGACCGAGTAGCTGTCGAAGTCGAAGTAGATGCTGCGCTTGGCGAGCGGGCTGTTCGGATCGTTCAGCTCGTCGACGTTCACCTGTGCGACGGCATTCGGGTTCGGTTGCGTTGCGACCGCGCCACCCTTGTTGGCGTTTTCGTCAAGCTTGACACCCGAATGACAGGCAGCGAGTGCACCGACCAGCAATGCGGCAAATACGATACGAAGTTTGGACATCATTGTTACTCTCCTTGTGTGTTATTGCATAAACGGGCCCCAGGACGGCTCGCGAACGATGCCGCCCTGAACGGACAGGACCTGCCGAGTGCGACCGTCGGTCGATACTGCGGCCAACACGCCACGGCCGTTCACCTGTGTGGCGTAAAGAATGTACTGACCATTCGCCGCGAAGCTCGGCGATTCGTCATGTGTTGTGTCGGTCAAACCAGTTGCCGTGCCTGCTTGCAGGTCCTGGATGTACAGCTTGAAGGCACCGCCCACACGTGAGATGTAGGCCAGTTCCTTGCCGTCCGGGCTCACGCGCGGGCTGGTGTTGTAGTTACCCGTGAACGTGACGCGCTGGGCTGCGCCGGCGCTTTCGCCTTGCGCGGGCATCTTGTAGATTTGCGGTTGACCGCCGCGGTCGCTAGTGAAATAGATCCACTGTCCGTCAGGAGAGTACGAGGGTTCGGTGTCGATCGAGGTGCCTTGGGTCAGGCGACGCAGACCGCTGCCGTCGGCATTGACGGCGAAGATCTGGGTGTTGCCTGTGCGCGAGAGCGCAACGGCGAGCGTGCGGCCATCGGGCGACCAGGCCGGCGCGCTGTTGTTGCCCTTCTGGTCCGACACGACGATCCGGCGCCCGGTAGGCAGATCGTGGATGTAGACGATGGGCTTCTTCTTTTCAAACGATACGTAAGCGACCTTGGTGCCATCAGGCGACCAGGCCGGCGAGATGATCGGCTCGGGGCTCGACAGCGCAATGTGCGCGTCCTGGCCATCCGAATCGGAAATCTGCAACTGGTAACGGTTGCCCGTCTTGATGACGTAAGACAGACGGGTGGCGAACACGCCGCGCGAACCCATCAACTTTGCGTAGATGTAGTCCGCAACCTTGTGAGCGCTCATCCGCAAGCCGCTTTCGGGACTCACCAGCACGAGGCCGCCAAGGCTTTCGCCCTTGACCGTGTCGTACAGCTTGAAGCGCACTTCGTACTGGCCGTTCGGCAGACGGTTCACGCTGCCGGCGACGAATGCGTTGGCGCCCTTGGCCTTCCAGCTGCCCAGGTCCACCGAGTCGGTTTCGGCTACCGGCGCGCTACCCGCGTCGATATTGGTGAATTTGCCGCTGCGCTGAAGGTCCTGGCGCACGATAGTGCTGACCTGCTGCGGCGAGCTCGCTTCATTCGCGAAGTTCGCGGTTGCGATTGGAAACTGTGTGGACCCGACGCCCGTTACGAGGACGTTGAGTTGTGCGTGCGCTGCGCCGCCCGCCGCAATCAGGCACGACGCCACCAATGTCCGCAGGCCTAGCTTGGTCATCAAACTCATGCTGTATGGGTTCCCAATAAAAACAGATTTCTAACACTGTATGACAGCAGACAGACCCCGAAACTTTCAATTCGTTCCCGGGCACGCCCCGCTGGGCGGGGCGTCGCGCCTGCGGTCACCCTGCCGGCCGCAACGTGATCTTAAAGCTCGACGGCGTCTTGCCATCGGTGTCGACCGGCATCGGATCGGACGCCCGGACTGCCCGCTCGGCGGCCTCATCCCATTGAGCGTTACCGCTGCTGCGCGTCACCGCCACGCTCAGCAACGTACCGGACGGCCCACAGCGAACCGCGATCTCAGTCTCGAGCCCTTGCGTATCACCGGACCAGATGATGTTCGGACGCACGCGGCGGCGCACCTTGTCCGCATAGCCGGGTGAAGTCGCCGTACCGCCTGAGCCGCTACCTGTGCCGGCCTTCGCAAGACCTTCACCGGTCGAGCCTTCGCCGCCTGCCATGCCTTGCATTTGCGCGAGACGGGCGCGGCGGTCCTGATCGAGCTTCTTCGCCTGTGCCGCGGCATCTGCCTGCGCCTTGGCTTTGGCTGCTGCCTTCTGTGCATCAGCCTTTTTCTGCGCGTCAGCCTGAGCCTGCTTTTGCTGGTCCTCTTGCTGCTGCTTCAACTGATCCTGTTTCTGCTGCTCGGCCAACTGTTGTTGTTTGAGCTTGTCAGCCTGCAGTTGCTGCTGCTTCTGCTTGGCCGCCGCCGCTTTTTGCGCGGCGAGCTGCGCGGCCTGGTCGGCAGCGAGTTGCTGCTGACGCTTCGCCTCGGCTTCCTGCTGGGCCTGCAACTGCTGCTGACGCTGCTGCTCGGCGAGCTGTGCCTGGCGCTGCGCTTCCTGTTGCTGGCGCTTCTTCTCCTGCAGCGCAATATCGGCCTGTTCATCAGGCAGAGGCGGGGCAGGGGCCACCGCCACCGGAGGCGGTGGTGGCGGCTTCGGCGTGCTGATGTCAGGCACGTCTGTCCACAACTCGGCTTCGGCGCCGGCTGGCGTGCTGTTTTGCCAATGAATGCCGTGGTACAGAAAGAACCCCAGCAGCACGTGCATCACCACGGCGAGCGCAAAGGCTCGCCCGGTGCCGCGTTCACGCGGTGGCTGGAGCGGGTAAGCGGAATTCTTGCGGATCATTGCGATTTGACGAGCAACCCAACGCGCTTGACGCCGCGAGCCTTCAGGTCCGACATCACATTCATCACGGCTTCGTACTTTACCGTCTTGTCGGCGGCGATGACGACCGGCTGATCCGGGTGCGACTGTTCACGGTCTGTGACGAAGCTGTTCAGGTCGGCCTTCGTCATGTCTTCCTGCTGCATGGCGCCATTGTCGTCCTTGTACTTGACACTCATGTTGCCGTCGGCGCGGATGTTGACGACCACGGGCGGTGTCTGTTGCTGCGGCGCAGCCCCGCCGACAGTGGGCAGATTGACGATCGACGGCGCGACGAGCGGTGCAGTCACCATGAAAATCACGAGCAGCACGAGCATCACGTCGATGTACGGCACGACGTTGATGTCGGCCATGGCGCGGCGCGAGCGGCCGCCGCGCATGCTGGAGGAGCGACTTGAGGAACCGGCCATCGTAGACTCCTTAGTGCGCCTGGCGCTGCAGGATGTTCGAGAATTCTTCGATGAACGTCTCGAAGCGGATCGCCAGACGGTCGATGTCATGCGCGTACCGGTTGTACGCGACCACCGCCGGAATCGCGGCGAACAGGCCGATGGCCGTTGCGGTCAGCGCTTCGGCGATGCCAGGTGCGACGTTGGCAAGCGTGGCCTGCTGCACGTTAGCAAGACCGCGGAACGCGTTCATGATCCCCCACACGGTGCCGAACAGGCCGATATACGGGCTGACCGAACCCACCGAGGCGAGGAACGCGAGATTGGCTTCGAGTACGTCCATCTCGCGCTGGAAAGCAGCGCGCATGGCACGACGGGCGCCGTCGAGGATCAGGCCCGGGTCGTTGAGACGCTTTTCCTTGCCCTTCAGAAACTCGCGCATACCGGATTCGAAAATGCGCTCAAGTGCGCCGATCGTATGGCGGTTGTTCGCGGCGCTTTGATAGAGCGCCTGCAGGTCGCCACCGGACCAGAAGTCGCGTTCGAAGCGTTCAGTTTGCGCGCGCGCGCGGCGGATCGCAAACCACTTGCGGAAGATGAAAGTCCATGACAGCAGCGATAGCAGCAGCAGCAGCGCCATCACTGCCTGCGCCAGCAGGCTCGCATTGAGTACGAGAGAAATGATCGACAGATCTTGTGTAGTGTTCATATAGGTTCGTTGTAACGTCCCGTAAGGGGGCGTCCGGCTGCAAGGTTGGGCGAAGCTTGTCGTCGGGAAACCGGAAGCATCGGCGAACCGCAAGCCGAACCATGCTTTGTGTCGCTTGATCGATACGAGTTCACTGGCCCCGTAACAACGGTGCTCAGTCGTTGTCCGTTGACACGGAGGGTGCACATACACCGGCGCCGCGCCGCAATGCGGCCAGGACGGGTGCCGGAATCGGTGCAGGACGCAGCGCAACCCGGTCGACGCAGCCGACGCGAACGGTGCCGGTAGCAAGCAGCGTGCCGTCGCGCCAGGCTTCCTGGGCGAAATCCACCGAGGCGCGACCGATCCGCACCGCCTGGCTGGTGACCTTGATGAGCTCGTCCAACCGGGCGGGCGCACGATAGTCCACCGCAGTGCTCCGCACGACGAAAAGAGCACCCGTTTCTTCGGCGACGCGGTTCTGATCGACTCCGCACGAGCGCAACCATTCGGTACGCGCCCGTTCGAAAAACTTCAGATAGTTTGCGTAGAACACGATGCCACCGGCATCGGTATCTTCGTAGTACACGCGAATCGGCCAGACGAAGTCGATTCCGGCGCCGGGCTCGCTGAGGGACATATCCATGCGGCGCATTTTACCGGAACGCACACCCAGGCGTTTTTTTCCGGGTGCGGCGTGCGGTTAACGGGCGATAGCTTCGAGCTCAGCCGCGATGCACGGACAAGCCGGCAAACGACTGCGCCACCGGCATCAGTTCGATCGTGTTGATGTTCACATGCGCGGGGCGCGTGGCGATCCAGTAGATCGAATCCGCGATGTCTTCAGCGGTGAGCGGCTGTACGTTCTGATAGACGTTGGCCGCTTTTTCGTCGTCGCCGCGAAAGCGCACGTTCGAGAACTCGGTGCCGCCGCACAGGCCCGGTTCGATATCGGTCACGCGGATCGCGGTGCCGGCCAGATCGGCGCGCAGGTTCAGGCTGAACTGACGCACGAACGCCTTGGTTGCGCCGTACACGTTGCCGCCCGCATACGGCCAGGTCCCGGCCACCGAACCCAGGTTGAACACGTGGCCGCGATTGCGCTCGACCATGCCTGGCAGCAACGCGCGCGTGACCTGGACGAGCCCGGTGCAGTTCGTGTCGATCATGGTGGTCCAGTCGTCCAGTTCCGCGCGTTGCGCAGGTTCCAGCCCAAGCGCGAGACCGGCGTTGTTCACGAGCACATCGACCGCGGCGAATTCGGGCGGCAGAGAGGCGGGCGCGGCTTCGACGGCGGCGCGGTCGCGCACATCCAGTTCGAGCGGCAGCAGGGCGTCGCCGAGCTCGTCAGCAAGCTGTTGCAGACGATCCTTGCGGCGTGCGGTGGCGACAACGCGATGGCCGCCTTTGACAAAAGCACGGGCGATGGCAGCGCCGAATCCCGCGGACGCTCCGGTGACGAACACGATCATTGCAGTTCCCTGGTCGGTAGAGGAGAAAGGTCCAAAGCCTACTTCCAATGCGGCGCTGCGGCAAGAATGACCCTGCCGTAAGCGTGTTGGGAAGGCATCTGTAAAGCGGGGCGCCCGCAGGCGCGAGCCGGCGGCTTCCGGACGCCTTTCATCAGACGTTTTTGCGCACCTGGCGACGCGCTCTCGGGAGGGCCGCGCGGGCGGCTCAAGCCCGCTGCACCGCCCGGCTGCACGCCGGTTGCCTATTCGGGGCGCTTCCAATACACTAACGCGCTCACCCCTGCGTGACTGGCGATAGAACCAAACAGGTTCAAGGTGGAGCGACCCACCGTGAAGCGCAGGGTGCCGTTTTGCCGTTCGCCTGGGCAGCCGTGATCCGCGCGCATTCATCTGCGCCGCCGGTGGCTGTCCTGCCTCGCGTGTGCGGCGCTTCTTCATCCGCCACAACAGGGCTGGCCCAGCCGCCAGTAGCGCCGCGTACCCACTACGCGTTCTGCACGAAATTCGGCGCACGATCCGGTCAACCTGAACACACTCAACGGAACCCGTATGTTTGACAAAGCCCAAAGCACCATCGCCAACGTCGACCCCGAACTCTGGAAGGCGATTGAGAAGGAAAACCGCCGTCAGGAAGACCACATCGAACTGATCGCGTCGGAAAATTACACGAGTCCGGCCGTGATGGCCGCTCAAGGCTCGCAGCTCACCAACAAGTACGCCGAAGGTTATCCGGGCAAGCGCTACTACGGCGGCTGCGAGTACGTGGACATCGTCGAACAGCTCGCCATTGACCGCGTGAAGGAAATCTTCGGTGCGGAAGCCGCGAATGTGCAGCCGAATTCGGGTTCGCAAGCCAACCAGGGCGTGTTTTTCGCCATGCTCAAGCCGGGTGACACGATCATGGGCATGAGCCTCGCGCACGGCGGCCATTTGACGCACGGCTCGCCCGTGAACATGTCGGGCAAATGGTTCAACGTCGTGAGCTACGGCCTTAACGAAGCAGAAGATATCGACTACGACGCCGCTGAAAAGCTCGCCCAGGAACACAAGCCAAAGCTGATCGTGGCGGGCGCCTCGGCATTCGCACTGCGTATCGACTTCGAACGCCTGTCGAAAATCGCCAAGTCGGTAGGTGCATACTTCATGGTCGACATGGCGCACTACGCCGGCCTGATCGCCGCGGGCGTCTATCCGAACCCGGTGCCGCACGCCGACTTCGTCACCACCACCACCCACAAGAGCCTGCGTGGCCCGCGCGGTGGCGTAATCCTGATGAAGGCTGAGTTCGAAAAGCAGATCAACTCGGCCATTTTCCCGGGTATCCAGGGCGGTCCGCTGATGCACGTGATCGCCGGTAAGGCGGTTGCATTCAAGGAAGCGCTGTCGCCGGAATTCAAGGAATACCAGCAAAAGGTCGCTGAAAACGCTCGCGTGCTGGCTGAGACGCTGGTGAAGCGCGGTCTGCGCATTGTGTCGGGCCGCACCGAAAGCCACGTGATGCTGGTCGACCTGCGTGCCAAGCACATCACCGGCAAGGCAGCGGAAGCGGCGCTCGGCGCAGCGCACATCACGGTCAACAAGAACGCCATCCCGAACGATCCGGAAAAGCCGTTCGTCACGAGCGGTGTGCGTCTCGGCTCGCCGGCAATGACCACGCGTGGTTTTGGCGTGAAGGAAGCGGAGCAGGTGGGTAACCTGATCGCCGACGTACTGGACAACCCGGAAGATGCAGCCACGATTGAACGCGTGCGCGGCCAGGTCGCCGAGTTGACAGCGCGCTTCCCGGTCTACAAGTAAGCGGCGATGCGCTGCCCCTTCTGCCGGCACGACGATACGCAGGTCGTGGATTCCCGCGTATCCGAAGACGGTGCCGCGATTCGCCGGCGCCGCCGTTGCCCCGCCTGCGACAAACGTTTTACGACGTATGAGCGGGTGGAGCTGGCGTTGCCGTCGGTCGTCAAGAAGGATGGCAGCCGCACCGAATTTGATCGCCGCAAGATCGTCGCGAGCATGCAACTGGCGCTGAGAAAGCGCCCGGTTGCCGCGGACGCGATCGACGCGGCGGTCGCCCGCATTGAGTATCAGCTGCTGGGCAGCGGTGAACGAGAGGTGCGCAGCGAGCGCCTCGGCGAACTCGTGATGAACGAGTTGCGCGAGCTCGACACCATTGCGTATGTCCGCTTTGCCTCTGTTTACCGTCGCTTCGAAGATGTGTCCGAATTCGAAGACGTGATAGAAGAATTCCGCCGCGCGGCCACGCCGCCGAAGCCTCCCCGCAAGCGCTGATCGAGGCGCCGATTTTTCGCGCGGTAGCATTGCTGCCTCCCTTTCTGAATTCGTCACCCCGACATTGTTGCGGGTGCTGACGCTCGCCGCTACCTGGCCGTTCGGCCGATTGTTGAGACCCCGCAGCCTGAGTAAATTGTCCGCATCCTTTTTGAAAATAAGGAATGCAGATGACACAAGTAGTTTTCTCCTGGCGCATGCGCGGCGGGTTCACGTTGATCGAAACGCTGGTTGCGGTCGCGATTCTGGCGGTGATCGCGGTAATGACAACTCCGTCGTTCGTCGCGTGGCATGTGCGCGATCAGGTCGACGCGCGGGCCCGGGCGTTGCTCTCCACGCTGTCGTACGCGCGCAGCGAGGCGGTCAGACGCGGCGTGCGCGTGACAGTGTGCCGCGTCGACGCCGCAGGTCATTGTCTTGCCGCCGGGCAAGCGTGCCGTACCGGGGCAGCGGACTGGTCGTGCGGATGGGCGGTGACGGTCGAGCGCGGCGGGTTGCCCTCGGTGTTGCGCGCCCAGGCGGAAATGGCCGCGGTCAACATTGCCGGCACTCAAACCAATCTCACCTTTACTCCACCCGCTGGGCAGTTGATCGGTAGCTTCCGTAGCTTCGACATTGCGCCGCGTTTTCCTACGCGAGCCACTCAGGGTCAGTCCTGGCGGCGTTGCATAAGAATTGCAGCGGGTGGCAGGCCACGCATCGCCGACGGTGCTTGTGGAGCGACCTCATGAAATCGGCACGGACTACATGGCCGTGCGGTTCGCGCGGTGCTTCGCTGATCGAGGTAATGATCGCGGTCGCACTGACGGCAATCACCGCGCTTGGCCTCATTGCCTCGCAGTTGTGGATTGCCCGTGAGGCGCGCGCTGCTGCGTTGCGCGAACACGCTGCTTTGTTGGCTGACGCTGTTGTCGAGGCGTCCCGCGCGCCCATCGGCGGTGAGGCCGAGCTTCGGCAATGGCGTACACGTACGGCGAGTTTGCTGCCGCAGGGCGAAGCATCGATCAGCGAACGTGGCGACGGTATTTCCTCCACACGGGTGATCTGGTCGGCTGTGCGCAACTCGCGGGGACAAGGCGAGTTGATCGATAAGCCGGAGTCATGCGGCGACCTGGCGGCTCCGTCCGGCATGGCGTGCATTGCAATGGCGTTTGCGAAATGAAGCGGCGGCCATTTTCTCTTCTTGGTCATACGCTCGTTGAGTTGGTTGTCGCCGTCGCATTGGGGCTGGTCGTGACCGCGGGCGCCGTATCGCTTTACCGGTCACAACGTGCAGCCTTCACGCGGGCGAGAGACGCGCTTCAGATACACGAAGCAGGCCTGACGGCGCTCACGCTGATCGGCCAGCAAATCCAGACGACCGGCTTCGTACCGGCGGACGCGTCGCGGCCGCAAGTCAGACCAACTCTGTTCGGTTGTTCGGGCGCGCGACCAACGGGCGCCGACGACAACCTCGCCTGCGAACTGCTAGCGAGCCGCTCGGACGGCATCGCGGTCCGCTACATCGGCGATACCGTTTCGACGTGGCCCTCCGCAACGGGGCAGTCCACTGACTGCCTGGGTCAGGCCGTCAGCACTGCAAGCGCCGATGTGGGCGTGCGCGGTGTGCTGGTCGTCAACCGTTTTTACGCAAAGCGAGCGGTTCGACCGGGGAATCCGAGCTGTATTGCGAGGGCAGCGGCAAGGTCGGCTCGGCTCAGCCGTTGGTTGAGGGTGTCGAGCGGCTGCGGGTCAGGTACTGGCTAGCCGGGGCTCAAAGTGCCCTCGACGCATCCGCGCTCGCGGCCGGGCAGTGGGTGAACGTCGTCGCGGTGGACCTGTGCGTTCTGGTGCGCGGCGCGCCGCAGGGCCGCCGTACGCGCTATGTCGATTGCGACGGCGTGAGCGCGACAGGCGCGGATATGCGCGTGCGCCAGGCATTCTGGCGGCGCGTGGCCATCCGCAACAACGAGGGGAGCGCGCCATGACGCTCGGGCATGCAAGGCGCGGCTGCTTTGCGAAGGGACGGGGACCGGCACTTGGTCATCCGGAGCTGCGAGGGGCGGGGCGCAGGGAGAGTGCTGGATGCACCCTTCCGGGCGGGCGCGTTGCGCGGATTCGCGGTACCGCGTTGCCGGTGGTGCTGCTGATCGCGTCGATGATGCTGACAACGTCTGCAGCGTGGTTCGAGGCTTCGTTGGCAGCGGCACGCGGCGTCGCCGACTTGCGCGACACGCTGCAGGCGTTCCACGCCGCCGACTCGGCGCTGACAATTTGCGCGCAAGCGGTGCTAGCGGGTACCGCGCCGGTTACGGCCCGCGTCGCCAATG
>NZ_DASXHA010000142.1:0-52111 GCF_036488795.1 Paraburkholderia sp.
AAAGCTAATAGACCAATAACAATGCAAGGAAAGCCCAACGCCGTAGGCAAACAACCAAAGCCCAACGCCGTAGGCAAACATGAAAACCCTGATTTCCCGACATTGAAAAAACCATGACCATGACTATGACCTTGACCCACTTCCAGAAAACCCTAAAAGACCCTTCCCTGTTCAGGGAAAAAGCCTACCTCGCCGGCGAATGGAAAACATCGGATGACGAATCAACGTTGGAAGTCAGGAACCCGGCAACCGGTGAGCCACTAGGCAAAATCCCCCGGATGGGTACCTCAGAAACACGCCGCGCCATCGAAGCGGCCAACAACGCCTGGCCAGCATGGCGCGCAAAAACCGCCAAACAACGGTCGACCATCCTGCGTGCCTGGCACGACCTGATGCTCGAAAACGCCGACGACCTCGCACTCATCCTCACAACCGAACAAGGCAAACCCCTCGCCGAATCCAAAGGCGAAATCCTCTACGCCGCCTCGTTCCTCGAATGGTTCGCCGAAGAAGCCAAACGCGTCTACGGTGACACCATCCCCACGCCCGCGGCAGACAAACGCATTGTCGTCACCAAAGAGCCCGTCGGCGTCTGCGCCGCCATCACGCCCTGGAATTTCCCGGCCGCCATGATCACCCGCAAAGTCGGCCCCGCTCTCGCGGCCGGTTGCCCGATCATCGTCAAACCCGCCGAAGCCACCCCCTTCTCCGCGCTCGCACTCGCCGTCCTCGCCGAGCGCGCAGGCGTCCCCGCCGGCATCTTCAGTGTCGTCACCGGTGAGCCAAAGGTCATCGGCGCGGAAATGACCGGCAACCCGACCGTGCGCAAACTGTCCTTCACCGGCTCAACCGCAGTCGGCCGTCTGCTGATGGCGCAATGCGCTCCCACCGTCAAGAAGGTCTCGCTCGAACTCGGCGGCAATGCGCCGTTTATCGTTTTCGACGACGCCGATCTCGACGCAGCCGTCGCCGGCGCCATTGCATCGAAATATCGCAACAGCGGTCAAACCTGCGTCTGTACCAACCGCTTCTATGTGCATGACAAGGTCTACGAAGCATTCGCAGCCAAACTGCGCGATGCCGTCGAACAATTGAAGGTTGGCCGCGGCACCGACGAAGGCGTCACGCAAGGACCGCTCATCAACGAAGCCGCCGTGCTCAAGGTCGAGTCGCATATCGAGGACGCACTCGCCAAGGGCGCACGTATCGTGACCGGTGGCAAACGCCATGCGCTCGGTCACGGTTTCTTCGAACCGACCGTGCTCGCCGACGTCACGCCCGCCATGAAAGTCGCCCGCGACGAAACCTTCGGCCCGCTCGCGCCACTGTTCCGCTTCTCGTCGGACGAGGAAGTCATCGCCCTTGCCAACGATACGGAATTCGGCCTCGCTTCGTACTTCTATAGCCGCGATATCGGGCGCGTGTGGCGCGTCGCCGAAGCGCTCGAATACGGCATGGTCGGCATCAATACGGGTTTGATCTCGAACGAAGTCGCACCGTTCGGCGGCGTCAAGCAATCGGGACTCGGCCGCGAAGGCTCGCATTACGGCATCGATGACTATGTCGTGATCAAGTATCTGTGCATCGGCGGCGTCTAAGCCGTACAGGTGTGGCGGTCACGTGGGACCTCCGCGTGATCGCGTTTAAAACTGCCGCCGCAACCTGGCGCTAAAGCACGCCCGTGCTGTCGCATCCAGCGCACGCCTCCCCTCACTCACAGCGTTGACGCTGTTTGGCTGCGTCAATTCAACTGCACGGTATACATCTTCATTTCGGCAGCACTCCTTACGCACGATGCGGCACGCGTAACGGCACGCCGGGTTCGTCCTCGCGTGCGCAAAACATGCATGCTATATTCATCCGATAATATCCACGCCGACCGCCAGGGAGACACGGCACGGACGTGGCCATCCCCATTTTTTGCCGCGCTGCCATGTACGACACGTCGAAAGCTGTCGGCAAGTCATTCACCGTCGAACCGCACGGGTCGGCGCCTGCCTGGCGTGGCATCGCACCGCGTCTGTCGCAGTTGGCTGCAGTCAGCCTGGGCGTCGTCATCATGCTGGCCTCCCTTCTGCTCGGCGAGCAGTACGCCACCAGCGCGGTCAACGCGCGTGAACGACTGGTTGGCAGCGAACTTGCAGCGTCCGTCGACAGGATCCTGAGCCGCGTCGTCACACGCCGCCACCTCGATCTGGCCGCGCTGCCGGGACGCAGTTGCGGCGACGCCTGGCGTTCGCTATCGGAACTGCAAACCTACGTCGCTTACGTGCGCGTGGTCACGCTGGTGGATCATGGGCGCGTCTACTGTTCGTCCGCCCTCGGGCCGATCGACCTGCCCCTCTCGAACTATCTCGAACCAGGTCCCGGGCCCGTCACGATCAACCTGCTGGCCGAGACGCGGTTCCAGCCAGGTGTGCCGGTCATCGCCGTGTTCGACGCTCTCGGGAAAGACACCGGCATTCTCTATATCGTCGAAGGTGAATACATCGCCGACACGCTCGCGCACGGCGTCAGATACGGTGCGCAGCACCCCGCCTTGTCGATGGCGGGCGTCGGACGACTGACCGACGAGGGCAGGTTCGTTCCGGCCTCGCAGCCGCTGCCGCGCGACACGGAGCGCGTCGCGTCCGGAGCGTGGCCGTTCTCGATCGAGCTGTCCGCGGCGCCGGACTTTGTCAGCGCAACACGCTGGAAATACGGTCTGCTGTTCGGCGCGATAGGCGTGCTGCTGAATGCGCTGATCGCCGCTGTCTACCTGCTCGGCTTCGCACCGCGCCGCCTGATGTTGAACGCGGTACGGCGCGGCCTGAAACACGGCGAACTGCACGTCGTCTATCAGCCGATCGTCGAGATCGCGAGCCGCAACGTGGTCGGCGTAGAAGCGTTATTGCGCTGGAGCCATCCGAAGTGGGGGCCCATCAGCCCCGTCGTGTTCATGGCCGAAGTCGAGTCCAGCCCGCTGCTTGCCGACGTCACACGCTTCATCCTGCGCACGGCGGCTGCAGAAATGAGCCGGCACGCACCCAGCCTGCCGCTGCGTATCGCGGTCAATATTGCACCGAGTGACCTCGAACGCGAAGACTTCGTGGCCGAAGTGCTGGCCGTCAACGACGCCTTGCCGCCGGGCCTGAGCCTGACTCTGGAACTGACCGAACGCTTCCTGCTAAACAAAAACCCGCATACAGAGGCGATCTTCGAGACGCTCAAGGCGCACGGTATCCGTTTCGCCATCGACGATTTCGGCACGCAGCACAGCAATCTGGATCTGTTGAGCCGTTTTCCGTTCGACCTCGTGAAAATCGACCGGCAGTTCGTGCGCGAAGTCGATACAGGCGGCGCCGAGCTGATCAGGGGAATCGTCTCCGTAGCACGGCATTTTGGCTTGCAGATCGTTGCGGAAGGCGTAGAGACCGAATCCCAACATGAGGCGCTGCGCGAAGCAGGCGTGCCGTTCGGTCAAGGCTATCTGTATGAGCGTCCGTTGGCCGCCCAACAACTGGCCGACCGGCTGGAAACCGCGCAATCGGCGCATTCATGATGCATCGCTCTGCGGCACCCGTTACCCCTAAAGCTAAACGACAAAGCGCGCTACTGCGATCTGCAGTGCCTTCGCCTGTTCGTCCAGCGAGAGCGCCGCGGCGGTGGTCTGCTCAACCAGTGCAGCATTTTGCTGGGTCACTTCGTCCATCTGCGCAACCGCACGGTTGACCTGTTCGATACCGTCGCTCTGCTCGCCGGATGCTGCGGCGACTTCGCTCATGATGTCGCTGACCTTCTGGATGGATTGCACGATCTGCTGCATCGTGGCGCCCGCTGTTTCGACGAGCCCCGTGCCGTCGCCAACGCGGCTCGCCGACGCCTGAATCAATCCCTTGATTTCCTTGGCCGCAGCGGCCGAACGCTGCGCCAGGGTGCGGACCTCGCTCGCGACGACCGCAAAACCCCTGCCCTCCTCGCCGGCCCGCGCCGCTTCGACAGCGGCGTTCAGCGCAAGGATATTGGTCTGAAACGCGATGCCTTCGATTGCACCAATGATCGCCGACATCTTTTCGGACTGCTCGTGAATATCGGCCATCGTGTCGACCACGCGGTCCATCACGCCGCCGCCGCTCGCGGCGATTTCGGATGCCTCTTTCGCCAGCTGGCTGGCATGGCTCGCGTTGGCATTGTTCTGTTTGACTGTCGCCGTCAGCTGCTCCATGCTCGCGGCGGTTTCCTCCAGGGCGGCGGCTTGCGATTCGGTGCGTCGTGACAGATCCGCATTTCCCGCCGCGATCTCCTGAGTCGCCGTCACCATCGTGCCACTGCTGTCGCGCACCGACGAGACCGTGCCCAACAGAGCGTCGCGCATTGCTGCAAGCGCGCGCAGCAGGGTGCCCATTTCATCGCGCGAGGTGGAGGTAATCGTCTGGGTGAGATCGCCCTTCGAAATCGCCGAGCAGGCGCGCAGCGCCGCCGCCAACGGCACCGAAATCGCCCTCTGCAGTCCCACCGCGCACAACGCGGCGATTGCAATACCCAGTAGCAGCAGGCCGCCCGCCACCAGGCTCATGGTTGCGAGCGTTTGCTGGAAGCCGTCGTAATTGTCGGCGCCGCGCTTGAGCAGGTACGCGTTCAGTTGTTCGGTGCTCTTCGTCAGCGCGAGCGACAGCACCGGCACGACCGTCATGGTGAGCATGTCAGCGGTTTTCGCATCGCCGTGCTGGAGCGCCTGCAAGGCGGGCTCGACGCCTTCGTTGAGGAGCTTGTCGAAGTTGGCGGTCACGGCGTCGACCAGACGCTGCTCGTCGGCGTCGTGAGGCTGTGCGAGGTAGCGGGCCAGCGCCTGCTTCGATGTGTCCAGATAACCGCGCGTCTTGGTGATCAGAGTGGGGACGTCCGGCGCTTCCGGGTGCAGCAGCGCACGGTCCATCGTCGCGCGGGCGATTGCGAGGTTGTACTTGCTATCGCCAATTGCCACAGCCGAGGCGAGTTGCACGGAATAGGTTTCGCGCAACGCAGTTCTGCCGGATTCGGTGCTGAACTGGTCCAGCATCCCGATGACCACCAGCAGCGCCACGAGGCACCCCACCGTCGCCCAGATACGGGCCTTGATCGAGAATCGGGAAAACATGATACGGCGAGCGCTCCGGGAGATTGGGCGGCCGGCCCATACAGGCCGGTCTCAATGGCATTAACGGCCGCGCGACGTAAAACTTTACGCATGCCGTCACGAAGATGTCCCCACTATTCTTCCGACAAATTTCCCCCGGTGCGTCCCTCGCACACCTACTGCACCGTAATCGTCTCCTTCATGTTGGGATGAATGCCGCAAAACACCTTATAGACGCCCGGTTTGTCGAATTTGAACTGGTAGGTGTCGTTCTGATCGAGCGCGGCTGAGCGGAACAGGCCGGCGTCGTTCACCACGGTATGCGGCTCGCCGTCGAGATTCTTCCACGTCACGGTCTCGCCCGCCTTCACGGTAAGCGCCATCGGCGAAAACATAAAGTTCTTGATGGTGACCGCATTCGGTTCCTGCGCCTGCGCGACGCCCGCCGTCAGCATCGATCCCACAAGTGACGCGGCAAGAACACGGCGAATAACTTTCGTTAGCATGACTGATTTCCTGATGGGTGATGAGATCTGCAAGATTGACGTTACTTAGACGAGCGTGCTGTCGTCCAACGTAGCCTTTAACGGATGCCGTTTGATCTGGATGCTCGTGACCCCCAGCATCTTCGGCAGCTGGTCGCTCGCAACCGTCAGCGGCATCGGACCAGGCCCGTTGCCGGCCGTGGGTTGCGGATAGGCCGTCGAACGTGCCGTGTGAAACGTGATATTGCCTTCCACCTTCGAGACGATCTGGTGAATATGGCCATTCAGCACGGTGACCGAACCGAAACGCTTCAGGTAGCTCATTGCCTGCCCCGCGTCGCCGGTACCCCAACCCCAGGGTTCGTAGATGGTCCATAACGGCATATGGGCGAAGACGACAATCGGGGTGCTCGACGAGCGCCCTTTTAGATCGTTTTCCAGCCATTCGAGCTGATCGTCGCCAAGGCCGCCCAAACCATTCGGCTTGAAGTGCATGACGTTGACGAGTGCAATGAAATGCACACCGTTATGATCGAAGCTGTAATAGCCCTTGTTGTCGGAAGCCTGCCCGAAGCGGTTAAAGTATTCGGTGCCGGGGCCGTCGGTCACGTCGTGTTCGCCGGGCACGGTATGCAACTCCGTGATATTCAGGCCCGACATCAACTGCGCCGCGAGATCGAACTGCTCCGGCTTCGACAAATGCGTGATGTCGCCCGTATGGATGGTCAACGCCGGCTTGACGGGCATTGCGTTGACGAACTCGATGGTCTGCTTGAGCGTGCCGGCCACATCGGGATTGGCTTCTTTGTTAAAGCCAATGTGCGTGTCGCTGATCTGCAGAAAAAGCGGTACGCCAGCCGCTTTTGACGAGGCTTTGGCTTCCGCCGCAAGCGCGAGATCCATTGGAGTGAGAACCCCGCCCGCGAGCACGAACAGCGTACCCACGCCGCCAAAGGCGAGGCATTTCAGCGCGTCGCGGCGCGACGGATTGGATAGATGATCTAACGACATGGTGACCTCTCGACGAAGGATCAGGAGGTTGGCCGCCGGATCATCCGGCGGGCCGCCTGACTGGATTCGAGAAGTAGACTTGCGCGCCGTCCGCTTTATTCCGCGCTTTGGCACTTTTATGCGGCGTTACCTGATTCGCCGACTTTTCTGCGCGGCACCCGTGGCACCCGGCGCATCGCAACGTGCCCCGCCACTGCTATGAAGCCGAATGGGCGCGCAACGCCGCGAGGAAGCCGTCCAGTTCCGTGTCGCCTGCGTCTGTCACCGCCCAGTAATTCATCCCGCCAGCACTCCAGTGCGCGAGGTGATAGCCCTGCCGCTCGGAGAGGCGCGGCGTCGCGCTCGCATCATTGCCCGGCCAGACATACAGGTTGATTGGATGCAGCTTGTAGCGATACACCATTACCGCGACCGCTCGCCCATCCAGATAGTCGAGCCGGCCGCCCACCAGCGGATAGCCCTGTTGCGCGAGGTCCACCACCGGCGGCGCGAAGTCGAGCTTGCCGTCGAACCACGGCTTGACCGTATGGCGGTCTGTCGAGATCACGTCGTAAAGGTGATTGAACTGCAACGACCGCACGTGGCTGTCCACCAGTTCTTCAGTGAGGCGGCTGTTGCCCGATGGCATCGACAGATACAGCCCCGCGCTCCAGCTCAGCGCTACCAGACTGAGCGCCATGACGCCCACCGGCCCCCAACCCAGCGTGCCGCCACGTGTGCCGAAGCCGGCGAAGCCACCCGCGCCGCCCTCGGCGCCGAAGCGCGCCGCGAGCCGCTGCCACCACGAGCGGCGTCCGGGCAGCGAGGCGCGAATGCGCTTCACCAGCTCCGCCGGCGCTTCCAGACGCAAATCCGCCTGCCTGAGTTGCGCGCTGACCTTGCGCTGCTGCTCGTAGGCCCGCTTGCAGGCTTCGCAGCCCGCGAGGTGACGCTCGAATTCGAGCGCCTCGGACAGGCTCAACTCGTCGTCGATATAGCCTGCCAGTAGTTCAAACGCCTGTTCGTGATCCATCACGCCTCCTGATCCGTCGGGGCGAGCAACGCCGCGAGTTGCTGGCGTCCGCGCCCGAGGCGAGACATCACCGTCCCCATTGGGATCCCCACGATGACGGCGATTTCCTTATACGACAACTCCTCCAGTTCCCGCAGCACAACCACCTCCCGGTACTCCAGACGCAGACCGCGTAACGCCATATGCACCCGCTTGCGACTCTGGCTGCGAATCAGCAGCGCTTCCGGGCTGTCGTCGCGATCGGCGTCAGGAATCTCGAGGCTATGCATGTCTTCCTCAAACTCCGTGGTTTGCGCCGCGTGCCCGCGGTTCTGCTGATGCCAGGTGTAAAACGTATTACGCACAATGCTCAACAGCCAGGCGCGGGCGTCCTCGCCGCGAAATCCGCCAAAAAAGCGGAACGCGCGCAGATACGCCTCCTGGACGACGTCCTGGGCGTCCTGGTCGTTATGCGTCAGCCAACGTGCAACGTTGAAGGCCGAATTCATGTGAGGCAATACGAGCGTTTCGAAGCGCTTCGCAGTGTTTGGATCGGCCATTGAGAAATCCCTGCGGTAACCCCTATTCGTGACCGACATCCAGCAGACTGCCGGCGTGCGAGTTTTATTCCGTTTGCTCGAAATAAATCCGTATTACGAGTGATTTCAGAGGCATTGTAGCCGCGTTGAGCACCATAGCGAGAGGCGTGCGGGCGCCCCACACGCCGAACGGCTCAACCGCCGCACGCATTTTGACCGGTACCTGGGAATATCCCGCAGCGCGAGCGCGTCTCCTCGTCGCATACTGCACAATCGTTCTGGGAGCCGTTCTCGTGGAAACCATCCTGCGCCGCCTGCAACTTGCATCGGGCGTCGTGCTGCTCATCTATCTGTTTCTGCACCTGGTCAACCATGCGCTCGGCATCTGGTCGATCGACCTTGCCGGACACGGGCTCGTGCTGGCGCTGCGGCTCTGGCATAGCGTGCCCGGAACAGTCCTTCTCTACGGGGGCACCCTGCTACATTTTTCGCTCGCCCTGCGCACGATCTACGGACGCCGCCACTGGACGCTCTCGAGGACCGAATGGATACGCCTATGGGCCGGGCTCAGCCTGCCGCTGCTGCTGATTCGTCACGCGGTCGCCACACGGCTCGCCAGTTCGCTCTATGGCTTCGAACCGAACTACGAGCGCATCGTGATCCTGCTGATTACGAGCGGCACGCAAGGCTTGCAACTGGCGCTGCTGGCGCCAGGCTGGCTACACGGCTGCCTTGGCCTGTGGCTGCGTTTGCGCCACTATCCGCGCGTGCGCCGCGCCAAGCCTGCGCTGCTTGCCTTTCTGGTGGGCATGCCCCTGCTGTCCGCGGCTGGCTTCGTGCGCATGAAGCACGCGGTTGTGGCAATGCGCGCCACACTGCCCGCGGCCGATCCAATCCTGGTCGCGCACCAGGCCGCGCTCGAAACGTGGCGTCACAATCTCGTGACGCTCTATCTGTCGCTCATCATCAGTGCGTTCGTTGCCGGCCAGTTGCGCAACTGGCTCGAGCGGCGCAGATTGCGCAAGGCGTCGTTCAATCTGTAATCAATGATCAGTCAACCGACGCATCGCACCACCGGAGGTTGCGGCCTCTCCATTGGTTCACCCAAGCTCCTTAACCTGGTCAGCGTGATACGACGAGCGCACCAGCGGCCCGGCCACGACCTCGTGAAAACCCATCTGCAGTCCTTGCTCGCGCAGGTCGTTGAAGGTCTCCGGCGTCACGTAGCGCCGCACGGGCATATGAAAGCGCGACGGCGCGAGATATTGACCGATGGTCAGCACGTCGACTCCATGTGCGCGCAGATCGCGCATGGTCTCGAGCAGTTCGGCGTCGGTTTCGCCAAGGCCTGCCATCAGGCCCGATTTGGTCAGCAGCGCCTGATTCGCCTGTTTGACACGCGCCAGTAATTCCAGCGAGCCGCGATAGTCCGCGCCGGCGCGTGCCGCGCGATAAAGGGCCGGCACGGTTTCGATGTTGTGATTGAACACGTCCGGCCACGCCAGCGCCAAAGCCGCGAGCGCGCGTTCGATGCGGCCGCGGAAATCCGGCGTCAGCACTTCGACGCGGATTCCCGGCACACGCTCACGCAAGAGCGCAACGCAACGTGCGAAGTGCGCGGCGCCCCCGTCGCGCAGATCGTCGCGGTCCACGGACGTGATCACCACGTAGCGCAGCCCTAATGCCGCGACGACATCGGCGAGGCGTTGCGGTTCTGCTTCATCCAGCGCTTCGGGACGTCCGTGCGCAACATCGCAAAACGCGCAGCGCCGCGTGCAGATGCCGCCCATGATCATGAAGGTCGCCGTGCGCTGCGCAAAGCACTCGCCGATGTTCGGGCACATTGCCTCCTCACACACCGAATGCAGCCGGTGTTCTCTCAGGATCGCCGCCATGCCGGCCACGGTCTCGCTCATCATCGGTCTCGCGCGCAGCCACGGCGGTTTGGGCAAGACATCCGCCTCGGTCCGCACGACTTTCACCGGAATCCGCGCGAGCTTGTCACGGCTGCGCAACCCATGCTGACCGAGTGCCGTGACGCTGTCGCCATGCAGTGCGGCGTCCATGGTCATGCTCCGAGGAAATCGTTGAGCAAACGGTTCACCTCGGAGGCCGCCTCCATCTGCACCATGTGCCCCTTGCCGTCGATCACCTGCACGCGAATGTCCCCTTGCAGACCTTGCGCGTGACTCGCCGGAATGATCTGGTCCTGCGCGCCCCAGATCACCAGCGTGCGTGGCGCGAGTCGTGCGAGACGATCACGGTACAGACGGCGCTGCGTGTTGCCGTCGAACGCGGACGATGCGATCTTCTGCAGGCTCTCGTTGACGCCCTCCAGCCGTTTGTACTTGACGATATCTTCGATCAGTTGACGCGTCACGAGCGTAGGGTCCGCGAACAGTTTCGCCAGATGCGGCCTGAGCGTATTACGGCTGCTGCCGGCCACGAAACCGTCGATATAGTCGCGGTTGATTTCCTCCCCGAGCCCCGCGCCCGCGATCAGCGACAACGAGGCCACCCGTCCCGGCGTTTTCTCGGCGACCGCCATCGCCACCAGAGCGCCCATCGAATGTCCGATCAGATGCGCGCGTTCGATCCCGCGATCGTCGAGCAACGCAATCACGCTGGCGGCCAGCTCATCCACGTCACCGGTTTCCACGGCCTTGCCCGATTCACCGTGCCCCGGCAGATCGAGCGCCCACACTGCCCGATGTGCGGCGAGGTCGGCATGATTGAAGAGCCAGTTATTCAGATCGCCGCCGAAACCATGGATCAGCACGGCCGGTGTGCCGCCTTCGCCAAGCTTCAGATACCGCAGCGTGCGCCCGCCGATCTGCGCCTTCTCGGGCTGGGGCCCTACGTCGGTCGCGTCGTCGCTCGGCGGCACGTAGTCGCGCTGAAACGCTTCGACAGCCTGATCGATTTCCGCATCCGGCGTCTCCACATCCGCCACCACACCCAGCAGCGCGCCGACCGGCAACGTGTCGCCCTCCTGTGCGACCTGCCTGCGCAAGGTGCCGTCGAAGGCGCACTCGACGCCGGACGCGATCTTGTCCGATTCCACGTCGAGCACCTCATCGCCCTTACCGACCTTGTCACCGATTGCCTTGAGCCACCCGTTGACCTGTCCCTGCTGCATCGAAAGGCCCCACTTGGGCATCGTAATCATATGAATCGGCATTGCTCAGCTCCTCACTTTCATGACGGCGGCGGCGATCTTGTCGGCCGACGGGATATACATGTCTTCCAGCACGCCGGAAAACGGCGCGGGGGTGTGTGGCGCGGTGACGAGTTCGATCGGCGCTTTCAGCGAATGAAAAGCACGTTGTGCGACGAGCGCCGCAATATCAGTGGCGATCGAGCAGCGCGGATTGGCTTCGTCCACCACCACCACACGCCCGGTGCGTTCCGCGCTTTCGAGAATGGTTTCTTCGTCGAGCGGCGAGGTCGTGCGCAAGTCGATCACTTCCACCTGGATGCCGTCCTTGGCCAGTTTCTCGGCTGCCTCGGTGGCTAAATGCACCATCCGTCCATACGTGACGATGGTTGCGTCGTCACCTTCGCGCACCACGTTCGCCTCGCCGAAGGGAATCGCATACAACTCTTCGGGGACGTCGCCCTCGCGGCCGTACAGCAGTTTGTGCTCGCAGAAAATCACCGGGTCGTTGTCGCGAATCGCCTGAATCAGCAGGCCTTTCGCGTCATAGGGGGTGGACGGGCACACCACTTTGAGGCCGGGGATATGGGTGAACAGCGAGGTCAGCATTTGCGAGTGCTGTGCGGCTGCGCGCAAGCCCGCGCCTTGCATCGCGCGAATCACGACCGGCGTGACCGCCTTGCCGCCGAACATATAGCGAAACTTGGCGGCCTGATTGAAGATCTGATCGAAGCACACGCCCATGAAGTCGATAAACATCAACTCCGCTACCGGACGCATCCCGCACGCCGCCGCGCCCACTGCCGCGCCGATATAACCGCCTTCGGAGAGCGGCGTATCGAGCACCCGTCCCGGGTATTTGTGAAAGAGTCCCTTCGTCACGCCGAGCACGCCGCCCCATGCGTCCTGCTCGCCAGGCGAACCTGCCCCGCCCGCGTTGTCCTCGCCCATCACGATGACGCTTTCGTCGCGCGCCATCTCCTGACTCAGTGCTTCGTTGATCGCCTGAGAAAATGTGATCTTCCGTGCCATGTCTGTCTCCAGTGTCGGTTTGCGATGCGGGTTACGTTAGGGGTACGACACGTACACATCCGTCAGCAAATCCTCGGCGGTAGGCAGCGGCGCCGCTTTGGCCTCGCTCACCGCAGCGTCGATCAACTGCTTGACCTCGGCGTCGATGCCGCGCAATTCGTCGGACGTCAGCATTTCCGCGCGCACCACGCGCTCTTCGAATCGCTTCAGGCAGTCTTTCTCGTCGCGCAGTTTTTGCACTTCACCGGGTGCGCGATAGGTCTGCGCATCGCCCTCGAAATGGCCGAAATAGCGGGAAAATTTCACTTCGACGAGCGTCGGACCACCACCCTTGCGGGCCCGCTCGATCGCTTCGCCTAGCGCTTCGTGTACCGCGAAGAAATCGAATCCATCGACGATCACGCCCGGCATGCCGAAGCCGCTCGCCCGATCCGCGATGTTGTCGGTGGCAACCGAATACGTCGATGAGGTCGCTTCCGCATAGCCGTTGTTTTCGGCTACGAAGATGGCAGGCAGGCGCCACACTGACGCGAGATTCATCGATTCGAAAATCACGCCCTGATTCGACGCGCCGTCGCCAAAGAAACACACGCCTACGCCGCCGCTTTTCTTGTACTTGGCGGCGAGCGCCGCACCGCAGATCAATGGGCCGCCCGCCCCCACGATGCCGTTCGCGCCCAGCATGCCCTTCGACAGATCCGCGATGTGCATGGAGCCACCCTTGCCGTGACACACGCCCGTTTTGCGGCCATAGATCTCGGCCATCATGCCGCGCACGTCCACGCCTTTGGCAATGCAATGGCCGTGACCGCGGTGGGTGGTCGCCACATAGTCCGCCGCATCCAGATGCAGCATCGTGCCGACTGCGGACGCCTCTTCGCCCGCATACAGGTGCACGAATCCGGGAATCTCGCCGGTGGCGAATTCGACGTGCAGACGTTCCTCGAATTCGCGGATCGTGCGCATCATCCGGTACGCCTCCAGCAGTTTTTCCTTGCTCAACTGACTTGAAACCGACATGGTGTGTCTCCTTGGAGTGGAATCAAATGCACTGCCTGCCTCAACCAACGTCGCGCAATCATCAGAACATTGCGGACGTCGACTACCTGCGCGGTGGTGCGGCGCTTGCCGCGGCTTCATCCGTGATGAGCGTGGTGTCCAGCGCTTCGCGCATCAGTTGACGCGAAGCCGAATAACGCAGCGTGCGTTCGACGTCGACCGTGAGCGGGCCGCCCCAATCGAGCGAAATCTCATAGCGGTCAGCCCGTTCGAGTTCGATTTCGCGCTCGCCGTCGAAGGCGAGCGTGCCGTGTTCGGTATGCAACGGCGTCCATACGCCGACTTCGAAGCGTTCGCAGGTGCGCATCGTCACCTGCTCGACACGGCCGGGGGCGATCGGCGCGATCAGCGGCACACCGTCTTCGCCGGGGCGCGCAAAACGCAGATGCAGACCATGCGACGCGGTGCGTTCCACCGGCGCCCATGCACCGCCGATCGACGAGAGTCCGATTCCGTCGGGCGCCGCGAAGGTGAGAAAGAGCGTTTCGATATCGGCCGGCTCCGACACGGCGCGCGCGCCCACGAAGCGTTGCCGGCTCACGCACACATCGACGAGTGCAATCTCTTCGCGGCCGCAGTTCGGCCCTGCGACACAGCGCACCACGAGACGCTTGTTGCGCGTCAACGCGACCTCATCGGGCACTGCGCCGGACGCGACCAGCGCGCCCGCCAGACCGGCGACGGTCGCCTCGCGCAGGTCGGGGAAGGCGTTGTTGGTGCCGGTGGACAGCGTCAGCAATGGCACATCGCCGCAATGCGCGGCCACTGCACGATGGGTGCCGTCGCCGCCCAGCACGGCAATCAGGCTCACGCCGGCGCGCACCATGGCGGCGACACCGGCGTGGGTATCCGCGACGCTGTCGGTGATGGGCAGATCGAAGAATTCGACTTCGGGCCAGCGCTGTGGCTCGACGGTTGCCGCGTGTGTATCGATGGCGCGCAGCAGCAAGGCCGCGACGCCGGTTCGGTCGCGCAGCGTCAGCACGCGCTCGACGCCGAGCACGCCCAGTCCCGCCAGCAAACGCACCACCATGTTGGCTTTTTCGGAAGTCGGGAATACCGACGCATGACTGGTAAGACGACGAATATCGCGTCCGGATGCGGGGTTCGCGATCACGCCGACGGTGATGGGCAATGACACTGTGCTGTCTCCACGCAACATGGTTGTCTTCCGCATGCGAAGCGGATTCGTTGTATGAAGCACCGGACTACCGCCGCGCTTCGTGACTGGCAGAGACACTGCAAAGGCTATGCCAAAACACAGACATGTACGCGACAAGCCCACGAAAACCGCTTGTTTACAGGGGTTTCGCGATATAGGGACCTCATCTTCGAGACGTGACTAGCAACCGCGCCAACACTGTGAGACGTCTCAACCACGTGTCGCGCGACGTGTCGCGCGTCTCAAAGACGCGTGCCGGCACCACGCAGAGCCCCGCCACATCGGCCTCTGAACATGTACACCAATGTCTCACGCCTGCCTGAGACAAACGTCTCACACGTCTCACATGCTGCATTGCAGGGTGATTGCGTCGAACGGATGTGCTACAAGAACAGCCTGCACTCACCGCGTCGTCTGAAGGGAGCCGGCCATGCCCTACGTCTCTCAAACACAGCACGTCGACCGGGTGCGCGGCGCCATTGAAGGACGGCTGCCTGCGCCCGCCGGTTCGCCGCGTCTTGTGTCGTCGTGGCAGCGTTCATTCGAAGAATATCGGCTGGACCCAGGCGCTTCGATCGGGCCACGCGTGCTCACCTCTGCCGAACTACGCGAAGTGCAAAGCAAGGAAGAGGCGTTCCTGCGCGCATCGGGGCAATGCCTGACCCGGCTGCATGACATGATTCGCGTGGCCGACTATTGCGTGATGCTGACCGACGCGCACGGCGTGACGATCGACTACCGCATCGAGCGCGACCGTCGCAGCGATTTCAAACACGCGGGCCTGTACATCGGCTCATGCTGGTCGGAGCGCGAGGAAGGGACCTGTGGCGTGGCGAACGTGCTGACGGACCTCGCACCCATCACCGTGCACAAGACGGACCACTTCCGGGCGGCCTTCACCACCCTCACCTGCAGTGCGGCGCCCATCTTTGCGCCGACCGGCGAGATGATCGGCGTGCTCGATGCATCAGCGGTGCAGTCGCCGGACAACCGCGACAGCCAGCGCCTCGTGTTCCAGCTCGTGCGGCAAAGCGCGGGCCTGATCGAGGATGGCTACTTCCTGAACCAGACCACGCAGCACTGGATTCTGTTTGGCCATTCGAGCCGCAATTTCGTCGAAGCCCAACCGGAAGTGCTGATCGCCTTCGACGAATGCGGCAATCTCGTCGCGTCGAATCGCAAGGCGCACGAATGCATTGCGGGGCTGAGCGGCCCACGCCATATCGACGATGTGTTCGATACGTCCGACGTGCATTTGCATGACGTCGCACGCACCGACGCGATCGTCGCGCTGCGCTTGCGCGCGAGCGGCGCGACGCTGTATGCGCGCATTCGCGCGCCGCTCAGGCGGCCGACACGCAGCGTGTCCAATGGGCTCGCCGCAGGGGTGGCGCGCGAGACGCTGGCCGACAGCAACCTCGGCCCGATCAGCCGCTTCCTGCATAGCGCCGATCCGCGCATTGCACATAACGCGCAGGTGGCGTTGCGCATCGCCGGCAAGCGGCTGCCTATTCTGATCCTCGGTGAAACCGGTGTCGGCAAGGAAGTGTTTGCCCGCGCCGTGCACGATTCGGGCGTGCGACGCGCACGGCCGTTCGTCGCAGTGAATTGCGGGGCGATTCCCGAATCGCTGATCGAAAGCGAATTATTCGGTTATGCGCCGGGCGCGTTCACTGGCGCACGCAGCCGGGGGGCGCGCGGCAAGATCGCGCTCGCGCATACCGGTACGCTGTTTCTCGACGAGATCGGCGATATGCCGCTCAACTTGCAGACGCGCTTGCTGCGCGTGCTGGCGGAAGGCGAAGTCGTGCCGCTTGGCGGCGATGCGCCGGTGCGGGTGGATGTCGACGTGATTTGCGCGACTCACCGCGACCTCGCGCAAATGGTTGCGCAAGGCACGTTCCGCGAAGATCTGTACTACCGGCTGAGCGGCGCAACGCTGCAAATGCCGCCGCTGCGTGAGCGCGCGGACATCCGCGACGTGATCGACGCGGTATTCGACGAGGAAGCGCAAACCGCCGGACACGTGCTGACGCTGGATGCGCAACTCGCGAGCCGCTTATGCGACTTCGCGTGGCCGGGCAACATCCGCCAGTTGCGCAATGTCCTGCGCTATGCCTGCGTCGTGTGCGATTCGACGCGTGTGGAGTTAAAGCATCTGGCGCCGGATATCGCCGCGGCGCTGGCGCCCAACGGCCCAACCCAGCCCGCGCTATTCGGCGCAATCCCCGGCGAGCCTTGCGACGAACGCACACGTATCGTCGAGGCACTGACGCGTCATCAATGGCGGCCCAATGCGGCCGCCGCGGCGCTCGGCATCTCACGCGCAACCTTGTACAGGCGCATCGCTAAACTCCGGATTGTCGGTCCGCATCGCGGTTGATGCCGCCATCAGAAGAACCAACACCCCTGCCTTGAGGGGTGTTGATCTATTCTCAGCCGTTGAAACCGCTAGGTTTGAGCTTATTGCGCCGCATCCTGTGGCGTGACCTGCACAGCCGCGGCCGAAACGAATACGGCGTGAATCATGTCGCCCACCTTCACGCCCTTCAGGTCGATGTCCGGCGCGACTTGCAAGGTCTGTGTCTGGGCGGCGCCACGCAGCGTAACGAGACGCTTCTTCCTGTCGATCTTCTGCACGGTGGCGAGCACCTCGATCTGGCGCGCCGACTCGAAGCCGCCCGACGCCGGCGCGTAGACCTGCGTGTCGACACGCGTGCGGATGCCGTTATTGGCGACCTTGTCGGCCTTCACGAGCAACGCGTTCTTATAGAGGACATCGACCCGGTCGCCCACCTTCAGCTTGTCGAACCCTTCCACTTGCTGGCTCACGAGGACGGTGACCGTATTGCCCCCCGGCCCTTGCAGGATCAGCGAGCGTGTGCCCGCATCAATGCCCACGATTTCCGCCTTCACATGCACCGGCTGCACCGCATCGATTACGCTGCGCGCGTTGCTCGCGAGCGGGTCCTGTGCCCAAACGGGTTGCGCCGTGGCGGCGGCCGCCACCAGCCATGCTGCTCCAATCGTCGCTGCCTTCATTGATGTTCTCCTTGAAATCACCTGGTCCGGCACGGCGCCAAAGTCGCTGCGTAAATGCCGATTTACAGCACCATTGAATGCAATATGTCTTTTGCAAGACATTATTTCAAAGAACGCCAGCGCAATGATTGTACATGCCGAGGCCAAAAGCGCCAGACCTCGCAGCTATTTCCAAATCGGAATCAAAAGGGTTTGATATTTCATTTAATGATTTAAAAGGCACGCTGTGGGCATGTCCTGGCCGATCAGGCAGCATGAGTGAAAACGCCATTCTGTCCTCAAGGCAGCACACGTTGAATGCATCCGGAATGACACAATCGTACTAATTATTTACCGAATTATTCAGAATCTGCAAAACTGCGATTTAAAACCCACGTCCCCGAATATCCACACATTCTCAAGGCGAAAAAAATGCCCCGTTTCATCACAAAACGGGGCATTCGCGAAACTGACGCCTTACATAAGCAAACTCAAACGCGTTCGATCGCGATCGCGATGCCCTGGCCGACGCCAATACACATCGTGCACAGCGCAAAGCGGCCCTGGGTGCGCTGCAGCTGATACATGGCCGTCGTGACGAGGCGCGCGCCGCTCATGCCAAGCGGATGGCCCAGCGCAATCGCGCCGCCGTTCGGATTGACGCGCGCGTCGTCGTCCGCCACGCCCAGTGCGCGCAACACCGCGAGGCCCTGCGACGCAAACGCCTCATTCAGTTCGATCACGTCGAACTGACCGATGTTCATGTTCAGACGCGCCAGCAATTTCTGGGTAGCCGGTGCCGGGCCGATGCCCATCACGCGCGGTGCGACGCCCGCGGTGGCAATGCCGAGCACGCGCGCACGCGGCGTCAGGCCGAAACGCTTCGCCGTGGCTTCGTTGGCGAGCAGCAGGGCCGCAGCGCCGTCGTTGACGCCCGACGCATTGCCCGCCGTCACCGTGCCGTCCGCACGCACCACGCCCTTGAGCTTCGCGAGTGCTTCGAGACTGGTTTCACGCGGATGCTCGTCTTGCGACACCACCAGCGGATCACCCTTCTTCTGCGCGATCGTCACCGAGACGATTTCCTGCGCGAGCGTGCCATCACGTTGTGCACGCGCGGCTTTCTGCTGGCTGCGCAGCGCGAAAGCGTCCTGATCGGCGCGGCTCACGTGGTAGTCCGTGGCGACGTTTTCGCCGGTTTCCGGCATCGAATCGACACCGTACAGCTGTTTCATGAGCGGATTGACGAAGCGCCAGCCGATCGTCGTATCGTAGATGTCGGCCTGACGTGAGAATGCGCTGGTCGCTTTACCCATCACGAACGGCGCACGGCTCATGCTTTCGACGCCGCCTGCCACCATCAGGGCCGCCTCGCCCGATTTGATCGCACGCGCGGCGATGCCGACCGCGTCCATGCCCGACCCGCACAAACGATTCACGGTGGAACCCGGCACGCCCTCCGGCAAACCTGCCAGCAGCAACGACATGCGCGCGACGTTACGGTTGTCTTCGCCCGCCTGATTGGCGCAGCCATAGATGACGTCGTCAATGGCGCTCCAGTCGACGTCCTTGTTGCGCTCCATCAGCGCCTTGAGCGGCACTGCGCCCAGATCGTCGGCGCGGACCGACGACAGGGCACCCGCGTAGCGGCCGATTGGCGTGCGAATCGCGTCGCACAGGAAAGCTTCAGTCATGTGATGTCTCCAGTTGGATACTGCGCCGCTTGCGCCGCCGCGTGAGCCGCTACACCCGTCTGGTGTCGCGCAACGCGCCATGGCCGCTCATGCATGAGGCGACGGCAAGCGGAAGGACTCTGCGGAATCCAAGCCACGCTGCCACCGTGGACTCCGTACAACCCCAGTGCAGGATAGCAGCGAATGGTTCCGGCGGATTCGAGTTTTGTTCGATATATGAACAACAGATCGTATATCGAACATTCAGGCTCGATAATAGGCGCGTGCCGGAAACCCTGTCAAGCATGCGCAGACAGGGCCAGGGATTACCAGCAAGGGGAATGGATGCGGTTTGGGACGGCGAAGGCGGCGCAGCACGCCCACAAACCGCTGACGGGAAGAACAGGAAGGAAGCGCGGCCAGCCGCCTCAAGTCAGACGAATCTTTTCGTCTTCGATATAGCTGCGGATCACGTCCGCGAAACTGGCATCGCCCTTCAGACCGAGTTGCTCGGCACGCGTGGCGTCGAGACGCACGGCCCAGCCAGCGACGATCTTGTCGATGCGCGGATCCACTTTCCATTCGATGCGCGCCGCCACGTGCTCTCCGGCGACTTCGCGCAGCGCCGCGACCATCTCGTCGATGCTGACCGAGATGCCCGGCAGATTGAGCGCGCGCTGCATGCCCAGCACGTCTGCGTCGATTTCAAGCCCGGCAATCAGCGACGCAATCGCGTTGCGCGGCGACAGCAGCCACACCTTCGTGCTGCGTGACACCGGACAGACCGTCGTCTCGCCGTTCAATGGCTCACGAATGATGCCGCTCGCAAACGACGAAGCCGCCGCGTTCGGTTTGCCCGGCCGCACGCTGATGGTCGGCAGGCGCAGCACGCGGCCGTCGACGAAACCGCGTCGCGAGTAATCGTTGAGCAGCAATTCGGCGATCGCCTTTTGCGTTCCGTATGAGGTTTGCGGATTGAGCGCCGTGTCGCTGCGTACGAGCTCGGGCATCTCGCCGCCATACACGGCGACCGAACTCGTAAACACGACGCGCGGCCGATGCCCGCGCATCCGGCAGACTTCAAGCAGCAAACGCGAAGCGTCGAGATTGATGCGCATGCCCAGATCGAACTCCGCTTCGGCCTGGCCGCTGACAATCGCGGCCAGATGGAAAATCGCCGAGGTCGTGTCGTCGATCACGCCTTCGAGCACGCTGCGCTCGGCGATATCGCCCACCTCGATACGCACGCGGTGGTCGTCGAAACCCGTTGCCGCTACCACGTCCAGCAGGATCAATTCGGTGATCTTCTGCGGCTTGCCGTCCGGGTCCTTCAGTTCGCCGCGTGAGAGCAGTTCACGCGCGAGGCGCTGGCCAAGAAAACCTGCGCCGCCTGTGATCAGTACTTTCATGATGTCGAGCGTCCTTGATCGTTACCAGTCGCTTTGCTTCAAGCGTCGTTCTTCAAGCCTGGTTCTTCAGGTACGGCTTGACCCACCCGAGCCCGGCCGACGTACCCGCGCGCGGCCGGTACTCGCAACCAATCCAGCCGTCATAGCCGAGCTGGTCGATTACATCGAACAGGTACGGATAGTGCAATTCACCGCTATCCGGCTCGTTGCGCTCCGGCACACCCGCTACCTGAATATGGCCGATGCCCGGCATATCACGCTTCAGTTTGACCGCGAGGTCGCCTTCGACGATCTGACAGTGATAGCAATCGAATTGCACCTTCAGATTCGGCGCGCCCACTTCCGCGCAGATCGCCTGCGCGTCATCCTGACGGTTGAGGAAAAAGCCGGGCATATCGCGCGTGTTGATCGGCTCGATGACGATCATGACGCCTTCGGCCTGAGCAGTTTTCGCCGCATACGCGAGGTTCTGCAAATACACCTCGCGATGCCGTTCGCGCGCTTGACCGGCGCCGAGCAAACCCGCCATCACGTGCAGCTTGCGATTGCCGAGCTCGCGAGTGTATTCGAGCGCGGTATCCACGCTGCGGCGAAACTCGTCCTCGCGCCCCGGCAACGAAGCGATGCCGCGCTCGCCCGCCGCCCAGTCGCCTGGCGGCGCATTGAACAGCACCTGGGTGAGGCCGTGCTCGGCCAGCAGCGCCTTCAGCGTGGCCGCCGGAAAATCATAGGGAAACAGGTATTCCACGGCCTTGAAGCCGTCTTGCGCGGCAGCGGCAAAACGTTCGAGGAAGCCGTGTTCGGTGTACATCATCGTCAGATTGGCAGCGAAGCGAGGCATTACAGCAACTCCTTGGTTTGACTAGACGAATCCCGGACAGCTGGATGTGATGCGTGACAGCCTGCCCGGAGCAGCATTACCAGCGCGCACCGAACACCGTGCGCAATTCTTCGAGCGCGGCCTCGTCGAGCGGCGCGGGGCGCGGGTTCGACATCAGCCAGAGCCGCGCGGTTTCTTCGAGTTCTTCCAGTGCATACGATGCCTGCGCGACCGAGCGCTCCCACACGACCGGGCCGAGCCGCTCGAGCAGCACGCCGCGCACGCTGTCGGCAAGCGCCGCGATCTGTTCCGCAACCTGCGGATCTCCCGGGCGACGATAGCGAATCAGCGGTACGTGACCCACTTTCATCACGTAATACGGCGTGATGGGAGGCAGCACGTCGGCGTCGCTCCATACGCCGGCCAGCGTGAGCGCGACGAGATGGGTCGAATGGGTATGCACGACGCCGCGCGTATGCGGGTTGCGTGCATAGATGCCACGATGCAGCGCCAGGGTCTTCGACGGCTTGCCGCCCGAGACCGCGTTGCCGGCCAGGTCGACCTTGGCGATATCGGCGGGATCGAGCCGGCCAAGACAGGCATCGGTGGGCGTGATGAGCCAGCCGTCGTCGAGACGCGCGCTGATATTGCCCGCCGTGCCCACCGTATAGCCGCGTTCGTACAGGCTCGCGCCGGTCGAGCAGATTTCCTCGCGCACGTCAGCCTCGTTGCTGGAGCGGATCGCCGGCGTCATGCTGCGGCGCCCTCCAGATGACGCAGCGCTTTCGCGAAGAAATCCGTGGCGCCGAAGTTGCCGGATTTGAGCGCCAGCGCGAACGGTGCGTCGCCGGTGGTGGCGGTAGCAGGCACCCCTGGATCGATCTGCGCGCCGATGCGCAGCATCCGCACATCGAGTGCCTGCACGACCGCGCCCGAAGTCTCGCCGCCCGCGACCACGAACTTGCGCACCCCCAGATCACGCAGACCCTGCGCAATCGCGGCGAGTGTTTTTTCGACCAGCTCCCCAGCGTGCTCGGCACCGAGTTCGCGCTGGACGACCTTCACTTCATCCGGCGTAGCGGTGGCGTAGATCAGGACCGGTTGACCCGTGACGGCGTACTCGCGCGCGAACGCGAGCACCTCCTCGACCACGGGTGCCCCGCGCGCAATCGCCAGGGGATCGATCCGGAACGCCGGCCGCGACGCATCGCGCCACGCGGCCACCTGCGCGTTGGTCGCCTTCGATGCACTTCCGGCCAGCACGGCGGACAGGCCTTCGACCTTAGGCAACTGTGCCGCGTTCGCGGTGGTGGCCAGCAAACCGGCGCGGCGGAAATTGTCCGGCAAACCCAGGGCGAGTCCTGACCCCCCGGTGACCAGCTTGAGATTCGCGCAGGCTGTGCCAAGCGTGTGCAGGTCCGCGTCACAGACCGCGTCGGCAATCGCCATCCGCACGCCGTCTTGCTGCAACGCTGCAAACGACACGCGCACCGCCTCGGCGCCCTGCGCCACCTTGTCGTAGCGCACCAGTCCGACCTTCGATTCAGTCTGGCGCTGCAAGACGCGCACGAGGTTGGCGTCGGTCATCGGCGTGAGCGGATGATGTTCCATGCCGGACTCGTTGAGCAGAACATCGCCTACGAACAGATGGCCGCGATAAAGCGTGCGGCCGTTTTCCGGAAACGCGGGACAGGCAATCGTGAAAGCTTGCGCATCGGCGCCGCACAGCGCGTCGAGCAGCGCGTCCGCCACCGGACCGATGTTGCCCGCGTCGGTCGAATCGAAGGTCGAGCAGTACTTGAAGAAAAACTGCCGGCATCCTTGCGCGCGCAACCATTCGAGCGCGGCCAGCGCTTGCGTGACGGCGTCCCTGACCGGAATCGTGCGCGATTTCAGCGCGACCACCAATGCATCGGCTTCAAGCGGCTCACTGGACGACGGCACACCGATCGTCTGCACCGTGCGCATACCGCCGCGCACCAGCATGTTCGCGAGATCCGTCGCGCCGGTGAAGTCGTCGGCAATGCAGCCGAGCAACGCACGTGTGGCAGAACCCGTCATATCGCTCGCTCCTCGTTATTGCGCCGCCGGCACGTCGATGCCGGGAAAGATCTTGATCACCGCTGAATCGTCTTCGCCGCCATGCCCTGCCGCCGACGCCATCATGAACATCTGATGCGCCGCCGCCGAAAGCGGCAACGGAAATTTCGTGCGGCGCGCGGTATCGAGCACGAGACCCAGGTCCTTGACGAAGATGTCCACCGCAGACAACGGCGTGTAATCGCCCTTCAGAATATGCGGCACGCGATTCTCGAACATCCACGAGTTGCCCGCGCTATGCGTGATGACGTCGTAAAGCGCTTCGGCGTCGACGCCCTCGCGCAAGCCCAGCGCCATGGCTTCCGCAGCGGCCGCGATATGCACGCCTGCCAGCAGCTGGTTGATGACTTTTACTTTCGAACCGATACCGTGAGCGTCGCCTAGCCGGTACACCTTCGCGGCAATCGCGGCCAGCACGGGCTCGCATGCCGCGTAGGCAGCGGCGGGACCGGAGGTCATCATGGTCATTTCGCCAGCGGCGGCGCGCGCCGCGCCGCCCGAGACCGGTGCATCGAGCATCAGCAAACCGGCCGCTTCGACGCGCTTGCCCAGCGCGACGGCGAAGTCCGGTGCGACCGTTGCGCTCGCAATCACCACGCTACCGGGTTTCATCTGCGCCACCGCGCCTTCGCTGCCGAACAATACCGCTTCGGTCTGCGCCGCATTGACCACGAGCGTGATCACCGTTTCGCATTGCGCGCCCAGTTCCGCCGGACTCGCGCAACCCATCCCGCCTTCCGCGACGAATCCTTGCAACACCGCGCTGCGCAAATCGCACGCGTGGACCTGAAAGCCTGCTCGCAGCAAGGATCGGGCAACGCCCAAACCCATCGCGCCCAAACCAATCACGCCGACCTTTCCGGACATGCTCCACCTCTCCAATCAATGCGTTGTGTACCGCGTGCGCCGTTTGCCCGCTCAGCAGATCCCAGCTTCCGCGAGACGGCGCGCAGCGTTGTACAGATGCGTGCTGGCGGCTTCACGCGCCGCCGACGCGTCGCCCGCGCGAATCGCGGCGACAATTGCCGCGTGTTCGTCGCGCACCTGGCGCGAGAAGTCTTCACGCAATGCCTCATTGCGGCGCGTGACAAGCGTGCCCGCCTCGAGGTACTGGTTGAGAAACGTGAGGGTCTTGAGAAAATACGGATTGCCGGTGGCAACCGCGATGGTGCGGTGGAAAGCGACGTCTTCGGCGACGCCGTCGTGACCTTCGGCGACGGCTTCGTCGATGCGGGCGAGCGCGGCGTCGATGGCGGCCATGTCCGCGTCGCTGCGGCGCTGGGCGGCTTCGGATGCAACCTCGGCTTCGATAGCTCGACGCAACGCGAGAATCTGCGGCACCGAGCCGGCCTCGATGGCCTCCGCATAGTCGATCCGCAGCGGCCGGACCGTGCCGTGCGCAGCGATGAACACCCCGCTGCCCTGGCGCGGCTGCACGACGCCTTCGTTCTTCAGACGCGAGATCGCCTCGCGGATCACCGTGCGGCTCACGCCGAACTGTTGCGCGAGGACAGCCTCGGTGGGCAGCTTGCCGTCTTGCGCAAAGGCGCCCTTGTCGATTTGCGTCAAGAGCTGCTGGGCAACCGTATCGCTGAGCGCGCGGGCAGGAATTTTCTCGAACATGATGTCAGCACCGGTCACGTGGTCTGGTCATCATACAAATTTACCCGGGAGATCGCATCCCGGAAAACCCTGATACAGCCTGCCATTTCGATGATGAAACACGCATGCAGCGAAGCAGGTCCCACCTTTGGCCGCCTGACCGGCGTAAATTCGGCGAGGTTGGCGAAACGCAAGGCTTAAGCTATCTTCACGGCTTTCTACGCGCCCCGTGCAGAAAGGCCCAGCGCGCCGCGCCGTCGTGCTGCACGGCGCCCGCAGCCGCCGCGACCGTCACCTACCGCTTTCCCAACAGGCCCATGAGCAAAGCCCCACCAGCGTCTCCCGATGATCCGCTCACCGCTGCCGACGCGCCGGACAAGCCGGGCGACTCGTACGTGCAGTCGTTCGCCCGTGGCCTCGCCGTGATCCGCGCATTCAATGCCGAACGGCCCGAGCAGACGCTCACCGACGTCGCCGCCGCGACCGGTCTCACGCGCGCGGGTGCCCGGCGCATTCTGCTGACCTTGCAGACCCTTGGCTATGTCGAGGCCGAAGGACGCCTGTTCCGCCTGACGCCGAAGATTCTCGATCTGGGCTTTGCGTATCTGACTTCCATGCCGTTCTGGAATCTCGCCGAACCGGTGATGGAAGAACTGTCGGCGCAAGTCCACGAAAGCTGCTCGGCGGCCGTGCTGGATCGCACGGAGATCGTCTATGTGCTGCGCGTGCCGACCCATAAGATCATGACGATCAACCTGTCGATTGGCAGCCGCTTGCCGGCATATTGCACGTCGATGGGCCGCATGCTGTTGTCGGCGCTCGACGACGAGACGCTCGACGCCACGCTCAGTTCGACGCCGCTCTATGCCTATACGCCGCGCACCGTCACCGACAAGGAAGAGCTGAAGAAGTTGATCGCGCAGGTGCGCCGCCAGGGATGGGCGATCGTCGATCAGGAACTGGAGGGGGGATTGATCTCGCTGTCCGCGCCGATCCGCAACCGGCAAGGGCGCGTGATTGCCGCAATGAATATCAGCGGTAACGCCCAGCGGAATTCGGCCAGGCAAATGGTAAAAGCGTTTCTGGAGCCGTTGCAGCAGGCCGCGCAAAACGTGTCGGACCTGGTGGCGCGGCGGGGGTAGGGGGCCCTGGCGGGCGGCGGCCCGCGCCGCCCTTTTTAGGTGCTTGTCGCGGTGCCCTCAGTGCGCCCTTTCTGCGCCACTACTTCGCCGATATTGGGCCACTACTGCCCCACTACTGCCCCACTACTGCGCCACTATCGCGGCCTCGCTGCGCGATTACTGCCCGAGATAACGCTCAACCAGCCGCGTCCAGAATGCCGCGCCCACCGTGAGATTGCGGTCGTTGAAGTCGTAATGCGGGTTGTGCACCATGCAGCCGTCTTCGCCCACGCCGTTGCCGATTCGCAGGAACGTGCCCGGCCGCTTTTGCAGCATGAACGCGAAGTCTTCGCTGCCCATCAGGATGTCGGTGTGCGCGACCACCTTGTCGTCGCCCACCAGTTCGCGGGCCACATCAATCGCGAACTGCGTCTCGACGTCAGAATTCACGACCACCGGATAGCCCTCGACGTACTCCACCCTCGCCCTGGCGCCGTAACTCGCGGCCTGGCTTTCCGCGAGTTCGGTGATGCGCTGTTTCAGCAGCGCGCGCACTTCCGGGCTGAACGAGCGCACGCTCAACTCCAGCTTCGCGGTACTTGCAATCACGTTGCTTGCGGTGCCCGCGTGCATTGAACCAACCGTGACGACAGCCGGCTGGGAGGGATCCACATTGCGCGCCACGATGGTTTGCAAGGCCATCACGATGCTGGCCGTCACGACCACCGGATCGACCGTCAGATGCGGACGCGCCGCGTGGCCGCCGACGCCTTCGATCGTGATGACCGCCCTGTCGCCCGCCGACATGAACGGCCCCTTGCGAAACAGCAGCACGCCCGGCTCCGCGCCCGGATGGTTGTGCATGCCGAACACCGCATCACACGGAAAGCGCTCGAACAGACCCTCTTCGATCATGGTCTTCGCGCCGCTATCGACACCGGTTTCTTCAGCCGGCTGGAAATACAGATGTACCGTGCCGCAGAAACGGCGCGTTTTCGCCAGATGGTGCGCCGCGCCGAGCAGCATCGTCGTATGGCCGTCGTGGCCACATGCATGCATCTTGCCGGGCGTGCTGCTTGCATAGGGCAAGCCGGTTTGCTCGATGATGGGCAGCGCGTCCATATCCGCGCGAATGCCGATGCTGCGTGCGCCGTCGCCCACCCTCAGCGTGCCGACTACACCGGTGCGTCCCACGCCGCGCGTCACTTGCCAGCCCCATTGTTCGAGTTTGTCCGCCACCAGCGCCGCCGTCGCAACTTCTTCGTAAGCCAGCTCGGGATGACGGTGGATCTGGTGACGAATTTCGCGCAGGCCTTCGGCTGCGTCGCTGAGGTCGGCGAGTTGCGTCAAACCTGGAGGGGAATCTACGGTTGAAGGTTCGGAAGGACGCACTGCTTCTCTCATCAGGAACTCCAGATAGGGTGTACCGCAAGCCATGCGGCGAACCGGCGAACCGGCGAGCCAGAGCACGACGCCGCCCGGTGTCAGGCTGCGCTTCGAACAGGGATCATTCAGTCGCGAGCAGGCGGGGCAATTGACCGACACACATCAGCCAGGCCATACGCAAAGAGACCGCAGCACGACGTGACAGATTCTGCCACACCATACGGCGTCAAGAACGGCGTGAAGCGCGCGGCAATCCGCACGCCCAGGCAAACCGACGTCACTCGCTGCCTGGTTTGACGATGCCTTCCAGCTGATAGAGTTCGAGCTTGCGATAAAGCGTGCTGCGCGAAACGCCTAACGAACGGGCGGCCTGAGTCAGATTGCCGTGCGCGCTATGCACGGCCCGCGCGATGGCGAGCCGTTCGGTCTCCTCCAGGCTGCCCGCCTCCTCGTGCACCGGCCGCATGACGCCGGCAGTCGCGGTTTCGTCGAGTATTTCAGCCGGTAGTTCGTCGAGCGACACGGCCGCTTCGCTTGACGTCAACAGCAGATTCTCGATGACGTTGCGCATTTCCCGCACATTGCCCGGCCATGAGTAGGCGCGCAGCACCGCCATGATCTCGGGGCTCAATTGTCGTTCCACCACGCCGTGCCGTTGAGCGAGCCGGCGATTGAAATACTCGACGAGCAGGTCGATGTCGATATCCCGCTCGCGCAGCGGCGGAATGCGGATCCGCGTGACGCTGATGCGGTAATACAGATCGCGGCGGAAGTGGCCGGCCTCGACTTCTTCGCGCAGATTGCGATTGGTCATCGCAAGCAGACGCACGTCGACGTGCCGCGGCTGCGTGTCGCCCAGCCGGTACACCACGCCCTCCTCCAGCGCACGCAGCAGCACCGGCTGAAGTTCAAGCGGCATCTCGCCGATTTCATCGAGGCACAGCGTACCGCCGTGCGCCAGTTCGAAGCGGCCCGCGCGGCCTTCCGTGGTGGCACCGGTAAAGGCGCCGCGCACATGGCCGAACAACTCGCTCGCGATCAGTTCTTTCGACGCCGCGCCGCAGTTGTAAGCGACGAAAGGGCCACCACCCGCCTCCTCGCCGTGGATGGCGCGCGCAAACAGTTCTTTGCCCACGCCCGTCTCACCTTCGATCAACACCGGTACCCGTCTGCAGGCAAGCTGACGGCCCCGGTGGAGCGCGGCCAGCATCGCCGTGCTTTGGCCCTGGATCTGCGCGAAACAGTTGCGCTGCGGATCGGCCTCGCCGCTGCGCTGCGCGACCCGTGCTGCGACGGAGCGCGAGCGCGCCGGCACCACCAGCATGGCGCCAATCGTGTTGCCCTCCACCACCACCGGATTGAACCATTCGGCACTCAAGCCTGCGGGCAAACGGTGCGCCCATTCCTCGACGGCGGAGTTTTCGTCCATGCCCGGAAAGCGTTCGCCGATGCCGACCGGCAGCGTCATCTTGCCTGTCGTATGCACGAGCCGGCCGCTGCGATCGATCGCGATCATCCCGGTTGCATCCGACGACGACAACTGTTGCAGGCAAAACGACAGCAGGCGCATATGCTCGCGAGCAGCCTGCTCGGCGAGCACCATTTCGATCTGGCGCGCGGCTGTCACCGCCAGGGTCAGGTTGTTGATCTGATACGTGGAAGGCGGCCCGGATATATCCAGCACGCCGATGACCTTGCCGGTGCCGGGCTCGCAAATCGGCGCCGCCGCGCAACTCCACGACTTGATGCCTTCGCAGAAGTGCTCCGAAGCGTGGATATAGGTCGGCTCGCGCGTCGCGATTGCCGTGCCGATACCATTGGTGCCGGCATGCCCCTCGCGCCAGTCGCCACCAATCGTCAAATGGATTTTTTCGGCCGCGGCGAGGGTGCGCAGGTCGCCTGCGGCCTTGAGAATGATGCCGTCCTGGTTGGTCAGCAACAGCACGGAGTGCGAATCGGCGAAGAGGTCGGCCGTAATGGCGAACAGACGATCGGATGCGGCCAGCAATTCGCGGTGCCGCCAGCACAACTCCGCAATCGCGTCGCCGCGCACCGCGATCGGCGCCGATCCCGCCGTGGGGCTGACACCGGATTGCAGACTGCGTTGCCAGGAATCGATCAAGGCCGTGGGCGCGGATGTCGATGTTTCACCCGCCAGAAAACGCTCCCATGCAAGCATGGTGACGCGGTCGGAATGACGCACGCTGGCGCGCTGCGCGTTCGCGACGATGCTGCGCATCGCCGCCTGATCGCCTAGACCCGACATGCTGCCAATCTGATGTCTCCTCGCCACAGCTTTCCTCCACGGCGATGCGTCAGCGCGGAACCTGGCTCTGCGGCCGGCCTCGTCGTGACTCGCGGGTATGTTTCGAGTGGGGACTCCTGTCTGCTTCCATAAAAAACTGGCAGCGCGTTCGCGGCCTAGTATAGGCCTGGATTTTCAGCGCGTCTTTTGGGGAAAACACAGAGCGAAGCAACGCACGGCGCGAACCTGCGTGTCATGCCATTGCCTTCATGATGGCGTCGACCACACCGTGAAAAAAGGGCGTGGCTGCCGCGCTCAAATCGGCCATCAGCAAACAGGTGCCGCCCAACGTGATGCTCCAGCCCAAGCCGCGCTTGAGCCGGCGTGCCGCGTCCCTAGCCATCGTTCGTCTCCTTTCCTGCGTGGCCGTTCGATCATCGCCGATCGCAGCCTTTCTGTGTCACCTGTTTGACATCGACCGGCCACCTGCAAAGCAGATATAGCCGGCTATAGCGCTTCTATTGACGGCCGAGCAATTCGGCGCCCGCACCTAATGCGGGTCCGGCGGTTGGATCGAGCGTCTCCGGCTTCTTCGCGATCAATGTCTGCGTCGTCAAGATCAGGCCCGCTACCGATGCCGCGTTACGCACCGCACTGTAGCTGACCCGCACCGGGTCGATGATGCCTGCCTCGATCAGATTGACGAACGCACCGCTGCGCGCATCCAGACCCATGCCAGGTTTTGCCCGCACGGCCTCCGTCACGATTGCCGCACCATCGAGGCCGCAATTCGTGGCGATATGAAAGAGCGGCTTGGCCAGCGCGCGCTGCAGCAATCTGGCGCCCTGCTGCACGCTGCCGTGGGTTTTTGCAATCACGCCTTCGAGTTCGGACGACACGCGCAATAGCGCCATGCCACCCCCGGGTACCACGCCCTCGGCGATCGCCGCGCGCGCAGCGTGAATCGCGTCGTCGATCAGATGAAGCCGCCGTTTCTGTTCAACCGGCGTTGCTCCACCGGCCAGAATCAGCGCCGTGCCGCCCGACAGTTTCGCGAGGCGCACCTGATATTTATCGCGCTCGACGTTTTCCGGCGCCATCTCGTACTGGCGCGCCACCTGCTGACGCCGCGCCGCTATCGCAGCCGTATCGCCGCCACCGGCGGTAATGATGGTCTGGTTCGACGAGATGCGCACCTGGCGCGCGCTCCCCAGGTCGCGTAGTTCGGTCGCCTCCAGTTTGCCGCCCAGGTCACGCGCGATCACCTTGCCGCCGGTGACGATGGCAATGTCCTCCAGCATGGCCTTGCGCCAATGCCCATATTCGGGCGGATGGATCGCCGCGACCGGCACGCCGCCGTTGTCGCGCCACGCGAGCAGCGTCATCACGCAAGCCGGCGCCACTTCTTCGGCAATGATCAGCAACGGACGCTTGCTCTGCGTCGCGAGTGCCTGCAAGGCCGCCACTTCTTCCTGCGACTGCAGCCGTTGATCGGTCATCAGAATCAGCGGATTGTCGAGCACCACCTGCATGCGTTCGATATCCGTCACCATGTGATGCGAAAGATAGCCTCGATCGAACGCCATACCGTCGACCACCTCGAGGCGCGTTTCGACCGTCGTGCCGTATTCGACGTCGACGATGCCATCTGCGCCAACGCGCTCCAGCGCCTCCGCCACGAGTTTTCCGGTGAACTCGTCGTTGGCGGCCACGACTGCCACGGCGCGTACCTCTTCGCTGCCGCGCAGCGGCGTCGCTGCGCGCTTGAGTGCCTCGATCACTTCATTGACGGCCAGCTCCAGACCCTGGACCAGCTCGACGGGATTCGCGCCTTGCGCAAGACAGGCGAGGCCGTCCTGCACCAGCGCGTCGGCCAGCACCGTGGCCGTCGTGGTGCCGTCGCCGGCGACTTCGTTGGTCTGCTTCGATACCTCACGCACGACCTGCGCACCGATGTTCTCGAACGGATCCTCCAGCTCGATCTCGTTGGCGATGCTCACGCCGTCGCGCGAAATGATCGGCGTGCCGATCGGCCGGTCGATAATCGCGTTCATCCCGCGCGGGCCAAGCGTGCCGCGCACTGCCTTGGCCAGCTTCGCAACGCCACGTCCGAGCGCCATCCGGGCCTCGTCGTCATGCAGCATGATGTTCGGCATGATCCTGCTCCTCCTGGGGTCCAGTTATTTCGGATTGCTGTCTTTTACGTGGGCCTTGCTGCCTGCCCCGAATCCGCGCACGGACTACCTGTGCCATGGGCACGCAGATCCATGAAATGCACGGGCTTGATTTCGACTGCGGTGGCTGTACCGGCTTCGCCGTAGCGAGCGGCGAGCAAGCCGCGACACAATGCACCGTTGAACTCGGTACTGACACCCACTCTTCGCAAAGCGCGCAGATACGTGTTCAACCCGGCAGGGTCAAGCGGCACGCCGTCGCTATCGACGAAAGCGAGAGCATTCGCTTGCGCTGCCTCGTCGATACGCGGGCCCACTACGAAGCGCCGCTCGCGGTAGCGCGTGACGAGCCGAATGCCATTGGCCTCGTCTGAAGCCGAAGCCGAAGCCAGACCGCTCGCCAGCGCATCCAGTTCCATCATGCTCACGCGCACCAGCACCGCGCCCTCGCCGCCCTGCGCGAGCAGCCAGCTCAGCAGTGCCTCTTGCCTGCGCTGAAACGCCTTGACGAGAAAAATCTGCCGCACATCCTCGACTTCCCCGTTGGCCGCGGCGCCAAAGGTGTCCTGAAACGACGCGCCGGCCGCCACGCCACAGTTGATTTCGTCGGCATACATGTGCTCGCCGAGTCTCACCGCAACCTTCGTGACCCACGGCAAGGCCGCCACTGCGCGGCGCATGTCGTCGGCCATCAGGTAGGCGAAGTTGGCGGCGCACCAGTAGGTCGGCAGCCGGAAGCCGATCTGCACCGCGCCGCCGGCCTCCACCTCGACGCCGGTGACGAAACCCAGCTCCGTCACCGTTTCGTCGAGTTCCGGATCGTTGACGGCGGCAAGCTGCGCCCACACCTCGGCGGTCCTGGCGTCAAGGTGGCCCGCCGCGCCCACCGCAGCCGGGGCGTTCATGCGCCGACCGCTGCCGGCTGCCGGACGTCCTCCAGCAGACTCTTCTGCGCCTCGACGTCGATTCCATACAGGCGCGCCGCGTTGAGTCCGAGTATTTTCTTCTTGGCCGTCAACGACAGCTGCACACCCGTTTCCTTGCTGACCGACTCCGGCAACTCGAAGGCCATGAACTTTTCGATCAGCCACTTCGGCGACCAGATGCCATAGTCGCTGCCATAGAGGATCTTGTCCTCGCCGATCCAGAACAGCAGTTCCGAGATCACATGGGCGAAATACTCGGGACGTGTATGGATAAACGGCAGCACCACCGCGAGACCGCCATAGACGTTCGTCTCTTGCGTGGCGATCCAGCAGAAATCGTCGAGCCGCGGCAAGCCGCAGTGTTCGACAATGAAGTTCAGGTTCTGGAAGCTCGTGGCGGCGTCGTCGATATCGGCCACATCGAAAGCGTCACGATTGAGCGGCAGGATCGTCGGTCCCTTGTGAACGTGGATATTCTTGATGCCGAGCTTTTCGCAGCGTTCAAGATAGCGCTGCGCACTCGGGTCCGACAGCTTGTAGCCCTTGCTGTCGCCACGCCATTCGGCCGTGTAGAGTTTGACGCCCTGAATCTTGTAGAGCGCCACCAGTTCTTCGAGACGATCGAGCCCGGCCTCGCCGTCGCGCGGATCGAACGCGCCGTTGACGATGAAGCGGTGCGGATACTTCTTCTTCAACACATAGTTGCTCTCCGTCGTGTTGAAGCCGTTCTTGTAGAAGTCCGTCAGATAGGTAGGCTGACAGATCGCCATGTCGTCGTAGCCCGTGACGAACAGGTCGTTGTACATGGCATCCTCGCCGTACTTGTCGAACTTTTCCTTCGGCCACAAATATTCCTTGGGGCTCAGGTTCGAGTGGTAGGCGTAAAAGCAATCGATGAACTGCTGGCCGTGCACATTCTTCAGGTTGGCCTTGCTGCCGTCCCATAGATGGACGTGTCCATCTATGACGAAGATTTCCTCACCGTCCGTGGTTCGATACATGACATTCGTCTCCGTGGTTGTATGAGCGGCCCGCCACCGCCTCGGTGGCGGGCCGCCGGATCAGGTAGCGGGCTGCGTACTCACTCGTAGGCCATCGCGTCGTCCATATTGCCGAACAGCACGACGGTCTCGTCGTCGACCATCACCATGCGGCCGTAGTGCGTCGAAGTGGAGATTTCGAACAGGTGCGGAGTCATCTCGCGGCCCAGCACCTCGCTGATCTCACCCATCCGGAATTCGATCTTCCCTTGCCCGTCGATGCGAATCATCGCCGGCAGATAGGTCACGGTGATGCCCGGCTTGGTCGACATCAGTTCAGCAATGGCGCGGGCCTCCACGCTGTCGTTCATGGTGACGCCGCATTGATGCGAAATGGTCTGCTCGAAGCGAACGTCCTTCATCGACTTGAAGATATTGTCGGTATGCACTTGCATTGCGTACTCCTCTGCGCGCTTGGGCGTGATGGGGGCGAATGGATGTGAATGCAATCAATCAGGCCCGGATCGATAACGGAAAGTGAACGCCGATCTCTCTGGCGATCATCTCCGCCCGCTCGATCGCGCTGTTCAGCGCGTCGTTGAACTGGACCGTCTTCACGTGCGGAATCGACCAGACCGGCTGTAGCTGCTTTGCCGCGGCAGAGGCCAGCGCCCCGTGTTTTTCCAGCCACTCGCTAAACAGCTTGCGGTTGGCGTCGCCGTGGCGAGGATCGTTGGCGAGCATGTGGAACAGTTCGACCGCGTTGGCCAGATTGCGCTCGTAGTCCCCTTCCGCGGCGGACACGACCGTCGGAGTCAGGAAGTCGTTTTGCGCGGCCGCCACCTGCATCACGAAACCGCTGCGGAACAGATCCGCCACGAGCGGCTCGAACACCACGTTCACGGCAAAGTACTTCTCGAGGAAATCCGTCGCACCGCCGATGGTTTCGATCGCCCGCCGCGTGTCCTGCCAGATCGGATCGGTCAGCCAGTGCGCCTTGCCGGCATCGAGATCGAGGTTCGGCAGGTCCAGCGCGATTTCGCCGAGATACAGCGTCAGGTCCTGAGCAAAGCGCAGCTTGTACGATGCGTTCGTGAGGATCGCGCTGTTGATCATCTGCGTGTAGCCGTAGCGCTGCGCGTGCATGGTGGCCGTGCCCAGACCGAACTCGGCATGCTTGTACGCGCCAAGATGCTGTTCCAGCACCTTCACCCAGGTCTTGTCGAAACGCTTGACCACGCCCGAGCGCCGCGCATTCTGGATCGCGCTGCTGATCATGCCGACAATGGTCGACTGCCGCTGATAATGGGTGCGCTCCCATTCCTCATCGACCGCGCGGAATTGATGCCAGTCCGTGCTTTGCGCCGCGGTCCAGGTTTGCGAATAGGTCGGCGTGCCGTCGGCAAACGCAAGGATCCAGTCCTGTAGCAGGTAGCGTTTCGGGTCCGGCTGCACATCGACGGTCATGTCCTCGTAATGACTGGCCTTACGTCCTTTCGGCTCGAAATAGTTGTACTTGCGGCTGTCCCATCCGGCAAACTGCGCCGCGCCGGCCGCGCCTGACCTGAGCGGCGCTTGCTCTGGCAACGTACTCATGTTGGTCCTCCTTCCTGTTTCGGTTATAGGCACTTCGTCTGGGTACTTCGTGTGAGCACGCTGCCAACGCGCGCGTCAGCGTACGGCCTGGGTGAACTTGTCGAAATAGAGCCGCTCAGGCGCGACACCCGCCATCTGCAGCACGGGCATCACCGCTTCGATCATCGGTGTCGGCCCGCAGGTGTAGGCATCGATCTCGCCGTCGAGCCCTTCTTCGCGCAGGCTTTTTGCCAGTACTTCGTGAATGAAACCGGTTGCGCCCGACCAGTCGTCCTCCGGCTCGGCATTCGAGAGCGCCGGGATGAAGCGGAAATCCGGCAGCGTCTCTTCCAGCTCGGCGAATTCGTCGAGATAGAACAGATCGCGGCGGCTGCGTGCGCCGTAGAAAAAGCGCACCGGCCGTTGCTCGCCGCTCTGAATGTGGTCGTTGAGAATCGACCACAGCGGCGACATGCCCGATCCGCCGCCCACCAGCACCATCGGCCCGGGCTGATCCTCGCGCCGGAAACAGGTACCGTAGGGGCCCTTCGCTACCAGCCGGTCGCCCGGCTGCAAACCGTCATCCAGTTGCGATGAAAATGCACCATTGGGGTACTTCTTGATGATGAATTCGAGCTTCGTCTGACCGTTCGGCGTGCTCGCCATCGAAAACGAGCGCGTGATGCCCACGCCGGGTATCGTCAGATCCACATACTGCCCGGCCCAAAAGCGTAGAGGCCGGGTCAGGGCCACTTCCAGCAGTCTGATGTCGTGGGTGAGCGCGGTGATCTTCGTGAGCGTCGCGTCGAACTCGCTCACCGCGATCGAGCGGCGCATCAGGTCCTCGTCGTAGTTCAGCAACTCGACGGTCAAATCGCTATAGGCGAGCGTGCGGCACAGCAGGATGTGACCTGACTCGCGCTCGTAGTCCGGTAAGGCGAACGTCGAGTACTTTTTCAGTTCGACATCGCCCTCCACCAGTAGCGACTTGCAACTGCTGCACTGACCTTCCTTGCAGCCGTGCATCACCGCAATACCCTGGCGAAACGCCGCATCGAGCACCGTCTCGCCTTCCGCGACCGACATCTCGACGCCAACCGGCTCGAAGTAAACGGTATGGAAGACCTTGTCATTGCCTGTGTCCGGCATGTCGCGCCTCTTCTCTTGCAAGTCGCTCATCGTTGCGCTCCTGTCTCGTCCGGAAAGCATGCAGACCGCGTCCCGGACGAGACCCCTCGTCAATGCACCGGATTGATCTTGAAGCCGGCGCGATACTCGGCAATATGTTTCTCGCGCTGCTCCGGTGTCATGCCGCGCAACAGCACGATCGGACTTTGAATCGTGTGACCGCGAACATGGTCGAGCGTCCACATGTTGCGATCGTCGAAGCGCAGATGCGGTTGCGGCACGAGCGTCTTGCCGTCGCTGCGCACGAAGCCGAGATCCTTGATGCAATCGGCGAGATCCCAGCCGTGGTAGCACTCTTCCCATTGACGACGTCCGCTGAAGCGGCCCATGGCCGGGGTCGGACGGCCCTCGTATTCCGAGGCGAACGCGACCTTGTGGGTCCAGCGGCACAATTCCGAGCAGTACGTATAGAGCTGGCCGTCGACTTCGTCGACCACGAAGTCTTCACGAATCAGACACGGCACCAGACAGCTCCAGCAGCGATGCGGATAGACGTAGCCGTTCTCCTGATCGAACAGCATGTTGGTCTCGCCAGGCACGCTCTTCTTTGCATACCACTTCCAGTAGTCGCCGAATTCCGCATACCACCCCGGGTATTTGTGTTCGAACCATTCGAAGTCCTTTTCCGTCTGGGCTTCGATGCGCCAGAAGTTGACCGGCCAGCCCACCGAGAAGAACTGCGCGACCTTATGCACATAGTTCTGCTTGACGATCCGGTCCCAGGCAGCGGCGACGTCGTCGTGATGGATCTTGATGCCGTATTTTTCCAGAGGCAGCATGTAGGTCCGGTAGTAATCCTCGTAGATCCACCGGTGCCACAGCTCTGCATACGATTCCTTGTTCTTGTCGCGGTCCGTGGTGCCGTATTCGATGAAGGTACCGATCGCCGCATCCACAATGGCGTGGTTTTGCCAGAACGCATAGCGCAGATCGCGCTCGAGCAGCAGGTGGTTGTCGGGGTCGTTGATGATCGACATCACCAGCGAATGCCCGTTGCCGATGTGCCGGCTTTCGTCCGACTGCACCGAGAGAAACACCGTCGGCAGCGCATAGTCGCCGTTGCGCGCCGCTTCGGACGGCATGGCCACGAACAGCGTATTGGTGAACGCCGTTTCCGCCACGACCTGCAGGAACACGTTGGCTGCCGTGACCGCGTCGCCGGTCAGGAAACCTTCGGCGAACTGACGGCCAATGGTGGTCGCATAGCACTTGCCGAAGGCCGCCTCGGTGATATCGAAGCCGGCCGGGTCGATATAGTTTTCCATGTACCACTTCTTCAGATTCATCTGGATCGTCGAGTGGCGAAACTCGTCGACCATCTGCATCGTGAAGCCGGTGCGCAGTTCCTCACCGGGAGCGAGCCGCCCTAGCATCGCCATCGACCGCGCCGCGGAGATTTCCGGGAACGGAATGATCGCGAGGAACAGCTTCATCCACTCCACCCAGCGCGGCTGCACATTGCGGAACATGTCGCCGCGCAAGGCGGCGTCGAGCGCGCCATAGACGCGGTTGTCCTTTTCCTCCTGCATCGGAAAATACGAGCGCAGCACCTGCTTCATCGGGTCACGCGGCGCCTTGCTGATCTTGTAGTCCGTCGGGAAGGTCATCGCTTCCTGGACGTAACTGGGGGTCCAGCCGAGATCGGCAACGCGGCGTGCCGCCTCGCCAATGCTGATCCCGCGCTGGGACGTGATCTTATTGAGCGTTAATCCATCAGACATTGAGCTCTCCTAGTTCCATTTCACGATAACCGTCGCAACGCGACGCTTCGGACAGGGCCCGCTAACGCCAGGACCAGAGTCAACCACGCGGACGGGTCGCCGCGCTCTCAAACGAAAGATGGTGGACAACAAGGTCGAAGGACAGGCAGGGGCTGCCGGTCTTCTTGAGCGTGTCTCCTGCCATTCTTGTTTTGCTGCGGACGTCAGCGCGTTACGCTTGACGCAGACCTGTAGAGCGATAACCGTGCCACCTTTGCGCAATGCGGCGGTCAACGAGACTGGGTAACGCGCGCCGGGTTTCGCGAAAAATTCCGCTGGGTGAGTTCTGTTTTGTTCTGCGACATTTCCGCGTCACGGACCTGTCCGATATTGGGACGCTGCCGCGAGCTCAGCCTCGCCGTGCGCCTTGCCCTCGGCAACGAAGCGGGCCGCAAGAACCAGTACACCGATGGAAAAATCCTTGCCGTAGGCAGCGATCATCTCGTCGGCGAGCGCTCCTACTCGTTCGAAGAACTGATCTTTGGAAGGGTGTTCGATGCTCATCGTCGTCTCCTTGGTATGTGATCGAGCCGGCCGCTCCCTCACCTGCGCCGTCCGAAGCGGAACAGCTCGTCCGGCAGGAATACCAGCGCGAGCTCGCCGGCCTCGTTACCCAATGCGAGGCGCGTGCCATCCGGCGACCAGGCTATCACCGTGACCGCGCTGTTGCCTGAACCTTTGATGAACAGCACGTCGTTGCTGCCGGGCTGACACAGCAGCACCGCGCCGCTGTGATGGCCCACTGCAATCATCGGATGCACCGGATGGCAGACCACCCGGCTCACCGGCGTCTTGCCGGCCATCCCGCATTCGTGCGGCTGATCGTCGGCGCCTGGCGGGTCGAATCCCCAGCAGATTGCGCGCGAGCCGCCGCTCGTGGCGAGAAAGCGGCCGTCCGCTGAAAACGACAGCGAACGCGGCTGCCCGGGATAGCCGCCCATCTCGAGGTGCGCGCCGTCCGGCAGACGCCAGCCATGCAGCGCGTTCTCCTCCATGCCGCTCACGAGATAGCGGCCGTCGGGACTCCAGGCGAGCGTGCGGTGATAGCCGGGCCACTCGAGCTCGCGCTCAGTGAGCGTGGCCGTCGACCACAACGTGACGCCGCCGCGATGCGAGATCGCCAGTTGGGTTCCCGCCGTATCGAAGGCCAGTGCGGTCGCCGAGCCGGGCAGGCTCAGGCTCGCGGCTCGCGCTCCGAGCCGGTGAACCCGGCGGCCCGATGCATAGGCACGTCCTCCCGCCGGACTGGCCGCGACGAGGTCGATCCATGCGCCGGCCGCCTCCACCAGCACCTCGCTGGAACCGTCGAGGTCCAGATGGACGAGCCGGCCATCGTCGCCGCCGCTCAGAAATCCGCCCGCAGGATCCGCCGCCAATGCGAGGCAGGTGCCTTCGTGCACGCTATAACGTGCGAGCGGCGCGGGCGGTGCTTGCGCCTGCACGAACTCGACACCACCGCTCTCGCGCGGCTTGAGTTGCGGGCCGCCGTCCCAGGTGCCGGTCGCGAGCGCCAGCGTGCCGTCGCCGAGCGCAAAGCCGGCGCACTGGCCCGCCGTGTCCCAGGCGGCCGCGACCACGGGCGCCCCGGTCACCCAGGTGGCGCCCAGCAGTTCGATCAGAAGCGGCGGCGCGTTCATGAGTCGATCTCGCAGTGGCGAATGCTTTCGCGCAATTCGCGCCGGTCGAGATTGCGGCCAATGAACACGAGGCGGCTGTCGCGGTGCTCGTCGGCACGCCAGGGCCGGTCGAAGTCGGTGTCCATCGTCATATGCACGCCCTGAAATACGAAGCGCCGCTCGGAGCCGGCCAGATCGACGATTCCTTTCGCCCGCAACAGATCCTGGCCCTGCTCCACGATCAGTTGCTGCAGCCACGAGAGAAACCGCGTGCGCTCGAGCGGCCGCTCGACCCGCAGCGACACGCTGTCGATGCCGTGACTGTGCCGTCCGGAGCTAACCGCCGCCCCTGGCTGGACCGGTACGTAACGCCAGCTCCGTTCGCCGTGCGACTGCGCGCTCGCTTCCTTCTGCGATGCAGCGAGCTGCAGGCGTTTGAGATCGAATGCGCCGCGCTCGAGCAACGCTGCGAGCGGCACTTCGCAGCGCACGCTCGTCAGCTGTTCGACTGTGGGATTGATGGACCGGATCGCGTCCTGAACTTCGCCGAGCGCTGCCGTATCCACGAGATCGATCTTGTTCAGCAGCACGATATCGGCTTGCGCGAGCTGCTCCGCCGCTTCGCGGCTATCGGCCAGACGCGCTTGCAGATGCCCGGCATCGGCCACGCAGATCACGCTGTCGAGCCGGGTGCGCTGGCGAATCTCGTCGTCGATGAAGAAGGTCTGCACGACCGGTGCGGGATCGGCCAGGCCCGAGGTCTCGATCAGGATGCCGTCAAAGCCGTCCTTGCGCTTGACCAGCCCCGCCACCACGCGAATCAGGTCGCCACGCACCTTGCAGCAGACGCAACCGTTGTTCAGCTCGATGACCTCGTCTTCCGCACCGACCACCAGCCCGCCGTCGATGCCGATCGCGCCGTATTCATTGACGATCACCGCATAACGCCGGCCGTGCTGCTCACGCAGGATGCGATTGAGCAGCGTGGTCTTGCCGGCGCCGAGAAAACCCGTGAGCACCGTCACCGGGATCCGATTCATTGCCAGTCCCCTTGATTGCCGCTCGATCCTGTCGCGTCGAGCTGATCCAGTTCGTGAGCGAGCCGCTCACGCTCGGCTTCGATCGCCTGCAGGGCGCTTTCTGCCTCGCCGAGCCGCTCGCGCAATTGCGCGATTTCCCGCGTGCCGTCAGGCGAAGCGCCGTCGCGTTTCTCGCAGGCGAGCGCGCACGCCAGCTCGATCTCCGCGCCGGCGCGCCGGCTTTCGCCGCGCAAGTGATGGGAGTTGACCTCGGTCAGTGCGATGACCAGCCGCATCCGTTCGAAAAGCGATGCGGCATTGCGCTGCGCAATCACGGCGTTCTCCCGGTTCAGGTTCACCCGCTGCGAATCTACGGAATCAGCACCGCCCGGCCCTTGACCTTGCCGTGGTGCAAGTCCTTGAGCGCCTGGTTCGCCTCACTCAGCGGGTATTCCCGCGTCGCCAGATGTACGAGGCCGCGATCGGCAAGCGCCATCAGTTCGACCAGCTCCGGATAAGTGCCGACCAGGTTGCCGACGATGGTCTTCTCGCTCGTGATCATGTCGATGGTCGGTATGTCGATCTTGCCGCCATAGCCGACGATGTAATAGAAGCCCGCATTGCGCGTCATCGCGAGCCCCTTGGCGACCGCATCGCCTTCGCCGACAAAATCGATCACTGCTTCCGCACCATTGCCGCCGGTCAGTTCGAGCACCCGCTCGACTTCGTTGCCGTCGCCCTTGACCATGTGATGCGCGCCGCACTCCTTCGCCAGTTGCAGCGCCACCTCCGAGCGGTCGACCACGATGATTTCAGCCGCGCACAGCGCGTTCAGGACCTGAATGCCGATGTGACCCAGCCCGCCCGCGCCGATCACCACCGCGAACTGACCTGGCAGCAGATGACGCGACGCTTTTTTTGCCGCGCGGTAAGCGGTCAAGCCGGCGTCGGTATACGGCGCGACGTCTTTGGGCGCTAACGACTTCGGCAACTGGATCAGCGAGCGCTCGCCGGTGAGCAGGTATTGGGCGTAGCCGCCATTGGCGTTGATGCCGGGAAACTGGCTTTCCGTGGCATGCATATCGTCGCCGCGCCGGCAGGCGAGGCAGTGCCCGCTCGTCACGAGCGGATGACAGATCACCGGATCGCCGACCTTCACGCTTTCGACCGCCCTTCCGACCGCCTCGACCCAGCCGGCGTTTTCGTGGCCCATGATGTAGGGCAGCTTCACGTCAACCTTGCTGCGCCAGATGCCCTCCACTACGTGCAGGTCGGTGCGGCAGACACCGGCGCCGCCGATCCGCACGATCACGTCCGTGGGCCGCTCGATCTTCGGATCGGCAACCTCCTCGTAGCGCACGAACTCGTCGCGGGTCAATGACTCGTCGTACTCATGCAGCACAGAAGCTTTCACGTTTTGTCTCCTCCAGGATGGGTCGCCATGGAACCCGCGGGCCGCCTTGGCCGCTTCTTCGATGATGCGTTCTTCGCTCGTACGGGGCGTTTGGCGTGAATGACTCCGCCACGTGTGGAACACAAACCGTGACGGCGAGGCGGCAACGGCGAAGCTCGATGGTGCGTCCATCGTTCTGCTTCGCGTGACGAACTCAGCAAGCTCTATGCCAATGGAGGGGGAATCCGCGCGACAGGTCTATGCCTGCGGCTGGTGAGAGAAAATGACGGGGATGGAAGACGCAGCGCGCCGCGCCCGAATCCGCGTGGATGTCGCAAAATCGGACGTATGGCGCGGCGTCGGGCGTGGTGGGTGTCCTGGAATGGGACGGATCGCGGCGACGCCGCCCCGATTACCGCTCGAAAGCCGCCGCGCCGCGCACGACGTCGACGAACGCGTGGCCGGCGTCTTCGAGCGCGCCGGAGTTGTCGATGGCAATCAGGCGCACCCCATCCGGCAGCGAAAACGGCGCGCGCCGCGCCAGCCGCGCCGCCACCTGTTCCGCGCTTTCGCGGGCGCGGGCGCCGAGACGCGCTTCGAGCACATGCGGCGCGGCGTCGATATGCACCACGTCGGCAGCCGGATAGCGTACCAGCGCGTGTTGCAAATGCTCGCGCGAGCCGTTGATGACCACCGTGCAGCCGCGCTCGAGCCACGCATCGAGCTCGATGCCGATGCCATACCGCAAGCCATGACTCGACCATTCGAGCGCGAACAGGCCGAGCGTGGAACGCGCCGCGAACTCCTCCTCCGTGAGGGCCACGTGCTGCTCGCCATTGCCGCTGGGACGCGTAATGTAGCGATGCGCAAACAGAACCGGCTCACCTGTCAGCCGGTTGCGCGCGAAACCCAGCAGCGAATCCTTGCCCGCGCCGGACGGGCCCATCACATAGATCAAACGGCCACTCATTGTTGCTCCACTCCAGCGGTTTGAAACGGCAGACGCTGCCATAGCACGAAGGGCGCGCCGGGCGCAGGCTCGACAAAAAGCGCGGCGCCGTCGACGCGCAGCGGGCCCAACTCCGGAATCCGCTTCTGCCACCATGCGACCAGAGCCGCGCGCTCATCCGCGGCGTCGAGCGAACTGGACAGCGTCATGTGAAAACGAAACTCGTCGAACACATAGGGATAGCCCCATTCGACGAGCAAGGCCCGCTGGCGTTCCGTCAACGGCGCCGCAAGACGGCGCGCCAGATCCTGGGCAGTGGGTGCGGCACGCAGCGGGTGCAATGTGCGCAACGCGTTGGCAGCCAGTTCGCGTATGGCGAGGTCGCCAGCGGCGCTAGCCGGGCGCAGCGCGACAAAATCGCCGAGCGTGGCGGCTTCTAGCTGGAGTGCGAACGGCTGCTGCGTTTGCGCCCAGCGGCGCGACTCGGCCAGCACATGACCGGCGCCTACACCGTCAGCAAGACGAAAGGGAGCGACCAGCGTGCCGTGCCAGCCGTAGCGGCGCGGCGCGTGGGTCAATTCGTTGAGAGGACGTGACAGCGCTTCCGGTTGCGGCGGCGTGTACGCGACGCCGGTTTCGGCGTCGCCCGCCAGCCATTCCGAGCCGGCCCGCCACCACGCGGAAGCGCGCGACGGCGCGTAATAGATCGCGAAACGTGCGTCGGCGGACCACTCCACGGCTTCATTGGCAACCCATGCAGCCGTGCTCATACGTCGTGTTCCACCATCAGTTGCACGCGGTCGGCGGCGAAGTGCGTCACGCCGTATTTGATCGGCGTGCCTTGCAGATCCACGTCGACGTTCTCCACCCACAGCACCGGCTGCTGGCGGTTGATGTTCAGACGCCGCGCGACTTCCGGCTCGGGCAACACGCTACCGATGCGGCTCCATTTACGCAGATAGTCGCTCACGCCAAACTCGGCCAGCGCCTTGGTGATACCGCCCGTGCGCTCCAGCACCTCGGGCAGATCCGCGAAACGCGCGGCCGGGTACCAGTTGCGCGCAAACGTGAGCGGCACGCCGTCCGATTCGTGCAGCGACTCGATGCGGTACACCGAGGCGCCGGCGCGCAGACCGAGCGCCTTGGCGACGTTCGGCTCGGCCTTCACGCGGGCCGCCGACAGCATCGCTCCGCCGGCGGCATGATGCTGCTGGCGCAGGTTCTCGGTAAAACGCGTGCGGCGGCCGATCGTATAGTCGATGGCGCCTGGCTGCACAAAAGTCCCGCGCCCCTGCTCGACGCTTACCAGCCCGAGCGCCGCCAGTCCAAGCATGGCGCGCCGCACGGTGTGGCGATTGACGTCGAAGCGCTTGGCCAGCTCGCCCTCGCTCGGCAGCCGGCCGTCCGCGCCGAAGCCGCTGGCGGCGATCTCAGCGGCGAGGATCTGTTCGATCTGCCGCCACACGGCAACGCCCGCGCCACGTTCGAGTTGCGCGCCCGGCGCGGCGGTATCGTTCGATGTCATGGTGCTGTCATTCCCTTCAGTTCAAATATTCGTTGTGTCGTGCATTGTAGTGCGCCAGCCGTGATGAAAATATGAAATCACGAAGACGCTGCAGGCACAACGATTTTACCTCTAAACGTCTAGACGTTTAGATGAATAGATGGTCAAATGTCCGTATGCTGGATCAACAGGAATCTCGATGAGCGCCTCTTCCGCCTCCTCCTTGCCGTCGCCTTGCGCCGCTACCCGGCGCGCGTGGATGGCCGTGCTTGCCCACACGCCGCGCGCCGAACTTGAAGCCGCCTTGAGCCGTGCGCTGGATGGCACGGCCGCCCCCGCCTTCGACTGGCTGCGTCCGCCCGAAACCGGTCTCGCCATGGTGCGCGGCCGCGTGGGCGGCAGCGGCGACGCCTTCAACCTCGGCGAAGCCACTGTCACACGCGCCACCCTGCGTTTGCGCAGTCCCGCCGAACATGCACCGGTGGGCGTCGCATGCCACCTGGGGCGCGATCGCCGCCGCGCGGAACTCGCTGCGCTCGCCGATGCGCTGCTGCAGTTGCCGGAGCAACACGCGCGCCTCTATGGACAACTGATCGAACCGCTCGCCGCACAACTCGCCGGCCAACGTGAGAGCCGCCGGCAAGAGGCTGCCTCCTCGCGCGTCGAATTCTTCACGATGGTGCGGGGCAACTGATGGAACATCCCATGGAACCTTCAATGAATTCCTCGCAGATTGCCCTTTCCACGCTGGCGCCGGGTTTTGCCGATCCGGTGCACGACACGCAAGCCGTGTTTCGCACGCTGCTCGACGCATTGTCGCGCCCGGGCACGGTGGGCCTCGTCGAGAACGTGTTGCCGGCGGCGCAAGCCAATGGCACGCATCGCTCGCGCGCCGATCTGGCTGCTTTGGCAGCGCTACTCACGCTGTGCGACTACTCGACGCCCGTGTGGCTCGCGCAGCCCGATGCGGCTCTGGCTTCGGCATTGCGCTTTCATACCGGCGCACCGCTCGTCGACGACGCGCACGACGCTGCCTTCGCGTATATCCACGACGCATCGGCACTGCCGCAACTGGAGCACTTCTCTTTGGGCGCGGCGGAATCGCCGGAACAGTCGGTGACCTTGCTGATTCGCGTCGACGCGCTGACGGGCGGCGCACCCATCGTGCTGAGCGGCCCTGGGATCGAGAACACCGCCACCATCGCGCCGGTTGGCTTACCCGAACATTTCTGGCGCGAACGCGCCGGCCTCGCGCCGCTGTTTCCGTGCGGTATCGATTGCTATCTCGTGTGCGGTAACGCGCTGATCGGCCTGCCGCGCACAACTCAAGCAAAGGTGAACTGATGTACGTTGCCGTCAAGGGTGGAGAACGCGCGATCGAAGCATCGTGGCGTCTGCTCGACAAGGCGCGCCGCGGCGATACGCGGCTTGCCGAACTGAGCGTCGGGCAGATTCGCGAGCAATTGCGCCTTGCCGTGTCCCGCGTGATGACCGAAGGGTCGGTGTACGACGAAGAGCTGGCGGCACTCGCCATCAAGCAGGCTGCCGGCGATCTCGTCGAAGCGATCTTCCTGTTGCGCGCGTATCGCACCACGTTGCCGCGTTTCGGCTATACGCAACCGCTCGACACCGAAAAGATCGTGGCGGAGCGCCGCATTTCCGCAACCTTCAAGGACTTGCCGGGCGGCCAGCTGCTGGGTGCCACGTACGATTACACGCAACGTCTGCTGGATTTCGCGTTGATGGCCGACGCCCAGGCCAACGGCGACGAACGCGCCGCTCACGTTGCCGAGCCACAAGCGAGCGCAACGGCGAAGACCGAAGCGATGCCGCGCGTGGTCACCTTGCTCAACAAGGAAGGGTTGATCGAGCAGGAAACGCCCGCGAGAGAAGCGGCAGAACCTCGCGACCTGACCCGCGAACCGCTGGCGTTCCCGGCGAACCGCGCGACCCGCTTGCAGAATCTCGCACGTGGCGATGAAGGCTTCTTGCTCGCCATGGGCTACGCGACCCAACGCGGCTATGCACATTCGCACCCGTTTGCAGGCGAGATCCGCTTCGGGTCCGTCACGGTCGAAATGGAACTGGACGAGCTGGGTGAGGCTGTCGAAATCGGCGAAATCGACATCACCGAATGCCAGATGATCAACCAGTTCGCCGGCAGTACCGAGGTGCCCCCCACCTTCACGCAAGGATACGGACTGGCCTTCGGTCATTCGGAACGCAAGGCGATGGCAATGGCCCTGGTGGACCGTGCGCTGCGCGCCGAAGAACTCGGCGAGACGATCGAGTCGCCCACCCAGGACATCGAATTCATGCTGTCGCATAGCGATAACGTCGAAGCGTCCGGCTTTGTCCAGCATCTGAAATTGCCCCACTACGTCGACTTCCAGGCCGAACTCGAACTCGTGCGACGCTTGCGCGCGCAACATGTCGAGCAAACCCAGGCTGCACGCACGGCAAGCATTGACAGCACTGAAAGCAACGAGCCCGATCAGGAGCAAGCAGCATGAACGCGCCCGACACACACATGGCAACCGCGACCTTCGACAGCGCAGCGGAAGGCTACAACTTCGCGTATCTCGACGAACAGACCAAGCGCATGATTCGCCGCTCGCTGCTCAAGGCGGTCGCGGTGCCGGGTTACCAGGTGCCGTTCGCGTCGCGCGAAATGCCGCTGCCGTTCGGCTGGGGTACAGGCGGCATTCAGGTCACTGCCGCCATCATCGGCAGCAGCGATACGCTGAAAGTGATCGACCAGGGTTCGGACGAAACCACCAACGCGGTCAATATCCGCCGCTTCTTCGCCCGCACCACGGGTGTCGCGACCACGCGCCACACCTCGGAAGCGACGATTGTGCAAACCCGTCACCGCATTCCCGAAACGCCGCTCACCGACAAGCAGATTCTCGTCTATCAGGTGCCGATGCCCGAGCCGCTCTACCGGCTGGAACCGCGCGTCGCCGAATGCAAAAAGCTGCACGCGCTCGCCGATTACGGTCTGATCAGCGTGAAGCTCTATGAGGACATCGTGCATCACGGCGGGATTGCCACCACCTACGACTATCCGGTGATCGTCAACGATCGCTATCTGAGTTCGCCCTCGCCGATCCCGAAGTTCGACAATCCGAAGATGCATATGAACCCCGCGCTGCAACTGTTTGGCGCCGGACGCGAGCGGCGCATCCATGCAATTCCGCCCTATACGAAAGTGCGCAGCCTCGACTTCGACGACCATCCGTTCGAAATCCAGCGCTGGGAACATGCGTGCGCGTTGTGCGGATCGAAAGAGAGCTTCCTTGACGAGATGATCGTCGACGATAGCGGCAAGCGCATGTTCGTCTGCTCGGACAGCGACTACTGCCACGACCGGCGCGAGCAGCAGGCTGTTGAAACTGGTGAAGGAGAATCCGCATGACGCCGCTTATGAGCGCCCGCGCCATCACGAAGCAGTTTGGCGGCCGCAACGGCTGCAGGAACGTGAGCTTCGATCTGTATCCCGGCGAAGTGCTGTGCATTGTCGGCGAATCGGGTTCGGGCAAGACCACCTTGCTGAACACGCTTGCCTTGCGCACCGAAGCCGACAGCGGCACGCTGCATTACAACGCCGCGCATGGCGACATGATCGACCTGGTGGCGCTGTCCGAACCGCGCCGCCGCTTGCTGATGCGCACCGAGTGGGGTTTCGTGCAGCAGAATCCGCGCGACGGGCTGCGCAGCGGCGTGTCCGCCGGCGCCAATATCGGCGAACCGCTGATGGCGGTCGGCGCGCGCCATTACGGCCAGATTCGCCACACCGCGACGCAATGGATGGAGCGCGTCGAACTGGATGCCACGCGCATCGACGAATTCCCCGCCGCGTTTTCCGGCGGCATGCAGCAGCGCCTGCAGATTGCGCGCAACCTCGTCACGGGTCCGCGGCTCGTGTTCATGGATGAGCCCACGGCGGGTCTCGACGTTTCGGTGCAGGCACGCCTGCTCGATCTGTTGCGCACCCTCACGAGCACGCTGCATCTGTCGGTGCTGATCGTCACGCACGATATCGGCGTGGCGCGCTTGCTGGCGCATCGGCTGATGGTGATGCAAGGCGGCGAAGTCGTCGAAGCGGGCCTGACCGATCAGGTGCTCGACGATCCGCAGCACCCGTACACGCAAACGCTGGTTTCTTCCGTCCTGCCGGTTTGAGGTCCACGATGTCATCTATCGAATCATCCGCGTCCGAGCGCGCTTTCATCGACAACGCAGCGTTGATGCTGCGCGCCGTCAATATCGGCAAAACGTTTACGCTGCACGCCCAGGGCGGCGTGCGGATCGACGCGCTGGCAGGCGTCTCGCTCGAGGTCGAACGGGGCGAATGTGTCGTGCTGGTCGGGCCGTCCGGCGCGGGAAAGAGTACGCTGTTGCGATGCCTGTACGGCAACTATCTGGCAAGTTCGGGCTCCATTGCCATCCGCTCGGATGCGCGCGAAGAGCAGTGCGTCGCGATCACCGGCGCCGAGCCGCATGACGTTTTGCGTTTGCGGCGCAGCGTAGTCGGCTACGTGAGTCAGTTTCTGCGCGTGATTCCGCGCGTAACGGCACTGACCCTCGTAGCCGAGCCGCTCGTCTCGCGCGGCGTGGCGGAGGATGAAGCGCGCGAGCGCGCCGCCGCCTTGCTGGCGCGGCTGAATGTGCCTGAGCGCTTGTGGTCGCTCGCGCCCGCCACGTTTTCCGGCGGCGAACAGCAGCGCGTGAATATCGCGCGCGGCCTGATTGCCGGGCATCCGCTGCTGTTGCTCGACGAGCCGACTGCTTCGCTCGACGCAGAAAATCGCGCGGTGGTGGCGGACCTCATCATCGAAGCACGCGAGCGCGGCGCCGCGATTGTCGGGATCTTCCACGACGAGGACACCCGCACCCGGGTGGCGACGCGCCGCCTCGAACTCCAGCCGCCGCTGCGTCACAAAGCAGCGCTACACTGACCTCACTGAAAAAGACTCAAACGGAGCATGTCGATGTTGATCAGGAACGCTCGCATCGTGACGCGAGACGACGTATTTACCGGCGTGGTGCGCATTGAAGACGGCAAGATCCGCGACGTCGAACGCGGCACGACGTCTGCGCGCGAAGCCGAAGACTGGGACGGCGACTATCTGTTGCCCGGTCTGATCGAACTGCACACCGACAACCTGGAAAAGCATCTCGCGCCGCGCCCCGGTGTGCAATGGAATACGGACGCCGCGTTCGTGATCCACGATGCACAGGTGGCGGCCGCCGGCATTACGACCGTATTCGACGCGCTCGCCATCGGCTCGCGCTCGAATGTCGGTTTGCGTGGCCGCGATCTGCAAACGCAATGCGCGCAAGCACTCACGCGTTTCTCCGAGCGCCAGTTGCTGCGCGCCGAACACTTCCTGCATCTGCGCTGCGAAATCGCCACGGCAGATGTGGTCGAAGTGTTCGATTCGTTGTGCACGCATCCGTTGCTGCGCCTTGCCTCGGTGATGGATCACACACCAGGCCAGCGTCAATGGCACGACCGCGAACAATGGCGCCGCTTTCAGGAGCGCAACGGCAAGCTGAGCGACGAGCACGTGACAACCGCGCTCGCGGAACTGGCCGACGAACAGCAGCTCTACGCAGACAAGCACCGCAGCGAAATCGTCGCGCGCTGCAAGACGCTCGGCTTGCCGGTGGCGAGCCACGACGACACGCTGGTCGAGCACGTCGAACAGGCGGCGGCGGAAGGCATCGTGCTGGCTGAGTTTCCGACGACGCGGATTGCCGCCGAAGCGGCGCGCGAACATCGCATTTCGACCATCATGGGCGCGCCGAATATCGTGCGCGGCGGATCGCACTCGGGCAACGTGTCCGCGCTGGAACTGGCCAAAGCGGATCTGCTCGATATTCTTTCATCCGACTATGTGCCCTCGAGCCTGCTGACCGCGGTGTTCGAACTGGTGGCCAAGGCCGGCTGGACGCTGCCGCGTGCCATGGCCACCGTGTCCGCCGAACCGGCGCGTACCGCGGGCTTGCATGATCGCGGAGCAATTGCGCCGGGTTTGCGCGCGGACTTCGTGCGCGTCACCATGCTCGATGCTCTGCCGGTGCCGCGCGCGACGTACCGGGCCGGGGCGCGGATCGTCTGAGCCTGAACGGATTCGGGCGCACGTGTCGTTCTAGCCAGCAAAAAACGCCACCCTGCCGCCCGTTTCCGTCGTCGTAGTCAGATTCATTGTGCGCATATAACAACACCTCGCGCGGCCGCGCTGCCGCACCAATCAAGTGCCGCGACACCTGCACAGTCCTCAAATCCCTCGCAGTAGACAACTTCATTACGTAGCGGTTACGATTCGCGGCGCATTACCGAAGCACCGGCATTGGCCGGCTGACACGCTTCTGCGGTCCGCCGGACGGGAGCCTGCGCCCACCAAGCTTGCGCTTTTGGAGGCTAGCTTTCATGCGCCATCCGGTGTTGTACTGAGTACGTAAACTTTTTGAACTGGTAAGCTTCCCCCGCGCTGCTGGCCGCTCCGGCCATGCGGCCGTTAAACCTGTCCGGTCGTGAGTCGCGCCGGCCACTATCTCGCGGCGGCAAAACCGCCTGCGGGAGTAATACGAACCACTCCGAGGAGTAAAACAGTGAAAAAACTGCTAGCGGCTTTGACGGTTGCTCTGCTTGCTACCGTCTCGATTGGCGCACACGCTAAAGACTGGTCGACCGTCCGTTTCGGCGTTGACGCCAGCTATCCTCCGTTTGAGTCGAAAGGCTCGGACGGCAAGCTCGTTGGCTTCGACATCGACCTCGGCAATGAAATCTGCGCGCGCCTGAAGGCCAAGTGCGTGTGGGTCGAAAACGACTTCGACGGCATGATCCCGGCCCTGAAAGCGAAGAAGTTCGACGGCGTGCTGTCGTCGATGTCCATGACCCCGCAACGCGCCGAGCAGATCGCCTTCTCGAACAAGCTGTTCAACACGCCGACGCGCCTCGTGGCGAAGAAGGGTTCGGGCATCCTGCCGACGGCCGACTCGCTCAAGGGCAAGACGGTTGGCGTGGAGCAAGGCACGATCCAGGAAACCTACGCGAAGACGTACTGGGAAGCGAAGGGCACGAAGGTCGTGCCGTATCAGAACCAGGAC
>NZ_DASXHA010000014.1:0-31537 GCF_036488795.1 Paraburkholderia sp.
TGCGAGGGACGATCTTGTCTCGGACCAATACCGCGTGGGTGGCGAGGCGCACACCTACTGGCTGGCGGTTGGAAGCCCGCTTTCTTTGCCTACTTTCTTTGCGGCGGCAAAGAAAGTAGGTGCCGCCCCGCACAGGGGCGAGGCTAATAGACCGATAAGAATACAAGGAAAGGCCAACGCCGCAGGCAAACAGTCAAACGCCGAAGGCAAAAAAACCTTATCCAATCCCCTGCAACGTAATCCCCTTCACATCAACCCTGAAAGGCAAAATCCCATCCGCAAACGCGCGATCGGCGACCCGCTGCAGCGCGGCTATATCATCGTCACTCACAGGTCTCTGCCTCAAAGGCGCCCGCCCGGTAATGAGCCTCGAAGCCTCGAGCGGCAAGCGCGTCACCGTCGAATAAACTTGCGCATACTCCTGCGGATGCTCGACCGCCCAAGCCCCGGCCCGCTGAAAACGCCGTAGTGCATCGGAAATCGCCGGCCGCTTGACCTGATCCGCCGCCGCAGCCCCCGAAGCCGTAATGAACGCCAACCCCGTATTGATCTTCGTCCCATCGCGCAACACCCGCGCGCCACGCTGCACCGCCGTCCCATAGTACGGATCAAACGTTGCCCAGACCTCCAGTTGCTGCGCCTCGAAAGCAGCAAACGCATCGACCGGCAGCACAAAACGCACGTTCACGTCATCGCGCGTCAATCCAGCCTCGGCTAGCGCGCCGTACAACTGATACTGCGAAATACTGCCGCGCGCCGACGACACCACAACGGTTCGACCCTTCAGATCCGCCACCCGGCGAACCGGCGAATCCGGCTGCACCACAATGCCCAGCGCCGATGGCGCGCCCACCCGCGTCGCCACAATCTTCAAGGACGGATCACCGATCGCCGCGGCCAGCACCGGCAAATCGCCCGCAGGCGCAAGGTCCACCGCATTCGCACGCTGCGCCTCGAACAACGGCGCCGCACCCTGAAAGTTGGCCCAGCGAAACCCATACGACGTGCCGTCCAGCACATGCGCCGCTTCAGCTAATGCCCGCAAGCCACCCGCCTGATCGCCGAACACCAGCGTCGGCGTCGCGGCTAACGCATCCGCGCGGCCGACCCAGGACGCAGCGGGCGCGAGCCCGCAGGCGGCAAGGATGTGCAAGATGCGGCGGCGGTCGGAACGAAAGGCGGTCATCGGCATATCCCACGGGAAGTGAAAGGGCGCGGTCCGTCTCAACCATGAACCCAACGAAACGCGTCATCGGGAAGCGAGGTTAGCAATCCGCTCGAGCCGTCACAAACATGCAATTGCGATATCTTTATCGCCTATCAATATTTAACTAACGCATGTTGCGGTGCTACCGTGGATGCTCGCTTGACGCCCCGTTCGGGCCTCGCTGCCGGTCTGTGCACAGTGCGCCCGGCATTTGTCGATCATCTGGGAGACGCATCGTGACAGTCGAATTCATCGGCATGATCCAGACCCGCAAGGTCTCGGAAACGCACGCGCCGCAAGGTCCGGCAATAGATATCGGTTACGTGGAGCAGTTTGCGCAGGCGCATGACCAGGCAGGCTTCGATCGCGTGCTGGTGCCGCATCATTCGACGAGTCCCGATGCGCTTCTGACCGTCACGCACGCCGCGAGCGTCACGAAGCGCGTGCATTTCATGCTGGCGCATCGTCCCGGTTTTGTTGCGCCGACGCTCGCCGCGCGCCAGCTCGCCACGCTCGATCACTATTCGGGCGGCCGCCTCGCGGTGCACATCATTTCCGGCGGCGACGACGCGGAGCAGCGCCGCGACGGCGACTACCTGTCGCACGACGAACGCTACGCGCGCACCGACGAATACGTGTCGATCCTGCGCCGCATCTGGACCGAGAACCAGCCGTTCGATCATGCCGGCAAATACTATCGGTTCGAGCAGGGCTTCTCCGAAGTGAAACCGCTGCAGCAGCCGCATATTCCGATCTATTTCGGCGGTGCGTCCGCGCCCGCACTCGAAATTGCCGGCCGTCACGCCGATGTCTACGCCCTGTGGGGCGAATCGAAGGCACAGGTATGCGAGCAGGTGGCACGCGTGCGCGCGCAAGCCGCCCGGCATGGACGCACGGTGCGCTTCTCGGTGTCGTTCCGGCCGATTCTGGCGGACACCGAGGCCGCAGCGTGGGAGCGCGCCGATCACATTCTCGCCGAAACCAGACGGCTGCGTGCCGCACAAGGACTCGGGCTCGGCGGTCCGGCGCAGAGCGAGGGCGCGCGCCGGTTGCTGGCGGCATCAAGCGCCGGGGATCGCGCGGATGAACGGTTATGGACGGCGGTGGCGAGGGAAATCGGCGGCCGCTCGAATTCGACCGCGCTGGTCGGCACGCCGGAGCAGGTCGCCGATACGCTGGCGGAGTACCATGCACTTGGTGTGACCACCTTCCTGATCCGCGGCTTCGACCCGCTGGAAGACGCGCTCGATTACGGCCGCACACTGATTCCCGCCACCCGCGAACGGATCGCACATAGCGAACCCGCGGCGGTTTGAATGGAGGAGCGATGACCGATCTATCCCTGCCAAAGCATCATCCCGCTGACCTACCCGCGCTGCAGCGTCATGCGCCGTTGCGCAAATTCTGGTTCGACGAAGTGCCGCCGCGGGCGAGCCTTGCCGAAGAGCGCCGCTATCGACAGGAGCGCCTCGCCGTCGCGTTTCGCCTGTTTGCCCGTTATGGCTTCGATCAGGGGCTGGCCGGCCACATCACCGCACGCGATCCGGAATGGCCCGATCATTTCTGGGTCAATCCGTTCGGCAAGCATTTCAGCCGCATGCGTGTGTCGGATCTGCTGCTGCTGAATGCACAGGGCGAGATCGTGGTGGGCGCCGGGCCGGTCAATCAGGCCGCTTTTGCAATTCACGCCGCCATTCACGAGGCGCGTCCGGATGTGGTCGCCGCCGCGCACACGCATTCGCTGTACGGCAAGGCGTGGTCCACGCTCGGCCGCACGCTCGATCCGCTGACGCAAGACTCGTGCACGTTCTATCAGGACCACGCGTTGTTCGACGATTTCCAGGGCGTGGTGCTCGATACGCACGAAGGCGCGCGCATCGCTGCGGCGCTGGGTGAGCGCAGGGCGGTGATCCTGAAGAATCACGGCATTCTCACGGCAGGCCCGACCGTCGAAGCCGCCGCCTGGTGGTATATCGCGCTGGATAATGCCTGCCACACGCAACTGCTCGCCGAGGCCGCGGGCACGCCGCAGCTGATCCCGCACGAGGTGGCCGCGTTGACGCATGAACAGGTGGGACGCGCGGGCGGCGCGCTGTTCGCGTTCCAAAGTCTGCTGGAAGGACTGGTGGCAGCCGAACCCGACGTGCTGGACTGAGCGCCGTCCTCGCTGACCTGATCCCGCTCGTTGCATGCGCCGCCGCGTTGTCGGCGGCGTAGCTGCCTGCTGAGCGCGCCTCGCGCATCGCAGCGCTGACCCGCTCACGAGCGCGGGACCCTTTCTCGACTTTCGACCTTCCGCTCCTTTATGAACACATTATCGCGGCCCGACCGCCTGCGCACGTTTGTCGGCCAGATCGCCGCATTACTGGATGCTGACGTCGCGGAAACGCAGTTGATCGACGCAGGCGGCGCGCATCTGCGCGAACTTGTATCTCACGACGACTGGCTGCCCGACGCGTGGGCGCGCGCCGATCCGGTGCGCTATCAGCAATATCTGCTGCACGCGGATTCCCGGCAGCGTTTCTCCATTGTGAGTTTCGTCTGGGGCCCGGGGCAGTCAACGCCAGTGCACGATCACACTGTGTGGGGTTTAATCGGTGTATTACGCGGTGCGGAAGTCGCGCAGGACTATTGTCTGGACAAAGGCGGCACGGTGATTGCTAATGGAGTGGCGAGGCGGCTTGAAACCGGTGCAGTCGAGGCGGTTTCGCCGCGTGTCGGCGACATTCATCGCGTCAGCAATGCATACGAGGACCGTGTGTCGATCAGCATTCACGTTTATGGTGCAAACATCGGCGCCGTTTCACGCTCCGTCTATCCGGCGGAGGGTGGCCGCAAGACTTTTATCTCCGGCTACTCTAACGATGTGTTGCCGAATATCTGGAACGTATCGAAGGAGATCGCTTTCTCATGACGCTTGAGACTGAATTCCGTACTCGTGCCTTTGAAGATGTACGTCGCGCCTTGCTCGAACGGCGCGAAATCGCGCTGCTGGACGTGCGCGAAGAGGACCCGCATGCGCGCAGTCATCCGCTGTTTGCTGCGAACCTGCCGCTGTCGAAGCTGGAACTGGAAGTGCCGCTGCGCTTGCCGCGCCGCTCCGTGCCGATCGTCGTGCTCGACGACGGCGAAGGTCTCGCGCAACGCGCCGCGCTCCGTTTCACCGAACTGGGTTACACCGACGTGGCGTTGCTCGCCGGCGGGGTGCGTGGCTGGGCCGCGGCGGGCGGCGAGCTGTTCCAGGATGTGAACGCGCCGAGCAAGGCATTCGGCGAACTGGTGGAAAGCGAGCGGCACACGCCCGCGCTCGACGCGCAGGAGGTACAGGCGCTGCTCGCTAGCGACGCCAATATGGTGGTGTTCGACGCCCGCCGCTTCGACGAGTATCAGACCATGAATATTCCGGGCAGCATCAGCGTGCCTGGCGCGGAACTGGTGTTGCGCGCGCAGCAGCTTGCGCCGGACCCCACCACGCACATCATCGTCAATTGCGCGGGCCGCACGCGCAGCATCATCGGCACGCAGTCCCTGATCAATGCAGGCGTGCCCAATCCGGTAACGGCGCTGCGTAACGGCACGATTGGCTGGACGCTGGCCGGTCTCGAGCTGGCGCATGGCAGCACGCGGCGCTTCAGCCCGGCAACGGACGGCGCCGTGCGCGTCGCCGCAGCCGCCGCGGCACGCGCGGTGGCGGATCGCGCGGAAGTCGGGCGCACCACGCGCGACGAGGCCCGCCGTTGGGCGGACGAGGCAGTGCGCACGATTTATCGCTTCGACGTGCGCACGCCGCACGAATACGAATCGAGTCACGTGCCCGGTTTTCGCAGTGCGCCGGGCGGACAACTGGTGCAGGAAACGGACATGTTTGCGCCGGTACGTGGCGCTCGCGTGATTCTCGCGGACAGTGACGGTGTGCGCGCCAATATGACGGCATCGTGGCTTGCGCAGATGAACGTCGAGGTCTACGTGATCGACGGCCTGACACCGGCGGATTTCACGGAAGAGGGCGTGGCGCCGCCTGCGCGCAATGCGGTGACGCCGCCCGCCTCAGATGAGATTTCGCCCGCTGAACTGTCGGCCCTGCTGCAGTCGCCAGGTACGGTCGTGCTGGATTTCACCGCGAGCGCGAATTACGTGAAGCAGCATATTCCCGGCGCATGGTGGACGCTGCGTGCGCAACTGGCCGACGCATTGCCGAAGTTGCCGCCGGCGCAGCGCTACGTCGTCACGTGCTGGACCAGTGCGCTTGCGCGATTTGCGGCCCCGGAGCTGGCCGAACTGACGGGCAAGCCGGTCCAGGTGCTCACCGGCGGCACGAGTGCATGGCTTGCGGCGGGCTTGCCGCTCGAAACCGGCGAGACGCAGCTGGCGTCACCGCGCATCGACCGTTACCGGCGTCCTTACGAGGGCACGGATAACGCACGCGAAGCCATGAATGCGTATCTGGAGTGGGAGTACGGTCTGGTCGCGCAACTCTCGCGTGATGGCACGCATGGGTTTCATGTGATTTAAGCCGCATGCTGTTCGAGGCGTGCGTGTAGCCGTGCCGCCTTGAACTGTCGTTCGACGGACGCACCGAAACGTTCTACCGGCTGCTGCAATTTGCCGAGCACACGCGGATGCACGAGCCAGATCTCGATCAGCGGCTTGAAGTCGCTGATCGAAACCACGTCTAGCGAATCCGCGTAACGGCTCGCCTGCAGCAACGGCAGCGGCACGAGTCCAAGGCCGTGGCCATCCGCGACGAGTTGCAACTGCAACCCGGTACCCAGCGTTTCCAGATTCAGCTTCAATGCAAGGCCGAGACCGGTCAGGGCACGCTGCAATCCGTCGCGGAAACCACATCCATCCGGATTCAGGACCCAACCCGTCGCCTGGCACTCTGCCAGCGTATGGCTGCGTTTCTTGAGCGCGCCTTTGCGAGCGACGACCGCCAGCTTGACGCGTCCCAATGAGCGAGCGGCAAGCTGCGCGTCGAATGACTTGTTGGCGGGTAGCAGGATCGCTGCGGCGTCCAGTTCGCCCTGTTCGACGCGTTGCAACAGCTGACTGCCCCAGCCGGTTGCGGCGCTCGCCTGTAGCTCGGGGTAGTCCGACTTCAACTCGCGCAGCGCTTCCGGTAACGCAATATCCGCGATGGTCTGCGCCACGCCAAGACGCAATGTGCCAACCGGCGGCGTGTCGTTGGCAACCATCTCGCGCAGCACGTTCAGTTCGCGCTGGATCACGCGGCACTGCTCGTAGACGACACGCCCGGTGGCCGTCGCCTTCAGCGGGCGAGTGTTACGGTCGAGCAGCTCGACGCCCAACGCCTCTTCGAAATTCTGCAGACGACGCGTGATGGCGGGCTGCGTGAGGCCAAGTGTTTGCGCCGCCTGTTGCAACGACTGGCAGCGAATGACGGCGACGTATGCGTCGAGATCGTCGATCTTCATGATGTACGTGAGTGGAGAGGGCAAGGAATGGTGCGCTCGATGATACCTGCATGCCTCGTCGCAGACGTCATCGCGCGCGTCAAAATCTGCATATTTGCTTAGCAGAATAATGCGTTTGCCTTATACAAATGCGTTCCGTATCGTCAATGCTGATGCTGCTTTCCGCATGCACGCTCCCTGTATTGAACGCTATGACAACCACCTGCTTTGCCTTCCGCCGGCCCCTCGCCAAACTGCGCATCCGGCGCATGCTCACGAAGCCGTTCGGCTATGCGGCCTGCGCATTGCTGATCACGAGCACTATCACCACAGCCGCCACGGCCGCAGCCGCAGCCGACCTGCCGGTGCTCAAGGTCGGCGACCAGGCGTTGCAGACGCGCGGCATTCTCGAAGCATCCGGGCAATTGAAGGACTTGCCGTATCGCATCGAGTGGTTCAACTTCCCTGCGGCGCAGCCGCTCGGTGAAGCATTGAATGCCGGAGCGGTCGATGTGGGCGGACTCGGCGACGCACCTCTCGTGTTTGCGCTCGCCGCCGGCGCGCGGGTGCGTGCGGTGGCCGCGACGCGCTCGCATCCGGTGGATCTGGCGATTGTCGTCGGCGCGCATTCGCCGATCAACGATGTCGCGAGCCTGAAGGGCAAACGCATCGCCACGACGCGCGGTTCGATCGGCCACTTCCTCGCACTCGCGGCGCTGAAGAAAGCGCATGTGCCGCTGTCCGATGTCACGCTGGTGTTCCTCGCGCCCGCCGATGCGAAGGCCGCGCTCGCCTCGGGCAGCGTGGATGCGTGGTCGGTGTGGGATCCGTACACCGCGCTGGGCGAGTCGCGCGATCACGATCGCATCATCGCCAATGGCGTGGGTTTGTCCGAAGGGCTCAGCTATCAGGTCGCCACTGACCGTGCGATCACGGACAAGCGCGCGCAACTCGCGGACTTTCTGCGGCGCGTGGCGCTCGGCCAGCAATGGGCGCTGTCGCATCCGGCTGAAGTGGCGGCGATGCAATCGCGCGTGACGGGCTTGCCGCCGGATGTACTGACGACCGTGTATCAGCGCGGCCAGGTGCATCCGGTCGCGATCGACGACAGCGTGATCACCGCCCAGCAGCGCACAGCTGACACGTACACATCCGCGAACGTGATTCCCGCCCATCTCGACGTGCGGGCAAGCTTCGACCGCAGTTTTCCGTTGCCGTGAGTGTCACTGGATTTCCTGTGGGCCGCGCGGGTTTCGCGCGCTGACGATTCATCAGCCGATTCGGTGTAAACGCGCTCTCGCCTAATTCGCGGATTGCGTCTAAATTACTGCCACCTGGGCAAAATAGCCGAGGGACCAGACGGCCGTGAGCAGCGGTCCGTTCCGGGCGAAAGCGTAAGATCAGCGGCCCTCAGCGGCTGATTGCTTCGTGCGGATGCGGACCGCTGCGTGTCGTCCCGCAAGACGATTTTGATCGTTCCTCCCCGCGCTTCATCTGTCTCCCGTTTCTCTTCCCCGCGTAAATCGAACCACGCTCTGCGCCGTGTCGTTGCTGCGCTGCCGTGTGCACCCCTTGCGGCCCTCGCTGCGTGCGGCGAGCCGGTTTTGTTATGCTTTGGCTACATCCTCCCCAGAACGACCGAATCTCAACCTGACTCATGCCTTCGAGCTTCCGACTGCTTTGCGTGGCCGTGCTGGGCGCCTCCCTTGCGCTCACGGGTTGCGACGACCAACAGGGCGAACGCGCTGTGCAAAAACTCAAGGAACTCTTCAATGCCGTCAAACCGGATGCGTTATTGCTGAAAGGCCTCACCCCCGGCGTCACGACGGAAGATCAGATTCGCGAGCAGATGGGCAAGCCCGAAACCGAACGCACGTTTACCGACGGTTCGAAACGGCTCGAATATCCGCGCGGCCCGCAGGGCCTCAACACCTACATGGTCGACATCGACCGTGACGGCAAGCTGCAAGCCATCACACAGGTGCTGACGGCGGCCAACTTCGCCAAGGTCCAAGCGGGCATGAGCGAGGATGAAGTGCGGCGCCTGCTCGGCAAGCCCGGCCAGATTGCGGTATTTCCGCTCAAGCCCGAGACGGTGTGGAGCTGGAAGTGGCGCGAAGGCGGTGTCACTGAGGAGGCGTTTTTCAACGTGCACTTCGACGCTTTTCACAAGGTCTATACGACATCGCGCTCTGACATCATTCGCGGTCGATAAGGGGGGAACAGGAACATGTTGCGGCGACGTCCTCATTCGCGCATTGGTCTCGTGCTGGGCGGCGGCGCCGCACGCGGCTGGGCGCATATCGGCGCCATCCGCGCACTGCACGATGCGGGCATCAAACCGGACGTGGTGTGCGGCACCTCGATCGGCGCGCTGGTCGGCGCGGTCTATGCAAACGGCGACCTCGACTGGCTCGAAGACTGGGTGTCTCGCCTGACGTGGCAAACCGTGGTGCGCCTGCTCGATCTGCGCATTTCCGGCGGTTTGCTGGGCGGTCGCAAAGTCATTCAGGTGTTTGCCAATCGCTTCAACGGCAGTGAGATCAGCGGTCTGGGCATGCCGTTCGCGGCGGTGGCGACCGAACTCGATTCGGGCCGCGAGACCTGGTTGCAGGACGGCAGCGTGGTGGATGCGGTGCGCGCATCGATTGCGATTCCGGGCATCTTTACGCCGGTGTGGCACAACGGCGTGTGGCTCGTGGACGGCGGCTTGAGCAATCCGGTGCCGGTGTCCGTCGCGCGCGGCATGCGGGCCGATTGCGTGATCGCGGTGGATCTGAATAGCGACATCCTGAATGGCCGCGATTTCGGCGGCGTGGTTGCCGCCATGCCGGCCATCGACCCCGCGGCGCCCCCGCCGGGTTCGCTGCGCAAAAACGGCAGGCCCTGGCCGCGCTGGCTCGCGCCCGCGGAAGACAGCGTGTCGAACGACGTGCGCGTGGCGCCGGCACCCAGCGCGCGCGTGCCGTCAATGCTGAGCTCGGTTGCGCAGAGCATCGACATCATGCAGGTGCGGATTACCCGCAGCCGCCTTGCCGGCGAGCCTGCCGACATCCTGATTCAGCCGCGTCTGGGCGGCATGGGAATTTTCGATTTCCACCGTGCTGCGCCGGCCATTGCGGAAGGGCGGGCGGCGGTCGAAAACATGTTGCCGGCGATTCGCGCACGCCTCGGGATCGAATGACGGCCAGCCGCCGGCGGCGTGTGCTGCATGCTGTACACCGGCAGCGTCTTTAAACCGCGCTGGTATTTTTCGACGCAATCAGGCGACAGATCCGCTTGCCCGAACTTTCGCTCGTCGCGTCTTCGAACAGCAGGATCGCGCAATCGACCAGCGCGTCCGTCACGAGCTTCGGCTCGAACGCGGAATACAGGCGGCCATCGGGCTGCCGCTGGTCGTCGCCTTGCGTCACCCGCCATGACAGATACAGCATGCCGTTACGCCGCAGAATGCGTCGCAGGCTTTCCACGGCTTGCGGCACGGCCTCCGCCGGCAAATGCATGATCACGGTCTCGCAGACGACGTTATCAAAGGTCTCGTCGATCTCCGCAAGTGCGGGCAACATGGCTTCACGAAATGCGATGTGCGGATGCAGACGGCGCGCTTCGGCGAGGAGCTCGGCCGACGCATCGAAGCCGGTCACATCGTAGTCATGCTCCGCTAGCCACGCGGCATCGCGGCCGTTGCCGCAACCGATCTCAGCGGTCTTTCCTTGCGGCAACAGATGCGTTTCCAGCAGCGCGTAAAGGTCGTTCGGCGGTGGCTGGTCGAGCCATTCCTGGCTGTAGCGGGCGGCGTCCTTCGAATAGGCGTCGAGCGTGGCGGAATCGAAGCGGGAGGTCATGGGATGATCCTCAAGAGAGGGTGGCGGGCGCAACGACCTGCAAGGCATGAGCGCCCGCATCACCGCAGTGTAACGGGGTTTGCCCTAATGGCGCGGGTAAACGCGCCTTCAAGATCACCCGCGCCGTCTATCGAAAAAGCGACCCGAAACTTGCTAAAACGCGGCGGGTGGCGCCGCCGCGCGCGCTGCTTGCAAACCCATGGCGCCCGCTAAAACAGGGGTCTCGCGTCGCTACGGCATGGAATCGTTTGATGTTGCGACGCAACATGAGACTGCGGACCTGTTTGAGCAAATCATTTTCGCTTGCGAGTATCCGCGCCATGCCGAACGGCTTGCGACGGCCGCGTCGTACGCGCGACGCGTGCCGCCCGCCACGCTGCCCTAACCCTGGATGGAGACAAACGTGTTCCTTTACGGCTTTGGTCCGGTGCTGCTGGCCGGTACGATCCAGACAATCGAGCTGTCGGTGCTGTCGCTCCTCGCAGCGGTGCTGCTCGGCCTGGCCGGCGCGGCCGCGAAGCTCTCCTTCAACCGGCCGCTGCGCATGCTCGGTACCGCTTATACGACGCTGATCCGCTCGGTGCCCGACCTCGTGCTGATGCTGCTGCTGTTCTACAGCATCCAGATCGGCGTCAACGATCTGACCGACGCGTTGAATCTGCCGCAGTTCGACATCGACCCGTTCGTGGCCGGTGTCATCACGCTCGGCTTCATCTATGGCGCGTACTTCACGGAGACCTTCCGCGGCGCGTTTCTCTCGGTGCCGCGCGGCCAGCTCGAAGCGGGCGCGGCCTATGGCATGAGCGGCGCACGCGTGTTCGCGCGCATCATGTTTCCGCAGATGATGCGCTTCGCGTTGCCCGGCATCGGCAACAACTGGCAAGTGCTCGTGAAGGCGACCGCGCTCGTGTCGATCATCGGTCTCGCGGACGTCGTCAAGGCCGCGCAGGACGCGGGCAAGAGCACCTTCAACATGTTTTTCTTCATCCTGATCGCGGCGCTCATTTATCTGGCCATCACCACGGCATCGAACCTCGTGCTGATCTGGCTGGAACGGCGTTATTCGATTGGCGTGCGGCACGCGGAGCTGTGAGGCGACCATGATCGAAATCCTTTCCCAATTCGGCCGCGCGTTCCTCTACTGGGACGGCCAGCGGCTGTCCGGCCTCGCGGTGACCTTGTGGCTGCTGGTGGCGTCCATCGGCATTGGCTTTTGCTGCGCGATTCCGCTCGCCGTGGCCCGGGTGTCGAAAAAGCGCTGGCTGTCCACGCCGGTGCGCTTCTACACCTACGTGTTTCGCGGCACGCCGCTATACGTGCAATTGCTGCTGATCTACACGGGTATGTACAGCCTCGAGTTCGTGCGCTCGCATCAGTGGCTCGACGCGTTCTTCCGCAGCGGGTTTCACTGCGCTATCCTCGCGTTCGCGCTGAACACCTGCGCCTATACGACCGAGATTTTCGCCGGTGCGATCCGCTCCACCTCGCACGGTGAAGTGGAAGCGGCGCGCGCCTACGGGATGAGCTGGTTCACGATGTATCGCCGCATCATCCTGCCGTCCGCGCTGCGCCGGGCGCTGCCGTTGTACAGTAACGAAGTGATCCTGATGTTGCATGCCACCACGGTTGCCTTCACGGCCACGGTGCCGGACATCCTGAAGGTGGCGCGCGACGCGAATTCGGCCACGTACGACTCGTTCAGCGCGTTCGGTATCGCGGCGTTGATCTATCTTGCGGTATCGTTCGCGCTGGTGGCCCTGTTCAGGCGTGCCGAGCGTCACTGGCTGGCCTATCTGGCAGTGCGGCCGCATTGAGCGGCATGCCCCGCAAGGGCGCTTCGGGTTGGTCGCTCGCGGCATGCGCCGCTGCGACGAACAGGTTCCACCCTGTCCTCAGCGTGACTGGACAGGTCCGTTTTCACCTTGGGAGAGCATCTTGCTCCACACGACTCAGACTGAAGCCTGCAAGCTCGCCGTGCAGGACATCCACAAGCGCTATGGCGATAACGAAGTGCTCAAGGGCGTGTCGCTGAACGCGAACAAGGGCGACGTGATCAGCATTATCGGCGCGAGCGGGTCGGGCAAGAGCACGTTCCTGCGCTGCATCAATTTTCTGGAACGTCCGAACGCCGGCCAGATCGTCGTCGACGGCGAAGCGGTACGCACCAGGGCCGATCGTCACGGCAACCTCGAAGTGGCCGACCACAAGCAGTTACAGCGCATCCGCACGAAGCTGGCCATGGTGTTCCAGCACTTCAACCTGTGGGCGCACATGAATGTGATCGAGAACATCGTCGAAGCGCCGATTCACGTGCTCGGCCTGCCGCGCCGTGAGGCCGAGGAGCGCGCTCGCGAGTATCTGGAGAAAGTGGGTCTCGCGCCGCGTCTGGAGAAACAGTATCCGTCGCATCTGTCGGGTGGCCAGCAGCAGCGTGTGGCGATTGCGCGTGCTCTCGCGATGAATCCGGACGTGATGCTGTTCGACGAACCGACTTCCGCGCTCGATCCCGAACTGGTGGGCGAAGTGCTGAAGGTGATGCAAAAGCTCGCCGAAGAAGGCCGCACCATGATCGTCGTCACGCACGAAATGGGTTTTGCGCGCAATGTGTCGAATCACGTGATGTTCCTGCACCAGGGGCGCACGGAGGAAGAGGGCGTGCCTGCCGAGGTGCTGTCGGCGCCGCGCAGCGAGCGTCTCAAGCAGTTCCTCTCCGGCAGTCTCAAGTAACGCCGCGCTTTCCATCCTGATGGCCCGCACGTCGTCCAGTTCTGCCCGCACGACCCAGGTGGCGATCGTCGCGTTGCCGCCGGTGTCGATGTCGGGCGTAGGTCCCATCGTCGACGCGCTCAACCTTGCCAACGAGATCGACGGCCGCGCGTTGTACCGCTGGCAAGTGTGTTCGTGGGACGGCCGCGCCGTGCCGCTCTCGGGCGGCGCGCAATGGCCGGCGGATGCCGCGTTCGGCGACGCCGTTTCCTGCGACTGGCTGATCATCGTCAGCGAGCGCTTCCAGCAATTCGCCGACTACCGTTTGTTCCTCGCGAGCCTGTCGCGCGTCGGCCAGCGCACGCCGCTCGTCACGGGCATCCATCACGGCGTGTGGTGGCTCGCCATGGCGGGGCAGTTGTCGGGCTATCGGGTGAGCGTCAACTGGGAAACCTATCAGCAGTTCTCCGAGCAGTTCGAACGCTCCATCGTCACGCAACAGATCTTCGAAATCGACCGCGATCGCGCTACCTGTGCGGGCGGCCAGGCGAGCGTCGACTTCATGCTGGCGATGATCGCGCGCGAGCACGGTCCTGAGCTGGCCGATCGGATTGCGGATACGCTGGGCGTGGGTGTCTTGCGCGCAGGGGAAGAGCGGCAGCGCATCCCGTTCGTCACCGCGCCCGGGGAGCGTCATCCACGCCTGAACGACGCGTTGCTGCTGATGGAGGCCAATATCGAAGACCCGTTGACGAGCGACGAAATCGCGGGCCTCGTCGGCGTATCGCGACGTCAGCTGGAGCGGCTGTTTCGCCAGTATCTCGGATCGATGCCGTCCAAATACTATCTGGGGCTGCGTCTGTCGAAAGCCCGCACGCAATTGCAGCGCACCAGCAAATCCGTGGTGCAGATCAGCCTCGCGTGCGGATTTTCGTCGGCAGCGCATTTTTCCAATGCTTATCGTGAACGTTTCGGCGTGACGCCGCGCGAGGATCGCCGCAACTGGATCGAAAAGCAGACCGGCGTGAGCGGCACGGCGGCGAGCGAGCCACGGCCGGCCGCGCTGATCGAACCTCCCGATGAAACGGAGCGCTAGCCGCTTCGGGCACGTGTTGCCCCCGGCTGGCGGCAAGAAGCCCGCGAAACCCGTCGCGTATGCGCAAGACGTTTCACGCACGGTTTCCTACACTTACGCTATTACCCGTGACGAGGATTTGCCATGAACGACCTGACAGTGACACGCCAGACCTTCGACGAAGTGATGGTGCCGGTGTTTGCGCCCGCCGCCTTCGTGCCGGACCGCGGGGTGGGTTCGCGGGTCTGGGACACACAGGGCCGCGACTATATCGACTTCGCCGGCGGCATCGCCGTGACGGCGCTTGGCCACGCGCACCCGGAACTGCTGCAAGTACTGAGCGAGCAAGGCAGCAAGCTGTGGCACATCGGTAACGGTTACACCAACGAACCGGTGCTGCGTCTGGCGAAACGCCTCGAAGCGTTGACCTTCGCCGAGCGCGCGTTCTTCGCCAATTCGGGCGCGGAAGCGAACGAAGCGGCGCTCAAGCTGGCGCGCCGCGTCGCGTTCGACCGTCACGGCGCGGACAAATACGAAATCATCTCCTTCACGCAGTCGTTCCATGGCCGCACGTTCTTTACCGTGAGCGTCGGCGGCCAGCCGAAGTATTCGGAAGGTTTCGGTCCGGTGCCCGGAGGCATCGTCCATCTGCCGTACAACGATATCGAAGCGGCGCGCAAGGCGATCGGCGCGAAAACCTGCGCGGTGATCGTCGAGCCGATCCAGGGCGAAGGCGGTGTGATCCCGGCCGATCCGGAATTCCTCAAGGCGCTGCGCGAAGCCTGCAATCAGCACGGCGCACTGCTGATTTTTGACGAGGTACAAACGGGTGTGGGCCGCAGCGGCTACTTCTACGCATACCAGGACACGGGCGTGACGCCGGACATCCTGACCACGGCGAAGGCGCTCGGCAACGGTTTCCCGATCGGGGCAATGCTGACCACCAACGAACTGGCGGCGTACTTCAAGGTTGGCGTGCACGGCACGACGTACGGCGGCAATCCGCTCGGCGCCGCCATTGCAGAAAAAGTGGTCGAGCTGATCAGCGATCCGAAGCTGCTCGAAGGCGTGCGGACGCGCAGCGAAGCATTGAAGGGGCAACTGGCGAAGCTGAACGAGCGCTTCGGTCTCTTCAAGGAAGTGCGCGGCAAGGGCCTTCTGATCGGCGCGGAACTGACCGGCTCCTTCAAGGGCCGCGCGAAAGACTTCGTCACGGCGGCCGGCAAGCATGGCGTGATCATGCTGATGGCGGGTCCAGACGTGCTGCGCTTCGTGCCGTCGCTGATCATCCCGCTCGACGACATGTATGAAGGCTTCGTGCGTCTCGCGAAGGCGATCGAAGAGGTTGTCGGCGCAACCACTGAAGCGGCTCGCTAAGCCTCGCGCCGTCAATCTGACGCAGGATTAACGCTTCACACTAACCACTGGAACGACGATGCTCTTCGTACGCCCCGGCCGCCTCGCCGATCTCGACGCGCTCGAACATATGGCGCGCACGGCTCAACCTGTGCTGCACTCGTTGCCGCATGACCGCCGGGCGCTCGAAGCGCGCGTCGCGTTGTCGGAAGATTCGTTTCGCGCGGAAGTCGATTTTCCCGGCGAGGAGTTCTACCTGTTCGTGCTCGAAGACAGCGAGACCGGTAGGTTGCTGGGCACTGCGAGCATCGTCGCGGCCGCCGGTTATTCCGAGCCGTTCTACGCGTTTCGCAACGACGCGCTGATTCATGCGTCGCGCGAGCTGCATGTGAATCGAAAGATTCATGCGCTGACCATGTCGCATGAGCTGACCGGCAAGAGCCGCCTCGCGGGCTTCTATATCGACCCGTCGTTGCGTGGCAGCGCCGCCGCGCATCTGATGTCGCGCTCGCGGATGATGTACATCGCGGCCAATCGCAAGCGCTTCACCTCCGAGGTGTTTTCGCTGCTGCTCGGCGTGACCGACGACGACGGCGTGTCGCCATTCTGGGAAGCGGTGGGCCGCAAGTTCTTCGGCCGCAATTTCGCGGACATCGAAATCGAATCGGGCGGCCGCAGCCGCACGTTCATTGCGGAAGTGATGCCGAGCTATCCGGTGTACGTGCCGCTCTTGCCGGAATCGGCGCAGCGCGTCCTGGGGGAGCCGGACGAAAAAGCGTTGCTCGCCTATGAGATTCACCTGGAAGAAGGCTTCGAGACGGACCGCTTCGTCGATATCTTCGATGCGGGTCCGGTGCTGACCGCGCAGATCGACCGCAGCGCCTGCGTCGCGCGCAACGAGACGCGTGCGGTTCATGAAGCGTCTGCCAGCGCGCCGGGCGCGACCTTTCTGGTGGCCAGCAATCGCGCGGGCGAATTTCGCTGCGTGCTTGCCGACCTGCCCGCGCAGAAGCAGGCAGGCGCGCCGTTAGCGCAAACGGTGCGTGCCGCGCTCGGTGTGCACGACGGCGACGCGGTGCGCTGCGTGCCGCTGCATCAGCAGCGTGAAGCAGCGGCAGATCAACTTTCGGGAGAAGCACAATGATCGTCGTTCGCGTCGTGCAGACGGGCGATGTGGACGCGCTCGTCGCGCTCGCTCAGGAGACCGGTCCCGGTCTCACCACCTTCAAACCGGATCGCGAGGCGCTCGCGGCGCGCATCGCGCGTACGCGGCGCACGATGGAAGACAAGGCCGAGCCGCACGAAGCCGGCTACTTCTTCGTGATGGAAGACACGGCCACGGGCGATGTGGCAGGCGTGTGCGGCATCGAAACCGCAGTGGGTCTCGAGCAGCCGTTCTATAACTACCGGGTCAGCACGGTGGTGCATGCAAGCCAGGACCTCGGCATCTGGACCCGGATGCACGCGCTCAACATCTCGCACGACCTGACCGGCTATGCGGAAGTGTGCTCGCTGTTTCTGAGCCCGCGCTATCGCACGAGCGGTGTCGGCGGATTGTTGTCGCGCTCGCGCTTCATGTTTCTCGCGCAGTTCCGCGAGCGTTTTCCGCAGCGTCTATGCGCGGAATTGCGCGGCCATTTCGACGCGGTCGGTTCGCATTTCTATCAGATCGATTTCAACGCGGCGGACTATCTCAGCTCGCATGGCCGCAAGGCGTTTCTTGCCGAGCTGATGCCGCGTTATCCGGTGTACGTCGAACTGCTGCCGCAAGAGGCGCAGGACGCCGTCGGCCTCACGCACAGCGACACGATTCCCGCACGCCGGATGCTCGAAAGCGAGGGGCTGCGCTACGAGAACCACGTCGATATCTTCGACGCGGGCCCGGTGCTCGAATGTCACATTGCCGACTTGCGCACCGTGCGCGAAAGCGTGGTGGTGCCGGTCGAAATCCTTGCCTCAGGTGCAGCGGCCGCGCCGAAGGATGGCCCGAAGTCATTGATATCGAACACGTCGCTCGGCGATTTCCGCGTCGGCGCGGCGGCGGGCGTGCCGCACGACGGCGTGTTCCGTCTGACGGCCGGCGAAGCCGCGGCACTCGACGTGAAGGCAGGCGACCCGGTCCGGGTACTGCCGCTTAAACAGAAACAGGGATGATCATGAGCGAGCTTTTCATCGACGGCGAATGGGCCGCCGGCACAGGACACGTTTTCGCGTCGCGCCACCCGGGTACGGGCGCGACAGTGTGGGAAGGGCGCAGCGCCTCCGCCGGGGACGTCGAGCGGGCGGTGCGCAGCGCGCGTCGCGCGTTTGGCGCGTGGTCCGCGTTGAGCGTGGATGACCGTTGCGCGGTGCTGCGCCGTTTCGCTGCGCTCATCACCGAACGCAAGGAAGCGCTCGCCGAAGCGATTGGCCGCGAGACCGGCAAGCCGCTGTGGGAAGCGCGTACCGAAGTGGCGTCGATGGCGGCCAAGGTCGAGATCTCGATCCAGGCCTATCACGAGCGCACTGGCGAAAAGCGCGCGCCGCTGGCCGACGGCACCGCCGTGCTGCGGCATCGTCCGCATGGTGTGGTGGCGGTGTTCGGGCCGTATAACTTCCCCGGGCATTTGCCGAACGGGCATATCGTGCCGGCACTGATCGCGGGCAATGCGGTCGTGTTCAAGCCGTCGGAACTGGCGCCCGGTGTCGCACAGGTCACCGTCGAAGCATGGCGCGAGGCGGGCTTGCCTGCTGGCGTGCTGAACCTCGTGCAAGGCGAGAAGGACACGGGCGTGGCACTGGCGAATCATCGGCAGATCGACGGCCTGTTCTTCACCGGCAGCTCGGATACGGGCACGCTGCTGCACAAGCAGTTTGGCGGCCGTCCGGAGATTGTGCTGGCGCTCGAGATGGGCGGCAACAATCCGCTCGTGATCGGACCCGTTGCGGATCTCGATGCCGCCGTGCATCACACGATTCAATCGGCGTTTCTGTCGGCAGGGCAGCGTTGCACCTGCGCGCGGCGTATCTTCGTGCCGGATGATGCGTTTGGCGAGCGCTTCCTTGCACGCCTGACGGATGTGAGCTCGCGCATCACGGTGGGCGAATACAACGCCGAGCCGCAGCCGTTCATGGGTGCGGTGATTTCGGCGCGCGCCGCAAAGCGTCTCGTGGACGCCCAGGCACATTTGCTGGACAGCGGCGCAAAGTCGCTGCTGAGGATGGAACAGCGCGACCCGCAACTCGGCTTCGTCACGCCGGCCATTCTGGACGTAACCCACGTCGCGGATCTGCCGGATGAAGAGCACTTCGGACCGCTCGCGCAGATCGTCCGTTATGCGACCTTCAACGAAGCCATTGAACGTGCCAACGATACCGACTTCGGTTTGTCGGCCGGACTGCTGGCCGACGACGAAACGCTGTGGACGCACTTCCAGCGCACCATCCGCGCGGGCATCGTCAACTGGAACCGGCCGACCAATGGTGCGTCGTCTGCGGCGCCGTTCGGCGGCACCGGACGCTCCGGCAACAACCGCCCGAGCGCGTATTACGCCGCCGACTATTGCGCGTATCCGATGGCCTCCGTCGAAAGCGCCCAACTGCAAATGCCCGCGAGCGTGTCGCCGGGCCTTCATTTCTGAGGATCGACGATGCAAGCCACTGAAGCCAATTTCGACGGGCTCGTCGGTCCGACGCACAACTATGCCGGCTTGTCGTTCGGCAACGTGGCGTCGCAGAACAACGACAAGTCCATTGCCAATCCGAAGGCCGCGGCGAAGCAGGGTTTGCGCAAGATGAAGCAGCTTGCGGATCTCGGCTTTCATCAAGGCGTGCTGCCGCCGCAAGAGCGTCCGTCGACGCGTCTGTTGCGCGAGCTCGGTTTTTCCGGCGATGACGCGAGCGTGATTGCGCGCGTGGCGAAAGATGCACCGGAACTGCTCGCGGCCGCCAGTTCCGCGTCGGCCATGTGGACCGCGAACGCCGCGACGGTGAGCCCGTCTGCGGACACGCACGACGGCCGCGTGCATTTCACGCCGGCCAATCTGTGCAGCAAGCTGCATCGCGCCATCGAACATGAATCGACGCGCCGCACGCTCGGCGCGATCTTCGCGGACGCGTCGCGTTTCGCAGTGCACGAAGCGCTGCCCGGCACGCCCGCGCTCGGCGACGAGGGTGCCGCGAATCACACGCGTTTTTGCGCGGAATATGGCACACGGGGCGTCGAATTCTTCGTCTATGGCCGCAGCGAGTATCGCCGCGGACCGGAGCCGAAGCGCTATCCGGCGCGTCAGACTTTCGAGGCGAGCCGCGCGGTTGCGCATCGTCATGGCCTCGCTGAAGCCGCCACGGTGTATGCGCAACAGAATCCCGACGTGATCGACGCCGGTGTGTTTCACAACGACGTGATCGCGGTCGGCAATCGCAATACGCTGTTCTGTCATGAGCGGGCCTTCGTCGAACAGAAGGCCGTGTACGACGAACTGCGCACCAAGCTGACGAGGCTGGATGTGAAGTTCGATGTGATCGAAGTGCCGGATGCGCAGGTCAGCGTCAGCGACGCCGTCACGTCGTATCTGTTCAACAGTCAACTGCTCACGCGCCCGGACGGCAAGCAGGTGTTGGTGGTGCCGCAGGAGTGCCGCGAAAATGCGCGCGTGGCTGCTTATCTGGATGAGCTGAGTTCGCATAGCGGTCCGATCGACGAGGTGCTGGTGTTCGATCTGCGCGAAAGCATGAAGAACGGCGGCGGTCCGGCGTGCCTGCGTCTGCGCGTGGTGCTGAGCGACGCGGAGCGCGCGGCGGTGAGTTCCGGCGTGTGGATCAACGACACGCTGTTCGGCCGTCTGGATGCGTGGATCGAGAAGCACTATCGCGATCGGCTCGCGCCTTCCGATCTTGCCGACCCGAGCCTGCTGGTCGAGTCGCGCACGGCGCTCGACGAACTGACGCAGATCCTCGGGCTGGGTTCGCTGTATGACTTCCAGCGTTGAGCGCGACATGAACAACAACGCGCTGCTGCAGGACTTTCTCGCTTATACGCTGGCCGGGACGCGTCCTTGCGCAGATGAAGCGGCAGGCGAGTGTGCGAACGGCGTGCGCTGGACGTGGCTCGATGACGGTGTGCTCCAGTTCGAACCGCTTGCGGCCACTTCTCCGAACTTGCGTAGCGTGCTGACGTCGGCGGGCGTGCATGGCGACGAAACGGCGCCGATCGAATTGTTGTCGCTGCTCGTGCGCGACATCGCAGAGGGTCGCGCGGCGCTGACGTGCCGCTTGCTGGTGATCCTGGGCAACGTCGACGCGATGCGCAACGCGTGCCGCTATCTCGACGACGACCTGAACCGCCTCTTCAGCGCTCGCCATACGCACGTACCGCACAGTCACGAGGCACCGCGCGCGGCGGCACTGGAACGCGCCGCGCTACAGTTTTTTGCCGGCGCGTCGAACGCACCGGACGCACGCTGGCATATCGACATGCATACGGCGATCCGCGCGTCGGTATTCGAGCAGTTCGCGCTGTTGCCGCATACCGGCGAACCGTTGTCGCGCACCATGTTCGAATGGCTGCGCGATGCGGCCATCTCAGCCGTGTTGCTGCATACGACGAAGGGCAACACCTATTCGCATTTCACCGCGCAGGCCTGCGGGGCGCAAGCCTGTACGCTTGAACTGGGCAAGGTGCGTCCATTCGGCCAGAACGACCTGACGCGTTTTGGCGGCGCTGACAAGGCGCTGCGTCATCTGCTGGCGGGTCAGCAGGGCGACCCTGCGGCGCCGTTGCCACGCGTATTCACCGTGATCGATCAGATCACCAAGCAAAGCGATGCGTTCGAATTGCTGGTGGCCGCCGATGTATCGAACTTCACGCCATTCGAAAAGGACACGCTGCTCGCACGTGATGGAGAGTATCGCTACACGGTGCGTCATGCGGAAGAGCGCATTGTGTTTCCGAATCCCACGGTGAAGCCGGGCCTGCGGGCGGGCTTGCTGGTGATCGAGACGACCCACGAGACGCTGGCGGCGCTTGCCTGATCCTTGTCGATTCGCGACACGAAGTTGCGGATTCGCAAAATCATATTTCGCACTGCGTTCGAAGGCCTTGGGCCACATCTGCCGAAGTTGCGGACTTCACACCCTGTACAATCCCGCGCTCGCGGCTGCTGCGCTGCACCACACCAGCCGCATGAGTTTGAACCGGAATTTTGGCGTCGCAATCATGCGGTGCAGGTTCAGCTCTGTTTGATTCAATCCCGTTTAGGAATACCCCGAATGAAAATGAATTGGCGAAACATGGCCGCGCTCGCGCTCTTCGCGTCGGCCGCGACTGCTGCAGGCAATGCATCCGCGAGCGACATCAAGGAAATCCGTTTCGGCGTCGAGGCATCGTATGCACCGTTCGAATCGAAGACGCCGGCGGGCGACTTGCAAGGTTTCGACATCGATATCGGCAATGCCGTCTGTGCGAAGCTAAAGGCGAAGTGCGTATGGGTCGAGAATTCGTTCGACGGCCTGATCCCGGCACTGGAAGCACGCAAGTTCAGTGCGATCAATTCGGACATGACGATCACCGAGCAACGTCGCGCTGCAATCGACTTCACTGATCCCATCTACACGATCCCGAATCAGATGATCGCGAAGAAGGGCAGCGGTCTGCTGCCGACACCGGCCTCGCTGAAGGGCAAGCACGTCGGTGTGCTGCAGGGCACGATTCAGGAGACGTACGCGAAGGCGCGCTGGGCGCCGGCCGGGGTCGACGTGGTGCCGTATCAGACGCAGGACCAGATCTATGCCGACCTGGCGTCGGGTCGACTGGATGCGGCGTTTCAGGACGCTGAAGCGGCCTCGAAGGGCTTTCTGAGCCGTCCGCAGGGCGCGGGCTTCGAGTTCGCGGGTCCGCCGGTCAGCGACGCAAAGCTGCTGGGCGGCGGCGTGGGCTTCGGTCTGCGCAAGGGCGACACGGCCCTGAAGGATGCCGTGAATCAGGCACTCAAGGAACTGAAGGCAGACGGCACGATTGACCGCTTCGCGGCGAAATACTTCGACGTGAAGGTCGTGTTGAAGTAAAGCGGCTGCGCGCACACAGACGCGCTATCCGGAATGCATGATGTACCCCACCGGCCGCGCTTGCGGCCGGTGGTGTTTCGGGCGGCGCATGCACGTCATCCGGTTTGGCGTGCACTGTCGAATATTTTCTGAAAATAACGGCTCGCCACGCCTGATCGAAGCGGCCTGCGCTAAAATCAGGCAGCGCTCGCACAGTGGCGCCGCGCGGCGTTCGCAGCCCTGCGCGCGCCGCATGCATGAACCACAGAACAGCAGGAAGCGCCAAGGCGCTCATCGGGGGATTTGGAATGACCAGCATCGAAGTCGTCGATCCTGTCGGGGCCGCGCCGGCGCCGGACGGCACGGACGACGCGCAACACAATCCCTGTTTCGCCCGGCGGCCGATCCTCGATCGGGACGGCATGTTGTGCGGCTTCGAGTTGAAGATTCATTTTGCCGCCAGCGTGGCGTCGAACGAAACCGAAGCTGCGGCCGCAGGCGAGGCGGTCGACCATGCCGCTACTCAGGACCCTGCCACCACTGGCGAGGCCGCCGCCGCAGACGTCACGTCATCGGAAGGTGCGGCACCGGTCACCCGAACGCACTCCATCGCCCACGCACTGGCGCGTTCCAGCATGCGTGGCGCATTGGCTGGACATGCCGGTTACCTGGGCGTGACCCGCGAAATGCTATTCGACGACGCGCTCGAACTTATCCCGGCCGAGCGCTTCGTGTTCGAAATTGCGCTGGACATCGAAGTCGACGGCGCGTTGATCGAACGCATCATCGCGCTGCATGCGCGGCGTTATCGCTTCGTGCTGGACAGCGTGGTGGTGCCCAACGACGCGTTCGCGAAGCTCCTGCCGTATGTCGAAGGCGTGAAGATCGACTTTCCGCGTATCTCGCGCGCCCTGTTGCCGAAGCTCGCAAGTGTGCTGAAGTCCGCGGGGAAATTGCTGATCGCGACGGACGTCGACACGCACGAGGATTTCGAAACCGCGCGCAATCTTGGCTTCGACAAATTCCAGGGCTATTACTTTGCGCGCGCCCACACGGCATCGTTGCGGCGCGTAAGCGCACCGCGTCACGCGTTGCTGAACCTGCTGCAGTTGCTGGCCGGCGACCCGACCGTGGCGCAACTCGAAGCCGAGCTGAAGCTCAATCCCGTGCTGGTGATGCATCTGATGAAGCTGGCGAATTCGAGCGGGCTCGCGGTTGGCCACAAGGTGACGACGCTGCGCGAAGCAATCAACGCAACCGGCACCAATCGTATTGCGCGCTGGACCCAGTTGCTGCTCTACGCCGACGGCCGCAAGGTCGCGCTGGAAGACGACCCGTTGCTGCAACTGGCGGCAACCCGCGCGCGCTTCATGGAACTGGCGGTGTTGCGTCTACCGGAAGCAGGACGTGACGAGGCCGACGCGGCATTCCTGACCGGCGTGTTTTCGTTCGTCGACGCGGTGTTCGGCGGGTCGATCGAAAGCACCCTCAACATCCTGACCTTGTCGAAGCCGATTCAGGCGGCGATCCTGCATCACGAGGGCGTGCTGGGTCTGCTGCTGTCGGCTGTGGACGCGCTCGAGGACGGCTCGTGGGCGGACATCGAAGCCGCCTGCGCGCGGCTTGCGCCGCTCACGGTCGGCGAAGTCGCGGAGCTTGGACTGGTGGCGGCCGCGTGGGCCGGGGTGGCGGATCGCAGCGCCGAGGCGAGTGGTTTGGAGCGGATCGAGGATTGACCTCGTCGATCCGGCGGGGCGCGCTACGCGTCCCGTCGGGTGCGCGGCGCTTCAGCCGGGCTTGACGTTGCTGCAGGCGCAGCCATCGAGCCCGAACTGTTTTACCCCTTCACAGCATCTCCATTTCCCGCATCGGCGCGTGGGAAAAAAAACGTCCTAACTCCCGCGCCAGTTCGTTCAATGCGGCCATCTCGCCTTGCGAGATCCGGCGGGGCTCCGCTGTCTGACACCAGTCGCCGTAGAGCAGGGCGACAGTCGACTGATTCTCGCCGAGCACCGGCAGCAGCACGAACGAACGCGTATCGAAGAAGCTGCGCCGGAACCATTCCGGCAGCCGTGCCACCATCTTCGGATCACGCGCGTTTTCAATGAAGATACCCACCGAGTTCGCGATGGCCAGATGAAACACGTCCGGCTCGAATGCGGTATTGAACGACAGGCTGGGCAATGCGTCGTCGATGTTCGGACCAAAACCCATGCGTGCCTTGAACGTGCCGCTGCTATGGCGCACGAACATCACCGTGCGCGTGAAGCCGAGACCCGCGTGCACGGTTTCGGAAGCGAGCGCGAGAGCCGGTCCGAGCGCGCTGCCGTCGGGCAGTTCGCGCAGGTCTTCAACGCCCGCAGCGATGCGCGCCTGCGGATCGAGCGCCTCGCGGGCAATCGCATCGGCGTTGGCGCGCAACTCCACGATCTCGCGCATCACGCCGTCGCCGTCTTCCTCGTGCGCGAGCGCCACGCTCATCTCCACCAGTACGTCCGGGTCGGTGTTCAGTGCGCGGCCGTAGCGGTGCGCCAGTTCTTCGATGCGTGCTTCGCGCTGCCAGTCGGGCATGTTCGGCGTGGTCAGCACGCTTGCCACGTCGGTCGAGTAGTTGGTAATGGCGCGCAGCCACTGCACCTGGCGGGGTTCGTCCGTGGCGTGCGGATCGAACTCGGCCATGCCGGAGCGGATCATGTCCGGCAGACGCCAACGCGTCGCCGCTTCAAGGCCGATCTCTTCGTAGGTGACGCCGAGCACCGCGCTGCACGCCTCGGTTTCGTCGACGTGGTTTTCGATCTGACGGCGAATCTGGTCCCACTCGGCGTCGAGATAGAACACCACCAGCAGCTTGCCGATCTGGCGCATCAGCGTGCAGACCACGGCCTCTTCGGCGGCGCGCAGGTCGCCGCGCTCGGTCAGCTTGCGGGCCACGCAGCCCGACAGCATGGTGCGGTTCAGTTCGAGCTTGGCGTCGATGCGGCGCGGCACGCTGTGATGAAAGTGATCGACGATCTTCAGTCCGACCACCAGGTGGCCGACCGCATCCATGCCGAGCACCATCAGGGCGCGCGACACGGTGGTGATATTGCCGCCGAAGGCCATGTACATCGCCGAGTTGGCGAGACGCAGCACCTTCTGGGTCAGTGCGAAATCCGACAGCACGACCTGCACGAGACCCGAGAAATCGAGGTCGTCATTGTTCATTGCAGCCATGGTCGTGCGCAGCGATTGCGACAGCATGGGGAAATCGCCGCGCTCGCTCATTCGCGACCAGAGCCTGTCGAGCACCGCCGCCTTTACCATGTGATTCCCGCTAAAGCCATACATGTTCCAATGAGAGGCAGGCCGGCACGAAGCCGGGGTCCGATGCTCGGGCGCCTGAATTGCCCGGGTTGCCGAGTATGCGTCATGCCGGTGCGTGCAAATGCAGCGTGCGCGCTTCGAAGCGTCGCGCCAGTTCATCGGATGGCAACGCCTTGCAGACGAGCCAGCCCTGAATATGGTCACATCCCATCTCGGTCAGCAGGGTGCGCTGTGCTTCTGTTTCCACGCCCTCTGCGACCAGCTCCAGGTCAAGCGTCTGCGCGAGTCCGACCACTGCGCTTACGATTGCCTGATCGTTGCGGGAGGTTAGCAGATTCTCGACGAAACTCCGGTCGATCTTGAGTTTGGCCAGCGGGAACCGTTGCAGATAGGCAAGGCTCGAGTAGCCGGTACCGAAGTCGTCGACCGCGAAGCGGATGCCCATCGCTGTCAGCTCTTCGAGCAGGCCCTTCGCATGCGCCGGGTCGTGCATCAGCAGGCTTTCGGTGATCTCGAAGACGAGCCGGCGCGGGTCGATGCCGGTGAGCTCGATCGCTTCGCGCACACTGTCCTTGAAGCGCGGGTCGCGGAACTGCTGCGGCGACACGTTGACCGCCACGTATTGCAGCTTGATGCCCATCGCGTCCCACTGGATCAGCTGCATGCACGCAACCTTCAGGACCCAGTTGCCGAGGTAGTTGATCAACCCGACCGATTCGGCGAGCGGAATGAACATCGACGGCGGCACGAGGCCATGCAGCGGATGCAGCCAGCGGATCAGCGCTTCGACGCCGACCACGCCGTGCGTCTGGCTGCTCGTGATGGGCTGGAAGTGCAGGGAGAACTCGCCGTTGCGCACACCGTCGTAGAGGTCGGCCTCGAGCTTCAGGCGTTCGGCGTCGGCGGGGTCGTCGTCCGGCACGTAGAAGGCGAGCGTGTTGCCGCCGGCCGCCTTCGCCTGCGAGAGAGCGTGGTCGGCCCAGCGCAGCAGATGGTTGTCGCGCGCGGCGGTGTCGTTGGCGTGGCGCACATCCGGATACAGCGCAATGCCGATGCTGGCCGACAGATGCACCTGCTGCCCATTGAACACATACGGCTGCTGGATGGCGGTCAACAGACGCCGGGCCAGCGCTTCGGCGGCCGCCGCGGCATAGGTGCGGCTCGCGCAGGCGGGCACGAGGATGGCGAATTCGTCGCTCGCCACCCGCGCAATCTTTTCTTCCTGGGTCGCCGTGTTCACGAGGCGCCGTGCGGTCTCGCGCAGCATGTCGTCGCCCGCGTCGTAGCCGAGCGCGCGGTTGACCCGCTGGTAATCGTCGATGTCGAGCAGCAAAAGGGCGGCGGGCGTGCCGTGCGCGTCGGCTTGCTGCTGGGCGTCGAGCAGGGCCGGCACGAGGGCCGACTGATTGGCGAGGCCGGTCAGGCGGTCGTGGTGCAGCGCATGCGTGAGGCGTTCTTCGGTGGCGCACCAGGCGGACACGTCGAAGCCCGCAATCGCAAAGCCTTCGACGCCGTCGTGGCTGCTGCGCACGACGCGCAGCTCGACCATGATCGGATAGGTCAGCGACTTGATCAGGCTGAGGGTCGCTTTTTCGACGGCCCCGGTGGCCGAGGCGCGCGCCAGCAACGCGTCGAGCCGTTCGGCGTCGGCAGGCGCGACGAGCTCGTGCAAGGTAATGGTCTGTAAGTATTCGCGGTGATAGCCGATGAAGCGCAGGCTTGCGTCCGACACATACAGGAAGTGCTGCTCCCGGTCGATGTGGGCAAGCAGGTCGACCGCCCCCGCAGCCTGTTCGAGGTGCGTGCCGTTGGTGCTCGCCTGTGGGGTGCTGTCCGCGCGCCGGCCCAACGCACGGACCCGGTCGATGACCGTGCGCAAGGAGCCCCGGCGGGGCGCAGTGATCCTGTTCGCTTCCATGTTTCTCGCTGGCAAGCCGTTTCGTCTGCAGGCGGAACCCTCGTGCCCGCCGGTCCGGCGCGGGTTGGTCAGGAGGTATGAAGCCGCCCATCAGAACGAGATAACGACCGGCGCGCCGAAATCTTTAGCGCCCGCTGTAAAAAACTGACCGTAATGGAGTAGCCGTCCACTGGCTTGACCCGGCTTGGGGGGATTCGGTTAAAGTGGCGCCGCTTGTTGACCGTTATTGCTAGCGTAGCAAGCCCGTGACGCGCGCGTGGCCGACCGTCCCGCCGCGCAGCCTTTCCGAAATCCTGCAACGATGATCCATGTCTGAACCGTTCACTGCCAAGGCCAAGCACGGGGCCGCCCAGGTGCTCGCCCCAGTCACCCGGCGTGTCCCGGGTGCCGATGAGGCAGCCTTTGTCTATCTGGGCCGCCAGCCTATCCTCGATCGCAACGGCGCCCTCAATGCCTACGAACTGCTGTTCCGCTCCGGCGCACACAACTATGCGCAAGTGAGCGACGACGCCCAGGCGACGGCTCAGGTGGTGGCGCGTACGATTGGCGGGATCGGCGTGTCGGCGGTGCTGGGGCACTATCGTGGCTACGTGAACATCGGGCCGGATCTGCTGTACGACGACATCGTGCATCTGATGTCGCCTGATCGCTTCGTGCTCGAGATTCTCGAAACGGTCACTTTCGATGCCCGCGTGCTCAGGCGCCTTGGCGAACTGCGCCGCGCGGGCTTCCAGGTGGCGCTCGACGATGTCAGCGAGCTGTCGGAGGCGCTGCTCAGCGTGCTGCCGCATACCGACATCGTCAAGATCGACTTTCTGCTGACGCCCCGGCCGGAGTTGCCGGCGCTGGCGGCGACGGTGCTCGAGGCGGGCAAGACGCTGATCGCCGAGAAGGTTGAGACTCGCGAGGACTTTGCGCTGGCACGCGAGCTCGGGTTTCATCTGTTCCAGGGGTATTTCTTTGCCCGGCCGCAGGTGCTGGCCGCGCCGCGCAACCGTTCGTCGCGACCGGCGCTGCTGCGCCTTCTGGCGCTGCTCGCGCGGGACGCGGGCATCTTCGAACTCGAAGCCGAATTGAAGCGCAACCCGAACGTCGTCGTGCAGCTGCTGCGGCTCGTCAATTCGAGCGCGTTTGGGTTGGGCCGCAATATCGCCTCGCTGCGCGAGGCGATCATTGCGACCGGCACGCGGCAGATCGCGCGCTGGGCGCAATTGCTGCTGTATGCGGACGGCGGCGATTTGCCGTGGCGTTCCGACCCGCTGGTGCAGCTGGCCGGCACGCGTTCGCGCTTCATGGAACTGGCGGCGCGCTGGATGCGTCCGTCGGACGAGGAGTTTGCCGACGCGGCGTTCATGACAGGGATCTTTTCGCTGGTGCACGTCGTGCTGGGCACGACGCCGGCGGCGACGCTCGACAGGCTGGGCCTGGCACCGCTGATCCGTGACGCGATCGTCGAACATGGCGGGGCGCTGGGTACGCTGCTACGCATTGCGCAAGCCGCGGACGGCGGCGCGGAAGAGGGCGGCGACGCGGCCTCGATCGCCGCGGCGGCTGCCGATGGCGCTGCAGGCTTTGCAGCCTTGACGCCGTCGGTGCTGGCGGAGCTGAATCTGTCGGCGGCGGCGTGGTTCGGCGCGCACGCGGGCATGGAGTAGCGGGTTCGCCCGAAGCTCGCGAGACTTCGCTGCGGGCTTTGCAAAGACGTGGTCCAATAGCGGGCGTGGCTGCTTGCGCGCGCGAACGTCGCGCAGGCGTTCTTCCTTCGCTGCGCGAACGCGACATGGGTTGCGTGGCAGCGGATCCATTCAAGGGGCTTCAAATGAAACGAAAGTTCATGCCGGTTGTGCTGGCTGCCGCGTTGTCGGCGGGATGTGCGCTGTATGCGCTGACGGCGTCCGCGACATTGAAGCCGGGCGAGGCCGCACCGGACTTTACGACGCAGGCGTCGCTCGGCGGCAAGACGTATACGTACTCGCTGGCTGACGAGTTGAAGAAGGGGCCGGTGGTGTTGTATTTCTATCCGGCGGCTTTCACGAAGGGCTGCACGATCGAGGCGCATGAGTTCGCGGATGCGGTCGACGAGTACAAGAAATATGGGGCGACGGTGATTGGTGTGTCGCATGACGACATCGACACCTTGACGAAATTTTCGGTCAGCGAGTGCCGCAACAAGTTCCCGGTGGCGGCGGATCCGGATGCCAAGGTGATTGGCGCATATGATGCGGGCATGCCGATGCACAATTCGATGGCGAACCGCGTGTCGTATGTGATTGCGCCCGATGGCAAGGTCATTTACGAGTACACGAGCCTGTCGCCGGACAAGCACGTCGAGAACACGTTGAAGGCGGTGAAGGATTGGGCCGCTACGCATAAGCAGTAAGCAGCCCGGGGCGGCTGAGGCACGCGCGTGTTGTTGGCGCGTCTTGTCTGTTTTGCCTGCGGCGGATCTTGGGCTGGATGTCTTGCCATGGGTTCGTTGTATGGCTTCGTTGGCTGAGCCGGCTTGTGATGCGAGGTGATTGCTGATGCCTATCGTGATTGCTTTTGCGGTCCTGGCGGCGCTGATCTATGGCGCAGTCTGGTCATTTCACGCGTTGTCTTCCCATTTTGGTTTGGGCGTCGCGATTGGGGCTGCTGTCGTTGTTGCGGCCTTGATTGTGGCGGCGGTGATTTATTGGCTGCGCCGCCGCAAGGAAGTTGCACCGAATATCCATGACGGGGACTGGACGCACGAGCTAAAGGCCGAATGGGGGATGGTTCGGCTTGCCGCCGGGAAACGGTTATGTACCCTGCAGGTGGCCGGAGAGCGTGGGGATTATATTTTTGCTGATTTGCAAGGGGTTGATGTCGCCCGGGGCGACGGGTGGCAGCTTTCCCTTAAGGTTCGGGATTCTAAACATCCTGTTTGGGTTTTGCCTATGGGGAGTGAGCGGCAGGCTCGGCAATGGGGTAGGGTTTTGGGTTTGGCTGTAGAGCAGAAGCTTTGATTTTTTTTTGCCTGCGCGGCGCTTTGGTGGTTTGCCTAGGGCGTTGGCCTCTCCTTGCGTTCTTAGCGGTCTATTAGCTTCGCCCCTGTGCGGGGCGGCACCTACTTTCTTTGCCGCCGCAAAGAAAGTAGGCAAAGAAAGCGGGCTTCCGACCGCCAGCCCATAAGTGTCCATCTCTGGCGTGAACCGGAAACGGCCCAACACAAGACCTGCCCTCGCACAGTTGCCTTCGTGACACAGCACTCATCCGCTCCAGCGTCCGCTACGCGTCCGCCGTAAGGCATAACTCCTTCTGCAAGCTGCAAGCCCGGCCTCGCTACGCAACCCCGCCCACCGCGCACCGCCAACTGGCGAAAGAATGTTCGGCGTGTATTAGTTTGGAATCCGAAGTCTCGAATTGCGAGCGTGCGGAGACCCCGTGGTTTCCTATGGTGACCGATCCGCGACGCACGCAGTGCGGAGTGGGATGAATGAGTGCCTTGTCACAGAGACAAGCCGCGCGAGGGACGGTCTCGTCGCGGACCAATGTCGCGTGTGTGGCGAGGGTGACAGCTACTGGCTGGCGGTTGGAAGCCCGCTTTCTTTGCCTACTTTCTTTGCGGCGGCGTAACTATTCAGCAGTTGTAAACTGGAACCAGGCGATGCATAGTGAAGGACATGACGAAGATGCCCGATTTCAAGGACCTGACGCACGAACAGAAGG
>NZ_DASXHA010000036.1:0-63122 GCF_036488795.1 Paraburkholderia sp.
TCGTAGAGCCGCGTGCCCGGATACGGCGCGGCGAGCGACACCTGGATCGTGTGCGGGTTGATTTCCTTCGCGTACTCGATCGTCTTTTCGATCGTTTCCTGCGTCTCGCCCGGCAGCCCCAGAATGAACGTGCCGTGAATCTTGATGTCGAGCTTGCGGCAGTCTTCGCTGAAGCGTCGCGCGATGTCCGTGCGCAGCCCCTTCTTGAAGGTGTCGTCGTCGAACATGATCTCCTTGACTTCAGGCATGTTGTCGCGAGTCCACTTCACTTCTGCCAGCATGTTTTCCACCGGGTGCGTGCGGTAGCGGTGCCCGCCCACCGTCTGCGGCCACAGGCAGAACGTGCACTTCGAACGGCAGCCGCGGCCCGTGTAGATCGACACGTACAGCGTTTTCATGAATCGGTTACTCCGATGTCGCAACGTCGAACGTGATGCGGCATCACGGCATGATCCGCCGGAGTGCCCTGCAGACGGAAACGGATTCGTTGACGTCAGTTAATTTTGGAATCCTTGATAACACCAGACGCAACTTTGACAATTTACTTTCGAATCACCGACTACCAGCTTTCCACCAGATCGGCGCGTCTGCGAATGAAGCGAAGATGAAGAATGACGAGCTGTCGCACAGGGCACCGGGGTGAAACGGAAATGATCCGTGAGCCTGCCCCGCTAAACGTGGCATAGCAATTCGAAACCGCCGAACGATACGCCGCTTGCGCGACTTGCCGCGTGGCCAGCACGATGCCCGCCACTGCGACGAGCACGCCCACGCGAAATGCGACGGAATGCACCTCGTATTCCGGCATGCCGAAGCCAAACAACGCGAGCAGCACGACCGCTTGAATGAACACGGCCGCGAGCGACGTCGTCATCAGATAGGCGCGCAACATGTCGATCGTGGCAGGTTTCATCAGGCTCCCCGACGATATGAAAGGATGGGGATAACGAAGACGCTTTCGTTTGCCCTGCATTCATCAATGAGCCGATGTGCAGAGGTCGTACGTGTGCACATTCGCGCATGGCAGAGATAAGTGCGGATGCTACCCAGCCAAGCTGAAGGAAACCTTAAGCGAGCATGTCGTGAGCCTTGCTGTGGGGTCATTCACTTCTCTCTTTCGAACCTTTCCGCGAGATGGTTACACTGACGGATATAAACAGCGGCTCATCATCGATATGCGCATTCTCCTGGTTGAAGACGACGATCTGATTGGCAGCGGCGTCGAAGCGGGGCTTCGTCAGGCGGGCTTTGCAGTGGACTGGGCTCGCGACGGCCGCAAGGCGAACCTCGCACTCGCTACCACCGCCTATGCACTCGTGGTACTGGACCTTGGTTTACCCGGTATGTCCGGCACGGAGGTATTGAGGGCATTACGCAGCGGCGGCAATGACGTGCCAGTGCTCGTGCTGACCGCGCGCGGCACCGTCGCAGACCGGGTGGATGGTCTGGAGGCCGGCGCCGACGACTACCTCGGCAAGCCCTTCGATCTCATCGAGTTGCTCGCGCGCTGCCGTGCGCTGCTGCGCCGCTCGCAAGGACGCGGCGCCGAGCAGATCCGCTATCGCAATCTGGCCATCGACCCGGGCGCGCAAAGCGTGTTGCGCGACGAGGTGCGGGTCGCCCTGACGGCGCGCGAGTGGGCTGTTCTGCTGCAATTGATCACCCATCAAGGGGTGCCGCAATCGCGCGCGCGGCTCGAGGAAAGCCTGTACGGGTGGCAGGAAGAAATTGAAAGCAACGCGATCGAAGTGCACGTCTCCAACCTGCGCAAAAAGCTCGGGGCGGATCTGATCCGGACCGTGCGCGGCATCGGCTACGTGGTGGAGAAAGCCTGATGCCCGTCTCGATCCGCCGCCGTCTCGCACTGCTTGTGCTGGCAAGCATCGGTGTCGTATGGAGTGCGGCGCTCGGATTGAGTTACATGCAGGCGACCCGCGAAGTTGCCGAATGGGACGACGCTCGACTCGTGCAGCTCGCCCAGTTGCTGGTGCGGCTGGATCAGAACGACCTCGTGCTGCTCGCGCGAACCCACCTCGACGCGCGCGACGAATATCCGCACGACGGACGCGTAGCGGATGACGACGACGGCGACGAGTCGCCGCGCGACGCGCTGTTTCAGGTCCGCGATGCGAGCGGCCACGTCATTGCCGGTAGCGCGGCGCTCGTGCCGCTCGGCGCATGGGAGCCCGCGTCCGGCGCCGACGGGGTGACCGGCGCGCACAACCTGAGGTTCGACGGCCAGCTTTGGCACACCTACACATTGCACGAGAGCACGAGCGGGCGCACCGTGCGCGTGCTGGAGTCGGCTAACACCCGCAGCGATCTGACCTCGGATGTGGCGCGCCGCATTGCCAGACCGCTCGCCGTTGCGCTGCCGGTTCTTGCACTCCTGGTGTGGGTCAGCATCGGGCACAGTCTGTCGCCGCTGCAAGCGTTGTCACGCGTAATCCGTACCCGCGATGCAAGCAAGCTCGCCCCAATCGAACTCGGGCCGACGCCACTCGAAGTACGCCCGCTCGTCGAAGCGATCAATCAGTTGCTGGCGCGACTGCGGCTGTCGATCAGCCGCGAGCGTGCCTTTACGTCGGACGCGGCGCACGAACTGAAAACCCCGCTCGCGGCCATCAAGGTCCAGGCGCAGGTCGCGCTCGTCGCCGAGGACATCGTGCAACAGCGGCTCGCCATGCAGCGTGTCGTGCAGGGTGTCGACCGCAGCGCGCGTCTTGCAGAGCAATTGCTGCTGCTTGCGCGGCTCGACGAGCACGACCGGATTCCCGCTGGCCCGGTTGCTCCGGCGGTGCTCGCGGGCGACGCGATCGCGACGCATGAACAGGACGCGCGACGCAAAGATATTCGTATTGCGCTGGCCGCCGACGCGCAGGTGGAAGTGATCGCCGCCTCGGCGCTGCTGGATGTACTGCTCGACAATCTGATCGACAACGCGATCAAGTATGCCGACGAAGGTGGCCGGGTCGAAGTCGAAGTGCGGCGTGAAGGCCGCGCGGTCGTGTTGGCCGTGAGAGACGACGGCCCGGGCGTCGCGGCTAAAGATCTGGCCCGCCTGACCGACCGGTTCTTTCGCGCGGCGGACGCACCTGCCAGTGGCAGCGGACTGGGCCTTTCGATCGTCGCGCGCATCGCCGAACACTTCGGCGCGCAACTGCACTTTGGCACGGGTATCGAAGGACGCGGGCTCGCGGTGGAGATCCGGTTCTCGCGTGCCATTTCGACCCCGGACGAGGTTGCGTCGACCGTCGAAATCTAGCGCCGCGCGGCGCACCACAGCGCGGCGCCCGAACTACGCTACTCGCCTGCGAGCGGCCGGGCGGTCGCGCGCACCATCGTGAGTGGCACGCGGCGCGCGCGCGTCAGCCAATAGGTGGCGATGCGATCAAGCGCGGTGCACAGTACGAGATAGATCAGCCCGACGAACAGGAAGATCTGCACCGGATACACCATCAGGCGGTTGTTGATCTGGGTCGCGACGAACGACAATTCGCCCACGCCGACGATATACGCAAGCGACGTGTCCTTCACCTGCGTCACCCATTGGTTCACAAACGACGGCGCCATGATGCGGAGCGCCTGCGGCAGCAGTACATGACGCAACGTCTGCATGCGCGTGAGTCCGAGCGACAGCCCCGCCTGCCACTGCCCCGCGCCGACCGCGAGGATGCCGGCATGCACCGAATGGGCCAGATACGCGCCGCTGATCAGCGACAATGCGCAGACCACCGCCGCGAGTCCCGGCACGTCGACATGAAATACGATCGGCAACAGGAAGAAGGTCCAGAAGATCAGCATCAGCACGGGGATCGCGCGGAAAAAGCCGATCACGAGCAGCAGCGGCACGCGCATCACCGGACCCGCCATGGCGAGTGCGATGCCGCCCGCCATGCCGAGCACCGCCGAAGCCAGCGCGGAGATGACCGCCAGCAACAGCGTCAGCGCCGCACCGCCCAACGGTCCTTCGGGAAACGCGCCTACCAGCAGATACGGCAGGTTGTTGGCGAACACCGGCCAGGTCATCATCAGCGCCTCGCCCAGGAAGCGTTGCGCCCGTGTGCGACAGCGTGCGACACCGCTTCGATCAGCGCCACGGCTGCCACGTACAGGAGCGTCGCGACGCCGAATGCCGCGAAGGTCTGGAACGTTTCAGTCTCCACCTGACGCGTCGCATAGGAGAGCTCGGCGAGGCCGATGGCCATCGTCAGCGAAGAGTTTTTCACGAGATTCATGTACTGCCCGAAAAGCGGCGGCAGCGAAATACGCGCGGCCTGCGGCAGCACGACGAAGCGAAACGCCTGCAGCGGCGTGAGGCCGAGCGCCGCGGCCGCGTGATGCTGGGCCGCCGGCACGCCGCGCAGTCCAGCCTGAAATTCCTCGGCGATGAATGCCGTCGAATAGCACGTGAGGCCGGACCAGCCTGCAACGAATTCAAACGATGGCCAATGCGCTGCCAACGACCCAATGTGCGCGATGTGCGGCGTATTGAGCCATTGCATGATGGACGCGGGCAACAGCGTGGCCACGCCGAAGTACCAGAACAGTAGTTGCACGAGCAACGGTGTGTTGCGAAACACCACGACATACGTGGTGGCCGCGTGACGTACCCAGCCGAGCCTCGCGTGACGCGCGATGGCCAGCACGAAACCCGCGACAGTCGCCGCGACAGCGGCCGATAACGCGAGTCCCAGCGTCACGCCAAAACCCTGCCACAGCCACATCATGTACTTTGGAGCGAGCCACGCCTGCATGCGTCTACCTGCCAGATTCAATGTGTCGAGATCAACGCGATGCTCAGGTCTTCTCGCCAATCCTGAAGATGCGCGCAAGCGGCGTCTTCGTCTGCGGACCGAACCAGCGGTTGTAGATCGTGCTGGCGGAACCGTCGGCTTCGAGCCCCTTCAGCGTGTCGTTGACAAACGCGGTCAAACGCGTCTCGCCCTTCGGAATACCGACACCCATATAGTCGTTTGAGATCGTGAACGGAGGGATCTCGTAGTTCTGCTTGTCGGGCACGTTGGCGAGCAGGCCGACCAGCTTCGGACCGTCCTGCGTAATCGCCTGGACGTTGCCGGCGCGCAAGGCTGCAAACGCGAACGGCGTGTCGTCGTAGGCGACGATCGTTGCCTGCGGGAATTTCTCGCGCAGCGTGATCTCGTTGGTGGTGCCCTTGTCGGCGCCCACACGCAGGCCGTTGATCTGATCAGGTGACTTCAGCACGCCCTTCTTCGCCAGAAACTGCTGCCCCGAAGAAAAGTAAGGAATGCTGAAATCGACCTGCTTCGCGCGCTCATCGGTGATCGTAAAGTTGGCGAGCACCAGATCGACCTTCTTCGACGTCAGGAACGGAATCCGATTCGCGGGATTGGTGGGCTGCAGTTCGAGTTTCACGCCCAGCTTGTCGGCGATCGCCTTCGCATAGTCCACGTCGAGACCGACGATGTGGTTCGTGACGGGATCGACGAAGCCAAACGGCGGATTGCTGTCGAATGTGGCGACGCGCAGCACGCCCGCCTTCCTGATGTCGTCGAGGCGGTCGGCGTGTGCCACGCCCGACACCGTCACCATCAGCCCGAGGAGCCATGCGGCGAGAGTTCTGGATTTCATTTTTATGGACCTTCTTTTGTCTATGGCGGCGTAAGCGCTGTTTCGGAAACGGCGGCATCCTTGCGGCGATGCACGGACGCCACATTAGCAGTCACGCCAGCGCAGCAGAACCAACAAATGTTCCTGTGAATAGCGGCTTTTCTGCTAAGCGCGACGCTGATTTGCAAACGTGGATTTGTCGTTTGCCGAGTTCCCGGGTGCTGACTAGGATCGAAGCTGACGTCAGACCTTGAGGAAATCTTCCATGTCCGAGCGTGCCTGTTTCAAGCCACGGGTGATCGAACCCGTGGCCATCAATCAACCCGAAGGTCTCGGGCTTGCGGTGGAGTTATGGCTGGCGCGTCCAGTCGACGGCATTGCCGGGCGCGCATTGCAGATCCATCTGCGCAGCGACGCGTGCATGGCTCAGGCCGAAGCGCTGCGCGATCTGTTGCATGAGCTGGGCACGGACATCGTCGTGTCGTGACGCGGGTGTCCAGCTAACGGCGCGGCAGTTCTGCCTGAGGTAGCTGGGCGGATGTGGAGGCTCGAGGGCACAAAAAGCAGCTCCACCGACCGGTCCTCGGCGGAGCCTCAATTCACACACTTATCAAGAGCAACCTAACGGTACGGTGCCAAAAGAACCGTAACAAGCCGCGCATCAATGCCCGTGCGTGCGCTACCGCACCATTCGCATCAAAAGAGGCGTGCGCCGGCACGTGCCGGCCGTCCGCAGCCTTTCACCTGGCTAACCGACGCATCACAGCCGCGTCCGCAGCCGCGCCCCGCCGAAATATTTTTTTGGCCTCTCCCCGCGATGTGTCCCCACTGTCCTCCCCGGCCGGCAAGCCTGACCGGATTAGCCGTCATTCCGAAATAGTCATTTCGTCCTATCGGCACAAACTATCCATAGTAGGGGTATACACTGCATTTCATTGACGAAGCAGACATACCCAGTTGGCCCTGTCGCGACGCATTCCTGAACTGAAGTCAAAACGTTACTGGAGCTCATCATGAAGACCAAGATTCTTGCTGCCCTGCTGGTTGCCGCCTCTGCCACCCTCGCCGCGCCTGCATTTGCCAGCGGCTATGGCCCGTCACCGTTTTACCGTCCGAGCGTCGGCGCACCCGCGTCGCAACAAGGACCGAGCGCACAAACCGTTGCGGCTGAGCGTGCCAGCGAAGCAAGCAACACCTCGTACGGCGGTGTGAACGAACAAGCTTCGCAAACCGGTTCGCGTGCACCGGCTACTGGCCCGCGTTCGGTGTATTTCGCCCACTAGGCACAGCACTGCACCGGTTCGAAAGCGTGGCCTGTAGTACTCGAAAAAATAATCTTCGGAGGTATTGATCATGAAATTGCTCATTCAAGCTGTTGCTATTGCTGCTGTTCTGGCTGCTCCGGTGGCGTCGTTCGCACAGTCGAACCAGCCGCTGACCCGTGCCGAAGTGCGCGCCCAGCTGGTGCAACTGGAAAAGGCCGGCTACAGCCCGGCGCGTGGTCGCGACCCGTACTACCCTGACGATATCCAGGCGGCCGAAGCCCGCGTCGCGGCGCAAAGCGCCGGCGCGCAAGCTGGGACCAGCGGCTACGGACCGGCTGCCGGCGGCAGCTCGCAGGCTGGCCAGCGCACGCAATCGCAGTGAGCACGTGGTCGGCTGCACATGGGTTGAAGATCCGAGCCGGGGTTTCCGGTTCCAGCAGACGAAACCGAAAATGAAACAGGCCCGGGTCGGCATCCGACGCGGGCCTGGTTGCCAGACATAAGACTCCTCCGCCGCCAGATGCCTGGTGGCTTCGCTCAGCCGGATCGGCTGGGCGTTTTTCGTTAGGAAGCGCCTTTCGGAAAAGCCCGCACATCAATGAAAAAGCCAGCCCCGAAGGCTGGCTTTTCAATTTCCGGCACCGCTTCCCGACTACAGCAACAGCGCCGCCGCGCTCACCGGTACTTCATCAAACCCGCACCGACGGCGGCACATACCGGCATTCGTAACGCTTCCTGACCGTGCCGTTCTCGTCGACGCTTTCCAGATACACGTCGAACTGCCACAGCCGCGCCATGTGCTTGAGCACTTCGTCGCTGTCGCCGGACAGATGCCGGTTGTCGCTCATGAAATGGCGCAGCGTCAGACTGCGGTCACCGCGCGTATTGACCGACCACACCTGAATATTCGGCTCGCGGTGATGCATGTCGTACTGTCGGGACAACGCCTGCCGCACGTACTGATAGCCGCTATCGTCGTGGATGGCCGAGACTTCGAGCGCGTCGCGCATGTCATCGTCCAGCACCGAGAAGAGCCGCATTTCGCGGATCAGATGCGGCGACAGGTATTGCGCCACAAAACTCTCGTCCTTGAAATTGCGCATGGCGTAATGCAAGGACTGCAGCCACGGACTGCCGGCCAGCTCCGGAAACCACTTACGGTCTTCTTCGGTCGGGTTTTCGCAGATGCGCCGGATATCGCTCATCATCGAAAAACCGAGCGCGTACGGATTGATCCCGCTGTAGTACGGCTTCGTGACGGGCGGCTGATAGACGACGTTGCTATGCGAATGGAGGAACTCCATCATGAAACCGTCTTCCAGCTTGCCCTGGTTATAGAGCGTATTGAGCAACGTGTAATGCCAGAACGTGGCCCAGCCTTCATTCATCACCTGGGTCTGACGTTGCGGATAAAAGTACTGACCGATCTTGCGCACGATGCGAATCACTTCGCGCTCCCACGGCTCCAGAAGCGGTGCATTTTTTTCCGCGAAATACAGCAGGTTTTCCTGCGGCTCGGGCGGATAGCGGTCGTCGGTTTCTTCCGGCTCCGGTGCGTGCCGGTTCGGCAGCGTGCGCCACAACTCGTTCACCTGCGATTGCAGGTACGCCTCGCGTTCGCGTCGCGCCGCCGATTCCTTCTGCAACGAGAGCTTTTGCGGCCGTTTGTAACGGTCCACACCGTAATTCTGCAGTGCATGACACGAGTCGAGCAGTTCTTCCACCCGGTCCACGCCGAAACGCTCCTCGCACTCGGCAATGTAGTTCCTGCCGTAGACGAGATAATCGATGATGGCGTGCGCATCCGTCCACAGCTTGAACAGGTAGTTGCCCTTGAAGAACGAGTTGTGCCCGTAGGCTGCATGCGCGATGACGAGGGCCTGCATCGTCATCGTGTTTTCTTCCATCAGATACGCGATGCAGGGATTCGAATTGATCACGATCTCATACGCCAGCCCCATCTGCCCGCGACGGTAGCTTTTTTCGGTTGAGAGAAAGTGTTTGCCGAACGACCAGTGCCGGTAGTTCACCGGCATGCCGACGGATGCGTACGCATCCATCATCTGTTCAGCGCTGATGAGTTCCAGCTGAATCGGGTAGACGTCAAGCTCATATTGCTCTGCAACATGCGCAATATGCGTGTCGTACTCCTCGATCAGTTCGAAGGTCCAGTCGGACGGGCACGGCAGAGGCCGTCTATCGGCTACGTTCATACGGACTTCCCTTTGCCCTTGCGTGGGCGTTCCGGTGTGTCCCCGTGCTGCAGCAGCTTCATCCAGACCCGCTCCCGCGTCGACGGCCCCCACATCAGCCGTCGCGGCTTCGGCATGCCCGGAATGCTGCTTCGGCACGCCTTTTTTGCGCTCCGGCTGATAGCCGCGCGCCTCATTGTGCAGATGTTTGGTGCTCATGATGACGCCACCTGCTTTTCAAACAACTCCCGGAACACTGGATAGATGTCGGCGGCCGTCTCGACCTTCTTCATCGCCATATGCGGCTGCGACAGCGCGAGTTGCGCGTATTCGAGCCACAGGTTCTGCTCTTCGGGCGTTACCTGAATATACGCAAAATAGCGCACCTTTTCGAGAATGTCATCACTGAGGATCTTGCGGCATTTGGGCGAATCGTCAGTCCAGTTGTCGCCGTCCGAAGCCTGCGCGCCGTAAATGTTCCATTCAGTGGGCGAATAACGTTCCTCCTGGACCTTCTTCATCAGCTCCAGTGCACTCGACACCACCGTGCCGCCGCTTTCGGTCGAATGAAAGAAGGTGTCTTCATCCACTTCCTCGGCACGCGTGTGGTGCCGAATGAATACCACTTCGATGCGTTCGTAGTTCCGTTTCAGGAACAGATACAGCAGGATGAAAAAGCGCTTGGCCAGATCCTTGCGTTGCTCGTCCATTGAGCCGGATACGTCCATCAGGCAGAACATCACCGCCTGGCTCGACGGCTGCGGCTGCTTCACGCGGTTCACGTAGCGCAGATCGAATGGATCGATAAACGGAATGCGCCAGATGCGCCCGCGCAGATGATGGATTTCCTCTTCGAGCACCTTGATATCGTCGCGGCGATCGTCGTGGTCGGCCTTCATTTCTTCGAGCTGCCGTTCGAGTTCATGCAACTCGTTGACGAGCGGCGCGCCCAGCGCAATGCGCCGGCCCAGTGCGCTGCGCAACGAACGGACCACGTCGATGTTATTCGGCGTCCCTTCGGCCGCCCAGCCCGCGCGAATGCTCTTCCACGTGGGGACCGCCAGCAGATGGGTTTTGACGAGCCGCGGCAATTCGAGGTCGTCGAAGAAGTACTGCATGAATTCTTCGCGGCTCAATTCGAACACGAAGTCATCCTGACCCTCGCCTTCGTTACTGGCCTGGTTGCCGCCGCCTCCGCCGCCACCGCCTTGCGGACGCGGGATCTTGTCGCCGCGGATGTAATCCGCGTTACCCGGGTGCACCATTTCACGCTTGCCGCCGGGACCATGCCGGAACGACGGCTCCGCGATGTCCTTACGCGGAATCGTGATGCTCTGGGTATTCTGAATGTCCTTGATACTGCGATCGCGTACCGCTTCCGAGACGGCGCGACGAATATAGTTCTTTACACGACGCAAGAAGCGTTCGCGGTTTGCAATACTTTTGTTCTTGCCAGCCAGCCTGCGGTCGATGATTTGATGAAGCACATCCGGTCTCCCTGTCGATCGGAGTTAGCGCTTTAGCGCTTACTCCGATCCCATGCAGCAGCGAGTCGATCGGAGTTAGCGCTTTAGCTGTCGATCGGAGTTCGCGCTTCAGCGCGTTACGCCGATCCCATGCAAAGCTCTTACTCCGATCCCATGCAGCAGCGAGTCGATCGGAGTTGGCGCTTTAGTTCCTACTCCGATCCCACGCGGCAGCGCCAATCTCGGGTGTGCGAGACGCACACTGCATGCGCAGAACTGCATGAGCAACGTCATATCCACGCAATTTGCGCCTCGCCAGGTGCCCACGCGGTCTTCCCGCGTGGGCGGCACGCTGTGCAAATCATGAGCGTCTCATGAAGACTTGCGCACGCGCAGATACCAGTCGCACAGCAGTCGCACCTGCTTGGGCGTGTACCCCTTCGCGACCATCCGGTTGACGAAGTCTTCGTGCTTGCGCTGCTCCTCCGCCGATCCTTTAGCGTTGAACGAAATCACCGGCAAAAGTTCTTCGGTATTGGAGAACATCTTCTTCTCGATCACGACGCGCAGCTTTTCATAGCTGATCCACGCCGGATTCTTGCCTGCGTTCGCAGCCCGCGCACGCAGTACGAAGTTGACGATCTCGTTGCGGAAGTCCTTCGGATTGCTGATGCCTGCCGGCTTCTCGATCTTCTCCAGTTCCGCATTCAGCGACGCACGGTCGAAACTCTCACCGGTGTCATGGTCGCGGAATTCCTGATCCTGAATCCAGAAGTCGGCGTACGTCACGTAGCGGTCGAAGATGTTTTGCCCGTACTCCGAATACGACTCCAGATAAGCGGTCTGAATCTCCTTGCCGATAAACTCCGCGTAACGCGACGCGAGCACGTCCTTGATGAAGGACAGGTATTTCTGCTCGGTTTCCGGTGGGAACTGCTCGCGTTCGATCTGCTGTTCGAGCACGTACATCAGATGCACCGGGTTCGCGGCAACCTCGGTTGAATCGAAGTTGAAAACGCGCGACAGGATCTTGAACGCGAAGCGGGTCGACACGCCGGTCATGCCTTCATCTACACCCGCAAAGTCGCGATACTCCTGATACGACTTGGCCTTCGGATCGGTGTCTTTCAGGTTCTCGCCGTCATAGACCTGCATCTTCGAGAAGAGGCTGGAATTCTCCGGCTCCTGCAAGCGCGTCAGCACCGACATCTGCGCCATCATCTTCAAGGTGCCGGGCGCACATACCGCGCTGGCCAGTGAAGAGTTGCGGATCAGCTTTTCGTAGATCTTGACCTCTTCCGAATAACGCAGGCAATACGGCACCTTCACGACGAAGATACGGTCGAGCAGTGCTTCATTGTTGCGGTTATTGCGGAATGCCTTCCATTCCGATTCGTTCGAGTGAGCGAGGATCACACCGTCGAACGGGATAGCGCCGAAACCTTCCGTGCCCTTGAAGTTGCCTTCCTGGGTGGCGGTCAGCAGCGGGTGCAGAACCTTGATTGGCGCCTTGAACATTTCGACGAATTCGAGCAGGCCCTGATTCGCGAGGCACAGGCCACCGGAGTAGCTGTACGCGTCCGCGTCATCTTGTGCGTATTGCTCGAGCTTGCGAATGTCCACCTTGCCGACGAGCGACGAAATGTCCTGATTGTTTTCGTCACCCGGTTCGGTCTTGGCGATACCGATCTGCCGGAGGATAGACGGGTAGCGGCGCACCACGCGGAACTTGCGGATGTCGCCGTTGTACTCGTGCAGTCGTTTGACCGCCCACGGACTGAGGATGTTCTTCAGATAGCGGCGTGGTATGCCGTACTGTTCTTCGAGGATGGGACCGTCTTCGTCGTAATCGAACAGCCCTAGCGGCGATTCGTTGACCGGCGAGCCTTTGATGGCATAGAACGGTACGCGCTCCATGAGTTGCTTCAGACGTTCTGCGATCGACGATTTGCCGCCGCCGACCGGGCCCAACAGATACAGGATCTGCTTCTTTTCTTCGAGCCCCTGGGCCGAGTGCCGGAAGTACGCAACCACCTGCTCGATCACGTCTTCCATTCCGTAGAACTCGCGGAATGCGGGGTATACCTTGATGACCTTGTTCGCGAAGATCCGCGAGGTGCGCGGGTCGTTGCGAGTGTCGATCTGTTCGGGTTCTCCGATTGCCGTCAACATGCGTTCGCCTGCTGTAGCGTACGCGGCGGGATTGTCTTTGCAGAGCGCGAGATACTCCTCGAGCGAGAGTTCATCTTCTCGCGTTTTCTCGAAGCGGGTCGCGAAACTGCTGTAGATATCCATGCTACCTCCTCGCCAAAGTCTAGACCGATGTCGTGCGCGGCGCGCTAATCGGAAACGACATCGCTCGAATTCATCCTAAACCCTTTTAAATTTTTTTTCACGGACTACGTGATGAAAATCGTGCCGTGGTGTGATCCCCACAAACCTCACTTGGAAACGCAGATTCGGTCACCTACAATCTTCCGGCCAGGTTGCTTGCCACTGTTCAGATTGCAGCACCCGTCACTGCTGTAATGCGCAAAACATGCTGGCTACCGGACGATGCGAATGCTCGCGCTGCACTGCGTGCACGCACTACCCATTCGCATGACATCGGTCCGCTCCCCTCGTTCCTCTGCCCACGCCATTTTTCGCACCGTTTTTTCGCACCGTTTCCGGCTACTTTCTTCCTCAACGTACTGCGCTCCGTTTTCGTCTACACATGTGACGGCGTGTTACATGTTTTTGTCCGGCATTGTGTTGACCATCGCACAAGGTGCCGCGTCAGTTGCGCTCATCGCACGTGCGGCCAACTGGTGTTTTACACCTGAATGCCGTTACGCCAGAAATCCACTTCGGCATCATGGTCAGGCAGGTTCGTGCTTCGCGTGTGCCATGCGTGCGCCGCTCATATGCCTGTATGACGGCGGCATACGGCGGCGATTCATAGGTGTATACGGCGAGGCGGAGTACCCGGATGCGCCGGGCATGCTGAGCGCCGATCAGGAGCGGCGCTGTGCGGAAGAATGGGGTGACGCCGACGCGGCTACGTCAGTTCGATTTCGACGTCGCCGAGACCGTCGAAACGGCCATGTACGATGCCCGGATGGTCGATCCGGTGTGCGCCCACGTACGAACCGGTGGTAATGGTCCACTCGGGTTCGATCGTGATGCCCATTGCCGCGCAGTGATTGACAAACCAGACGAGCAGTTCACGCGGATCGCCGACCGGGTTGCCGGCCAGCGGGATGCCGGCCACCGGGATGCCGGCCACCGGATTGCCGGCCACCGGATTGCCCGGCGCTTGGCGCATCAGCGACTTGCCGTCGAATGTAAACTCCAGTTCCGGCGAGACAAAATCGAACCCGCGCGCGAATCCCGCATACGGGACCGAATGACCGGTGACGAGCGCGCCATTGTTTTGCGCATCCGCGAGTTGCGCGAGCGGTGCGACGTTCGGCCACTCGCTAAAGCGGCTATCGACGATTTCAAGGGTTGGCAGCACCACGCCCACGCGTGCCAGCACCTCGTCGCGGGCATACGCCTCGCGGCGCGGCTCGATCGCCTCGGCGAAGCGAAATGCAATCTCCAGTTCCAGCAGCACACGAAAGAACCCCGCCCGGGCGACCCGCGTGGCGGACGCCAGCACGAGGGAAGCGGGAATCGGCGCGCCGGAGGCCGCCGCGCCCGGTGCCTTGGCGCCGATCTTCCAGGCCCCGGTCGACTCGCCAAGACCGGCAAGCACGGCCTGCTGGATGGCATAGGCGGTCGCAGCATCAGGCGGCAGGCTGTCCGGCGGCGGCGCATCGGTCAGGCGGTGCTGCCGGCGCGCTTCAACAAGGCGGTGCGCGAGGTCGTATTGCGTCATGTCGGTCCTTTCTGGCTGGCGCGTTGAATGGTTCGCAATGGCATGGACGAATGTGTGCGACGCGGCGCCGCGCCGGCTCGTCAGCACGACCCAGACCTGCCCGGCCGCCACGGATACAACCCATAGTCGCGACCGTCAATGTACCGGAACACAGCTCGAATCGGGTCGCTTAGTGTGCTGACAATGAAAAAAGACCACGGTTGCGCGCACAACCGTGGTCCTGAATGCCGTATGGAGATTGCAAAGGCGCCTAGAAGGTCTCCCAGTCCTTGTCGCTGCCCGCGGCGACGGCCACCGGCGCCGCCGCCTTTGGCGGCGCAACTGCCGCCATTGCAGCCGCCGCCGGAGCTCGCGCCGGGGCGGCCGGCGCGGTGCGTGCCGGCGTCGCTGCGGGCGTCTTGCGCGCGGTCTTTGCCGGCGCCGGACGTCGCACTATTTGGGTTGTCTGTGCTGCGTGATGAACATTGCCGGCGTCTTCGACCTGGAACACGGCCACGGCGGTACGCAGTTTGCCGGCCTGGTCTTCGAGCGACTGGGCCGCCGCGGCGGCCTCCTCGACCAGCGCCGCGTTTTGCTGCGTCACCTCGTCCATCTGCGTGACGGCGCGCGCGACCTGATCGATGCCGCTGCTCTGCTCTTCCGAGGCCGCGGCAATTTCACCCATGATGTCCGTCACGCGCTGCACTGCGCCAATAATTTCGGTCATCGTGCGGCCGGCCTGATCGACCAGAGCCGAGCCGGACTGCACACGCTCCACCGAGGTATCGATCAGTTCCTTGATTTCCTTGGCCGCTGCGGACGAACGCTGCGCGAGGCTGCGCACTTCGCCCGCTACCACCGCAAAGCCGCGTCCTTCCTCGCCTGCGCGGGCCGCTTCGACCGCCGCATTGAGCGCCAGAATGTTAGTCTGAAAGGCGATGCCTTCGATGATCGAAATGATGTCCGCGATCCTCGCGGAGCTCTGGTTGATGTCGCCCATCGTGCCGACCACCTGCCCGACCACCGCGCTACCCTTGTTGGCGATCTCCGATGCATTCGCCGCGAGCGCGCTCGCCTGACGGGCGTTGTCGGCGTTCTGCTTCACCGTGCCGGTCAATTGTTCCATGCTCGACGCGGTTTCCTGCAGCGCCGACGCCTGTTCTTCCGTGCGCGAGGACAGATCGAGGTTGCCGGCTGCGATCTGGCGCGTCGCCGTGGCAATCGATTCGCTGCCGCCGCGCACCGAACGAACCGTCTCCGTCAGGCTGCGCTGCATCTTCGCGATGCCTTCCAGCAGTTGCCCCATTTCATCGCGCGACTGGATCACGACCGGGCGGCGCAGGTCGCCCGCAGCGATCGCGTCAAAATGACCGAGTGCCTCGTTCAGGGGCCGGCCGATCGCGCGGCTCAAGGTCAGATACGAGAGCAATGCCGCGATCAGCCCGATCACCATCGCGCCGATACTCACCATGCGAAACGTGTTGAAGCTCGCTTCGGCCGTATCGAAACTGTCCTGGCCCATCGTGAACTGGAGCTTGCGCAACGCGTCGTCGGCCGTCGACAGTTCGTTGTATTTCGCCTGCAGATCCTTCGCACCGGCCACGATCTTCGTCTGGTCGTTGCCGAGCACGACTGCGGCAAATGCATCCATGGCCTGATGCAGCGTGTCACGCTTCGCGGTCACCTCCTGTGCGAGGCGGTCCTCTTCCGCACCGCGCGGCAGGTCGGAATATTTCTTCCACCAGGCGTCCGAGGTCGCGCGCATCGCCTTCGCGCGATCCACCGTGGCGGCCACTTCAGGGGTTCCGAACAGGAATGCGGCACGGTCGAGCGCAAGGCGTTCACGTGCGGCATAGATCTCCGCATTGCCGATATCTACCGCGCTCGGCATCGCGTTGGTGAAGGTTTCGTGGTGAGCGTCGTTGGCGCGGCTCATGCCGGTCAGACCGAGGATCCCGATGATCAACAGCAATGCGGCGAGAAACGCCATCGTCAGGCCGACCCGCGCCTTGATCGTGATGCCCTTGTTCAACATGCTCCGTCCCGTGTCGTATCGAATAAAAGAGCGCGCGTTATGCGCATTTAGCGAAACGCTATCGTTTGCGCGAAACGTTTCAGGTCCGCCGCTCTAACTATTGTTTACGGCACCCGGGCAGCATACTTAAAGCTTTTATATGGTCTGAGGATTGTCTTTTCGCCAACTGGTAATAATTACAAGCGACGCATGAACACGAGCCTCGCCGTTGCGCGAGTGCTTAGGAGGCGAGTTCAGCCCGTCTCGGGATCGAGGTCTGCGCACCCGCGCGGGTGACCGACAGGGCTGCTGCCCGTTGTGCGAAGCGGATCGCGGCATCGAGCGGCTCACCTTGCGCGAGTTGCGCGGCAAGGCCGCCAATGAAGGTGTCACCCGCAGCGGTCGTGTCCACGGCGGCAACTTTGGGCGCGTCGTACAGAACCGCGTCGGCGCCTTCGAGGGCGGCATGCACGCCGCGCGCCCCGAGCGTCACGAGCACGTTGCGTGCGCCGGCACGGCGCAACGCGGCAGCGGCCACGGCGGCATCCGCGGGCGACTCGACCGGCAAGCCGGTGAGCGTCGCCGCTTCCAGTTCGTTGGGAATCAGATAGTCGATCAGCCCGAACCACTCGGCAGGCAGCGGGCCGGTTACCGGAGCGGGATTGAGGATCACGGTCTTGCCGAGCCGCGCAGCCGTGGCAAGCGTCGCGTACACGGCGTCGGGCGGCGTTTCGAGCTGGCAGACCACCACGTCGGCGGCGGCCAGCACCGTTTCGTGACGCGCGATCGTCTCGGCGCTCACCTCGCCGTTGCTGCCGGCGACAATCACGATGGCATTCTGGCTGCCGTCGTCGACCACGATGAGCGCGACGCCCGTTGGAGCCGACGGACTGGTTTCGAGCGCGGCGCAGTCGATCCCCTCGGCCGCAAGGCCGGCGCGCAATTGCGCGCCGTTGGCATCCGTGCCGACGCAGCCGAGCATTGCCACGTGGGCCCCGAGACGCGCGGCCGCGACCGCCTGATTGCCGCCCTTGCCGCCCGCCACCTGGGCGAAGCTGCTGCCGGCCAAGGTCTCGCCGGGATGCGGCAGACGCGGCGCGCGGGCCACCAGGTCCATGTTCAGGCTGCCGACCACGGCCACGCGGCCGTGCGGTTCGTGAGCGGGTACGAAGTCGTTCGCCTGGGTTGCCGCGTTGCCTGTCATGTCAACACTCCTTCGAACCGCTCGCGCCCGACCACGGGACTTGTGCCGACAGCCGTGTTGGATGTGCGGCGCGGCCGGCTATAGATGGGTCGGCTATAGATGGGCCGGCTATAAGTGAGGTCGGCTACAGGTGAGGCCGTCCTTGAACACGCCCGGTTTTGGGCGCGTCCGGTCTGGGACGCGGCCACCTCACGCACAACCGCCTCAGGCACGACCGGCCTCGGCCTGACCTGCCTGGCGGCTCAACCGAAGCCATCCAGTTCCGCCGTGCTGCCCAGCTTACGCTGCCAACCCGTCCTGGTCAGCCGCGCCGAGCCAGGTGGCAGTCGATTCGCGCACGATCAGCCGCGGCGCCAGCACGCGGCGGCGCGCCGCCGCGCCTTGCGCACCGCGCGCGGTGCCGGCGATCCGCTCGATCAGCGTCTGCGCCGCCATCTCGCCGAGCGCGCGCACCGACTGGCCGACCGTGGAGAGCGCCGGATACGTAAAGCGGCCCAGCTCGATATCGTCGAAACCGATCACCGAGCAGTCGCGCGGCACGCTGATGTTGCGCTCCGCGGCGGCCCGCAAGGCACCGATGCCCATCATGTCGTTGCAGGCAAAGATGGCCGACGGCATCACCGTATCGAACAGCTGGCTGGCCGCCCGATAGCCGCCCGTGCCGGAAAAATCGCTTTCGACGATCGCGCCCGGCGAAATCTCGATGCCGCGCTCGGCCATCGCGCGAATGAAGCCGTGCACGCGCATGGCGCTCACGGCAGTCGCCACCGGCCCGGTGATGCAGCCAATCTTCACATGCCCGAGTTCGAGCAGATGGCGCGTCGCCAGGTACGCGCCTTTTTCATGGTCGATCTGCACCAGATCGGCGGCGAGACCCTCGATATTGCGGTCCACCACCACCAGCGGCTCGTGCGCATCGGCGAGCGCCTGGGCGAGCACCGCATCGTCGCCGGCCGAGGCCACGATCAGGCCGTCGATACGCTTTTCCTGCAGCACCCGCAGGTAGTTGCGCTGCTTGGCGGGATCGTCGTCCGAGTTGCAGAAAAACACGCAGTAACCGTTGCGGGCGCAACCGTCCTCGATGCCGCGCGCCAGTTCCGCGAAATACGGATTCGTACTGTTGGGTACCACCAGACCGATCGTCGCCGTCGCGCGCGCCTTGAGCGAGCGTGCGACCGCGGACGGCACATAGTGGAGTTGCCGGATCGCATGCTCGACTTTTGCGCGCACATCGGCCGACACCGGACGCGAATTGTTCACGACGTGTGAAACCGTCGTGAACGACACGCCTGCCACGGCCGCTACATCCTTGATGGTCGCCATAACTTCTTGCTCTCCTGCCTGTTTTTCCCGCCGGCCGACGCCAGTTGCGGCCGGCCGGGCGTTTGCATCAATGACAGATCGACTCCACGAGTCTTGAATTCCCCTCACTCCCACCACTGATACCTGAGACGCCTGACACCTTCTTTACCTGTTGCCGTTCAGACCCGCCTGCGCCGGCTGCGATACGTATCCAGCACGACTGCGACGACGATCACCGCGCCGGTGATGATGCGTTTGGTCGGCTCGTTCGCGCCGATCTGCGCGAGGCCGGCCGCCAGCACCGAGATGATCAACACGCCAAAGAACGTGCTGATCACCGAACCGCGTCCACCCATCAGGCTGGTTCCGCCAATCACCACGGCGGCAATCACCTGCAGTTCCAGGCCGACGCCCGCGTTCGGGTCTGCCGCTTCGAGCCGCGAGATCTGGAACAGCGCAGCCAGCCCGGCAAACGCGCCCATCAGCGCGAACACGATCACCTTGTAGGGTCGCGGATTGACGCCCGCGAGCCGCACCGCCTCTTCATTCGTGCCGATGCCGACCAGGTAACGGCCGAACACCGTACGCGTGAGCACCAGGTGCGCGATCACCATCACCGCCACCGCGATCAGGAACGCCGGCGAAATGCCGAACGCGATCGGGTTCGACAGCACGTCGAAGGCGTCGCCGATATACGCCGTGCGCGAATTCGTCATCTGATACGCGAGGCCCCGCGCCGCCTCGAGCACGCCCAGCGACACGATGAACGACGGAATCCGCCAGCCCACCGTCACCGCGCCCGTCACCGTGCCGGTCAGCGCCGCCGCGGCCACGCCGAGCACCGCGGCCGGCAGCGGCGGCCAGTGCCACTTCAGGGCCGCCACGCTGACCACCGACGCGCCGAGCGCCAGCACCGAGCCCACCGACAGATCGATCCCGGCGATGATCAGCACGAAGGTCATGCCCACCGCCATCACGACCAGATCCGGAATCTGGTTGGCAATCGTGCTGAACGTGTCGTACGTCAGAAAGTGCGAACTGAGCAGCGAAAACAGCACGATCATCGCCAGCAACGCGCCAGCCAGACCCAGGTAGTTCGAAAAGCCGAGCCGTGTACCAACCGGCTTGCCGCTTGCGAGCGGCGCGGACGGGTCGGCCGTGGGCGCGGCCCCCGCGCCCGCACTGGCACCGCTCTGGGTCCCGCCTTGCGCGCCACCGTCCGCCACCGGTCGATTCGTCATGACAGACTCCCTGTTTCGTGCGTGTCGTGGGTGTCGGGCGTAGCCGGAGCGTGCAGCAACGTTTCGCGGGCGCGGTAGCCGGCGAACGCGGCGGCCAGCAACGCGTCCTGCGACCAGTCATCGCGCTCGAACATGCCCGTCATGCGCCCCGCCGACATCACGCCGATCCGGTCGCAGATCAGCATCAGTTCACGCAGGTCACTCGACACCACGACGAGCGCGCGGCCCTCGCGAGCCAGTGCGCCCATCAAGCCATAAATATCGAACTTCGCGCCGACATCGATGCCGCGCGTAGGTTCGTCGAATAACAGCACGCGGCAATCGCGCGCCAGCCACCGGCCGATCACGACCTTCTGCTGATTGCCGCCCGACAGCTCGCCGACAATCTGCGCCGGCCCCGAGCTGCGAATCCGCATCGCCGCGATCTGCTCCTGCGCAAGCGCGTTTTCCCGCTTCGCGTCGATGAGACCGTAGCGCGCCACGCTGCCGAGGTTGCCGAGCGACACGTTGGCCGCAATCGGCTGCGGCAGCAGCAGCCCCTCGCCCTTGCGATCTTCGGTGATCAGCGCAATCCCTTCGCGCACCGCGTCGGCCGGCGAGGTAATCCGCACCGGCGTAGGCGCCGCACCCGGCGTTTGCGCCAGCGACACCGTGCCGCTCTCGCTCTGATCGGCGCCGTAAATCAGGCGCATCAGTTCCGTGCGGCCCGCGCCGATCAGGCCGCTGATGCCGAAAATCTCGCCGGCCCGCACTTCGAACGACACGTCATTCACAATCTTGCCGCGCGTCAGGCCTTCGACCTTCAGCAGCGGCGCACCAATCTTGCGCACGCCCAGATCGATCCGCTCGCCCAGCTCGCGGCCCACCATCAGCGTGACAATCTGGTCGCTGGTCAGCGCGTTCATGGCGTCGACCCGTACCAGCCGCCCGTCGCGCAGTACCGCGATGCGCTCGGCGACCTTCGCCAGTTCCTCGAGCCGGTGCGAGATGTAGACCAGCGCGACGCCGCGCGACTTGAGCCGTTCGATCTGCTCGAACAGCAGGTCGACTTCGCGCGCGGTCAGCATCGCGGTCGGCTCGTCGAGGATCAGCACCCGGCAATCGCCAATCAGGTTGCGCGCGATCTCGACCATCTGCTGATGGCCGATGCCGAGTTCGCCCACCAGCGTGTCCGGGTCGATCGCCTCCAGCCCCACCTGCGCCATCGCCGCGCGCGCATCCTCACGCAAGCGCCGCCGGTCGATCCAGCCGAGGCGCAGCGGACCGGCCTGCGGCAGGTGATTGAGAAACAGGTTCTCCGCCACCGACAAGGTAGGCAGCAGATTCAGCTCCTGCATCACCATGCGCACGCCGAGCGCCTCGGCCGCGGTGCGGCTCGCGGGCGCGTAAGGCGCGTCGGCGAGACGCATCGAGCCGGCCGTCGGCTCGACCAGGCCGCCGATGATCTTCGAAAGCGTGCTCTTGCCCGCGCCGTTTTCGCCGGTCAGCGCCAACACCTCGCCCGCAAAGAGCGAGAGAGCGACGTCGGCGAGCACCGGTTCGGCATACGTCTTACCGATTCCGGTCACGGACAGTACGGCAGGCAATGCGTCGTGGGCGGTCAAATCCATCGCGATCCTGGTTCCGGGGCCGCCGCGCGCGGGCTTCAACCGGATGGCGAACCGGCTCGAGCCCGCGACGGGCAACCACGTGTCATGTCGGCTCAAGGCGCGCAGTGCGCTAAGTTTCCCGCACTCCTCTCCCGCCGCGCATCCGCCGACATCACGCTTGTCTCTGGAATAACGGCGCCGCTACAGCTTTCTTGAGCGTTTATTGAATTGACCCGGCGCGGCGGCGGGAAACGGCTCCGGACTCTGAAACCAGGCCGGAAACCGTCATGCGGCGTTTGAGCCGCCCGCGCGCCGTTTGCCGGGCGCCGCCCCGGTTTATTTCGTCACCAGATCCACCGGCGTTTCGACCACGCCGGACAGTTCAGACTGCTTCTTGTGCTCGCTCAAGGCCTTCAACGCAGTGTCGATTCCGAACACAGCCTGCTTGGCCGCGTACTGGTCCGCTGTGGCGAGTACCCGGCCATCTTTCAGCATGGGCTTGATGGCGTCGATGTTGTCGTAGCCGACCACGTACACCTTGCCTTGCTTGCCGGCCGCACGCACCGCGGACACGGCGCCGATCGCCATGTTGTCGTTACCGGCGAGCAGCGCCTTCAGGTTGGGATATTCATTGAGCATCGCGGAGGCGACGGCATTGCCCTTGTCGATTTCCCACTCGCCCGACTGCACCGAGTCGATCTTCGCCGGGACCTTCTGCATGGCCGTCTTGAAGCCCGCCGTGCGCTGCTGGGCATTGGTGGTGGTCGACACGCCTTCGATGATGCCGACCTCGTCCCCGGCCTTGAGCTTCCTGGCCAGGTAGTCGCCCACCTTCTCCGCGCCCTTGGCGTTGTCAGGGCCGACGAACGGTACGTTCAGGTCCTTCGACTTGAGCACGTCCGGATCGAGCCGGTTGTCGATGTTCACGACGATGATGCCCGCATCCACCGCCTTCTTGACGACGGGTACCAGCGCCTTCGAATCGGCCGGCGCCAGCACGATTGCATCGACCTTCGAGACGATCATCTGCTCGACGATCTGGATCTGCGCCGTGGTATCCGTTTCATTCTTGATGCCGTTGGTGATCAGATCGAACTGGCTCGGGTTGTGTTTCTGGTAGTCCTTCGCGCCGTTTTCCATGGTGAGGAAAAACTCATTGGCGAGCGACTTCATGACGAGCGCCACCTTGGGCTTTTTGGCAGCCTGCGCATGAGCGGAAGAAAAAGGCAGCGCAACAGAAGCAGTGAGCATGACAGCGGCCGCCAGAACGCGGCGGCGAATGCGGTGGTTCATGCATATCTCCAGATTTATGGTTTATTCGACTCAGGGAGAGCCGTGTTTTTGACTACACGCAAACGTTTGCGAGGTCCATTTTCACCAGAGCCCGTGCAAAGTGTCAACGAATTGCAATGTTGCACTGCACAGGCGCTGCGTTTCGTGTGGCGGGCCTGCGGGCCGTCGTCGAAACGGATTGATGGAAAGGGTCCCCCGCTCGGCTTACGCGTGCGGCTTTGTCGCTCCCCCGCATGCTTTTACGTGGGAGTGGCCGCCTATGCTGTACCGTTATTGCGTGCGGCGCAAGCCGGGAGAACCTTCAGGGGCGGCCATGGGCGCGAGAAAGTGGCCGCCTGGCCGGCCTGTGCGCGGTGCGATTTGCACGCCGCTGAACGACCGGGATCAACGGCCACTTTCAACGGGCACTTTCAACGGCCACGTTCAGAGCCAGCCGGCCTTGCGGAAACGCCACCACAGGAACAGGTCCACGGCGAGCATGACGCTCAGGCAGATGGGGTAGCCATACTTGTAATGCAGCTCGGGGATGGACTGGAAGTTCATGCCGTAGATGCCGGCAATCATGGTCGGCACGGCGAACAGCGCTGCAAACGAGCCGAGCCGTTTGGTCACTTCGCTCTCGGCCAGAGAGATCATGCCGAGATTCACCTGGATGGCGGTGACGATCAATTCGCGGCGCCCGTCGATGATGTGCACGATCCGTTCGAGATGGTCGTACACGTCGCGGAAATACGCTTCCATGCCCGCGCAGATTTGCGGAACGCGGCCGCCGCTCAGCTTGCTGATCGCCTCCTGCAGCGGCGCAATATGATGCTGCAGCGTGACGAGGCGGCGCTTCAGCGAATACAGGTCTTCAATGATGGCGCGCGAAGCCGCCAGATTGTTCTTGTTGAAGATGCGGTCTTCGACCTCTTCGATTTCGGCGCTGAGCGCCTCGATGACCGGGAAATAGCGATCGACAATATCGTCAGCCAGCGCGTACAGCACGAAGGCGGCGCCCTCCCTGAGCAGCTTCGGTTCGCGCTCGCAGCGGGCCCGCACGTCGCTGAAGCCGAACCGGGTGCGATGACGTACGGAGAGTACGTAATTCGTGCCGACGAACACGTCCACCTCGCCGATCAGCAGCTCGTTGTCGTCGTCCATCTCCACCGTGTGCATCACCGCGAACAGCGACTCGCCGTACTCTTCGATCTTGGGCCGTTGATGCCCCTGCTGGGCGTCCTCGATGGCCAGTTCATGCAGACTGAATTCCGCCTTCATCACCGCGAGTTCGTCGGGGCTCGCGTCTTTGAGCGCGACCCAGACGAAGCATTCGGGGCGCGCGACATACTCGCTGATGTCTTCGATCGGGATGTCGGCAAGCTTGCGGCCATCCTGGTAAGCCGCGCAATTGATCAGCATGATGTGAATTACCTTGAATGCGGAGGCAGGCAGCGCCAGGGCCGCACTACGTTAGGGCGGCACCGAACCTGCGCGTTCGAACCAATGTGAGCTGCCATGTTACGGGCTTTGCGGATTCCAGGTGTCCAGCAATTGTCACGGCTTCAGCCGGACGGCGTCGTGACAGCATGCTGAACAGCAGGCGTGAATCACTGAACGACCCGGTGCAGCTCGATGCGGTGGTCCGCATTGAAGCTCACCGACGCGCGGTTCGAATAACGGGTGTCGGCGGTCACGATGAAGCCCAGTTCGACGACCGGATCGAACTGCGTCGATACGCCGATGCGGTGCATGCCGGGACTCAGATAAAAGACCACGTGTTCGCCGTTCATCAGGTCCGTGACCTGCATGCCATCCACGTACACGAGTGCGTCGCGAAAGCGGACGATCAGGTCGCGCGAGCGCTCCCGCCGCACGTCCACAGCAACGAGCCCCTCGCCAGGCGCGGTGTAGCCCGCCTTGACGATGCGCGCCGGGGGCACCGGTTTGAATGACACGGGCTCGGCCGGCGTAGACGCGCAGGCCGCCAGGCATAACAACACCGCTGCAAGCAGCGCGGCCTTCCAGTGCAGCAGCGGGCGGGTTGGCATGAACGGTCTCCGAAGTCGTTGTTGTGGTGTGATGCTGCGGGCGCAGTTGGTGTCAATAGAATTGGCCCGGGCCGCGAACTCTCCTCGCCGGCGCACACGAGCTGCCGCTCCCGCGGCGAGGCGCTCACCCGCTTTTAGTCAACATCACGAACGAATGATCTGCCATGTCTTGCCCCGACACATATTCACACTGCCATGCATGATAGCAATGCAAGGCCGTTTCGCCATCTGGCCGAACGGCCTATGGTTCGCCTCTTGCGCGGCGCGCGCTACTTGGTCATGATCTGCAGAGACGAACGGCATGGCGGCCTTGTGCTCCCACAACGGCCGCCCAGCGACTTCGATCAAGGAGACCGCCATGTGGTATTTCAGCTGGATTCTCGGTATCGGCGTGGCACTAGGTTTTGGCATCATCAACGTGATGTGGCTCGAAGCCAATGGCAAGTTCGCGCGCGACCCGGCACCGGGCGAAGCGCAAGACGACCCAGCCGCCTTTGCGCAGGACGAATCGTAGTGGCCCATCTGGTTTTCTTCTGCGGTCATGCAGGCACCGGTAAGACGACGCTCGCCAAAAGGTTGATCGGCCCGCTGATGCGAACCACCCGTCATGGCTTCTGCCTGCTCGACAAGGACACGCTCTACGGCGGCTACAGTGCCGCCGCAATGGCGCTGCTGAACAACGACCCCAACGATCGCGACAGCCCGCTTTTTCTGCAGCATCTGCGCGATCCGGAATATCGCGGCCTGATCGGCACTGCCCGGGAGAATCTCGAGCTTGGTATCGGTGCGCTGGTGGTCGGCCCGCTTTCGCGTGAAGTGCGCGAGCGGCGCCTGTTCGATCGGGCGTGGCTTGGGGTGGGCGACGACGTCGAGATTCACGTCGTGTGGGTGCACACGTCGGAGGAGACGGCGCGGCAGCGGATCGTCGCACGGGCGGACCCGAACGACGCCTACAAGCTCGCGCATTGGGATGAATACCGGCAGCGCCGCTTCACGCCGGACGAGGCGACCTGTGCAGAACTGCTGATGTTCGACAATACCGCGCCCGCGGCGGCGGACTACGAGGCGCTGCTCGCGCGGATTGTCGGTGGCCGGCCGGCGTCGCCGGTGATCATGCCGCCGGTTCCCGCATAGCGGCAAAGACGCGTGCCACCCGTGTGCGGTTACCCGGAAACAGTCAAGCTGGCAGGTCCAGACAGCACAACGCCCCCAGGTAACCGGGGGCGCTGAAACGGCCCTCTGAGTGGCCTGTCACCTTGTGCTGCAACGCCTGCTCACGGCCCTCGGCAAGCCGCTTTCGGGCTATCTGACGACTGAGCTCAAACCGTCGCCATTGCGTCGAGCGATTTGCCTTCATACAACTGACCGAAGCGATTGCCGAGGAACTCGCGCAGCGACACCTGCTCCTGGCGCACAAACCCGCTTTGCGGCAGCTTCTTCTCGCGGAACAGATCGAGCACGGCGCACATCGCGCCCGCGGTCGTAATCTGGATTGCGCTCATCGGCACGCCGCACACGGTCTTCGCGAAGATCTTGCGTGTGAAGACCTCTTGCACCAGTTGGCCATCGCGCATGCCCGTTACCGTGATGAAGATCAACACGACGTCCTGTGCCGTCGAGGGCACCGAACGGCGCATGATCGACTTCAGTGTGTCGCGATCCGTGGCGAGGCGCAGGTCCTCCAGCAGGAATTGCATCAGGTCGCGATGGCCCGGATAACGCACTGACTTGTAGTCGAGCGTCTCGACCCGGCCCGACAGCGTCTCGCACAGCGTACCGAGGCCGCCGGAGGTGTTGAAGGCTTCATATTCGGTACCGTCGAGCGAGAAGTGTTCGAGGCCTTCGAGCGGCTGCACCCACTGCGTACGACTGTCGCGGATCGCTTCGCAAGGCTGGCAATATTCGTTGATGAGGCCGTCGACGCTCCACGTCAGGTTGTACTTCAGCGCGTTGGTCGGAAACTCCGGCAGAGCGCCGACGCGCATCTTGACGTCACGGATTTCGCTGAAGCGGTTCGCCAGTTCGTGCGCCGCAATGCCGATAAAGCCAGGCGCGAGGCCGCACTGCGGCATGAACGCGTGGTCGGCGTCGTCGGCAATCGCGCGGATCGCGCTGGTGGCACGCACGTCTTCGGTCAGATCGAAGTAATGGACGCCGGCGCCCTTGGCGGCGGACGCGACATTCACGGCAAGGTAGTAGGGCAATGCGTTGACGAGCGCATCGAAGCCTTGCACGGCGGCGCGCAGTGCGGAGGCGTCGGCGGAGTCCACACGGCGCGTCGGAATACCCTGTTCGGCGAGCTTGTCGAGCGCTTGCTGGTCGCGGTCGAAGGCGACCACTTCGTAGTCGCCGGTCTCACGCAGCATATGGGCAATGGTGTGGCCGATCAAACCTGCGCCAACGATGGCAACTTTCATGCGCTTCTCCTTGTTCTGTGTCTGCTTGTATGCTGTTTCCAGCTTCGAAAGTGCGCTGCGCTCAGGCGCTGCGCGCTGCGGGCCGAACCCTTGCAACACAGTTTAGGGAGAAGCAAAAACAGATCATAGGCACAAAATGCTGCGCTCTGACCAGCTATTTCGACGTTATGACGAGAAAGTACGACGATTCGACGAAAACGTATAAAAATCGTGTAAACGGCGGCGCATGCCGGACTCGCGCCTTCAGCCCCCAATCATGCCCCGATCGATCTTGCGGGCCAGAATGATCGAAGTCGTGGTCCGCTCGACCCCCTCCAGCGCGCCGATCTGATCCAGCAGGTCGTTGAGCCGGTCGGGCGAATCCGCGCGCAGCCACGCGACGTAATCGAACTCGCCGCTCACCGCGCACAGCAGTTGCACCTCGGGCATCCTGCCGAGCCGCTTCTGCACGTCCGGCCCGTGCTTCGGTGCAATGATGATGCCGACATAAGCGTAGATGCTCGCATCGAGCACATCCTGGCCGAGCCGCACGCTGTAGCCGGCAATCACATTGGTACGTTCGAGCCGCGCGATGCGCGCAATCACTGTGGTGCGCGCCACGCCGAGCTGGCGGGCGAGATCGGCGACGCTTTCGCGGGCGTTGGCTTGCAGCAGCGCGACCAGATTACGGTCGAGCTCGTCGAGTTGATCGAGGCGCGGAGGTCTCATCGGTGGTTATCAGTGAAAGTCGGTTGAACACGATGCAGCGGATTATCTCCCGCGCGCTGTCAAACGCCGAAGCATTCGATCATGAAGGCGACGAAGCTCGCCCGCTTCGTCCGTCAGAATTCGCCGGCACTGTCGCAGTACTGACGACTATCGCCGTCAGACTGACCGCCTCGATCGCGGCCACCCCGGTTTTCATGCCGACAGCTTGATGCACGCCGCTATTTCCTGTTCGTTTCGGTTGTAAGCGTTTGTCGCAGCGTAGTCGCATTGCAGGAATATCGTGTTACTAATAGCGGGCTTGGCAAAGCAGGCTTTGCAGCCGGCGCTACCATCGCGCTATCCAGGCTGCCCGCGCCGTACACGCGCTACCCGAATACGAACGACCATCAGGAGTTTCGATGAAAAAAGCACTGGTAATCCTCGCCTCCACGCTCGCCATGAGCGGTGCCTTCGCACAAACCGCAGCACCCGCTTCGGCACCCGTTGCAAACGCCATGGCAGCGTCCGCACCGGGGGGCAAACACGAGCGCAATGTCGAAGACCGCATTGCCTACCTGCACTCGCAACTGAAGATCACGCCCGCGCAGGAAACGCAATGGAACGCCTTTGCCGACGTGATGCGCAGCAACGGCCAGACCATGAGCCAGCTGTTCCAGGAACGCAGGGCGGCGACCAACCTGTCCGCGCTCGACGACATGAAGCAATACGCCACCATCGCCCAGGCCCACGCCGACGGCATGAAGCGGCTGGTCGACGCATTCGAGCCGCTATACAGCAGCTTCTCGGCGGAGCAGAAGACGCTCGCCGACACGACCTTCCGTCACGAGCCGCCCCAAGGCGGCAAGAAGCACGGCAAGGCCGCCAAGTAAGCCTAAAAGCCGTTGAACACACAACGCCCGCCCTCATCGGCGGGCGTTGTGCTTTTATGCTTCTGGCATCATGCGGGTGCGCGAGCTGACGGCGTGTGTGGATCGCTTGCCGTGCGCCGTGCATTGCGTCGCGTTACCGGTGGGTTTTAGCTGTGCTTCGCCCGCTTCCTGTTGCTTACCTGCGTTTCATCTTACCGGCCATCTGCTTCATGATCGAACTCAAGAACCTCGACCTGCGTTCCGACGCCGCCGCACAGCGCGTCGTCAAGCAAGAAACCGTCACCGTCGAATTTGCCGCCGGCGCTGGCGAACTGATGAGCCTCGAAGGTCCGAACCGCTATGCACGCGGCGACGCGCTCATCACGGGTTCGACCGGCGACCGCTGGGTCGTCTCACGCGATCGTTTCGATGCGAAATACGTCCCCGCCGATGCGGCGCTCGCGCACGGCGACGCGGGCGCTTACCGCAACCGCCCGGCCATCGTGCTGGCCTTGCAGATGAACGAGCCGTTTGCTCTCGCGCGCTCGGCGGCGGGCGGCGACGTGCTGCACGGCAACGCCGGCGACTGGGTCATGCAATATGCGCCCGGCGATTATGGCGTCGTTCAGGCGGCGCGTTTTGCCAAGGTTTATCGCACGGCGGATTAGCGCGTGCGGCGAACCGCAAACGCCGCGCTTACGCGAACTGTTCGTCGAGCTCGACGGTGACCTCACGCGGCACCGCTTCACCGTTTGCATACTGCTCTTCGAGCGAGCCGATGGTCGCCTCGACATACGCGCGCAGCACCGCGAAGCTACGGCCCCGCAGCCGTACCGGCAATGCGCGATAGCGCGCCAGCACCACCGGCGTCATCACCACACTGAGCGTGATGCGGCGCGCCGCCGCGCCGAAGCGCATGGCGACCCAATGGACCACCAGCGTCGGCGTGCCGTCTTCGGCGGGGCGCTCGCTGAACTGGGTCTGTTCCGGGAACAGGTCGCTGATGACCCGCGCGAGTTCTTCGAAGTCGGGGCTCGCGCAGTCGTATTGATAGGCTTCCATTTTTACAGGCCAAAGGTTGCGAAGTTGCCGGCGCGCCGCGTGCAGACCGGCGCGCGCTCGTACATTCAATCAGGCATTCAGATGGCGCGCGCCGGCTGCCTGAACAGCTTCATCAGCACGCCCGTGACGATCACCGCCGCCAGCGCATAAATGGCGTCCACCGCGAACAGCGGCAGCACCCGTGCCTGAAACAGCGTGGCGGGCACGTCGACGAGCGCATGGGCGAAGATGGCCAACGGCAGGATACCGCGCCAGCCAGCACGCACGCCGCGCCACATCAAGACGGACATGCCGATCTGGAACACCAGCGCCGCGACCCGTTCGAGCAGGAAAATACCGGCCGACTGCGGTGACAGACTGGCGAGGACCAGATGCAGGCGCATCAGCGAGTCGGGCGGCACGTTGCCCAGATAAGTGTCGAGTTCGCCACGATTTTCGATCACGGCAAACACGATCCACTGGATCTGCACCAGCACGCCGACCATCCAGGCCTCCGCGCCGCCGTGACCGAGGCCGTAAGCGAGCGCGCTGCCGTCGCCGCTCGGGACCGCGGTTTGGGTCGCAGGTTTTGCCACCACCTGCGTCGCAGCCGTGGAACCGCCCTCTGCCGCGGAAGTCTCGGAAGTCGCGAGAGTCGCACCGGCCGCGTGACGCGTCGTCAGCCGTCGCCACATCAGCTTCATGGCGATGAAACGCCCTCCTTCCTCGCACACTCCCGCGGCCAGCGCACCATAGATCACGAACACCAGCGGGTTCGACAGCCACCCAGCGGTCGTCTCGTTCTGATGCAGCACATAGCCGTTGAGCGCGCGCTCGATCACCATCGCGAACAACGCGAACACGGCGATACCGGCAATCGCATCGCGCGAGGACAGGCCCAGCGGGCGGCGCAGGCGTCGATACAGGACAATGGGCAAAAGAGCAACGAACAACGTCGCGAGCGCGACGCAGGTGAGAGTCAGCGGTGCAACAACCATGGGTTTCCTTGCGATGTCCGGCGCGCACCCGCTGCGCGCCGCAGCCCGAATGATCGCAGATTCGGCGCGAAGTTCAGCGCGAAGTTGAAGCGCGCACGACCAGCTCGCCTCTCAGCAGGCAGTCGCGCGCGTCCGCTGCGCCCCCGGCGATGCGCTCATGCAGGAATTCCACCGCGCGCCAGCCGATCTGATAGGTCGGCTGGCGGATCGTCGTGATGCCGGTCAATTCGGCCCATTCGGGGTCGTCGATGGACAGCAGCGCGACGAGCTCCTGCCAGCGCGCACCATGACGCGCGTTCAGATGCCGTGCGAGGCTCAGCGCGACCGGCGCATTCGCCGCGAACAACGCAATGCGGCCGCGGGTGTTCGCCGGGGCGGCGTGCCTGGCCAGCGCGGCGTCCAGCGCCTGATCCAGTTCCGCCAGGGTCTGCTCCACGACGGCCGCATCACCGAGATCCAGCACCACCGTGTGCCCGCGTGCACGGGTCTGCCCGCCCAGCACCGCGTGAAACGCCGCCTCGCGTAAGCGCCGCGAACTGACGCGCTCGAACGGCTGCACGACAAACCAGAGGTCGTCGAAACCCTGCTCGAGCAGATGACGCGTGCCAAGTTCAGCCGCAGCCGTGTTGTCGAGCCCGACCCGGTCCGCGACCAGTCCATCCACCGTTCGGTCCACCAGCACGGCCGGAATCCCGCCGTCGCCCACCGGTCTGAGCGTCTCTTCGCGCACGCCGACCGCGTTGACGATCACACCTTCCACACGGTAAGTGGTCAACAGTTGCAGATAGCGCCGCTCCATTTCCACTTCGTTGGCGGCATGGCAGATCAGCGGCATATAGCCGAGCGCGTGACAGGCCGCCTCGACGCCTTGCAGCACTTCCACCGAGTACGGGTTCGTCAGGTCCGCGACCAGCATGCCGACGAGGCGATTGCGGCCACGCTTGAGGCCGCGCGCCATCTGATTGGGCTGATAGTCGAGCCGTTCGATCGCGGCCTCGATCCGCGCGCGCAGTTCGGGCGACAACACGCTCAGCTCGCCGTTCAGATAGCGCGAGATGCTGGTCTTGCCGGTGCCGGCTTCGCGGGCCACGTCGCTGATGGTCGCGCGGCGCGGCGGCGCGACGGTGTATGGAAGGTTCACCGAAGTCTCACTTGTGCAGAACGTCGCGATTGACGATGTGGGTGGTCAGCGTGCCATCCAGCGCGGCCACGAGATTCTCTGCCGCATTGCGCGCCATGGCGTGGCGCGTCTCGTGCGTCGCCGAGCCGATATGCGGCAATGCGACCACGTTGGGCATCTTCAGGAGCGGCGAGTCGGCGGCCAGCGGTTCGGTTTCGAACACGTCGAGCCCTGCCGCGTGGATCGTGCCGGACTGCAGCGCCTCGATCAGCGCCGCTTCGTCGACGGTCGCGCCGCGTGAGGCGTTAATCAGGATCGCACTCTTCTTCATCGCGCGCAGCTGGTCGGCGCCGATCAGATGCCGGGTCTCGGGCGTAAGCGGCACCTGCAGACACACGAAATCCGAGGTGGCCAGCAGTTCGCCTAGTTCCACGCGCCGTGCGCCGTATGCCTGCTCCGCTTGCAGATTCGGGCTGCGATTGGTGTATTGCACCTTCATGTTGAAGCCGAGCGCCGCGCGTCGCGCCACTGCGCCGCCAATCCGCCCCAGGCCCACGATGCCGAGCATCTTGCCCTGCACATCGACGCCATAGTGCGCCGGGCCAATGCCGCTGCGCCATTGACCGGCCCTGACCCAGTCGGCCAGTTCGACCACCCGGCGCGCACTGGCGAGCATCAGCGAGAACACCGTGTCGGCAGTGGATTCGGTCAGCACGTCCGGCGTATGCGCGAGCACGATGCCGCGCCGCGTGAGATCGGCGACGTCGAACTGATCGAAGCCGACCGAGACAGTCGACAGCGCCTTCAGCTTCGTCGCGCCCTCCAGCATCCGGGGCGTGATCTTCACGCTCGAGCCGATCGCCCCGTCCGCGTCTTTCAGCGCGGCGGCCAGGGCCTCGTGCTGCGTGGCGTCGACCTGCACCACCTCGGCATGCTGACGCAGATAGGCGAGCACGTCGTCGGGCAACGGCTTGTAGGCGACAATTTTCTTCATCGGCTTATTTTCCTTGCAGTGTGGGGCGACGCGCCCGGGCGGATTCAGCGGCCGCGGTTTAACGGCGCGCGTCAACAGTAGCGTGACAAGCAATGCCATGCTCATCGTGTTTGACGGTAGCACCGGATACGCAACCGGTAGCCCGTTCCAGTGCATCGAGTTCGGCGCGGGTCGGCAGTCCCTCGGAATCGCCGATCACCTGAATCGCCAGCGCCCCAATCCGATTGCCGCGCGCCACCGCTTCCGGCAACTCGAGCCGTTCCAGCAAGCCGCTGATCACGCCGACCGCGAAACCATCGCCTGCGCCGACCGTGTCGATCACCTGCTCGACGCGCTGCGCGGCCACCACGCCGGCGTCGTCCGCCGTGCGGAAATACGCGCCGCGTGCGCCGAGCTTGATGACGACGCCGCGCGCGCCTCGATCCAGATAGAAACGCGCGATATCTTCCGGTTTCGTATAGCCGGTGAGAATCTCGCCCTCGCCGATGCCCGGCAGCACCCAGTCAGCGAGTTCCGCCAGGGCGTTCAACCCGTCCACCATTGCCTCGCGCGACGGCCACAGCGTCGGGCGCAAATTCGGATCGAACGAGATCGTCTTGCCCGCTGCGCGCATCTCGTGGGCTAGCAGAAAGGCCAGTTCACGCGACGACGCGGAGATGGCCGGGGCCACGCCCGTCAGATGCAAATGGCGCGCCGGCAACACGTAAGACGACGCATAGTCGGCCGTCGACAGATGACTCGCGGCCGAACCTTTGCGGAAGTATTCGATCGCAGGATCGCTGCCGTCGCCGGTTTTCGACTTGAGCTGAAAACCCGTCGGATAGCGCGGATCGGTCGTTACGCATTGCTGGTCGATCCCTTCGCGGCTCAACGTGTCGCGCACATACTGACCGAACGAATCGGCGCCGACGCGGCTCATCCAGCCCACCTTGAAGCCGAGCCGCGACAAGCCGATCGCCACGTTCAGATCGGCGCCGGCAATGCGCTTCGTGAATTGCCCGACGCCGGCGAGCGGACCGGTTTCGGCGGCGACGAACATCGCCATTGCTTCGCCGTAGGTGATGACGTCGAGCCTCGGATTCATTGCGGATGTCTCCTGATCGCTGAGCGTGCTGCTTCGTTTCGCCTGGCCTCGTGCGCCATGGCCTTCCGTTCAGCCACGCTCGACGGCTGCATAAATGGAACCGGTTCCATCTGCACACCGAAAAAAAGCGCCTGGCGCCTGATGGACCGGATAGTGCGCCTTGAGCGTCCAGGCGCACCATTGTGGAAATCCCTAAACGGCCCGCGCGGGATCATGGCGCTTCGCGCGCCCAGTCGCCCTCACCCATAGTCAAAGCCAAAAACCGCTCCACCACCCGCGACGGCGCGCTCGCATGCGGAATCAGGATGGAGAAGCGCCGCTTCAGCGGCTCCGGACTAAGCGAGAACAGGCACAGCGCGCCGCTCTCGTGGCGCATCGACATGGCCGAGACAAAGCCGATTCCCATGCCCGCCCGCACCGCTTCCTTCACCCCTTCGACACCGGCGATCTCCAGCGCCACCCGCATCGGCACGGCGGCGCGCGCGAACGCCCGCTCGACCATCTGCCGTACGCCCGAACCGGCTTCGCGCAGCACCAGCGGATGGGCACCCAGCGCCTGCAGATCAATGGGCCCATAGCGCGCCGGGTCGGCGCCCGCCGCCTGCGCGAGCGGATGGGTGCGCGGCATGATGGCGACGATCTCGTCCTCGCGCCACGGCTGCACCGCGGTGTCCGGCGGCAGATCCGTGCCGACCGGCCCTTCGACCAACGCAATATCCAGCGAAACCAGCGTGCCGACGATATCCGCCGTGTTGCCATCCACGGTATGCAAGCTCACGTCGGGATAGCGCCGGTGAAACTCGGCGATCAGGTATGGCAGCAGGTAGCTGGCGGGCGTCGTACTCGCACCGATGCGCAGGGTGCCGCGCTCCAGTCCGCGCAGCGCGTCGCGATAGGCGTGCGCCTGCCGCCACGTGTCGCGCAGACGCGCCGCATAGCTGGCGAGCTGTTCGCCCGCGGGCGTGAGGCGCACGCCGCGCCCGTCGCGCTGATAGAGCGGCTCGCCGAATTCGTCCTGCAACTGACGCAACTGGCCGGACACCGCCGGCTGCGACAGATGCAACGCGACCGCGGCCCGGCTGATGTTGCGATGCTCGGCGACGGCGGCGAAAGTTATAAGCTGGTCAGGGGTCATGGCGCTCAACTATCGTTTGAGGCGATAGTTTATGTCACAAATGACGATTTTTCATATCGATATATCTAAATTAGGATTGGACCGTCAAAATCAGCCCGCCACGAAGGCAACCATCATGTCCACCGTCCATGTCCACGCCGTTCCCGAGCACGCCGCGTCAGCCACCCGCGGCCAGCTCAACGGCATTCTCTTCGTCGCCCTGTTCGCGGCGGCGGTCACGCGCATCGCGGCCGTCCCCGCCATCGCGGGACTGGGCCTGAGCCCGCTGATCGTCGGCATCGTCGCGGGTGCGATCTACGGGAATGCGCTGCGCGACGGCATGCCGGCCAGCTGGGCGGCCGGCGTCAACTTCTCGGCGCGCAAGCTGCTGCGCATCGCGGTGGCGTGCTTCGGTTTGCGCGTGAGCTTGCAGGAGATCGCTCAGGTGGGTTTGCCGGGACTGGCGGAATCGGTGCTGGTGGTGGTCAGCACCCTGGTGATCGGCACGTGGGCCGGCATGAAGCTGATGAAACTGGATCGCGACACGGCGCTGCTGACGGCCGCCGGCAGCGCCATCTGCGGTGCCGCCGCCGTGCTCGCCTTCGAGTCCACGCTGCAATCGAAGCCGCACAAGAGCGCAATGGCGGTCGGCAGCGTGGTGCTGTTCGGCACGCTCTCGATGTTCCTCTACCCGCTGCTGTTCAAGGCAGGCTGGCTGCATCTCGATACGGTCGGCGCCGGCCTCTTCTTCGGCGGCACGATTCACGAAGTGGCCCAGGTGGTCGGCGCGGCCAGCAATGTCAGCCCGGAAGCCACGCACGTTGCCACCATCGTCAAGATGACGCGCGTGATGCTGCTGGTGCCGGTGCTGCTGGTGGTCGGTTGGTGGGTCAACCGCCCGGCCAACGCAACCGCAAGCGGCGCCCGGCATGCGCCGCGCAAGCTGGCCATCCCCTGGTTCGCGCTCGGTTTTCTCGGCTTCGTCGTGGTGAATTCGCTGCACGTGCTGCCTGCCGCGGCCACCCAAACCCTCAATACGCTCGACACGTTCGCCCTGACGATGGCCATGACCGCGCTTGGTATCGAAACCCGCATTTCGCAGATCCGCGAGGCCGGTCCGCGCGCGCTGACCACCGGGCTGATCCTGTATGTATGGCTGACGGCCGGCGGGCTGGGAATCACGTGGCTGGTGCAACGGCTGCCCGGCTAAGGTGCCGCGCCTTCGCCTCGCCCCCCGCGCGCGGGGTTTTATGCTCATCTGCGGGCACAACGCGGCGGCCGCGCGCGGCATACTGCCTGCTACGCCTGTGCAAGGTGTCTGAGCTCGGTATAGGGCGGCACATGCCGAAACAATCAGCATCGAAGCGAGTGCGGGCGGGTCAACCCGTGGTGTGGATCAACCGGACAAGGATCGATCGATGAGCTATCAACTCTACTATTGGGACGGTTTGCAGGGACGCGGCGAGTTTGTGCGGCTGGCGCTGGAAGAAGCGCGGGCCGACTACGTCGAAGTCTGTCGCGGCAGTGAAAGCGCGGGGCTGGGCATCGGCGCGATGATGGACGTGCTGGGCAGCAAGAGCGAGCCGCATCCGCCTTACGCGCCGCCGTTTCTCAGGGACGGCGACCTGCTGATTCCGCAAACCGCCAACATCCTGTTTTACCTCGGCCCGAAGCTCGGTCTCGCACCGCGTGACGAAGGCTTGCGCTACGTGGCAAACGGCCTGCAATTGACCGTCGCGGATATGGTCACCGAAGTGCACGACACGCATCATCCGCTCGCAACCGGCCTCTATTACGAGGACCAGAAAGACGCCGCAAAAATCCGCGCGCACGATTTCATCGACAACCGCATCCCAAAGTTCATGCGTTACTTCGAGCGCGTGCTCAAACAAAACCCGGACGGCGACCAGCATATGGTGAGCGGCGCGCTGACCTACGTGGACCTGTCGATGTTCCAGCTGATCGACGGCCTGCACTACGCGTTTCCACGCGCGATGAAGCGTTTCGGCGAGCACTACCCGAGACTCGCGGCGCTGCACGACGCGGTGGCGGAGCGGCCCAACCTTGCCGCTTATCTGACATCGAAGCGGCGCCTTGCGTATAACGAAACGGGCATCTTCCGACACTACCCCGAACTCGACAAGGCCGCGCGATGAGCCCATTGCGTCCGCTTCACGCGGCACCGGACACCCGCTCGCGGCGCGCTGTCAATCCGCGGCACTCCCGCCCGTCGCGCGCCTCACACGCGGCGGGCGCAGTGCTATTCTTGCGCGCGGTTCCTTTCCACTCCTTAACTCTTCTGCTGCCCACGTGCTTTCATTCCTGCTGAGGCTGCGCACCCGCGCGCAAAAACTGTTTCGACTGTCGGAAGCCCATACGATGCTGGTGTGGTCGGTGGTGGTCGGTATCGCAGGGGCGTTCGCCACCATTGCATTTCGCGAGTGCATCGCGCTGCTGCAACGGGCCATTTCGGGCGGCTCGGGCAGTTTCGTCGAAATGGCGCGGCACATGCCGTGGACCGAGCGCATCTGGATGCCGGCCGCAGGCGGTCTGGTCGCGGGCTTTCTGCTGTTGATCGCGCGGCGTCACGCGGATAAGCACGCGCATACCGACTACATGGAAGCGGTGGCGATCGGCGACGGCGTCGTGCCGGTGCGTCTGAGTTTCTGGCGCAGCGTGTCGTCGCTGTTCACGATTGCAAGCGGCGGCTCGATTGGCCGCGAAGGTCCGATGGTGCAGCTGGCGGCGCTGAGCGGCTCGCTGATCGGACGCTGGGTGCATTTCGATCCGGCACGCCTGCGTCTGCTGGTAGCGTGCGGCGCGGCGGCCGGCATCACCTCCGCGTACAGCGCGCCGATTGCCGGCGCGTTCTTCGTCACCGAGATCGTGCTCGGCTCGATCGCGATGGACAGCTTCGGGCCGGTGGTCGTGGCCGCCGTGGTGGCGAACATCACCATGCGCGAATTCACGCGCTATCAGCCGCCTTACGAAATGCCCGCGTTTCCCCCGGTGGCGGGTCTCGAAGTGCTGCTGTTCGTCGCGCTCGGGGTGTTGTGCGGCGCCGCTGCGCCGCAGTTTCTGCGCATGCTCGACCTGTCGAAAGCCGGCTTTCGCAAGCTGCCGGTGCCGCTGCCCGTGAGGCTCGCGCTGGGCGGCTTCGTGGTGGGTATTCTGTCGGTGTGGTCACCCGAGGTATGGGGCAACGGCTACAGCGTCGTCAACTCCATCCTGCATTCACCGTGGACGTGGAGCGCGCTCGTCCTCGTGCTGGTGTTCAAGGTGATCGCGACGGCCGCGACCACCGGCTCCGGCGCGGTAGGCGGTATTTTCACGCCGACGCTATTCGTCGGCGCGGTCGTCGGTTCGCTGTTCGGTCAGGGTATGCATGCGCTGTGGCCGCATGCCACGTCGGCGCCATCGTATGCGTATGCGATGGTGGGCATGGGCGCCTTTCTCGCCGGCGCCACCCAGGCGCCGCTGATGGCGATCCTGATGATCTTCGAAATGACGCTCAGCTATCAGGTTGTCTTGCCGCTGATGCTCTCGTGCGTGGTGGCATATTTCGTCGCGCGTGCGATCGGCAAGACCTCGATGTACGAAATCACCCTGCACCGCAACCGCGAGGAACAGGAACGCTCACGCCTGCGCGCCACCCAGATGCGCGAGCTGATCCGTCCCGCTGAAACCGTCGTCACTCCGCAGGCAACCGTGCAGGAGATGACACGGGTGTTCCTCGAATATCCGGTCAAGTATCTGTACGTGGCCGACGCGAGCGGCTGCTTTCTCGGCGTGGTCGCGCTGAAGGACATTACGTCCGACCTGCTCGACAGGCGCGACACCTCCGCCAGAACGGCAGCCGACTATCTGCAGCCGCACTTCGACGTGCTGACCCCGGATATGCCGCTGGGCGTTGCCCTGCAGCACTTTCTGGCGTTCCAGGGCGAACGGCTGCCGGTCATCGAAAGCGCGGCGTGTCCGAAGCTCGCCGGGGTCGTCTATAAGACCTCGCTGCTCGACGCCTATTTCCGCATGAATCCGTCGCACTGAACGACCGCGCGCCGCGCGTACCGATAGCGCGATACAGCACAGACGGCGCGTGGCAAACCCTCACAGACTCATTACAATGAAAATGCAGCATACGCGGCGCACGTAGCCCACCCGTGCGCGCGCTGCGCGCTGACACCACGCTGCGCCGGGCGCTGTCGACAGATGCCCGCGCCTTCGACCCGGAGCGAAAATGAGCGAACCCTTCACCGACGCGATGCGCCGCGACGAAGCGGGCTGGATTTTCGTGCATATCGAAGGCGAGCCGTACGATCGCGGTGAACAGCACGGACAGTTGCTTGCCAGCGAAATCCAGAACGCCATCCGTACCGCGCGCTACCTCGCGAAGTGGGACACCGGCGAAGACTTCGACACCTTCGTCGATGCCGCTGTCTCGCAGTTCGCACCCAAACTCGACACCGAATTCGCCGACGAGATCCAAGGCATCGCCGACGGCGCCAAACTGCCGTTCGCCGAAGTCCTGGCGTGGAACGGCTATATGGATCTGCTGCAAAGCTGGTGGCCGAATCATGTGGCCACGCAGCAGCCGCGTCTGGGCGTCAAACCCTGGCGCGGCCGGCGCGGCCATCACTGCAGCGCCTTTATCGCCACCGGCAATGCGACGCGCGACGGCCGCATTGTGATGGCGCACAACTCGTGGGACCGCTATGCGGCGGGCGACGCCTTCAACGTCGTGTTCGACATCGTGCCCGACACCGGCCACCGCATCCTGATGCAAGGGCTGCCCGGCTGCATTTCCAGCCTCACCGACTTCTGGATCACCGCCGCCGGCCTGATGGTGACCGAAACCACCATTTCGAGCTTCGTCGGCTACAACGCGGGCGGCGCGCCAGAGTTCTATCGCTCGCGGCGCGCGACGCAGTACGCCAATAGCATCGGCGAATGGTGTGAGATGTTCGCCCAGGGGAATAACGGCGGCTACGCCAATAGCTGGCTGCTCGGCGACACCAAGACCGGCGAGATTGCCCGCTACGAACTGGGGCTTCACTACTCCGGCTTCGAAAGCACCAGGGACGGCTTTTACAGCGGCTACAACACCGCCACGGATCTGAAGATTCGCAACCAGGAATGCCTCGGCGAAGGCGACGACTATACGGATGTGCGCAAGAACGGCGCGCGGCGCCTGCGCTTCATGCAACTGGCGGAACTGCATCACGGCAAGATCGACGTGGAACTGGCCCGTCAGATGATTGCCGACCATCACGATGTCTATCTGGACCGCAGCGACAACCCATGCTCGCGAACCATCTGCGGGCACCTCGAACTCGACGACGCGCGCTTTGGCGGATCGGACCACGGTCCGTTCAACCCGTGGGGCGCCAACGACGGCAAGGTCGTGGACAGCGAAATGGCCCGCGACATGGCGTTCAGCGCGCGCTGGGGCCACCCGTGCGGACGCCCGTTCGACGCGCAGGCGTTCATGAAGCGCCATCCGCAGTGGAACTGGCTCAACGGCTATATGCAGGACCGGCCGTCGTGGCCATGGACGCGCTTTGACGCGTTGCGCTAAGGCGCACGGAACCGCCTTGCGGGCGCTCCGGAGACCCACCGTCCTGCGGCACGACCGTTCGCGACGCGAATGGTTTTTTTCTGCCATGATCGTGACTGGATGGCATCCGTTGGTCGCGCGTTTGTCGCTTTTATGCAGGCGCTTGCAAGATTTGCCGTCTAAGATGGAAGAAGTGCGGCGCGCGGCGAGCGCGGCTGCACGAGGCGTATGCCTGCCCTGCGGCCGCAGGAGTGGCATAGCGCTTGCTGCAGTCATTGCGCTGCATGAGGAAAGGAGGTCGGGTGATGAAAACCTCGACACTGATGGTCATGGTGACGCTGTCCGCTTCGTGCTTTGCCGCGCCGGTTCATACCGCGCTCGACAGCACGCGCGAGGCCGCCGTCGAACGCGCCAATGCGGCGCCGGTGGCGCCCGCGGCGCCTGAAGTGCACGTGATCGACGAAAATCGCCCGCAGCACTGGGAGCACATTGCGCTTCCCAAATCGAGACATCTGGAGCGCGGCTTCACCGCGCAGAACGAACATCTGCAAACGTAACGCCGTGCGCTGAAGGCCGCACGGGCCGCCACGGCACCGGCGACCGCCGCGAATATTTCACATGACCCTCAAGGAGCGCGCGCATGGCCGGCTCGGCTATCCCTGGCGAATCAATCGACATGCAAATTGCCGACGTCTTGCGTGAAGTCACCTATCCGATCAACAAGGACGGCCTCGTCGACGCCGCGCGCGACGCCGGCGCGAGCAACGAAGTTCTCGCCATGCTGGACGGTCTGCCCGAACAGGACTACGCGGATGTCGCGTCGGTGACGCGGCTGATCGGCAGCAACTTCGGGCCGGGCCTCGGGGCTTGAGCGGCTTGCAACGCTCAGCGGATCTATGCGCATGAACCGCGTCGAAACGGGACACGCGCGTTCGCCTCGCAGCGCGGACGCGGACTGGATCGAGCGCGCGCCGCCAACGGGCGGCATCGAACGCATCGAAGCCTTCTTTCATCACACCGCATACGACCTGCACCGGCACGATACCTATGCGATCGGCCGCACGCTCGCCGGCGTGCAGTGCTTTCACTACCGTCGCGGCATCCGCAACAGTGTGCCGGGCATGACGATGGTGCTGCATCCAGACGAAGCGCACGACGGTCAGGCCGGCACCGATGAAGGCTTCCGCTACCGGATGGTGTATATCGAACCGGCGCTGTTCCAGCAAGCGCTAGGCGGCAAGCCGCTGCCGTTTATCGAAGGCGGACTGTCGACGGATCCACGCCTCGTTGCCGCAACCGAGTCGCTCTTGCAGACGGTCGATCATCGTCTCGATCCGCTCGAACAGGACGACGCCATTTTCGATCTGGCGCTCGCGCTCGATGCCGTCGCGGGCCACGCTTCGCGCGTGCGCGTTGCCGACTATCGTGCCGCCGAGCAGGCCCGCCAGTACCTCCATGATTCGCCGGACGAGGCGGTGACGCTCGACGAACTGGCTGCACTCAGCGGCCGCGACAAATGGAGTCTGTCGCGCGATTTCAGGGCCTTGTTCGGCACCAGCCCGCATCGCTATATGACGATGCGCCGGCTGGATCGGGTACGCGAACTGGCCGCCCAGGGAGTGCCGCTCGCGGATGCGTCGGCTGCCGCCGGTTTCGCCGACCAGAGTCATATGACGCGGCACTTCACCAGTACGTGGGGCGTGTCACCGGCAAGGTGGCTGAAGATGCTCGGGCCGCTGGAACTCCCGCGCCCGTCGCCGGGCGCGCATCGGCGCTGAACAAAGCGGGCGCACTGCGCCCAGCGAGCGTGGATCGGAACCTCGCTACGCCGGGCGCGGAGGGAACGGCTCACGGACGTAATAGATGTCCCACTCGCTCTCGGCCGTTTTGACAAAGCCGTGGCGCTGATAAAAGCGGTTCGAGTCGCTCTCGCGCAGCGCGCCGACCCGCACCGCCAATGACTGCCTGTCCGCGTCGGCGATTACCGCGGCCAGCGTGACGGCACCGACGCCCTTGCCCTGCTGCGCGGGCACGACATACAAATGATCGAGAAGCAGATGGTCAGCGGCGGGCCTGACCAGCACGAAGCCGGCCGGCGCGCCGTCGACCAGGATATAGCGGCAGAATTTTGCGTCGAACGACGCGAGAAAGCGCTCACGGGCGCGTGCAGGATCGAACCGGCCGATGCGCTGCAGGCTCTCGCGCATCGCCTCGATGCGTATCTGCACGAGCGCTTCGACGTCGTCAGCGGTGGCGGGCGCGAAGCTTACTTGCAACGTGTCATGCTCCCGAAGAGTGTGGGCGGCTTGCCCGCGAGCCGACGTTGCGCTGTGATGCGTGCACGCCGGTTCGCAGTATCGCCTTAACGCCTGTTCACACTCAAGGGGCCCATCCAGCCATGCCAACCACCGACGGCATCAGACCGCCGAAGGCTGTTCCGTCACCCGCGAGCGGGTCACCTTGCGCGAACTCGACGCGGACGGTTTGCCGCGCAGCAGCGTCGCCGTGGTCGTTTCGACCTCGTCGTAGGTGGCTGGGGCCGATTCGTTCGCGGTCATCGCACGCTTGGCCTGGGCGGCACCCTGGCGATTCAGCGACTCGTCCGGAGCGCCCGGGCCCGCATGCTGACTGAAATGCTCGACCAGATGGTCGATGAAAGTGCGCACCTTGGCCGGCAGATGATGCCGGCTCGGATACGCAATCGTGACTTCGACCTGCGGCAGACGGTAGTCGCCGAGCAGGCGCATCAGCCGGCCGCTCTCCAGGTCGCCATTGATCAGATAGCTCGGCAGGATGGCGATGCCCATCCCGAGCAAGGCGAACTGCCGCAGCATTTCCGTATTGTTCGCGACGATCGCGTTGACCGGCCGCACGCGCACTTCGCTTTTGCCGTCGAGCGCGGTGAACACGCGCTCGTCGCCGCCATATTCGGACGGCAGCGACAGACTCGGATGATCCTGCAACTGTTCGGGGCGGCTGGGCGCGCCGTGCCTTGCCAGATAAGCCGGCGTGGCGCACACCGTCATATGGCCGGTGGTCAGGCGCCGCGTGACGATGCTCGCGCTGCGCATCTGGCGTGCAATCAGCACGCCGACGTCGAACCCTTCTTCGACGAGATCGACATGGCGATCGACCAGCGTGACGTCCGGCACGACGTTCGGATACCGCTGTGCATACGATTGCAGCACCGGCGCGAAATTGTGCAGCCCGAACACCACGGGCGCGACGATGCGCAGGGTACCGACCGGTTCATGATTGCGCGCTACCACCATCTGCTCGACACCTTCGAGGTCGTCGAGAATCGGGCGCACGCGCTCGAGGTAGACGCGGCCCGACTCCGTCAGCGACTGGCTGCGGGTGGTCCGGTTGAGCAACCGCGTGCCGAGGCGCTCTTCGAGGTCGGCAACGTGCCGGGTGACGACTGCGGTGGAAATACCCATCGCGCCGGCAGTGCGGGCGAAGCTGCCGAGGTCCGCCACTTTGACGAACACTCTCATCGACTGCAAATGATTCATGGAGCCACTCCTGCCTGTTCCTGCTAAGCCAACGAACGCCCGCGCGACAACACCCCTCGCACTCCGGCGACTACGCAAGCCAATGACTACAAGCGGGTGACATCGCACAGTGACGACGGACTGCGCGCCCGAAACCCGCGCTGCAAGTCGCTCGCACCAAGGCTTGCCCAACGGAATCGATTCTATAGAGCGCTCATGGCCCAATCCTGACCCGAAGATGGCAAAACGGTCAGTTTTGCTATTCAGACGGAATGGAAGCCGGACCGGGAGGATGGACGCCGGGACGACGTCGGATGAATGGCGCGCAAACTGCCGCGCTGCGACGCAACAATTTTGCGCCTGGAGGCCTAGGTGAAAACCCTAATATAAGATATCATTGCAGGCGAAAGGAAGATATCGCCATGCCACAACGTTTTCAGGTTTTCGAAAAAATCGCGTTCTCGCTAGTCGTAATGTCCGCAGTTGCGTGCTCCGGATTTATCGCGTACGAGCGTGACCCCGACGTCAAGATCGTGCTGCAAGCCGGCAAGACCGCCATGCAATGGAGCGGCGAATATTCGTTCGCCTGCGCCTCGCCGGCCGCCAATACCTGCGCCAATTTCCCGATGGACTGATCGGCTGGCAGCCGCCCGCTCAGATACCCGGGCGGCTGTCGACCCAGCCGGTCAGCCGCACGCAGCCCGCCTAGCGCGGATCGCGCCCGAACACCACGCGCGCGAAAAACCCCTCCAGCACCGACTCCGCCGCCTCGCTCGAGACGTTCTGCGGATCGACCGTGTAAAAGAACTGCACGCCGTCGCACAGTCCCATCAAACCCATCGCCAGCGTTTCCGCCGGCAGCGGCAGCGGCGTGCCCACCAGCTCCGAAAACTGGCGAATATAGGCGGCCAGCTGTTCCAGCTTCTCGTGGAGGAACGCGTTGAAGCGCACCCGGAAGCGGCCGTCGCGCACCGCCAGCAGTTTCGCCTCCACCCATAGCAGGAAGCATTTGTTCTCGCGGTGCAACTGGCTGTAGTAGGCCAGCACGCGCGCTTCCATCGCCTCGCGCGTACCTCCCTCTTCGAAGATGGCCTGTAGCCCCGCCTGCATGGTTTCGTGATCGCGGCGCAGCAATTCGAGAAACAGCTCCGGCTTGCTGCGGAAGTTCGAATAGAACGCGCCGCGCGTGTACCCGGCCGCCGCGGCAATGTCTTCGACACTGGCCGCCACGAACCCTTTCTTCATAAAAATCGCTTGCGCGGCATCGAGCAGACGCAGGCGCGTCTGGTCTTTGCTCTGTTCGCGTGTCAGTCGTTGGCGTTTCATGGCGGCAAGTTTAGCACCCGGAAATTCTGATACAACTACACATTCAGATACAGGTGTGTATTAGAATGCAACTCATCATTTGAAGCAACGGTCTGTTGTGGTCTTCGTTGCCATGTCCTGCGTCGGCCGGCCGCTGTTGCTTGCCACGATCGTTTGCCGTTTCCTGATTGGGGTCATCGTGAATCGTCCCGGTTGTCGCGCATCGCAAGTGATGCGCAAACAGTCTCATCAGCGTGCGCGCCGCGCGGCACTCGTTGTTGCGCTCGCCAGCAGCGTGCTGCTGGCTGCCTGTCATCAGCACCCCGCAGCAGCGCCGGCGCCTCGTCCAGTGGTCGCCAGCGTCGTGCATGCGGACGGCAACGCCCTCTCGGCCAGCTTGCCGGGCGAAGTGGAGGCGCGCTATTCGACGCCGCTGTCGTTCCGGATCGCCGGCAAGATCATCGAGCGGCGCGTGCGGCTCGGCGACACCGTGAAGATCGGCCAGATCGTCGCCCGTCTCGACCCGGCCGACGCGCAAAAGAACGCCGCCAGCGCCCAGGCACAACTCGATGCCGTGCAGCACGGTCTCGTCTATGCAAAGCAGCAACTGGATCGCGATCAGGCGCAGGCACGTGAAAATCTGATCTCGGCCGCGCAACTCGAACAGACCACCAACACGTACGCGTCCGCCGCGGCACAGCGCGATCAGGCCGTGCAACAGCTGGCGCTGGCGAAGAACCAGCTGCAGTACACCGACCTGGCCGCCGATCACGCGGGCGTGATCACCGCCGAACAGGCGCAGACCGGGCAGAACGTGTCGGCGGGACAAGCGGTCTACAACCTCGCGTGGAGCGGCGATATCGACGTGGTCGTCGACGTACCGGAGAGCAGTCTGGCCGCGCTGGGCGTCGGCCAGACTGCCCGGGTCACGATGGCGGCGCTGCCCGGCCGCACGTTCACCGCCCGCGTGCGCGAACTGTCGCCGGCGGCCGATCCGCAGAGCCGCACCTATCGGGCCAATCTCACGCTGCTCAATGCCGGCCCCGACGTGCGCCTCGGTATGACCGCGGATGTCGCGCTCACCCCGGGCAATTCGGCGACTGCAGCCGCGACGTCGTTCACGCTGCCCGCTACCGCCCTCTTTCACGACGGCCCGGAACCCGCCGTCTGGGTCGTGCGTCCCGGCGACGACGTGCTCGAACTGCGCCGCGTGCAGGTCGCCCGCTACGGCGAAAGGACGGTCGCCCTCTCCGCGGGCCTGAAGGACGGCGAGCGCGTCGTGCTGCAAGGCGTCCACACCGTCACCAACGGCGAAAAGGTGCACGCCATCGCGCCGCTGCATCCCGAGGATTTCGCTTCATGAGCACGACCCACGAAGAAGGACGCTTCAACCTGTCCGCGTGGGCGCTGCGGCATCAGGCGCTGGTGGTGTTTCTGATCGCTCTCGCGACCGCGTTCGGCATCCTCGCCTACACGAAGCTCGCGCAGTCCGAAGATCCGCCGTTCACGTTCCGCGTGATGGTGATCCGCACCTTCTGGCCAGGCGCCACCGCGCGTCAGGTGCAGGAGGAGGTGACCGACCGGATTGGCCGCAAACTGCAGGAAACCCCGTACATCGACTTCGTGCGCAGCTATTCACGGCCCGGCGAATCACTGATGTTCTTTACGATGAAGGACTCGGCGCCCGTCAAGGAGGTGCCGCAAACCTGGTACCAGGTGCGCAAGAAAGTGGGCGACATCACCGCCACCTTGCCGCAAGGCATTCAAGGGCCGTACTTCAACGACGAGTTCGGCGATGTCTACACCAACATCTACACGCTCGAAGGCGATGGCTTTTCTGCCGCGCAACTGCACGACTACGCGGACGAACTGCGCACGGTGCTGCTGCGTGTGCCGGGCGTGGCCAAGGTGGATTATTTCGGCGACCCCGACCAGCACATCTACATTGAAATTGCCAATACGCAATTGACGCGGCTGAACGTCTCGCCGCAGCAGATCGCGCAGGCCATCAACTCGCAGAACAGCGTGTCGCCGGCCGGCACGCTGACCACGCTGGACGACCGCGTCTTCGTGCGCCCGACCGGCCAGTTCAAGGACGTCAACGCGCTCGCCGACACGCTGATCCGCATCAACGGCCGCTCGTTCCGGCTCGGCGATATCGCCACTATCAGGCGTGGCTACGACGATCCGGTGGCCACGCAGATGCGCTACGGCGGCAAGGCGGTGCTCGGGATTGGCGTGACCATGCAGCCCGGCGGCGACGTGATCCAGCTCGGCAAGGCCCTCGACCAGCAGTCCGCCGTGCTGCGCTCGTATTTGCCGGCAGGTTTGCAGCTCGTCGAAGTCTCGAGCATGCCGCATGCGGTGGCGAAGTCGGTCGACGACTTTCTCGAAGCGGTTGCCGAAGCGATTGCCATCGTGCTGGTGGTGAGCCTCGTATCGTTGGGCGTGCGCACCGGCATGGTGGTCGTGATTGCGATTCCGGTGGTGCTCGCGGTCACGGCGCTGTGCATGTATCTGTTCGATATCGGCCTGCACAAGGTGTCGCTCGGCACGCTGGTGCTGGCGCTCGGGCTCCTCGTGGACGACGCGATCATCGCGGTCGAGATGATGTCGGTGAAGCTCGAACAGGGCTGGAACCGCACGCGCGCGGCCGCCTATGCCTACACCAGCACGGCGTTTCCGATGCTCACCGGCACGCTCGTCACCGTGTCGGGCTTCCTGCCGATCGCTCTCGCCAAATCGAGCACCGGCGAATACACGCGCTCCATTTTCGAAGTGTCGGCGATTGCCCTGATCGCCTCGTGGCTGGCCGCTGTCGTGCTGATTCCGCTGCTCGGCTATCACATGCTCCCCGAGCGCAAGCGCCAGCAACATGAGGCGCACGACTACGAGCATGACATCTACGACACGCGTTTCTATCAGCGGCTGCGCGGCTGGATCAGCTGGTGTGTCGAGCGGCGCTTCGTCGTGCTCGCCATCACCGTTGCGCTTTTCGTGGTGTCGCTGCTCGGCTTCACGCTGGTGCCGCAGCAGTTCTTTCCGAGCTCGGACCGGCCTGAGCTGCTGGTCGACGTGCGGCTACCCGAAGGCGCGTCGTTCGACGCTACGCTGCGGCAAGTGCAGCGGCTCGAAAAGGCGCTGCTTGGCCGCCCGGAGATCGATCACTCCGTGGACTTCGTCGGCACCGGCGCGCCGCGCTTTTACCTGCCGCTGGATCAGCAATTGCAGCAGCCGAATTTCGCGCAGTTCGTGATCACCGCGAAGTCGGTCAAGGAGCGCGAAAAACTCGCCCAGTGGCTCGAGCCGGAATTGCGCAATCAGTTCCCGGCGATCCGCACGCGTTTGTCACGCCTCGAAAACGGGCCGCCGGTTGGCTACCCCGTGCAGTTTCGCGTGAGCGGCGACGATATCACCACCGTGCGCTCCATTGCCGAGCGTGTCGCCGCGACGATGCGGGCAGACCGCCGCACCACCAATGTCCAGTTCGATTGGGACGAGCCCGCCGAACGTTCGGTGCGCTTCGAGATCGATCAGAAGAAGGCGCGCGAGCTGGGCGTGAGCTCGGACGACGTGTCGAGCTTCCTCGCCATGACATTGTCCGGCTACACCGTCACGCAATACCGCGAGCGCGACAAACTGATCAGCGTCGATCTGCGCGCGCCGAAAACGGAACGCGTCGACCCCGCGCAACTCATCACGCTGGCGATGCCCACGCCGAACGGTCCGGTGCCGCTCGGCACGCTAGGCCATGTGCGCTACGACCTCGAATACGGCGTGATCTGGGAACGCGACCGGCAACCGACCATCACCGTGCAGTCGGACGTCACCGCCAACGCCCAGGGCATCGACGTGACCCATAGCGTCGACAAGGCATTGAGCCAGATCCGCGCCAGCTTGCCGGTCGGCTACCGGATCGAGGTGGGCGGTTCCGTGGAAGAAAGCGGCAAGGGTCAGACGTCGATCAACGCCCAGATGCCGATCATGGTCATCGCCGTGCTCACGCTCCTGATGATCCAGCTGCAAAGCTTTGCGCGTGTCCTGATGGTGGTGCTGACCGCACCGCTCGGCTTGATCGGTGTCGTGGCCACGTTGCTTCTTTTCGGCCAGCCGTTCGGCTTTGTCGCGATGCTCGGCGTGATCGCGATGTTCGGCATCATCATGCGCAACTCGGTGATTCTGGTCGACCAGATCGAGCAGGACATCGCCGGCGGGCACAAACGTTTTGATGCGATCGTCGGCGCCACCGTGCGGCGCTTTCGCCCTATCACGCTGACCGCGGCGGCGGCGGTGCTGGCGCTGATTCCGCTGTTGCGCTCGAATTTTTTCGGACCGATGGCGACCGCGCTGATGGGCGGCATCACGAGCGCGACCGTGCTGACGCTGTTCTATCTGCCGGCGCTGTACGCAGTGTCCTTCCGGGTGCGCGGCGATGAACGCGAACCGCCCGCGCAGGCGTTGCAAGCGCCGCATTCGGGGAATTGATCATGGCGACTTCTTTGTCTGTCTTCGAACACGCGAAGCGTGCTCCCCGTACGCGGCGCGAGCGGTTTGCCGCGGCCATCACGATCAGCGGCACCGCCATGCTGCTCGCTGCCTGCTCATTCGGCCCGAACGGCAAGCCGCCGGCGATGCCCGAACCGGCTCACTACGGCGCCGAGCCACAACCCGCGCAGACGGTGCCCGCGCAGGGCGTCACGCAGCAATTCGTGGCGCATGCGCAACCGGTGCCGACGTGGTGGCGTCTCTACCAGTCCGATGCCCTGAATGCGCTGGTTGACGAAGGATTGCGCAACAGTCCGACGCTCGCCGCCACGGACAAGAGCCTGACGGCCGCCCGCGAGCAATTGCGGGCGCAGATCGGCAGTTCGATGCTGCCCAGCATCGACGCCGGCGGCCAGGCTGCGCGGCAACGCGCGCTCGCGATTCCCGAAATCGGGCCGAACACGTTTCTATACAACACGTTCGTCGGGCAACTGCAGGCGCAATACACGATCGACCTGTTCGGCGCGTCGCGCCTCGCCAATGCGGCGCTCGCCTCGCGCGTGAACGTGCAGGTGTATCAGCTGGAATCGGCGCGCCGCGCGCTGGCGGCGAATATCGTCACGGCGGCGCTCACGGCGGCGGCGCTGCATGCGCAAATCGACACCACTGAACGGCTCGTCGCGCTGGCCAACGATCAGGCGCGCGACACGTCCCGCCGCTTCGAGCTCGGTGCGGTCTCGCACGCGGATGTGTTGAGCGCACAACAAAGCGCAGCGTCGCTGTCAGCCAGTCTGCCCGGGTTGCGGCAGCAGTGGGCCACCACGCGTCATGCGCTCGCGGTCCTGATGGGCCGCACGCCCGATGCCGCGCCCGCAGACCTCGATCTGGCGCAACTTCATGTGCCCGAGCAGGTGCCGGTGGTGGTGCCGTCGGAACTGCTGCGCGCGCGCCCCGATATCCAGGCCGCTGATGCGGCGCTCAAGGCGGCGGCCGCCGAGGTGGGCGTGGCGACGGCGCAGATGTATCCGAGCCTGTCGCTGAGCGCGTCGATGGGGCAAGGCGGTTTTAGCTGGCCGGCAGCCCTCTCCGGCGCGGGCGCGATCTGGTCGATTGCCGGTTCGCTATCGCAGCCGATCTTCCATGGCGGCGCGCTGCTCGCGCAACGCCGCGCCGCGCTTGCGACCTACGATGCCGCCACCGAGCAGTACAAGCAGACGGTGCTGACGGCGTTTCAGAATGTGGCCGATTCGCTCGCGGCCCTCGAACATGACGCGCAAGCGCTGGATGCGTCGAATGTCGCTGCGCGCGCCGCGCAAGGAATTTCGGATGAGACCGCGGCGCGGTACCGGCTGGGCGCGGTGCCGGTTTCGGCGGCGCGCTCGAGCGAGCAGCAGTTCCGCAATGCGCAGCTCGACGAGATCCGCTATACGAGTGCGCGGCTTACGGATACGGCGGCGTTGTTTCAGGCCATGGGCACGCCGCCGGTGGCTGACAAGACGACGGGTTCGGCTGGAGCTTCTGACACTGCGTCGTCCGTCACTGCGCAGACAGACGGCGTCACGCGCGACCAGCAGGCACAATGAGAGTCAGGCCAGAAGCCGCGACCACGGCGCCCGCCCGCACTAGCCGGGCGCCCGCTGGTGCTTCGAGACGCTCTGCCCCCGCCTCAATACACCGCCGGCTCACCCACCGGCCGATGCTTGAAGCGCTTATGCACCCAGTAATATTGCGCCGGAATTCGCCGCACCTGCGCCTCGAGAAATTCGGTAATGCGAAGTGCGTCGCTCGATACATCGTTGGACGGAAAGTTGCTTAGCTGTTCGAAGATAGTCAGCTTGTAGCCACGATAGTCCGGCAGGACTTCGGTGATGAACGGCACCACGCGCGCGTTGCTCGCCTTTGCGAGGCGCGAGACCGAAGTAAGCGTGCACGCGGGCACACCAAAAAACGGCACGAACACCGAGTCACGCAAACCGAAATCCATGTCCGCCGCCAGCATCACCGGCTTGCCGTCGCGCAGCACGCGCAACGCACGCCGCACGCTGTCGCCGCGCGGAATCATCTCGGTGCCGAAGCGGGCGCGCTGGCGCCGCGCCATCGCATCCATCAACGCGTTCGACATGGGCGTGTACAACGACGCAACCGGATGTCGCGTCGAATACATCATGCAGCCGGCTTCGATCCCGACAAAGTGAAAGCCGACGAAAATCGTCGGCTGGGTATTGGCCTCGCTGAGATCGATTGCGCTCTCCACTTCCACCAGCCGCGAGATCGCACTTGCATTACCGAACCATTGCGGCCCACGCTCGACGTAGCTACGAATCACATGGCAGAAATGCGCGCGCGCGAGCCGCTCGCGATCGTCGTCGCTCATGTCGGGGAAGCACAGCTTCAGATTGGTATGCACGACCCGGCGCCGCGAGCTGGGAATGCGGTACAACAGCGCGCCCAGCCCGCTGCCGAAGCGCGCGACGACGCCGTACGGCAGGAATGCGAAGACGCGCAGCAGTCCTGTCATCAGACAGATGAGTATTCGACTTTTCACGGAAATCCCGGTTGAGTGCTGTGTGGCAAATCCTTCGCCGCTGCTCCCATGAACAGATGGACGAAGTGACTGGCGCGCGCGTCGAAACCGGGTAGCGCGCTGCGCTTAAGACGGGAAACAGGCCCGCTCGCGATACGCGCGAGATGGAGGGGTGAGTGAGGCCGGCTGGAATCTTATACCGCTTTTACCTGATGAGGCCCGACCGGTAAAAGCAACATCATTACATTTGATCACACCGTAACTGAGGGGAAGCTGAAGCGGTGTGAAATAGATGGCGCGCGCTTTTACAGAAGCGCGCGAAGATGGCGGGATCGAGCGCGGGCGCTTATGGAAGACCACCGGGAGACGCGGCAGAAACGCCTCAAACAGCAGAAGCGGCGCGTCCCGGTCGTTGCGACCCGGGACGCGCCCGCAGCATTACGGCTTGTTCGATTCGAAGAGGTCCATGATCTGCTGCTTCTCGCCCGACGAAACGTTCGGCGGCGGCGCCGGCGGCGTCATGCCCGCGGGACCCACACCGCCCACCGCGTCGCTGGCGCCCGCCAGCGGATTGGCCGAGTCGAGGCCGATGCTGGCGACGAAGCCGTTACCCGGCGTCACGTCCTTGTAAAACAGCTCGCCGTCGACCTGGGTCACGGTGTCGGGCATGTCGGGTTCGGCCTGCGGCACGCCACGCAAGGCGCGCTGCATGTAGTCCACCCAGATCGGCAACGCAAGCTGCGCGCCGAATTCACGGCTGCCGAGGCTCTTCGGCTGGTCGTAGCCCATCCACGCGACCGCCACGAGCGACTGCTGATACCCCGCAAACCAGCCGTCCTTGGCGTCGTTCGTGGTACCCGTCTTGCCCTGCAGGTCGGAACGATGCAGCACGTTGGTGCCCGCGCCCGTGCCCGCCGTCGCCACCGAGTGCAACAGGCTGTTCATGATGTAGGCGTTGCGCGGGTCGATGGTGCGCGGTGCATCGCGCCCCGCCGTCAACGGCTGGGCTTTCGAAATCGGCTGGCCGTGCGCGTCGGTCACTTCGCTGATCAGGTAAGGATTGATCCGGTAGCCGCCGTTGGCAAAGACCGAATACGCCCCGGCCGATTGCAGCGGCGTCACCAGTCCCGCACCCAGCGCCATCGGCAGATACGGCGGCGTCTTATCGGCGTCGAAACCGAAGCGCTGCGTCACGAAATCCTGGGCGTATCTGGTGCCGATGAACGACAGGATCCGGATCGACACGAGATTCTTCGACTTCTGCAGCGCGAGGCGCATCGGCATCGGACCGTCCGGCTGGTCGTCGTCCTTCGGCTCCCAGGCGTCGCCGCCCGGCGTGCTCGGCGGGAAATAAAGCGGCGCGTCGTTGATGATCGTCGCCGGTCCGAGGCCCTTGTCGAGCGCGGCCGAATAGATGAACGGCTTGAAGCTCGAACCCGGCTGACGCCACGCTTGCGTCACGTGGTTGAACTTGTTCTTGTTGAAGTCGAAGCCGCCGATCAGCGCGCGAATCGCGCCGTCCTGCGGCGTGAGCGACACCAGCGCGCCCTCCACCTGCGGCAATTGCGTGATCTGCCAGTTGCCCTGGTCGTCGGCCGCAAGGCGGATGATCGAACCCGGCTTGATGCGCTGCGCCGCGGTGGCGCGCGGGCTCAGCGCGGTGGCGACGAAGCGCAAGCCGTCGCCGCTGATGGTGGCCTGCGTGCCGTCGACGAACTGTGCCTGCACCTCTTTCGGACTCGCCGAGGTCACCACCGCCGCGACGATTTCGCCGTTGTCCGGGTGATCGGTCAGCGCGTCGTCGATGGCCTGGTCGCGATCGTCGCCGGGCGCCGGCAATTCCACGAAACCTTCCGGTCCGCGATAGCCGTGACGGCGCTCGTAATCCATCACGCCCTTGCGCACCGAGTGATACGCGGCGTCCTGATCCGCGGAATCGATCGTGGTGATCACGTTCAGGCCGCGCGTATACGTCTCGTCCTTGTATTGCGCGTACATCATCTGACGGACCATTTCCGCGACGTATTCAGCGTGCACGCTGTACTCGTTGCCCGGATTCTTGGTGTGAATCTCTTCCTTGACGGCCGCGTCGTACTGATCCTGCGAGATGTACCTCAGATCGAGCATGCGCTTCAGGATGTATTCCTGACGGATCTTCGCGCGCTTCGGATTGACGACCGGGTTATACGCGGACGGCGCCTTCGGCAAGCCGGCCAGCATCGCGCATTCCGCGAGCGACAGGTCCTTCAGATCCTTGCCGAAATACACCCGTGCCGCGGCGGAGAAGCCGTACGCGCGCTCGCCCAGATAGATCTGATTCATGTACAGCTCGAGAATCTGATCCTTGGTCAGCGCGCGTTCGATCTTGTACGCGAGTAGCATTTCATAGACTTTACGCGTGTAGGTCTTTTCGCTTGACAGGAAGAAGTTGCGCGCCACCTGCATGGTGATGGTGCTCGCCCCTTGCGAAGCGCCGCCGTGCAGCAGGTCGGCCGAGCCGGCCCGCAGAATGCCGACGAAGTCGACGCCGCCATGCTCATAGAAGCGATAGTCTTCGATCGCGAGCACGGCCTTCTTCATCTGGTCCGGAATGTCCTGGAAGCGCACGAGATTGCGGCGCTCTTCGCCGAATTCGCCGATCAGCACGTGATCCGCCGTGTAAACGCGCAACGGCACCTTCGGACGGTAGTCCGTGAGCGCGTCGAGCGACGGCAATTGCGGCCCCATCACGACCAGCGCATAACCGAGGATCAGCGCGCCGACGACCAGAATGGTCGCGATCAGGCCGACGAAGGTGAGCGCAATGCGCGCACCGAGCGAACGGCCGGCGCTTTCGCGCGCAGCGTCATTGCGTCCTGGATTGCGGTGATAAGGGTCCCGGTCTTCACCACCCGGAGAACTTGAGGATTGCGGTCGTTTGATGATTGGCATACTCGAATAATTGGCGCATCACTCCACGCCTGTCTGCAGGCGGCGAATTCCACCACGCGGCCCGACGCCCCGGCGGCCACTCGGCGCGCCCGGGAGGGTGCAGCCTGGACGGGGCCGGCCAGAGGGAAGATGCCCCGCGCAGAGAGCGCCCCGCACAAAGGGCGCCCCGCGCAACGTAACAGCGCATTTTAAAGAAATCAAGCGCGGCCCAAGGCAGTTTTTTTGTAAGAATTCCCTCGAAATGGTTCCCTGACCGGTGCGAAAGCCCCATTACATGGCGTGCCCTAGTTATCAACAGAAGATGTTGAAAGGCCTGTGGACAAGCCCCCCGTAAAGCCGACAAGCCTTTGATGTCACGGGATTTTCATGCGGCGCCCGTTTCGCAGCGGCGCAACTCGCCTTATGATGGACTGTCGCGCCGCGATTCGGCGCGGCCGCGCGCCATAATCAGCCGTTCGACGCCAACAAGTACGCGAGCAGACAATGAACAAGCCCAGCGAACGCATCGTCGTCTTCGTGACACCCGCCCAGAAACGCGCCATTGCCGCGAGCGCGGAACAACTCGGCATCAGCGTCAGCGAACTGATGCGGCGCGCGGTGCTGAGCTTCGGCGCCACCAGCGAACCGGTTAAAGCGGCGAGCATCGTCGACCGGCTGCGCGCCCCGCGCGAGCCGGACGCGCTCAACGAAGCGCTGCAACGGGTGGCGAACGGCACGCGCCATGCCCCGGCCGCACTTCCCGCCGTAGCGAAGAAAAACGCGGCTGCGGCAAAGCCCGCGGACGCCCGGCCGGCAAGCGAACCCCTGCTACCCGCCGACGTGCTCGCCGCACTCGTGCGCACGCCCGAAGAAGAGGAAGCGATTGCCGAAGCCGAAGTGGTCGCGCGCGTCACCGCGGCCGAGGCCGCGACATTTGCGCGCTCGGCCGACGCCGGCAACGCAAAAGCCACAAAAGATGCAGAACTGCCCGCCATCCAGCCCGTGCTGCGGCGGCGCGTGCGTATCGACACCCCGCGCGATGAAGACGACTCGCGCAGCGATCCGACCGCTGAGGATGGACGCTTCGCTTGACGGCGTGCAGCAGCCGCGCGACAGGTTGCGCACGCATCAACCGCGCACGACGCTTTCGGCATTGAAAGGTCACGCGCATACCAACGGCCGCGCAACATGCTGCGTGCGACACATTCGCGCACGGCTGCAATGAAGGCCCTGTGCCTTTCCCGATCCATCGGCGCGGTGCGTGCGTGCATTTGCGAAACATGCACGCAGGCACGCCTCGTCGCCGCAGTTTCATCCGCTTGGACGCATTGCGCGCCGCTGTTCACGAAGCTTGAAATATTGCGCGAGCCAATCGGCACACCTGCCGCTTGAAACGCTCAGGAAGCACACCCTTAAGACGTTTTTAAGAGATGCCGTGGTGTAATATCCGCCAGCAACTGAGGCCCTGGCTGCCCGCTTTGCGCGCGGACCTCCGAACGTCATCTGGCAGCCGGACAATTTGCGGCGCCGCTCTTGCAATTGGCAAGCGTGCCCCGATTTGCGCACCGGTTACCTGGGCAATGCAGCACGCAGCGGCGTAAACTAGTGGTCACACGCGGTTAAGTGCGCCAGGTACTCAGCGCCGATTTCATTCTACGGAGGTATTCATGTCGCTATTTGACAGCATCTCGCGCACGCTCAAAGGTCTCCTGAACGACGCGGCCGATTCGGTACAGGATCCGTCGCGCGACTCGCGCCAGATCGTACGCGAACTCGACGAAAGCATCGCCAAGGCGGAGAACTCGCTGATCGAGATTCAGGCGCAGGTCGCCACCCAGCAAAGCAAGCGCGACGTTGCCGCCGACAAGGCGAGGAAATACGAAGACGGCGCGAAGCGCGCACTGCAATCGGGCGACGAAGCGCTCGCCCGCGAAGCGCTCGGTGCACAAGCGACGGCCGAAGCCGAACGCGATGCACTGGCGAAGGAACTGACTACGCTGGAGCCGTCGGTTGCGCAGCTCAAGAGCCAGATCGACGACATGCGTACGCGCCGCAACGACCTCAACGCGCGCTCGAACATCCTGCAAGCCAAGCAGCAGATCGCACAGGCGAAGGACGTCGCGGCTACAGCGCTGGGCGGCATTGGCGGCAAGAACCTGTCGGAAGATTTTCAGAAGCTGGAAGACAAGGTGGCCTTGTCGAATGCCCGTTCGGACGCCCGCCTGAATTCCGCCGACGTGAAAAGCGGTAAGGCGCTCGACGACAAGCTGGCCGACCTGAACCGTGGCCCGTCGGTCGACGATCGTCTCGAAGCATTGAAGAAGCAGTTGAACACGCCGGCGCAGTAACACTGCAGTACACCGGCTGTGACGCAGCGCCGGCTATCGCGCGGCGTTGCGTGTCACAGCGGAGAATCGATTGCCATGGAGACGGGCGTAAAACCGTCCGGTCGATAGATGAAAAAACTTTTCGCAGCGGCGTTCGCGTCGCTGATGCTGGTGTCCGCCGCGGCCTTCGCCGTGCCGACCGTCCAGCAGATCGAATCCGCAATGGCGCAGGGCAACTGGCAGCAAGCCGACGCAGGCTTGAGCGAAGTGCTGCAGGCGCATCCGAACAACGCGCGTGCGCACTATCTGTACAGCCAGGTGCTGGATCGCGAAGGCCGCTCTGCCGATGCACTCGCGCAAATCCAGCAGGCCAAGACGCTCGATCCGCAAATCGGCTTCACCGACGCCACCCGCTTCGCGCAGACCGAGGCGCGCATCCGCCGTGACGCGGAACGTGGCGGCGCGGCCGCGGGCCACACCAGCAATCCGTTCGCGCAACAGAATGGCGACTCCATGCAGCAGCAGTCCGCGATGGTACCGCAAGCACCGCAACATCACGGCCCGTCAATGGGCATGTGGATCGGCATCGTGGTGCTGATCGGCGCGATTGCACTGGTGCTGCGCTGGACACTGCGCCGCGCCCGTACCCAGGATGATTCGAAGGCCGACGACGATCGCCGCAGCCAGCTCAAACGCGCCACGGACCTGCTGAACGCGGTGCGTTCGCTGAAGCTCGACGTGCGGCTTTCCACGCTGCCGGGTCATGAGGCGCTGGTAAAGGAAGTCGAAGGCACGGAAGACCAGTTGCGCGGCGTGGTCGAGGCGTTGTCGAACGGCAAGAATCCGTTGCCGCCGTATCAGCTCGACGAACTGGAACAACGCGTCGCCAGCCTGAAGGCGCGTGCCGAAGGACGGCCCGATCCGGCTGCGGCTGCGGCCGCCGGTGCCAGCTCGAGCGATTCGGCCTATGCGCGCGAAGCGGAACGTTTCGGTAATCCGCCGCAAGCGCCCTATCCTTATCCGCCGCAACAACCGCCGCAGGTCATCGTTCAGCAAGGCGGCGGGTTCGGTAGCGGCATGGGCGGCCTGCTGACCGGCGTGCTGCTCGGCGAGGCGCTCAATTCGGGCCGTGAACGCGAAGTCATCGTCGACGACGAAACGCGTCGCCGCGGCGGTGGTGACAACAGCGGCAATGACGGTGGCGGCCTCGACTTCGGCCAGGGGTCGAACAACTGGGACGACGGCAATGGCGGCGGGGTCGATATGGGCAGCGACGACTCCGGCGGCTGGAACGATACCTGAGCCGGATCGTTACGCGCCCTGCTCGCCGCGAGCGCCGGCCAGTGCAGTACTATCATGCACGTAGGAGCAGGCATAAGCAGGCTCCGTTCATCACGGAGCCTGCTTTTTTATGCGCTTGCGAAAAGCGGCTTTCGCTGTGGCTGCGCAAGCACCTGCGCCCCCGCAAACCGCCTGATGACGAACCGCTCGGCGTAATCGATCAGCGCCTCACGGTGCGCGGCGTTGCCGATGTATTCGTGCGACAGGTGGAACAGTTGTCTACTCTGCGCGGTACAGCGTAGACAACTGTAGACGTTCATTCACCTTCCTGCTTTGGAACCGTAAGCCTTATGCCGACGCCCGCGCCTGCTACGCCACGTATCGCCATTATCGGCAGCGGTTTTTCCGGTATCGGCATGGCTATCCGGCTGCGGCAAATGGGACTCGAGTCGTTCACGATCTACGAGGCGGCGGGCGAAATCGGCGGCACCTGGCGCGACAACACCTACCCGGGTGCCGCCTGCGACGTGCCCTCGCATCTGTATTCGTTTTCATTCGAGCCGAAGCCCGACTGGTCGCGTGCATTCGGCCAGCAAGCCGAGATTCTGGACTATCTGAAGCACTGCGTACGCAAGTACGGCATCGCGCCGTTCGTGCGCTGCCACGCGCGCATCGCGGCGGCACGCTTCGATGAAGCGGCGCAGGTCTGGCAGCTGGAGATCGGGCATGACGGTGCGGCAACACGGCGCGAAACGGTCGAAGCCGATATTGTGATCGCCGCGAGCGGGCCGCTCTCGCGGCCGGCCCTGCCGCAGATCGCAGGACTCGAAAGCTTCGCAGGCAAGCTGTTCCACTCGGCGCGCTGGGACCATGACTATCCGCTCGACGGCAAGCGCGTCGCGGTGATCGGCACCGGCGCGAGCGCGATCCAGTTCGTGCCGCGCATTCAGCCGCGCGTCGCGCATCTGAAGTTGTTTCAACGCACCGCGCCGTGGATCATGCCAAGGCCCGATAAACCCGTTAGCCCGCGCGAACAATGGCTGTTCCGGCATCTGCCGTTCACGCAGCGCTTCGTGCGCAGCGCGATCTACTGGCAACTGGAATCGCGCGCCGTCGCCTTCGTGGTCAATCCGAAGCTGACGAAGTATCCGATGAAATTCGGCCTCAGCTATCTGGAGCGGCGCGTGAAAGATCCGGCACTGCGTGCGCGCCTCACGCCGAACTACCGGCTTGGCTGCAAGCGCGTGCTGCTTTCGAGCGACTACTATCCCGCGCTCGGCCAGCCGAACGTCGAGGTCGTGACGAACGGTATTCGTGAGATTGTCGCTGACGGCATCGTCACCGTGGACGGCGTGCATCATCCGGTCGACACGATCATTTGCGGCACCGGCTTTCACGTCAACGAGATCGGCGCGCCGTTCGAGGTTACTGGCCTCGGCGACGCGAACCTGAGTGCGATGTGGCTGCGCGATGGGCCGCAAGCCTATCTCGGCACCAGCATTGCGAACTTCCCGAACTTCTTCATGATGGCCGGCCCCAACACCGGGCTCGGCCACAACTCGATGATCTACATGATCGAATCGCAGATGCAATACATAGCCGACTGCCTGCGTGAACTGCGCCGGCGCGGCGCTCGCACCATGAATCTGCGCGCTGACGTGCAGCAGGCGTTCAACGCGCGTCTGCAACACGACATGCAGCGCACGGTATGGACGAGCGGCTGCCATAGCTACTATCAGACGAGGAGTGGCAAGGTCACTGCCATCTGGCCGGGTTTCACCTTCAGTTTCCGCAAGCTCACCCGGCGCGTGCGCGCACACGAATACCAGTTCGGGAACTGACGTTCTCCGTTTGCCAGGCATTCCTTTTCAAAGACTGCCTGCTCGCAAAATCCGCGCCGCTGACACAGGCGCTTTAGTACTGATTTAACGGCGGAAGCGCGGGTTTTTCATTGCGCTTCTTGCGTGCGGCTCGGGCTGCGCGCCGCAATGCGTCTTGCGTGGCGCGAGATTGAAGGGGCGGCGTGTGCGAAGCATCGCCGTAATGCATGTTGAGCGCGTCACGTAATGGTTCGATGCCTCCGGTAGCGGACGCATCGAGCGCGTCCAGTCGCGCTGGATGATCGAATTCCGCGCTTCTATCCATCCAGCGGTACAGCGCCGGAATTACCCGCGGCAATGCATGCTCGCGCATTGCGCGGCGCAGTTCGCGCCAGGCAGGCGCGGGACCTTCGGCGTAACGCCGCTTCGCTTTGCAAACGGCGCGCCGTGCGCGCCGATACACAGCGACCCACCACGGATACGCCCACACCAACGCCAGCGCGCATACCAGCAGGAGGCACACCATCGCGACCTGCTCGCGATCGATCACGATGATCCGGTGCGCCGCGCCTCGGGACAACGTATCCACGGGAATCTCGAAGAGCGGTTTCTCCGCTGCCGGGGCGGCCGAAACGGTCAGCGCCGGCAACATTACCGATGGTTCATGGGCAGCGGCGACTAGCCTCAAAAGGCGATGGTTGCGCTTCCCATCACCGTGGGGGTGCTCGACAGGCGGTTCTTGCTCGCGATGGTCGGCACCCAGCGCAGGCCGAGGCTCAGCGGTGTTTTGCCGGCGATCTTGGTGTCGTAGGTCACGATGGGGCCGATCGACCAGTCGTAACCGCGAAAGCCGTTGAGCCTGTCGGCGGTCGGCCCGCTGTCGTTGCCGATCTGCTGCACCGTGCCCACGATGAGGCCCACGCTGACCCCGTGGCTGAGGTGTTTGAGCGCCATCAGGTCGAGCGTGAAGAGCGGCGCGTTCTGGTAGTTCGTCGCGGCGTTGCGCGTGTAGAACTGGACGCCTGCGGTCGCGTCGAATTCCATGCCGAGCGACGGCACGATGCTGGTGTACGCAACGGTGGGAATGAAAGTCCAGTTATTCAGACTGACGTTGGCGATGTCACTCGGATCGTATTTTCCTGAGGGCGCCCAGATGTTGACACTCAACGAAACGTGATCGGTTTTCGAAAAGTGATATCCGGCGATGATCGGCGCGAACGTCAGGTCGAACAGGCCTGAGGCGTTCTGCTGGATGCTGCCGACGCGGTTGCCGACACCGAGCGCGGCGCTTGCGCTCGTCCACGCATACGGCAGCGTGAAGCTCGACGCGAAGTTCCACGGTCCGGGGCCGGTGTCCCAGACCTTGAGCAGCGTGGCGAGCGTGAACGAGACTTTGGCGTCGAGGCCCAGGGTGGTTTTTCCGGCGACCGGCACAGAGCGGCTCGAGCTGATGGAGCCGTCGAAGTAGATTTCGGACAGGTTGACGAACCAGTCAGGTTCGGGTGGAACGACGCCGGCATCGGGGTTGACGCTGGTGCCTGAAATGGGACGACCGAGTGCGCCTTCGGTGGCGTGGGTTGCGAGCGGCAGGCCTAGCGTGGCCATGAAAACAGAAGCACCGAACATTCGCTTGAGCATGTTTCTGTCCTCCCGAACAGTTTACGTCGCCTTGCGAGTTCAAAACTGCTTATGCGGTGGCCAGACACGCGCCAATTCGTCTTCAGGATCGTAACCCTTACGGATTCCTACAGCTAGTAGTGTTGTTAGAAATTGACGGCTCGCCGCCGTTTGCAACAAGCGGTTTTAGCCGCCTCCCAGCAGGCGTAGGACGTCCCACAGGAATTTGATTGCCAGCAGGATGAGCTCCCACAACTGGTATAGCTGTTGCCAGCCTGCCAGGCTGGTGAGGGATTCGATGATGTTCACTTATTTCATTTTGGCTTGATGAGGTGTGGGGATTTTTTTTGCCTGCGCGTTTGGGTCGGAGTGCCTGGTTTTTTGGGTGTTGCTTGATTTGCTTCTGGTTTGTTGGGGTTGGGTTTTGGTTGTTTGCCTGCGGTGCTGTTTGC
>NZ_DASXHA010000078.1:0-4052 GCF_036488795.1 Paraburkholderia sp.
CCGTTGCCGCTCGGGCATCTGTCGCCGGGTACGGCCGCCAGTTGAAGGCGGCCGTGCGCTTATGAAAGTACGTTAGCGGCTCAGGTCATCTTCAGGCCACCTTCAGCGGTTGGCTGTCCGGGCTCAGCAGATCCACGTAAGCCACTGCCACCAGGTCCGACTCCGGCACGCCTAGCCTCGCGAACATCGCATGCGCTTCCGCGTGGCCGCCTTCCTCGTCGTCATCCTGGGCGAGCAGCACTTCCAGTTCGATAAAGTCTCCCAGGCCGTCGACGCGGTCGAGGTGAATGCGCGTGCGTCCCGTCGTATAGACGTGGCGTTCCTTCGTCACGATGCCCCGCGTAGTCAGCGCGGTGGCGAGCAGTGCGTGCATGGCCTCGGCATTGGTCACCGGGCTGCGTGTGTAGTACGACGCCTTGGGACCGTCGCGGTCGTCGCGCTGATAGAAGATCAGTTCGGCGGGCGTGCCGTCGTCGAACTGACGTAGCTTCAGGCGTCCGCGCGGCACGTCGTAGAAGAAATCCTGCTGGCGGAAGATCAACGGAGCGTCGGGCGCGAGTTCGGCGGCGCGTTCGCGCAGCACGTCGAATTGCTGTGCGCGGGCTTTGATTTCGATGTTGCGTGCCATGTCAGGCTCCTGGAAAGGACGGGGTGATCGGCGGCTTCAGATGTAGCGGGTTGCAAGCGCGAAGCTCGCCGGGACGAACAGACTCGAACCGAACGGATACAAGCGGGATACGAACGCGGAAATCGCAGGCGAGGCGTAAGACACACGCGCAAACCCTGAATCTAGCAAAAAGCGCGTGACGGTGCTGTTAAGGTTGCGATGCGCGTTTTGCGTTTGCCGCGTCCAGACGCGCTGTCATGAGCATGGCTCATATCGCCCATTGCTGCTCGATCAGCTTGAGTGCGGTAGCAACCGCCGGCTCCTCCTTGCGGGCGGCCAGCGTGACGAAGCTGAGCTGGGTCGGCACGGTGATGCCTTCGACGATGGTGAGCGCGTGGGCGTGGGCTTCGGCGATGGCGATAGCGTCGCGTGCGAGCGTGAGGCCGACGCCTGATTTGACCAGATCGAGCATGGACGGCTCCTGGTCCACTTCGGCCACCTTCACCGGCTTCACGCCGGCTTCGGCGAAGCAGCGCGACAACAGCCGGTTGTGCGCGGACGCGGGCGGCGTCCAGATCCACGGCAGCGCGGCGAGCGAGCGCCAGTCACGCGCGCCTTTCACACGATCTTTCCAGCCGGCCGGCGCCAGCACGCGGTATTGGAAGCGTGTCAGCGTGATGGCGTGAAACGTCGTGGCGTCGCGCGCGTCTTCCTCGGCCGGCTCGCCGATGTAATAGCCGACATCCAGTTCCCCCGCGCGAATCTGTTCCAGCACCCAGCCGGACATGCCATGCCGCAGCGCCGTTTCGATATGCGGCCAGGTCTCGACCAGTTGCTTGAGAAAGCCGCCCAGCCGCAAAAATGCCGGATCGAGAATCGTGCCGATCCGCAGGTGTCCGCGCACCTCATGGCGCAGCGAGGCCGCCGCGCGCTGCACGTCGCTGGCGGCGCTGAGCGCCCGTTCTGCATGTGGCAGGAGCGCCTGGCCATCGCGCGTGAGCGACAGGCCGTGCGAGGTACGCGTGAACAGCGTCACGCCGAGGGTTTCCTGCAGATGCTTGATCTGCAGGCTGACGGCCGGTTGGGTGAGATGCAGTTGCACCGCGGCACGCGTGAGGTTGCCCTCAGTGGCGACGGTCACAAAGGCACGCAGCAGGGTCAGGTCCATGGCCTGATATTAGCGCGCCTTATAGCGCAATTGAGCATTACTCATTGGATTTCCTTGCGCGTTGCCGATTAGGCTTCGATCATCGCGACATAACGCAGCACGTGAAGCGGTACATGAAGCGGTACGGCAGACACCATAGGTGCGCCGCAATTCATCGGATGAGGAAAACAACATGAGCGAGACACATCGGAGCGAGACGCGCGCCCGCGCGCTGACCCATTTCATCAACGGCCATGCAGTCGAAGGTACGAGCGACCGTTACGGCGATGTTTTCAATCCGGCGCTCGGCTCGGTGAGCGCGCGCGTGCCGCTCGCGAGCGTGGCGGAAGTGGATGCTGCTGTCGCAGCTGCAAACGCGGCCTTTCCGGCATGGAGCGAAACGGCGCCGATCAAACGTGCACGCGTGCTGTTCAAGTTCAAGGAACTGCTCGACCGTCACCATGACGAACTGGCCGAGCTGATTACGCGTGAGCATGGCAAGGTGTTTTCCGACGCAAAGGGCGAAGTGATGCGCGGCATCGAGATCGTCGAATTTGCGTGCGGCATTCCGAATCTGCTCAAGACGGACTTCACCGATCAGATTGGCGGCGGTATCGACAACTGGAATCTGCGCCAGCCGCTTGGCGTAGTGGCGGGTATCACGCCGTTCAATTTTCCGATGATGGTGCCGTGCTGGATGTTCCCGGTGGCGATTGCGTGCGGCAATACGTTCGTGCTGAAGCCCTCGGAGCGCGATCCGTCGGCATCGATCCGGCTAGCGGAATTGCTGAAAGAAGCGGGTTTGCCGGACGGCGTATTGAACGTCGTGCACGGCGACAAGGTGGCGGTCGACGCGCTGCTCGCGCATCCGGATGTGAGCGCGTTGTCGTTTGTGGGCTCGACGCCGATTGCCGAATACATCTATACGGAAGGCACCAAACGCGGCAAGCGGGTGCAGGCACTGGGCGGTGCGAAGAACCATCTGGTGGTGATGCCGGACGCGGATCTGGATCAGGCGGTGGATGCGCTGATTGGTGCGGCGTATGGATCGGCTGGCGAGCGTTGCATGGCGATTTCGGTCGCGGTCGCCGTGGGGCATATTGCCGATGAGCTGATCGAGCGGCTGACGCCGCGGGTGAAGTCGCTGAAGATCATGAACGGGATGGAGTCGGCCGCGGAGATGGGTCCGCTGGTGACGGCGGTGCATCGCACGAAGGTCGAGGGCTATATCGATTCGGGTGTTGCCGAAGGTGCGAAGTTAGTCGTCGATGGGCGCGGGCACCAGGTGGCTGGGCACGAACAGGGATTCTTCCTTGGCGGCACGTTGTTTGACGATGTGCAGACGGACATGAAGATTTATCGCGAGGAGATCTTCGGGCCGGTGCTGTGTGTGGTACGGGTGCCGGATTTTGCATCAGCCGTGGGGCTCATCAACGCTAATGAGTTTGCTAATGGTGTGTCTTTGTTTACCTCTGATGGCGGGGTGGCACGGGCGTTTTCCCGTCAGATCCAGATTGGCATGGTGGGGATCAATGTGCCGATTCCTGTGCCTATGGCGTGGCATTCTTTTGGTGGATGGAAGAAGTCGCTGTTTGGAGATCACCATGCGTACGGTGAAGAGGGGGTGAGGTTCTACACCCGCTACAAGAGTGTGATGCAGCGGTGGCCCGATAGTATTGCCAAGGGAGCGGAGTTTACGATGCCGGTGGCTAAGTAAGGGTTGTTTGCCTGCTCGGCGGTTTTGGTTGTTTGCCGTATGGCGTTGGCCTTGCGTTGCTTTTGGTCTATTAGCTTCGCTGTCTGGTTGTTTGCCTACGGCGTTGGCCTTTCCTTGTTTTGCTTTCGGTCTATTAGCTTCGCCCCTGTGCGGGGCGGCACTCACTTTCTTTGCCGCCGCAAAGAAAGTAAGCAAAGAAAGCGGGCTTCCAACCGCTAGCCCATAAGTGTCCACCACTAGCATGAAAGCGGCGTGGTGCGAGACAAGTCCCTCTCTCGCATCACGCCACTTGGTGACACAGCACTCATTCATCCCGCCCCGCACGATGTGCGGCGGATGGGTCCACCGGGCAGGGGGCAGTGGGGCGTCATCAATTGGTGCAACATGAAGCGGGTGAGTGCGTATGCGTTAGCGCTGGGAGTTATGTCCTTCGGCGGACGCGAAGCGAACGCTGGAGCGAATCACGGCTTTGTCACGGAGCGGGGTTAGGCGGGGGAAGATCTTGTTTCGGACCACTATGGTTTGTGGTTAGAGGTGGACAGCTAAGAGCTGGCGGTTGGAAGCCCGCTTTCTTTGCTTAC
>NZ_DASXHA010000083.1:0-21953 GCF_036488795.1 Paraburkholderia sp.
GAGCTGATGCGCAAGCACGATATGCCGGCGAAAAACCCGGAGGCTTATTCGGCGGTGTCGGCCACCTTCCGGCGCATCTGGAGCGCCACGCGGCTGATCGACAAAATGCGCAAGAGCCTCTCCAGCGAGGCGCGCACCACGGAAACCGAACTTCGTCTGGACCAGGCGCTGTCTCGCTTCGTATCGAGCCGGCGCGTGCCGTTCGGACAGATTTTCTCGAATCTGACGATGGCCTCGCCGAGTTTCCGGCACGCGCTACGCGTGACGATCGCGGTGGCCGTCGGTTTCTGGCTGGGGCGTCTGCTGCCGCTCACCAATGCATACTGGATCGTGATGACCACCGTCATTATCCTGAAGCCCGGCTATTCGCTCACCAAACAGCGCAACGGACAGCGGATCGTCGGCACGCTGATCGGCTGCACGGCCAGCATCGCGCTGATCGTCTTCGTTAAATCGCCGCACATCCTGATGGTCGTGATGTTTGCCTCCATGGTGATGAGCTATAGCCTGCTGCTGTTCAATTACGCGGCCAGTGTGGTGTTCACATCGTCGTACGTGCTGCTGATGTTCCATCTGCTTGCGCCAGGCAGCATGCGGATCATCGGCGAGCGCGCCATCGACACGGTCGTGGGCTGCGCCATCGCGATTGCCGCCAGCCATCTGTTCCCCTACTGGGAATACCGGCTGATGGGCAAACTGGTCAACAGCATGATTGCGGCGACCCGTCAGTATCTCGAAGCGAGCTGGTGGTGGAGCGGCAAGCCGTCCGCCATTGCCGCTGCGGTCGTGACCGAGGCGGGCGCCTTCGCACCCGCCGCCGCCATGGCCGATCCAGCGGCGGCGTTTGGATCTGCCGGCTTCGGTGCCGCCGCGCTTGCGCCGGCGGCGAGCCGTGCCGCGGATACGGCGGTTGCCCCGGCCAAATCTCCGTCCTCGAACGGGCCGGCAACGGCACTTGCCAGCCCTGGCGTCACAGCCGCCGCATCGGGAACAACGCCGGCAACCCCGGCCGCCACGACCGGTACTTCGGCGACACCCGCCGCTTCGGCCGCGTCCATCGCACTGGAGCGCGATTACCGCTACCGGCTCGCCCGCAAGAACGTGCACGTCGCGTTCGCTAACCTGGGGCAGGCATTCCAGCGCATGATGCTCGAGCCGAAGGCGGCACAGAAGTTCGTCCCGGAACTCAATGACCTGCTCGTGCGCAGCCACGCGCTGGCATCGCAGATCACGGCAGCGGCGCCGCTGTTGCGCACGTCGGCGCAACAGCAGGAAAGCGTGTCGCTTCAACCGCTGCAACGTGTGCTGAGCGTGGTTCGGGACAATCTTACGGAGGCCGAGGCCGGAACCGCGCTGCCGCCCGATTACGCCGAGCTGACGAAGCAACTCGGGCGTGAACTTGATGCGATGGTCGTGGAGGCCGAGAAGTCGGCGGACAATTCAATGGAGGCCATGCACGACCTGAAGCTGCTCGCGCATCAGTGCAAGCAGATGCTGGCAGCGGCCAATCTGATCCGCCGGGATGCCAGCGTGATCCGTCTGCCGGATGAATGACCTGCGCTAATGGCGCTGACGCGACCAGCTAGTGGCGCTCACGCGAGCGAACTGGCCCGGCGCGGGAGGGGATTCACGCCATGCCGGAGCAGCGCGCCACTCGCCGATTATTGCGAAGCCGCGCCGCTCGCAGCGGCAGCCGCTGCAGCCTGGGACGCGACATTAGGTACTTCCGCATTCTGGCGGTCGAAGTCGCGTTTGCCTTCAATGGCGTTGTAGAAGAGCGTCGCGATGACCAGCAGCACGGCGACCACGATAAATACGGCGATGCCGAAGGTCGGGTTCTTCTTGCGTGGTTCGTTCATGTGGCGGCTCGACTAACGGGTAAGGATCAGGGAGGCTGGCATTCTACGCTGACGCGGCCTGCAGCAGCTTGCACATGGCTTGCAGCCGCATAATCCGGACCCGCCCGTGAACGGCGCGCGCTGCGCCCTGCGTCATCGTCTGGGCGGCTCCGGCCTGGTGCCTGCCAACGCGGCCACCCGACAATACTCAACGCGTTTCAGTCACCGCGGCGGCCCGTACTGGGAGTGCCGTCGAATATTTGATCTGCTCCATCGCGAAGCTCGAACTGACGTCGTAAAGCGGCACCGCGGCGATCAGCAGTTTGTAGACGCGGTCGTAATCGTCGATATCCGACACCACAACGCGCAGCAGGTAGTCCGTCTCGCCGCTCATGCGGTACACCTCGACCACCTCGGGGATGTCCTGCACCGCGCGCGTGAAGGTCGCGGCCCACGCTTCGGTGTGCTGGTTGGTACGCACGGCAACGAACACCGTGGTCCCAACCCCGAGCTTGCGCGCATCGCACAGTGCCACCTGCGCACGAATCACGCCGGCCTCCTTGAGCCGCTGCAGCCGCTTCCAGCAAGGTGTCTGCGACAGGTTCACGCGTTGCGCCAGTTCGGCGATCGGCATGGTCGCGTCTGCCTGGAGCAACTCGAGCAGCTTGCGGTCGATGATATCCATTCCCATGAACACCCCTATCTAGAAAATTATTCTACTTTTTCTTGTCGAAGGGGAATTATATGAAAACTCTTTCTCCGTGCAAACCGGTATAAATATCCCCATCCGATCAACTTGAGCCGCGAGTCTGGCAGCCGCCATGAGCCACCCTAACCAACCGTCCGTCGTCGACCGCCTCACGCCCTCGCAACCGCATGGTTCTGCCGTCTCCGGACGCGCGCTCGCGCGTCTTTGCGACGCGCTCGATACCTTGTTCGTTCAATCCTCCCACGCCGCTGATCCGTCGCAACGCGCGGCATTTGCGCAAGGAGTGCGGGCGGCACTCGCCGAAGCGGCCGCCGCTCCGGCCTTGCTCGCCCCCGCCCAACGCGAAGGCGCCAGCGACATTTATCGCCGCCACCTGCTCGCCGCCGATCCGCACGGGCGCTATGCGATTGCCGCACTGGTCTGGATGCCGGGACAGGCGAGCCCCATCCACGCGCATCGGACATGGTGCGGCTACGTGGTATTGGACGGCGCGTTGACGGAAACGGTATATACGTGGAACGCGGCACAGCAGTGCGCCAGCGAAACCCGCACGCATCCGCGCGCGAGCGGCGCGGTGTCCTTCGTGCAAGCGGGCCGTGGCGGCATTCACCGGCTGGGCAATGCGAGCGACGCGCCGGCGGTCTCCTTGCATGTCTACGGTGTCGAAGGATCGCAGATCGCTACGCATGTGAACGACCTGCTGCACGTCGCGGCTCCAACCCTGCCCAGCGCTGAACGCGCCCACGCCTGAATTGCGGCGCAGACCGCTGCTGCGGCCTGCCAGTGTCCGACACCAGCTCTCAACCGGACGCGCGTCTCAAGCGGATGGTGGTCAGATGCAACGCGCGCCAGGGCGGAGTACGCGCTGCGCGTCCCACCGCCCAACTAGCTCTTGCCCCCTTCACCCGCGGTCGGAATCTGCGGCGGGATCGGCGCGGTCTGCCCGGTCGGCGCCGGCGCCGGCCGCGGCTCATGCGACACATCGCGGGCCGCGGCTACGGCGAGGCCCGCCGCCCGGCTGCCAGCAGTGCCGGCATGCGACGCGTGAGCGTGAGGATGAGCGTGCTCGGGCATCGTCACATCGTCCGGCACATACACGCTGCCCGGCATCTCGTCCTCCGCCAGCGGCTGACCTTCGTTGTCCTTCGCCGAGGTGTACACCCGCATCTGCGGTACGGGAATCTCAATACCGGCTTCGTCCATCTTGCGCTTCAGGCGCACATTGAACGCGCGCGCTACGCTCCACTGCTGGAGCGGCCGGGTCTTGATCTGTCCTTTCACCACCATCCAGTTCGGATCGAAACGGTCGAGACCCCACACTTCGATCGGACCCAGCATCTCGCGCCGATAGCGGAAGTCGGCCATCAGATCCGCGCCCACTTCGCGGATCAGTTGCGTGACCTCGTCGACATCCGCCTTGAAGCCCATTCGCACTTCGAATACCGCGTAGGCGAAATCGCGCGACAGGTTCTTGACGATCTTGATCTGCGAAAACGGAATGGCGTGGATCGCGCCCTGCCCGTCACGCAGACGCACCGTGCGAATCGACAGGTGCTCGACGGTGCCTGCGTGGCCGCCGTCGACATCGATCCAGTCGCCTACCGAAATGGTGTCCTCGATAATGATGAACAAACCGGTAATCAGGTCGGTCACCAGCGACTGCGCGCCAAAACCGATCGCCAGACCGATCACGCCCGCGCCGGCCAGCAGCGGCGTCACGTTGATGCCGAGGTTCGCGGCGGTCACGATGCCGGCAATCGTCACGATCGTCACCAGCAGCGCATTGCGCACCAGCGGCAACATGGTGCGGGCGCGCGTGCTCGCGTTGTTACGCGACTTGTTGCGCGGACCGCCCGGGGTCAGCGCTTCTGTGATGGCGGTATCCACCAGAATCCACAGCAGCCACGCAATAAATAGCGTGGCGAGAATCGCCACGACCGCATGTGCGATGCCGCGCGCCGCGACGTTTTCCTCGATCACGCTCGCGAGCGACACGCCCCACAGGCGCGCCGCCAGCTCAAGAAAGGCCAGCCAGATGAACAGCGTGAGCAGCGTGCCGACGAAGCGCAGCAGCCGCGTGAGATACGGCGAGCGGCGGCGTCTGCGGTGGTCGCGCGGGCGCGTCACGCGCAACACGATGGCCGACAGGAAGAAGGCCAGTACCAGCAGCAGCGCCGTCACCACGGAGATCTGCAGCACGTTCTCGTTCGAACCCGAACCGCCGAGCGTGGCGATCACCGACGCGCTCGCCAGCAGCAGCACCGGCACATGCCAGAGCGAGGCGAGGATGTCGAACGCGTCGGTTGCGGCTTTGTGGTTGTGCCGCGTGTCGTACCCGCGATTGCGAATCAGGTGCGCAACCGGCCTGCGGAACGCGAGCGCGAAATAGGCGGTCAGCACCGCAGCGGTCATGTTCGCCACGGTCGAGACCAGTTCCGCGAGATTCGACCCGAGTTGATGCGCGACGTCGTAGTTCACCGCGGCGTCGCCCAGCGCGCCGCACACCCCGATCGCGAACAGCAGCCGGCGCGCGTGGTCGATCAGCAGACGCACCGCCGTGCGCCGGTGGCCCGAGCCGAACAGCGAAAACATGATCAGACAGATCGCGGAGAACACCGCGCCCGCGACGATCGCGTAGGCCACCACCATGCCTAGCGTGCGGCCGAGTGCGTCGGGCATGGCCCGCGCGAAGATCAGCGCGGCCAGAAAGGCGACGATCCACGGGCCGACGCGCCGCAGCGCGAAGATCAGCAGTTCGCGGGTGGTGGGATTCGGTTTGAGCCCGAATTCGATCCCGTAGCGCTGATGCAAACGGCGCTGCAGATAGATCAGTCCCCATGCGCAGGCGCCCCAGCCGGCAAGCATGGCGACCATGTCCAGCAGGATCGTGCCGAGACTCTCGCGGCCCTGGCTCGAGACAATGGTGTACAGCTCGTTGGCGGCAGCATTGAAACGGCCGCCCCAATAGCGCAGCGGCGTACGTCCCTCGTGCACGCCGGATTCGAATGTCGCGATGCCCGAGGCGATCGCCCCCAGCAAGCCGGGGCTCGGCTGGGCGGGCGCGGGCGGCGCAGCGGTGCGGCTGACGTCGCGCAACTTCTTCAGTTGTGCGACGAGTGCCGTGCGTTGACGGTCGTTGTCGAGCGTGGAAATCACGCTATCGAGCGAGCGGGCCAGTTCCGCCTGGCTTGCGGGCGACGACGCGGAAGCCGCGTCCGCCGCCGACGCCCCCGATGCCGGCGTAGGCGTCACCGTCGCGCTGTTGATCAGGCTTTGCAAGGCGGGGATCACCGGCGTGCCCGCGGCCTGCGCCACAGCGGGCGTCCACGCAAAACACGCCGCCACGACGAGCCACACGCTCAGTGGCAACGCCAATAACCCGGACCAGACACGCGCCGACCCGCGACGCGGCCTATGTGCGGCGCGACGGCGCAGAGAATGAACGGCGGTGTGAATCCTGCGAATGGCCCGATACCCGCCGGTAAACGGCGCAGCCTCGGACTCACACCGCTTCGGGCATGACTTCATGGCAATCCGTAACAAAACGGGAGACGCCAAGTGTAGCCGCACTTGCCGCGGCAGCGCATAACCATGCGTAACCGAATGTTAGGACGCTTGCGCGTGCCCGTCCGATGTGGGATTCGCCCTCAATACCCGAGCGTCGCGATCTGGCGCACGAAGCGCCCCTGTTCGAGTTCGTCGACGAACGCGATCGCGTAGTCTTCGGCCGAAATGCGGCTGTTACCGGCGGCGTCGACGATCAGCGTATCCGTCCCGGTGCGAAACGTGCCGGTGCGCTCACCCGGGGCGATCAAGGCGGCCGGCGCGAAGACAGTCCAGTCGACCCCGCTCACCGTGCGGTAAAAGCCGAGCGCATCGCGATGCGCCAGCGCCACCGCCTTATAGGCCTCCGGAAAGCCCTCGGTATCGACCAGTTGCTTGCCCGGTGCGACCTCCAGCGAGCCTGCGCCGCCCACCACCACGAGACGCTTTACGCCCGCCGCGCGTACCCCTTCCACAAGCGCCCGCGAGGCTGCGAGGACCACTTCGGCGTCATCGGGCGGCGGCGCATACGCGCTCGCCACCACGTCATGGCCCCGCGCGGCAGCAGCGACGCTGGCGGCATCCAGAATGTCAGCCTCACGCGCCTGCAGGTTGGGGATGCCGGCCGGCACACGTGCCGGGTTGCGCACGAACGCCGTGACCTGATGACCACGTCGCGCGGCTTCGGCGGCAATTCGCGAACCGATCATGCCGGTTGCACCGAACAGTGCGATCTTCAACGTCTTGCTCATTTGCATGCTCCTGTGATGGCTTTATATGTAACCATGTTGATTACATATAAGACCGAAAAAAGAGGGGTTTAACCCCTTGCTCATGATTGCGGCGAATCCCTCCCGCAGACTGGACCGCCGTACCACATTCTCATGTTGTCACGCGCGCACCGGCCACGAACCGCATTTTCTATCCCGCCTGACGCCGCTTGCGTTCGCGTTGACGTTCCGCCTTGACCACGTCTGCCGTGGCATCGGCAAGCGTGCGGCCTGCCAGTGATGCCTCCATGGCCTGTTGCGCCTCGCTGATGATGCCGCGCAGCACGTCCTGAATATTGCGCCCCACCATGCATGCCGGGTTCGGTTCCTCGCGATGCAGTGCGAACAGTTGCGCGTCATCAACCGCCCGATAGATGTCCAGCAGCGTAATGTCCTGTGCCGGTCGCGCCAGCAATGCGCCGCCGCCCGCGCCGAGTTGCGCCGTGGTGAGCCCCGCGTCGGCCAGCATGGTCAACAGACGCCGGATCAGCGCCGGATTGGTATTCACGCTGCCGGCAATCAACTCCGACGAAAGCGGCACGCCCTCCTGCAACGACAACAGCGCCAGCACATGGACCGCAAATGCGAAACGGCTACTGGTATTCACACCACCCCTGCATGACGGCGATTATATGTAACCATGCTAATTACACTTAACGGCCGTGTCAAGCTGGCCTCGCAGCGCGCCATCGGCCATTCGGGCGGCATCATTTGTCCATCTGTTTCTGTGCGTCGCTGCTGTCGCTGTCACTCGATGCGGCCGTTGCGGACGAAGCGGACGTGGTCTCGTTCGACCACTCCTGCAGCTTGTGGCCCGCCACTTCCAGGCCGCCGCCGGTCACGGATGCGGCCTTGGCGAGACCGGCGTTGGTCGCGCTGGCGGCGCTCTGCAGGTTGGCCTGCGCGGTCGACGCGAGCGCCGAAGGATCGATGGTGATCGTCGGCGCCGACGCCGACTGGAGGTTCTGCTCCGCGGTGTCCTTCGCTGTGTCGACCTGCTGGCCGACATAGCTTGCCGCCTGGTTCAGCGATTGGCCGGCCTGCTGCGCGGCGCTGTCCACCTTGGCGGCGACCTGCCCCGCCGCGGCGTCGTTTTTCTGGCACGCGGCGAGCGCGCCGAGCAGCGCGACGGCAAATGCCGCGCGGCGCACCAGAGGATGGCGTGTGAATGAAGTCATGTGGGAATGTGCGCCGCGCCGGGCGGCTTCTGCATACGGAAACGATGCAATGATACGCCGTTGCGCCCGACGCTCTCCAATTGCGGCGTGGCAAGGCGCTTTCGTGCGCGGCAAGCTGGACTTCGCCATTGACGCTGAACGGTCAAATACGTTGGAGTAGACTGACTGCCCGTTCGATGTGTTCCGCTGTTCAACTGGAGGCATGCGATGGCAGCAAAGAAGATTCTGTTCCTGACCGGCGATTTCGCCGAGGATTACGAAACAATGGTGCCGTTTCAGGCACTGCAGGCCGTGGGTCACGTGGTCGACGCGGTGTGTCCGGGCAAGTCCGCGGGTGAGCGCATCAAGACCGCCATTCACGACTTCGAAGGCGATCAGACCTATACCGAGAAACCAGGCCACCAGTTCACACTGAACGCGTCCTTCGACGATGCGGACCCGGCCCAGTATGACGCACTGGCGATTGCCGGCGGTCGCGCGCCTGAGTACTTGCGGCTCAATCAGAAAGTCATCGATGTCGTGCGGCAGTTCGCGGAACAGCGTAAGCCGATCGCCGCGATCTGTCATGCCGCCCAACTGCTCGCCGCCGCCGACGTGATCCGCGGCAAACGGATTTCCGCTTACCCGGCCTGCGCACCGGAAGTGAAGCTCGCGGGCGGCGAATATGCGGACATCCCCGTCGACGCCGCGGTCACCGACGGCAACTTCGTCACGGCCCCCGCGTGGCCTGCTCATCCTGAGTGGCTGAGGCAATTCCTCGTGGTGCTCGGCACGCGTATCGAACTCTGAGTGCATCGCATTGCTGCGCGCCGCCGGATTGCAATCCGCGCAATCCGGCGTCCCTCCACGCAATTGAGACTCGTCCGATAGTTCGCAGAAACAGGCCTTTCTATAGTCAGCGGTTGACTTTGGAGCGCCTTTATATGGAACTGACAGACTGGCTCGTCATTCTCGCGGCCGCGCTGTTCGCGATTGCTTTCATCTGCGGCCGTGCACCGGCCGGCTGGTCCCTCGAAAACCGCGCGCGCCGCTTCACCGGCATGCGCCTTCTCGTACAAGCCGCGCTCGCGCTGTGGGGCGCCCTGCTGATTCTCGTGCGTGGCCTGTTCGCTTTCGACGGGCTGCTGGGCCTGCGTCCCGCGCCGCACATCATTCTGGTCGGCGTCGCTGTGCTGGTCTTGTGCGGCTGCTACTGGTCGATTCGCGGCAGCAAACTGCTCAAGCCGCGCCGGCTGTTCGCCGCATAGTGAGCCCCGCAGCTGCCGTGGCCAGTGCCGGCGGCTCTTCACGCGGCGGGCGCATTTCGGCTTCCGGAAGTGACAGATAGAAGGTCGTTCCCTCTCCCTCGGTCGACTCCGCCCAGACGCGGCCACCGTGCCGCTCCACCACGCGGCGCACCAGCGCGAGGCCGATCCCCTCACCGGCCGCTACCGAGCCGTGCAAACGCTGAAACGCGTTGAACAGACGCGGCATGGCGACGGCGGGAATGCCGAGCCCATTGTCCTTCACGTAGAAAATGCGCAAGGAGCGCACGCCGGGCGGTGCGGGTGTTGTGCCGATTTCCACGCGCCCGTCGCGCGACGCATCCAGATAGTTGATCGCATTGCCGACGAGGTTCGCAAACACCTGCTCGAGCGCGGTTGCGTCGCCCCATACCGCCGGCAGCTCATGCACGATGATGCGTGCGCTTTTCGCCCGGATCGACACCCGCATCGCGTCGATCACGCGCTGCACGATGTCGCTCACCTGCACCTGTTGGCGCCGGTATTCGACGCGACCCACGCGCGAGAGCCGCAACAGTGCGTCGATGATATGCGATGCGCGCAGCACCGCCGTCTGCAGATAATGCAGCGCCTCGCCGATATCGTCATCGACGAGCCGTTCGATCAATTGCCGCCGCTCCGGCGTGAGCGACGATTGCCGGACCGCCGCGCGCAGATCGTCGCACGCATGAATCAGCTCTTTTGAAAAACCCTGCAGATTGACGAGCGGCGCACGCAGATCGTGCGACACGCTGTAGATGAACATCTCGTTTTCCTGAGTCTGCTGCCGCAGCGTTTCGTTGATATGAGTCAGTTCGTTCGCGCGCCGCGCCAGATCCGCCTGGAAGCGCGCCTGGATGCGTTCGGCCTCGAGCAGCCGCCGGCTGGTTTCGTGCAAGGTCAGATCGAGACGCCCGATTTCGTCGGAACCGGGGCCGATGGGCGCGAGCGGCTCGTTGCTGGCAAGCCGTGTGGCATTGTCGGACAGCAGCGCGAGACGGCCGCGCACGCCGCGCGTGAAGAGCCAGACGGCCAGCGCCACGAACACCAGTGAACCTAATACGGCCGCCACCAGCAGGATCAGTTGCTGGTCGCGCGCGGCGTCGGCCTCGACTGAACGCTGCGCGTCGAGGCGGCGCTCCTCCGCCTGGAACGCGGCGATCTGGACGCGAAAACGGTCCAGCACGTCGGTGTTCGCCAGATCGCTGAAACGCGCCACGACATCGCGCCGACGCCCCGAATGCAACAGATCCTGCACGCGGTCTGCCCATTGGCGGTAAGCCTGCACGGACTGGCGAATCTGCGCGGCGCGCTCGACCTGCGCCGGGTTGTCGGCAACCAGCTCGGTCAGCTGGTCGATGCGCCGGTCGATGTCGGTCCAGAGCGTCAACGACGGGGCCATGTTGGCGTTGACGTTGACGTTGGCACCCGTGCGATCGGCGAGCACGACACCGCGCAAGCGTACCGAATCGAGCAGAACCGGCTCGAGAATGGAGGTGGTCTGGCGCAGCACTTCTTCGCTGTGGGTTGCCCAATGCTCCGCCTGTGCGGCATCCACTTGTGCCTTGACCAGTCCTGACAGCAGTGCAAGTTCGAACACGGCCGGAATCGCGATTAGCAACAGCCCTTTGGTCGTCAGTCTCATGCGTACGCGAAATCGTTCTGGTAGCCCGGCAGGCCGCGCTGGGGACAGTGCATTATGTCGGCGTTTTGCGACTAAGACAAAGGCTGCCATTGCGTGGCCGCGCGCACGCCCAGGAAGACAAATTCAAAGGCGCCGACCTGTCGATTCACAAGATCTCCTCGACGCCGCAGCGGGAAAGCGTCGGCTAGACGCGGTCGGCTAGATGCGCACGGCTAGGTGCGCACGGTTAGCGATCAGCCGGACCCGGTCGACTAGACGCGGCCTCGCAGACGCGCTGCACGGGTCGGCTGCTCTGCCGACCACATGCCGCGCGCCGACGCCAGTTGCCACGCTGCCCGACAGTTGGCCCAACGTGCGCCTCAGCCATTACCTGTCCCCCAATACCCGGCGCCAGTGATAAACTGGCGCGCTGGAGATGGCATTCTCCATAACCGCCTTTTTGGCTGATGATGCCTGCTTCGCCCGGATGACTGCGGACGCGGCATTGCGTCTGCGCTCAGCCCGGTTTGTCGACCTCTCGACTTCGCCAAACCCTTTCTATGTATTTATCTATTCTCGCCGTCGGCATTGGCGGCGCATTCGGTTCGCTGTTCCGCTGGTTTCTGGGCATTCGCCTGAACGGACTGTTTCCTGCGATACCGCTCGGTACCCTGGCCTCCAACATAATTGCCGGCTACATCATCGGCGTCGCGGTGGCGGCCTTTGCCCGCTTGCCGGACATCGCGCCCGAATGGCGGCTATTCGTCATCACGGGTCTGATGGGTGGCCTGTCTACCTTCTCGACCTTCTCCGCCGAAGTCGTGCAACGCTTGCAGGATGGCCGGCTCGGCTGGGCGGCGGGGGAAATTGCCATCCACGTTTCGACTTCGCTGGTGATGACCGTACTAGGGATCGCCACTGTGTCGCTGGTGACGCGTTAAGCGTACGTTAGGGCATACTCTGTTCACTCTGTGGGATAGAGGGCGCGCACCGACGCGAGGCGCGCTGCGCCTGCCGCCGCATCTCAGGCGACTTGCGGAAAAAAAAGGCGTCACGTTGCCGTGACGCCTTAAAAAGTTCTAGCCATTCCGAGGGCCGTGCTAGAACCTGAGAGAGGGGATTCGAAAGCAAAGCCGGGCGGTCGAAGCACCGCGGTTGCACCGCTGCAAGCTTACAGGGCCCGGCTGGAAGCACGCCAGGCCAGAGCCCAAGCTTGCAGCAAAAGTTGCACGCAGGCCTTTCTTTCGAAATGAGATTCCATTTTTTATGGTTATGCTGACTAAGTCAAGCAAAATCTCGCGACCGGGTCCTCTGCTCGAAAAATCGTTCTACTACAACGAATTGTCATACCAATTAGGGCTTGCGTAGGTCATCATCATAAGTGTTCGACAGTGCCGCGGACCGTTCGGTGTAGCCGCACGGTCTTGAAAATCGAAACGAAGTTCCAGAAAAATTGACATGACCCAGCATTCGACGTCATCCCGCGTCGGCGACGCGCTGAAAGAAAAAGACGGCTCCGGCGACGAAGTCACCGCGCTTGCCCGCGGCCTGACTGTGCTGCGCAGCATCGCCGCCGCCGATGCGCCGCTCAGCAACCGCGAACTGACCGAACTGACCGGCATCCCCAAGCCGACGGTGTCGCGCATCACCGCCACGCTCGTCAGCGCCGGCTTTCTGTTCCGCCTGCCCGACAGCGAGCGTTTCGTGCTCACCTCGTCCGTGCTGGAGCTGAGTAACGGTTTTCTGCGTAACTTCGATATCCGCTCGCGCTCGCGGCCCTTCCTGATCGAACTGGCCGAAAGCACCTCGCTCTCCGTTCACCTCGCCGTGCGCGATCGCCTCGACATGGTGGTGATCGACGCCATCAAACCTCGTTCCGCCGTCCTCGTATCGCGGCTCGAAATCGGTTCGCGGATGAATCTGAGCCGCACTGCCGTCGGCCGCGCCTATCTCGCGGTACTCGCCGAGCCTGAGCGCCAGAAGCTGCTGCTGGGCCTGCAAGCCGCCGAAGGGGACGACTGGGGGCATATCAGCAGCCGGCTCGAAAACGCCTTGCACGAAACCGCCACCCACGGCTTCGCGATCGCGACCGGCGAATGGCACGAGGGATTGAACGCGATCGCCGCCGGCTTCATCGGGCCGTCCGGCGAGCGCTATGCTGTCAATTGCGGCGGCTCGGCGCAACAGTGTCCGCGTGACTGGCTGATCGCACGCGCGGCTCCGCTGCTGCTCGAATGTATCGGGAAGATCGTGCTGGAGATCGGCGGCGCGCCGGGGCGGCGCCTCGATAACTAGAACTGCCGCACACCGGCTCCGGACGGCAACGCGGCGCCCGCTCGAAGGTCCGCGGCATGCCGTGCGGGGCGCTGTTACTTTCGTAATCGATCGAAAAATACGCCGCTGGACGATCTGGAAGGCTGGGACGTAGCATCATGCTTTCCGGGCTTGCGCGCCCAAGCCGGTCTGCCGCACTGCCCGCCTGACTGTCACGCACTTGCTTTAGCCTAAGATCCTTTTCCTGCGCATCGCGTAGCCTCGCGCTGAACAAGTGCGTTGTGTACGCTGTCGAACCAGGCCGGCATTCATGCCGGTCCGCGGTGATAACAGAACATACCGGTGTCGAAACAACTTTTCGGACACCTGCTCAACTTCTCGCCAGCCACCTGACCGAATCGATGGACGAACAACAAAAGCAACCGGAAACGTCACGCACCCATGCCCCGTCTGGCCAGCCTTCTACGGGATCGCCCTTGCCCAGCGGCGGCGGCAAAGGCGGAGGTAAGCGGCATCGGGGGCGCACCATCGGTCTGATCGTCGCGGCACTCGTGGTGGCCGGCATCGTGCTGATCCGCTGGCATCCATGGGGCGGCGACCCGGACCCAGCCGCCCATGCGCCGGCGGGCGCCAGCAGCGGCGCGCATGCAGGCCGCCGCGGCGGCCCGGGCGGATTCGGCAACCTGCCGCAACCGGTGCACGTCGCCACCGCCACGCAAGGCGAGATGCCGGTCGTCGTGACCGCGCTCGGCACCGTCACGCCGCTTGCCACCGTCACCGTGCAGAGCCAGTTGAGCGGCGTACTGCAAACGGTCGCCTTCGAAGAAGGCCAGATGGTCAGGAAGGGCGATCTGCTCGCCCAGGTCGACCCGCGCCCGTATCAGATTTCGCTGGAAAACGCCGAGGGCGCGCTCGCACGCGACGAGGCGCTGCTGCAAACCGCGCGCCTCGACTTGAAACGCTATCAGACGCTGCTTTCGCAAGATTCGATTGCGAGCCAGCAGGTCGACACCCAGGCCTCGCTCGTGCGTCAGTACGAAGGCACCGTCAAGTCGGACCATGCGAATATCGACACCTACAAGCTCGATCTGATCTACGCCCGCATCACCGCGCCGGTGTCGGGCCGCGTCGGCCTGCGCCAGGTGGACGCGGGCAATTACGTCACGCCCAACCTGACCAACGGCATCGTCGTGATCACGCAACTGCAGCCTATCAGCGTGATCTTCACGACCTCGGAAGACAATCTGCCGCAGATCATGAAGCAGGTGCAAACGGGCCAGAAACTGTCGGTGACGGCGTACGACCGCAGCAACACCACTTCGCTCGAAGGCGGCGTGCTCGAAACGCTGGACAACCAGATCGACACGACCACCGGCACGCTCAAGCTGCGCGCCAGCTTCAAGAACGAAAACAACCTGCTGTTCCCGAACCAGTTCGTCAACGCGCGGCTGCTGGTCGATACGATTCACGATGCGGTGATCGTGCCGACCTCCGCGGTGCTCAACGGCTCGATGGGGCAGTTCGTGTATGTCGTGAAGCCCGACAACACCGTCACGGTGCGCCCCATCAAGATCGGGCCGGTGGACGGCGAGCGCACCAGCATCGCGTCAGGTTTGCAACCCGGCGAGCGCGTCGTGATCGACGGTTCGGACCGTCTGAAGGAAGGCGCGAAGATCACCATTCCGGCGGACCGTCCGCGCGGCGCCTCGGGTGCCCGGGGCGCATCCGGCGCGTGGGGAGCACACGGCGCGTCCGCTCCGTGGGGCGCCTCCGGCGCGCGCGGTCATCATCACAAACACGCGGCGCAAGCGTCGGAATAAGGCTCACTGAAACCGCATGAATCCATCCCGCGCCTTTATTCTGCGCCCGGTCGGCACCGCCCTTCTGATGGCGGCGATCATGCTGGTCGGGCTCGTCGCGCTGCGCTTCCTGCCGCTGTCGGCGTTGCCGGAAGTCGACTACCCGACCATCCAGGTGCAAACCTTCTATCCGGGCGCGAGCCCGGATGTCATGACTTCGTCCGTCACCGCGCCGCTCGAACGGCAGTTCGGGCAGATGCCGTCGTTGAACCAGATGTCGTCGCAAAGCTCGGCGGGCTCGTCGATCATCACGCTGCAGTTCAGTCTCGACCTGCCGCTCGATATTGCCGAACAGGAAGTGCAGGCGGCCATCAACGCGGCGGGCAACCTGCTGCCGTCCGACCTGCCCGCGCCGCCGATCTACGCGAAGGTGAACCCGGCCGACGCGCCGATCATCACGCTCGCCCTCAGTTCGAAGACGATGCCCTTGACCGAGGTGCAGGACCTGGCCGACACCCGTCTTGCGCAGAAGATTTCGCAGGTGGCGGGCGTGGGTCTGGTAAGCCTTTCGGGTGGTCAGCGCCCCGCCGTGCGGATTCAGGCGAATCCCCGCGCGCTGGCTGCGTACGGCCTGAATCTGGACGACCTGCGCACCACCATCTCGAACCTGAACGTCAATACGCCGAAGGGCAATTTCGACGGTCCGACGCGGGCCTACACAATCAACGCAAATGACCAGTTGACCGACGCCGACGCCTACAAGAGCGCGGTCGTCGCGTACAAGAACGGCCGCCCGGTGATGCTGACCGACGTGGCCAGCATCGTCCAGGGCGCGGAAAACACCAAGCTGGGCGCCTGGGTCGATTCGACGCCCGCCATCATCCTGAACGTGCAGCGGCAGCCGGGCGCGAACGTGATCCAGGTGGTGGACAGCGTCAAGGCGCTGCTGCCGCAGCTGCAGCAGTCGCTGCCGGCGGCGCTCGACGTGCAGATCGTCACCGACCGGACCACCACGATCCGCACGTCGGTGCGCGACGTGCAGTTCGAACTGCTGATGTCGGTGGTGCTGGTGGTGCTGGTGATGTACCTGTTCCTCGCCAATTTCTATGCCACCATCATCCCGAGCCTGTCCGTGCCGCTGTCGCTGATCGGCACGCTGGCCGTGATGTATCTGTGCGGCTTCTCGCTGGACAATCTCTCGCTGATGGCGCTGACCATCGCCACCGGCTTCGTGGTCGACGACGCGATCGTGATGATCGAGAACATCGCCCGTTACGTCGAGGCAGGCGAATCGCCGCTGGAGGCCGCGCTCAAGGGTTCGAAACAGATCGGCTTCACGATCATTTCGTTGACGGTATCGCTGATCGCGGTACTGATTCCGCTCCTGTTCATGGGCGACGTGGTCGGGCGTCTGTTCCACGAGTTCGCCATCACGCTCGCCGTGACCATCGTGATTTCGGCGGTCGTCTCGCTGACGCTGGTGCCCATGATGTGCGCGAAGCTGCTGCGCCACACGCCGCCGCACGAGAGCCACCGCTTCGAAGCGAAGGCGCACGCGTTTATCGACTACGTGATCGCCCGTTATGCCGTGGCGCTGACATGGGTGCTCGAGCGCCAGCGCTCGACCCTGGTGGTCGCGCTGCTCACGCTGGTGCTGACCGTGGTGCTGTACGTGTTCATTCCGAAGGGCTTCTTCCCGGTGCAGGATACCGGCGTGATCCAGGCCATCACGCAGGCGCCGCAATCGGTGTCGTATCAGTCCATGGCCGAGCGTCAGCAGGAACTGGCCGCGCAGATTCTGAAGAATCCGGATGTGGACAGTCTCACGTCGTTCATCGGCGTGGACGGCAACAACATCACGTTGAACAGCGGCCGCATGCTGATCAACCTGAAGCCGCGCGACGACCGCAAGCACACCGCAAGCGACGTGATCCGCCAGTTGCAGCAGGACGTGGCGCACATTCCCGGCGCGGCGCTGTATATGCAGCCGGTGCAGGATCTGACCATCGACGCCACGGTCAGCCCCACGCAATACCAGTTCATGCTGACCGATCCGAACATCAGCGAGTTCTCGACCTGGGTACCGCGGCTGATGGAGCGCCTGAAGCAGGCGCCGGAACTGGCTGACGTGGCCACCGACCTGCAGGAGAACGGCCAGTCGGTGTATGTGCAGATCGACCGCGCCACCGCGTCGCGTTACGGCATCACGCCGGCTACTGTCGACAATGCGCTCTACGACGCATTCGGTCAGCGCATCATTTCGACCATCTTCACGCAGTCGAACCAGTACCGCGTGATTCTGGAAGCGCAGCCGGACGTCCAGCACTACACGGACTCTCTGAACGCGATCTACCTGCCCTCCTCCACCTCCACGGGCGGACAGGTGCCGCTGTCGTCGATCGCGAAGTTCGTCGAACAACCCGCGCCGTTGCTGGTCACGCACCTGAGCCAGTTCCCGGCCACCACCGTGTCGTTCAACCTCGCGCCCGGATCGTCGCTCGGCGCCGCCGTGAAGGCGATCAACCAGGCGCAACGGGACATCGGCCTGCCAGCCTCGTTCCAGACCCGCTACCAGGGTGCGGCGCTCGCGTTCCAGGCGTCGCTTGCCAACGAGCTGTTCCTGATTCTCGCCGCCATCGTCACGATGTATATCGTGCTCGGCGTGCTGTACGAAAGCTTCATCCATCCGATCACGATCCTGTCGACGCTGCCTTCGGCCGGCGTCGGCGCGTTGCTCGCGCTGCTGATGACCGGACACGACCTCGACATCATCGGCATCATCGGCATCGTGCTGCTGATTGGTATCGTGAAGAAGAACGCCATCATGATGATCGACTTCGCGCTCGAAGCGGAGCGCGAACAGGGCAAGCCGGCGCGCGAGGCGATTTACCAGGCGTGTCTGCTGCGCTTTCGGCCCATCCTGATGACGACCATGGCCGCCCTGCTCGGCGCGCTGCCACTGATGCTCGGCACCGGCGCCGGTTCGGAGTTGCGCCGCCCGCTCGGCATCGCGATTGCCGGCGGCCTGATCGTGAGCCAGTTGCTGACGCTGTTCACGACGCCGGTGATCTACCTCGCGTTCGATTCGCTGGCCCGGCGCGTGCGGGAACGCCTTCAGCGGGGCGCCGCGAACCGCCGCACACCGCCGCCTGCCACCGACGCGGGGAACTGAGCGATGAACCTGTCGCGTCCGTTTATCTCCCGGCCCGTCGCCACCACCTTGCTGGCGATCGGCATCGCGCTGGCCGGCGCGTTCGCCTTCACGAAGCTGCCGGTCGCGCCGCTGCCGCAGGTCGATTTCCCGACCATCTCCGTGCAGGCCACGCTGCCGGGCGCGAGTCCGGAGACGGTGGCCACCAGCGTGGCAAGCCCGCTGGAACGGCATCTCGGCTCGATTGCCGACGTTACGGAGATGACCTCGCAAAGCTCGGTCGGCTCGTCGCGCATCACGTTGCAGTTTGGCCTGAACCGCGACATCGACGGCGCCGCGCGCGACGTGCAGGCCGCCATCAACGCGGCGCGCGCCGACCTGCCCGCAAGCCTGCGCAGCAATCCGACCTACCACAAGGTCAACCCCGCCGACGCGCCGATCCTGATTCTCGCGCTGACGTCCAACACCTTGACGGCCGGACAGCTGTACGACTCCGCCGCCACCGTGCTGCAGCAGTCGCTCTCGCAGGTGGACGGCATCGGCGAAGTGGATGTGAGCGGTTCCGCCAACCCGGCGGTACGGGTCGAACTGGAACCGCAGATGCTGTTCCACTACGGCATCGGCCTCGAGGATGTGCGCGCTGCTCTGGCAGCGGCGAACGCGAACAGCCCGAAAGGCTCGATCGAGTTCGGGCCGAACCATGTGCAGATCTATACCAACGACCAGGCGAGCAAGGCATCGCAGTACAAGGACCTGATCATCGCCTACCGGAACGGCGCGGCGGTGCAGCTGTCGGACGTTTCGGAGGTGGTCGATTCGGTCGAAGACCTGCGCAACCTGGGTCTTTATAACGGCAAGCGTTCGGTGCTGGTGATTCTTTACCGCCAGCCAGGCGCGAACATCATCGACACCGTCGACCGCGTCAAGGCGATGCTGCCGCAGCTGAAGGCGTCGCTGCCGGCGGACGTCGACGTGGCGCCGACCGTCGATCGCTCGACGACGATCCGCGCGTCGCTAAAGGACACCGAGCACACGCTGATCATCGCGGTGGCGCTGGTCGTGATGGTGGTGTTCCTGTTTCTGCGCAACTGGCGCGCCACGCTGATCCCGAGCGTCGCGGTGCCGATTTCGATCATCGGTACGTTCGCCGCGATGTACCTGATGGGTTTTTCGATCGACAACCTGTCGCTGATGGCCCTGACGATTGCAACCGGCTTCGTGGTCGACGACGCGATCGTGGTCCTCGAAAACATTTCGCGGCACATCGAAAACGGCGTGCCGCGCATGCAGGCCGCCTTCCTCGGCGCGCGCGAGGTGGGCTTCACGGTGGTGTCGATCAGTATTTCGCTGGTCGCCGTGTTCCTGCCGATTCTCCTGATGGGCGGCATCGTCGGACGCCTGTTCCGCGAATTCGCGCTGACGCTGTCTCTCGCGATCGGTGTGTCCTTGCTCGTCTCGTTGACGCTGACCCCGATGATGTGCTCGCGCCTCCTGAACGAGCCGCATGAACGTAGGGAGGAAGGACGTTTTGCGCAGTGGCTGGAGCGCGGCTTTCTGTCGATGCAGCGCGGTTACGAGCGCACGCTCGGCTGGTCGTTACGGCATCCGCTCCTGATCCTGCTGGTGCTGGTCGCGACGATCGGCCTGAATATCTGGTTGTACGTGATCATCCCGAAAGGCTTTTTTCCGCAGCAGGACACCGGGCGGATGGTGGGCGGCATTCAGGCTGACCAGGCCACGTCGTTCCAGGGCATGAAGGGCAAGTTCGCCGAAATGATGAAGCTGGTCGGCGAGAACCCCGGCGTGGACAGCGTGGTCGGCTTTACAGGCGGACGGCAGACCAATTCCGGCTTCATGTTCGTGCAGCTCAAGTCGAAACCGGGGCGCAAGCTGTCCGCGGATCAGATCATTCAGCAATTGCGCGGACCGCTGTCCGACGTGGCGGGCGCGCGCACCTTTCTGCAGGCGGTGCAGGACATCCGGGTGGGCGGGCGGCAATCGAATGCGCAGTATCAGTTCACCCTGCTCGCCGACTCCACGACCGACCTGTACAGCTGGGGACCGAAGCTGACCGAGGCGCTGCAGGCGCGGCCCGAGCTCGCGGACGTGAATTCGGACCAGCAGCAAGGCGGTCTGGAATCGATGGTGACGATCGACCGAGCGAGCGCGGCGCGGCTGAACATCCAGCCGGCGCAAATCGACAATACGCTGTATGACGCGTTTGGCCAGCGTCAGGTGTCGACGATCTACAACCCGCTCAACCAGTATCACGTGGTGATGGAAGTGGCGCCGAAGTACTGGCAGAGCCCCGACATGTTGAACCAGGTGTACATCAGCACGTCGGGCGGCAGCGCGAGCGGCGCGCAGACCACCAACGCGACCGCGGGAACGGTGACGGCGCTCACGGCGAACACCAACAGCACGAACGCATCGAGCGGCGGGACGGCGGGCACGACCTCGTCGAGCGCGGCGGCGATTGCAGCGGATTCGGCGCGCAATCTGGCAATCAACTCGATTGCGGCGAGCGGCAAGTCGAGCGCCTCGTCTGGGGCTGCGGTGTCGACCTCGAAGGAGACGATGATTCCGTTGTCGGCGATTGCGAGTTTCGGGCCGGGCAGCACGCCGTTGTCGGTAAATCATCAGAGCCAGTTTGTGGCCTCGACGATCTCGTTCAACTTGCCGCCGGGCAAATCGCTGTCGGACGCGACCCAGGCGATCTACGACACGATGGCGCAGATCGGCATGCCGGGCACGATACACGGCAGTTTTCAGGGGACGGCGCAGGCGTTTCAGCAATCGCTATCGGACATGCCGCTGCTGATTCTGGCGGCGCTGGCGGCGGTGTATATCGTGCTGGGGATGTTGTACGAGAGTTATATCCATCCGCTGACGATTTTGTCGACGTTGCCTTCGGCGGGTGTGGGGGCGTTGCTGGCTTTGCTGCTGTTTCAGACCGAGTTCAGCATCATTGCGCTGATTGGGGTGATTTTGCTGATTGGTATTGTGAAGAAGAACGCGATCATGATGATCGATTTTGCAATTGAGGCCTCCCGGCAGGGCTTGTCTTCCTATGATTCGATTCACCAGGCCTGTTTGCTGCGGTTTCGACCGATCATGATGACGACTTTTGCAGCGCTGCTTGGCGCGTTGCCGCTGGCGTTTGGCAATGGAGATGGGGCGGAGCTGCGCGCTCCGTTAGGGATTGCTATTGTTGGCGGGCTTATCGTTAGTCAGGTTTTGACGCTGTATACCACTCCCGTGGTGTATCTGTTCCTGGATCGGATGCGGGTTCGAATTGAGACTGGGCGCCGGCGGCGCGGCGGTGATCGGTCTGCTGTGCAGGGGAATGGTTAAGGTTTTGGTTTTTTTTTGCCTCTGCGGCGCTTGGGTTGTTTGCCTACGGCGTTGGCCTTTCCTTGCATTCTTATCGGTCTATTAGCTTCGCCCCAGTACTGTTTGCCTACGGCGTTGGCCTTTCCTTGCATTCTTATCGGTCTATTAGCTTCGCCCCTGTGCGGGGCGGCACCTACTTTCTTTGCCGCCGCGTAACTATTCAGCAGCCGGAAGCGGTGAAACGACGAATCCGGCAAAGGCCAGGGTGAGCGCGTCGATCAGCGAACGGTTCTGTTTGCGCAGGGTGGCGAGGTAGGAGCGGATCGTACATAAGGCTTGCATGCCCGACACAGCACGGAAACACCCCGAGATTTTCTGTTTGAGCTTGGGCATGCGGATATCGCGTTCGGCCTGGTTGTTATCGAACGGCACCCGGTGATCGGCAATGAAACGCCACACTTCGGTGGCCTGC
>NZ_DASXHA010000099.1:0-1913 GCF_036488795.1 Paraburkholderia sp.
CCGCCTACGAAGCGCGCCGCTACCGGCAACTCACGGCCGCCGCGATCGGCGAGCACCGCCAGTTCGACCGACGCCGGCCGTCCATAGTCGTATAGCTCGTTCAACGCGGCGCGCACGGTGCGGCCGGTGTACAGCACGTCGTCGACCAGCACGATATGGCGGTTGTCCACTTCGAACGGCAACGACGTCGGGCTCGCTTGCGCGTGCAGCCCTTTCTTCGCGTAGTCGTCGCGATGCAACGCAACGTTGACGACGCCAAAACTATCGACGTTCAGATCGCGCGCGAGACGTTCCACGAGCCACGCGCCACCGCTATAGATGCCGGCCAGCACCACGCCGTGTGGGCCGCCGGGCGGCTCATTGAATTTGCCACCATAAGCCGCGCGAATCTGTTCGAGCAGAGCGCGATAGAGCCCTTCGGCGTCAATGGAACTCATGATCGTCGGATAGTCCGTCAAGATATTGCTGGAGGATGATGCGGGCGGCCTCAGCGTCGAGCATGTCGGCGCGGCCGTTGCCGGCGCGGATTTCGGCTTTCGCCTCGACCGACGAATAGCGTTCGTCGACCCACGTCACCGGCAGGTTGAAGCGGCCATTCAGCTGATTGCCGAAGCGCTTTGCGAGCTGGGTCATTTCGTGAGGGGCGCCATCAGGATGCATGGGCAGTCCGACCACCAGCGCATCCGGCTTCCATTCGCTGATCAGTTTGCCGACCGCCTCGAAACGGTATTCGCGGCTGCGGTTTTGCAGTACCACGAGCGGCCGAGCGCTTTTGGTCAGCGAATTGCCGACCGCCACGCCGATACGCTTTTCACCATAGTCGAACGCCAGCAGCGTTGCTGCTCGTCCGGCCGCACTGCTCATGCGTGACCCGCTTCGCCGGAGAGCATGGAAAGGGAAATGCCGAGCAGCGCCAGCGCCGCTTCGAGGCGCTCTTCGGCCGGCACGTCGAACACGATCTTCGGGTCGGCTTCCACGGTGAGCCAGCCGTTATTTGAAATCTCTTCTTCGAGCTGGCCCGCGCCCCAGCCTGCATGGCCGAGCGTGAGCAGGAAACGTTCCGGGCCGGTGCCGCCGGCGACCGCTTCGAGCACGTCTTTCGAGGTGGTCATTTCCAGACCGCCCGGGACGGACATGGAGGAGGTATAGGGGTTGCCGTCTTTCGGATAGTGCAGCACGAAGCCGCGCTCGGTCTGCACCGGGCCGCCGAAATAAACGGGGACATGCAACAGGGGTTCGATCTCAAGTTTCAGATCGATGCGACTGAAGAGCGCTTCGAGGTCGATATCCGTCGGCCGGTTGATCACCAGGCCGAGCGCGCCGCGCTCGCTGTGATCGCAAAGGTAGACCACCGTTCCTGAAAACGTGGGGTCCGCCATGCTTGGCATGGCGATCAGGAACTGGTTGGTCAGATTGATGCGATCGGTACTCTTGGACATAGTTCGGATTTTAGCAAAGACGATGCGAAATGGCGGGCTTAAAGCGTGGGCAGATCAGCTTCTGCCGCAGTCCATGAACCACGGATCATATGCCACTCTATCACGCGCTTTCAGGTCGCCAACGGTGTGTATTCAGGTGCGCATCCGATGCGCCGGCATGAAGCACTGCGCCTGCGCGACGCACGCATGATGATCAGGAGAAAAGCGGTGTGACGACAAGCGCAGCGATTCAGGCGCCGCCTTGCTCGATGGCGCGGCGCAACGCCGCCAGGGCAGGCGCGCGCCCGGGCGGCGCAACCCCGGCTGCGATGGTGTGCAGCATGGCGCGCAGCGCCTCCGCACCTTGTTCGAGCGCGCGTGCATCCGGCGCGTTGACGAGCACATGCGCACGCACCGCGGGCGTCGAGACGCCGGCGTGCGCGCGCCGCCGCCATGCCAGTCCGAGACCATCCGCGAGCAGCGCGACGTGGCCCA
>NZ_DASXHA010000105.1:0-20151 GCF_036488795.1 Paraburkholderia sp.
TCTCCGGTGACGTCGTGATCATCACGACCTGCGCACCGAGCGCCCTGGCAAACTTGACGCCCATATGCCCCAGGCCGCCCAGCCCGATGACGCCCACCTTCTGCCCCGCTCCCACTTTCGCGTAACGCAGCGGCGAGTACGTCGTGATGCCGGCGCACAGCAAGGGCGCGACCGCTTTCAGGTCGAGCTTCGGCGACACCTTCACGACGAAGCGCTGCTCCACCACGATCTGATCCGAGTAGCCGCCAAAGGTTGGCTCTCTGCTACCACGTTCGACGTCGTTGTAAGTCAGCGTCGCACCTTCTTCGCAGTACTGCTCGAGATTTGCATGACAGGAGGCGCAGCGCCGGCACGAATCGACCATACAGCCGACGCCTGCGTAATCGCCCACCTTCAGCTTCGTCACTTCGCTGCCCACCGCGACAACGCGCCCGACGATTTCGTGACCCGGCACCATCGGATACTTCGAATTGTCCCAGTGGTTGCGCGCCTGGTGCAGATCGGAGTGACAAATGCCGGTGTACAGGATTTCGACCCTCACATCGCCCGGCCCCGGATCACGGCGAGAAAAACGAAACGGCACGAGTGGCGAGTCGGCGCTATGAACGGCATAACCACGGGCTTCGAACATGATGATCTCCGGCGGGGTCGTTAAACGAACTAGAACAATATGCGGGGCGACAGCCAGAAGCAAGGTCGAGTTTCCGCATGATTCGCGGACTGATTTTGCACAATCGCGACGCGCGGCAATCTCTCCCGCATGGCCGTTCTTGCGCCCGTGGCGGGTTTCGCAAGACGTTAGCGCTACGTAGCAATGACCAGACGCTGCGAGCTATTCGTTCTCGTCCGACATCGATACGTGCGCGCCGTCGGCACCGGAATCGCGATTCGCGCCTCGCCGTGGCAGCCGGCGGGTCTCGCCGATCGCCAGCATAAAGAAGTCATCGTTCGACAGGCCCGCCGCCGACCGCTCGCGCGCAAGCGAGCGCGGTGGTTCGTCGAGCGCCTCGTCGGTCAGTTCGAAGGTGCCCCAATGGATGCCCAACGATCGCCTCGCGCCAATGTCACGATGGATTTTTACCGCCTCCGCCGGATTCACATGCTGATTGCTCATGAACCAGCGCGGCTCATACGCGCCGATCGGCAGCAGGGCAATATCGAAGCCGCCGCCGTTTTCCGGGCGCTGGCGTTCTGCGAGGTGTTCGCGCAGCCTCGCGAAATCGCGCGAGTAGCCGGTGTCGCCTGCGAAGAACAGATGACAGTCCGGAGCGAGTACGGCAAAACCGCCCCACAGTGTCGACATGCGATCCGTCAACCCGCGCGCCGACCAGTGTTGCGCTGGCGAGAGCATCACGTCGATCATGCCCATTGGTGAAGGCATCTGGTGTGTCTGCCACCAGTCCAGTTCGACCGCCTGCTGGATGCCGCGCCGCGCCAACCAGTCGCGCAGTCCCAGCGGCACCACGAACAACGGCGCACCACCGGTTTGCGCGTACAGCGCATCGACCGTCTGCGCGTCCAGGTGATCGTAGTGGTTATGCGAAATCACGACCAGATCGATATGCGGAAGATCCGCCAACGCCACACCCGGCGGTACATGACGCTTCGGGCCGGCGAAGCGCACCGGCGATGCGCGCTCCGAAAAGACCGGATCGGTCAGCAGCGTGATGCCGCCCAGTTGTGCCAGCACCGTAGCGTGTCCGATCCAGGTTACGGCGGGCAGCATCCCACGGCCTGCCCTGGCATTGGCGTGCAAGAACGCCAGGTCCGGTGCAACGCACGGAATGGGGGCTTGCGGTGCTGGCGGCAGACCGCGCCGTGACGCGTCCCACCGCCAGCGCAACACCTCGGCGAGGCTCTTCGTCACGAACTCGTTCTCAGGATTCTGAAATTTGCCGCCGCGATGATGCGGCTTCGGGATAGCGTCGTCGGGTGCAGTCATAAGCCGGGCGTCCTCGATTCTCGCAGTTTTGGCAGCATCATCTTAGCGGTATATAACAACTCGCGAGCGTGCGGCACGCGCCAGTGCCTCTGCATGAAAAACGCACGCTCCCATACCCCTACGCCACCTGGTACTTTTAACGCTGCGTCGGCAAAGGAATTTCTGCGATGTTATGGTTGCGCTTCCGTCGCAAAGCGTTATCGCATAAGGCTGATCACCGTGCGTTTTCGTTGATGAAACCGATCACGCGCGTGGATTAGTCCCGCAAATCCGACTGACCCCACTCATTGTCCGACCAGGGACAAACAATACTATGTTGGTAGAAAGCAATCTCCCGGCGGGCATGCCTGCGCCGGAGAATAGTGACTCGTCGTCTCTACGCCAATGGCTCGCCGTTGGCGCGGTCATGATTGGTGCATTCGCGTTCGTGACTACGGAATTTTTGCCGGTCGGCTTATTGCCGCATGTCGCCAAAGAACTGGACGTGCTGCCCGGCACTGCGGGACTGATGGTCACGATTCCCGGCATCATTGCCGCCCTCTCCGCGCCGGGACTCATGCTGGGCGCCGGGCGGATGGACCGTCGGCACGTCTTTCTGTTACTCACGGGCTTGCTGCTCGCCTCCAACCTGCTCTCCGCCTTCGCGCCGAATTTTGTCGTGATGCTGTTCGGCCGCGCGCTGCTCGGCGCCGGCCTGGGCGGCTTCTGGACCCTGGCGACAGCCGCCGCCGGCCGGCTCGTCCAGCCCAAAGATGCAGCCAAGGCAACCGCCATGATCCTGACCGGCGTGACCGGCGCCACGGTGATTGGCGTGCCGCTCGGCACGTTCATCGCCAGCTTCGCGTCCTGGCGCGTTTCTTTTATGGCAACCGGCGGACTCGTGGCCGTCGCATTCGTCGCGCAACTGTTGCTGGTTCCTTCGCTGCCATCGGACAAAGCCTTGCGCTTTTCGGACCTGGTCTCGCTGATGCGGCGCCCGTTTGCGCGTCGAAGCATGCTGATGGTCGGACTCGTGTTCGGCGCCCACTTCTCGTCGTACACGTACATCACACCGTTTCTGCTGGGCAACGCCAGTCTGGAAATGAGCACCATCACGTGGTTGCTGCTCGGGTTCGGCATCATCGGCTTCTTCTCAAATTTTGCTGTGTCGAATACGGTTAACCGAAGCCTGAAGGGGTCGGTCGCAGCCATGGTGTCGCTGCTGATGTTCGCGCTGTTGTCGATGCCGCTGCTGCGTCACCTGGAATGGGCGGTGAGCATCGACGTGCTGGCGTGGGGCATCGCCTTCGGTGCACTGCCGCTGTGTTTCAGCGTGTGGATTCAACGCGCAACGCCCGATCTTCCCGAAGCCGGTTCGGCCCTTTTTGTCAGCACGATTCAGGTCGCCATTGCGGTGGGGTCGTCGGTGGGCGGCACGATTGTCGACCACATCGGCATTCCTGCCGACTTTCTGCTGGGCAGTGCGCTGGCACTGCTGGGTCTCGCCGCGCTCGCCAGCTTCGGACGAAGCGCTGCAGAAGCGGCCAGCGAACAGCTGGCGTGTCCTGCGACACCGGAGTAGATGGCGAGCCGCCCGACAAGCCGCGGGCCTCAATAAAAAAAAGGCGCAGTGCCTTTCAGCAATGCGCCAGGACGCGCCTCTCGTGGCAGCGTGAAAAAAGTCGGCAGCTCGGGGTTTTTCAACCCCTCGCTGTCGATACCTCGTTAGAACGAGTGTTGAATGCCCGCGTAAACACCGGTCTGGCTGTGGCCCTGGAGCGGATTCTCGTTGAACGAACCGTTCGAGCTCAGACCACCGGCGCCTTCGTTGTTGGCATCCAGACCGAAGTTGGCCGTCTTGCTGTTGCGCGCGGTTGCGATCTGAATGTCGAGCAACGTCCGCTTGGACAGGTTGTACGAACCGCCAATCGTGTAGATGTTCGCGTTGCCGCCACCGTTGTTCGCGTTGACGTGATACACCGCCGCGATCAGTGCCGCCGCCGGCGTGGCTTGCCACGTCACACCGCCCCATTCCAGGTCGGCCGTGGTCGGTGCGGTCGGCGAGCCAACCGGCGTGGTCACGCCGCCCGAAGTGCGCTCAGCCGTATAAGCGGCTTGCACCTTGAACTGGCCGAGGAACAGGTTGCCGCCGACGAAGTATTCACGCGACGCCGTGAACGGATTGTCGAGCTGGCCCGTGATCGGATCACGAATTTCGTCGTAGATACCGCGAACCTGGAACAACGAGTTGGTGTACGTCAGCTGCAAGCCGTCGGTACGCCCCGTTGCCGCGCCTGCTGCGCCGGCATTGAAGTTGGTCGAATTGCCCAGCCCATATTGGCCGTACATGTCGAAGCCGTCAAACTTGGGCGACTGATACGAAATGTTGTTGCTGGTGTGTTCCCAGTTGCGGCCACGAACCAGCGAAGCCGACGACCAGTTCGACTGACCGAACGGATCGAAGTCCCAGTCGCCGTTGGCGATCTGCAACTGGCGGCCCAACAGCAGCGTACCGAACATATCGTTCGCAAGGCCCACGTTTGCAATCCGGTCGAACAGTGAACCCGCCAGACCCAACGAGCCGTTTGCAGTACTAAACGCCCCTTCTAACTGAAAAACGGCCTTATTACCACCACCCAGGTCCTCAACGCCTTTCAGGCCCCAAAGACTCGTACCCCAGTCGCCACTTTCCTGACGCCAGCGCGACGAGGAGCCCGTACCCGCATTGTTCGGTATCCCATTCATATACTCGATGCCGGCATCCAGGCGGCCGTATAGCGTCACGCTGCTCTGAGCGTGCGCAACCGCCCCGGCCGTCATCAGCGCGGCGGCAAGCAAAGTCCTCTTCATCTTCATCCTCTCCTCCATACCGTGTTAAAGGAAACACCAGTTGCGAACGCGTGCTGCCAGCGCCGACGGCGCCAGGCACGCGTCAATTTTTTTCAGGGGCTTGCACGGAGGGATTACGCAGATTCGTCACGGCTCCTGGGTATTGCACCCGGCTCCGGTCTCCTGTCTGTGATCCGCCCTCTGTGTGGAGCGAAACTACTTTTAAATGGCTCTGTTTTACTACTTTGATTACCAGTCTACCAAAACAGCACAACAATCAATATCGTTTCATACGTGTGTCGACAAAGAGCAACGCAAAGGGATTGAAAGAAAAATCACTTACCGGCAATCAATTCCCCTTGCAATTGCAGGGTAATGCCGCTTTTATAGGCACGTAAAGCTCAAGTTTTTCCGTATCGTGGAGATTAGACAGAAAACCGGAAACAGATGATTATCAAATCAGATAACAATAGGAGTGCGATCGCAATTCCAATGGAGTTGTTGTTTCCAATTCAGGAATATATATTTTCTTTAATTGAAGAGAATCAAAAAGGCACGATACAAAGCAAAGCGCCGCGCTCCACGAGGGAGGGCGGCGCCTGAAGAAATGCTGGGGAGGTATGAGCTATGCGATGCTGCGACTAGCCTGGTACGGCGGCCGGCAGGTGTGGTGATGGCTGCTGGACGGCGTTCAGCGCGCGCTGCCGGCGCACCGGATCCAGCCGATACCCGTAGTTGTAGATAGGCGTGAGGTCATAGTCGGCATCGGCGCGCAATTGCAGCTTCGAGCGGATCGTGGAGACGTGCGCGGTCATGGTGCGGGCATTGATCCGTTCGTCGTGGCGCCAGACCGCGCCCGCAATATAGACGCGCGAGACAGGCCGGGCGAGGTTCCTGAACAGCAGCAAGGCAAGCTGGAACTCTTTCTGGGTCAGCGTGACGCGCGTTCCGTCCACGAGGACCGCGTGCCCGCGCGGCTCGAACTGATAGCGGCCAAATTGCGTCGCGTCGGAGGTCGCATATTGGTCCCACGTCTTGCTGAGCGTGCTTTTGACGGAGGCAATCAGGCCGCGCGCCGAGACCGGCTTGAGAAGCGTAACGTCTGCTTCGCGCGCCAGCCGGCTCAGCTGGCGCTCGTCATTGCCGACGAAAAGCATGGGCCGTTCCGGCCAGAATGTTTGCCCGAGCCGCTCAATCAGCCGCTTGTCGAGCTTCATGCCGTCGCCATCAATAATGGCCAGGTCGGCTTCTTCAACCCAGGGGCTTTCGATCAGTACATCAATTGATTGATAGCCGCGGCAGTGATAACCGCCTTGTCGAAGCGTATTGTTCAACGACCACGAATTATCAGGATCATTTTCGAGTGTCACCAGTTTCATAAGGCCGCCTACCTAAACCAATTTGCAGGCACCATACCTGTAATTGGTGTAGCGTGCAGTTTCGCTGCTGGATTCGCGCCTATTCAAATCCGGCGCCAGGGCCGGTGCCATGGCGCTTAAGCCAATTTAAAGCTCATTATTTCCTTGAATCGAAAACTGTTTTGACGAATATCACGGGAATATGAAAAAACATCATCAAGATACAATGACGCTGTCTGCGCAAGGGCGACTTCGGGGGTTTTCTGCCTGATCGCATTGCAGCGACGCGGTTATAGACGCGGTTGGCCAGGTTGATACTGATCTTCCGCGGTGCGACGTGCGGCCCCCCTTTCACGCCGTGTGGAAGACCGTGCCACCGCGCATTGCGTCCATCTCGCCGGCGCGGTGCCTGCCGCTGGCCTACTGTTCAACCTGTGCGTCCGCGCACTGCATGAGGTTACGCGCACAGACCAGCGCCGCCCCAAAAAAAACCGACAACAACAAACGGCCGTACGCCCGCAGTCACGACGCCGGCCTGCGTCAAACCTTCTCTCTGTAGTCAGGATCCCGATGGACACGTTGGAAAGCATGCGAATGTTCGTGCGAGTGGTAGAGGCCGGCAGCTTCACCAAGGCCGCGGGCCTCGCGTCCGTGACCACGCCTCAGGTCTCGCGCTCGATCACGGATCTGGAGTCGCGGCTGCATACACGCCTGCTCCACCGCACGACCCGGCATATGTCGCTGACCGAAGCCGGCGAGCGCTACCTGCAGCACTGCGAGCAGATCCTGGCCCAGGTCGACCTGGCAGAGGCGGAAGCAGCCGGCGCCGGCGCGCAGCCTTCCGGCAAGTTGCGGGTGCATGGGACGACCAGCTTCGGGCAACATCATCTGGCGCCGCTGATTGCGCGATACAGCAAGCGGTTTCCCGACGTGCTGATCGATCTCGTGCTGGCGCAGCGGGTGCCGGACATCATCGACGAAGGCTTCGATGTCTCGGTCGTGGTGGCGCGAGAACTGGCGGACTCGGCGCTGGTGTCGCAGCGCATCGGCAGCCTCTACACGGTGCTGTGCGCGTCGCCGCGCTATGTGGCGAAGTACGGCGCGCCGGCGCGGATCGCCGACCTCAACAAACACACCTGCCTGCAACTCGTGCTGCCCGATGTTCCGCTCGGACAGTGGCATTTCGAAGCCATGGACGAGCCGGTGTTTCGCCACGTGCGCCCGGCGCCGCTCACGGTCAACGTCTCCGAAGCCCTCGCCGGTACGATTCGCGAAGGTTTGGGAATCGGTCCGCTACCGATTTCGGTGGCGCTGCCCGGCCTGCGCGATGGCAGTCTGGTGCGCGTGCTCTCCGAGCACCGCTTGCGGGCCAACAACATCTACGCGCTGTACGCGTCGAGACGCTACCTGGACGCCAAGATCAAGACGTTCGTGGAGTTTCTGCGCGAGCAGGTGCCGCTCGCGCTGGCTGAACAGGAGCGCGAGCTGATGGAGCTGGGAGATAGCCGGGTCCACGAGCCGTACTCGCTGTGAGGCGGCTCGTGCGGCGCAGGAAGGCGGCAAGGCCCGGTTGCCATCAACCTGCGTAGCGCGGCTCCGGCAGGCCCTTCACTCCGAGCCCGTACACCGCAAATAGTCCGCCTTTGTCTTTCTCTTTCTGCGGAATGCCCCACATCGGCCGGCCCATGGTCGTGACATACAGCACATCCAGGTCCGGACCGCCGAACATCACACTCGTCAGATTGCGCACCGGAAACGGCACCACGCGGTCCAGCCTGCCGTCCGGCGCAAAGCGCAAGATGCGGCCGCCAAACACCAACGCAGTCCAGACGAAGCCTTCCGAATCGACCGTCGCGCCGTCGAAGGTGCCCGCCATCTGACGCGCGGAGGCGAACTCGCGCCGGTTTTTCACGGCACCGGTTTCGATGTCGTAGTCGTACGCGTACATGATCCGGTCGTAGGTGTCGGTAAAGTACAGCGTGCGGTTATCCGGACTCCAGCACGGGCCATTCGAACAACTGATGCCGCCGTCGAGCCGCGTGACTGAGCCATCCCGGTCGAGGCTATACAGTGCGCCGCTGCGCGTGGGCCGCTGGCCACGGTCCGCGTCGTAGCGGTCGTGATCGTACGCCATCGTGCCCGCCACGAAGCGGCCGCGGCGGTCCACCTTGCCGTCGTTGAAGCGGGTTTCCGGTTCGTCGCGTTCAGGGTCGGCAATCAGACGCACGGTCTGTGCATCGAAATCGTAGAAATGCAGGCCGTTCGCCAGCGCAACGATCGCGCCGCCTTGCTCGCGTATCGCCATCGAGCCGATATGCGTGGGGACGAAGTAGCGGCGAATGTCGCTGCCATCGGCGCGGCAGCTCGCAATTTCCGCAGCCGTGCTGTCGATCCAGTACAGCCGCTGCTCGGCGACATCCCACAGCGGCCCTTCGCCGAGATGATTGTTCGCATCCACCAGCAGACGGGTTTCGGTCATCATGGCCTCCTACGGCTATGGTTAATTGACGCCTGGCGCAACAGGCTCGCAAACATCACGCTTCAAAGGGATGCGACTTTCCTGCGATGCGCAAGCAGCGCCATCAGTTGCCGGTCGCGCCAGCGGCTGCGCGTCTCGATCTGCTCGCGCGGCAGCACATCACGCCGTTCCTGGTCGAGCGCGGCGACCACCTTGGGCGACCAGTCGAACGGCTGCGAGGTTTCGGCAATCGCGCGGTAGGTGCCGCCATAACGCCCGCAATAATCGGCGACACCGCCCGGCGCATTGAGGTCGATCGTCTCGAACGGACCCATGAACGCCCAGCGCATGCCAAGGCCGTCGCGCATCACCGTGTCCAGGTCCGCGGCCGACGCATAGCCCTGGGCGTACAAACTCATCGCCTCGTCGAGCAACGCGCCTTGCAGACGATTGAGCAGAAAGCCGGAGATTTCGCGCCGCACCACAACAGGTGTCTGGCCCGCGTCCGCGTAAAGCGCGTGGGCGCGTTGCAGCGTGTCGGCCGAAGTCCAGGGCGCCCCGCACAATTCGACCAGCGGCACGAGCGACGGCGGATTGACCGGATGCGCGACCAGACAACGCGCGCGCCCCCCAATCCCTTCCGTGAACGACGATGCGGGCAAGCCCGATGTCGAACTGGCGAGCAGTGCATCCGGCGGCGCGAGACGGTCGAGCTCCGCAAACATCTGCCGTTTCGCCTCGACCACCTCGGCAATGTTTTCCTGCACCAATGCGACGTCGCGCACGGCGTCGGCCAATTCGGCCACGAGCGTGATGCGTGCGACGACCTGCGCCGGCGCCTCCTCGAGCAAGCCGAACTCCGCGAGATCGGCGGCGCTGTCCTGTAACGCGGGCAATGCCGCCTCGAGCGCCGCGGCTTCGGCGTCGTGCAAACGCACGTCGAAGCCCGCCCGCGCAAACACGATCGCCCACGCCCGGCCTATGCGGCCCGCGCCGATGACGGCCACCGGGCGCCGGTTCCGCAGCGAATCATCACGAGCGACCCGTCCGGCACGTACGGCTGCATCATTCGTCATCAAGCGTCTCCTGAGCGTGTTCTTACGTAGGCATTCGAATACTCGGGCATTCGGATAGGTGCGTCTTCGTCATGCCTTGCGGTCGCGCAGCGTAATCACCGCGGCCAGCACGACCAGTCCATTGATGATGTCGCGCACCGCCGGCGGCACCGTGGTTCCGGCAAGCAGCGTACCGAGTGCCGTCAACAGCAAGGCACCGCCGAACACGCCCAGATAGTGGCCCCGTCCGCCCGTAATCAGCGCGCCGCCTACCACGACGATTGCGATCGACGGCAGCAGGTACGGATCGCCCATGCCGAGAAACGCCTGATTGCTGAATCCGGCCAGCAGCAGTCCGACCAGCGCCGAGCAGAAACCGGAGAGGCAGTACACCGCGATCAGCGTGGCACCCACCCGCACGCCCGAGAGTTTCGCGGCGATCGGCGAATTGCCGACCGCGTACACGCGCCGGCCAAACGCGGTCCGGTGCAACAGCAGCAACGCCAGCGCGAGAAACAGCGGCACGCACCAGGCCGCCGGTGAAAGCGGGCCAAGCTGTCCGTTCGTGAAGGCGCTCAATGCAGGCGGTGCCCAACCCTGCGGCGAGCCGTTGCAATAGATCAGCGTCATGCCCTGCAAGAGCCCGTTGGCGGCCAGCGTCACGACGATCGGCGGCAAACCCAGCACCACTACGCCGAGTCCATTGAACAGGCCAACCAGCACGCCCACCACCAGCACGAGTGGAATCGCCCACAGCGCATCGACATTGATGCCATGAGTGAGACCCGTGAGCAGCACGCCCGCCATCGTGATCAACCACGGCACGGAAAGATCGAGGCCGCCGGTCAGAATCACGGCGCCCTGCCCCAGGCCCAGCACCGCGAGAAACAGCGTGAGCGTGAGCAGACTGCTCATGAAATTGCCGCTGACGAGCACGCGTGGCCCATACACGACGCCCGTCACTGCCAGCACGCCAACGAACAGCAGATACGCCGGCAGGATGTATTTGACCCACTCGCGATTGCGCTCGATCCAGTCCGCAACAGGCCGCCCCTTCAGTTCGGTGTTCTCGATAGGCCTGAACTCCTCGACCTCGAACGCGACCTGCCGCGCACGGCCGTCTTGCACCCGCGAGCCGCTGCGCCACGCGCGCAGGCATTGGCCGAGATAGCGCACCGCATGATGCGCCGCCGAGTGTCTGCCAAGCGACGAACCCAGCACCGCGAGAATCAGGATCACGGCTTCGGCGATGGTCGTGAAGAATGCCGAAACGTTCAGGACGAGCAGAATGTTGACGGTGATCATCAGCGTCATCGCAGCGAATACGGTGCCGACACAACCACCGCGGCCGCCACCGAGCAGCGTCCCGCCCAGCACCACCGCCGTAAACATCGACAGCAACAGCGGCCTTCCAACCAGCGGATCAGCCGAACCCGTCTGCGCAGACACATACAATCCGGCCAGCGCATAGAACGCACCGGCGAGCGCGTAGGTCGCAATCCGGTAACGCGTGACGGGCATGCCGTTCGCGTAGGCGCTGTCCGGATCGCTACCGAGTGCATACAGACCCACCCCGAAGCGCGTTTGCCGGATCAGCCACCACACCACGAGCGCTGCGATCAGGATGCCGGCCGCCATCGGCAGCTTGTTCGGAATCAGATCCGCGGTGACGAAGTTGACGAACTGGTCGCCCACGGTGCCGCCGGGCTTGTTCTGGATCAGCAGTGTGAGCCCCTGCACCATGAACATCGTGGCCAGCGTGACGACGATCGACTGGAGCCGGAACCACGCAATCAATGCGCCATTGACGAAGCCGATGCCGGCGCCAATCGCCACGATCAACGCCACGCCGCCCCACTGTTCGAGCGGCGAACCCACCACGAAGCGCACCGCCAGCACGTTGGTGAGCGAGACGACCGCCGACGCCGACAGATCGAAGCCCCCCGTCAGTATCACGATGGTCTGGCCGATTGCCGCCAACGCCAGTGTCGTCGCACTGGAAATGACCGAGCCGATGTCGTAAAGCCCGACGGGTGTCGCGGACAGCGACACCCACGCCGCCACCATGGCGAGCAGTGCGGCAAACGCGATGAGCAAGCCGCGATGCCGGTCGAGACGTGCGCCAAACGCATGGTTCGGAGCGCCGCGCTCAGCGTCGCTGTCGGGTGGCGCCACTGTATGGTTCAGGATGGTCTTCACTGCTGAGTCCTCACCGCTGTGAATCGTTGCGTTGCCTGATGGCGAAACTAATGACGAAGCTGCTGCACGGCACGATTGCCGCGCTAACTCGCAAGCATCTTGCGCATCACGTTTTCTTCCGTGAGCGCATCGCCGGACAGTGCGGCGACATTTCGGCCGCGATACACAACCGACACGCGGTCGCATACGTTGACCAGTTCCGGCACGTCAGTCGAATAGAACAGCACCGCGCCGCCCGCTTTTGCAAACGCTCGCATCAACACGAAAATCTGATGCTTGGTGCCCACGTCGATACCGCGCGTCGGATCGAACATCAGCCACACGCGGCTTTGCGTCAGCAGCCATTTCGCCATGGCGATCTTCTGCTGATTACCGCCGGAAAACGACAGGCACGGTTTATAGAGCGCGCGCGGGTTGACTTCCATCTGCGCAAGTGAGCGTGCAATCGCGGCGCGTTCACGCTTGCGGTTGATCAGCCCAAAGTGAGTAAAGCGCCCAATCACCGGCAGCGACACGTTATCGCCGCCTGGCAGGCGTAGAAACAGCCCTTCGGTCTTGCGGTCTTCGGGCAGGAAACTCATGGACACGCCGCTCTTTAGCGAGTCTGCGGTCGAAGTCAGCGTGACCGGCTTGCCGTCTACGCGGATCTGGCCCGCATCGATAAACTCCGCGCCGAACAGCGCCTGAAACAGTTCGCGCTGCCCCATGCCTTGCAGCGCCGCAATGCCGTGGACTTCACCCGGCTGCAGTGTCAGATCGAAGCCGTTGACTGTGCCGTCGATGCGAATATCGGTAGCTTCCAGCGCGGGCACCGACGGTGACGCGGCAAGCACGACCGGTTCTTTCGGCGGGTATTTGGCATCGAGCGAGCGGCCGATGACGAGGCGGATCACTTCGTCATCCGAGATATCCGCCGCATCGAATGCACCGACATCGCGGCCATTGCGATAAATCGTCAGGCTGTCGCAGAACTCGCGTACCTCCTGCATCCGATGTGTAATGAACACGAACGTGACGCCGCGCGCCTTGAGGGTTTCGATGCGCCGCGCAAGCCACGCCACGTCGCGTCCGGACAGCGCCGAGGTCGGCTCGTCCAGCAACAGCACGTCGGGTTCGCGGATAATCGCCTTGGCGATTTCAATCTTCTGCCGCACGGGCAGCGCGAGATCGCCGACAAACGCGCCAGGCCGCACGTCGGTCAGTTCCAGGTCTTCGAGCCATTGCGCGGTCATCCGTTGCGCTTCGCCGCGCCGGATGCGCCCGAACCAGCCGGTCGGCTCGTACGACATCAACAGGTTCTGCGCCACCGTCAGATCGCGCACCAGGGTCATTTCCTGAAACGCCGTCTGCACACCGGCACGGTGCGCATCTTTCGGCCCGCGCATCTGCACTTCGTTACCCATGATCGCGATGCTGCCCGCGTCCGGTTGCAGCAAACCCGACAACAGCTTGACGGTGGTCGACTTGCCCGCGCCGTTCTCGCCGAGCAGCGCATGCACCGCACCGCGCTTCACATGAAACGATGCGCCATCGAGCGCAACGGTCGCACCGAAACGCTTGGTGACCTTCGACAGTTCGACTGCATAGCCGGTAGTCATCCGTGTCCTCCAGTGGATCATCCGGTCCGGCTCGCATTGCTGCGCAAGCCGGCTCGGCGAAGTGCTTCAGGTGAGTCGCGTCAGTCCGGTTTGCCGGTCAACGCCGCGTTAAAGCCGACCTCTTTGGTCTCGTCCGAGTAGATGTCCGCAAACCATCCCGGCGGCACCTTGTCGGGCGGGAACGCAGTACAGCCCGCTTTCAGTTCGTCGATCGAGCCGGTTGCGCAAAGCTTGGCGTGCTCGGTATCCGTGAGCGGCAATTTCAGCGTCACGTGGCTCGGAAAGTCCTTGCCGTCCAGCTTGGCCACCACGAGCTTCAACGCATAGGCGCCCGAGTACGGCGGCGAGCCGTACGAGATGGACCGGTAGCCGATCGCGCGATAGCTGCCGCTGCCCTTGACCGACCCGGCTGGCAGCATCTGCACACGGTGGCCATTCGACGATTCGCCCGCACACGGTCGGATCTTGTCGTCGGGAATGCCGGCTTCGAGCTGCATCGACGCCGCCGTGAAGCAGCCGACCTGCATCCACAGACCGTCGATCTTGTCCCAGCTATTGGTGGCGAGAATCTTCGACAGTTCGGTTTTCGCGGTCGCCTGACTCCACATGCCGACACCTTCCGCGACGATCTTGATGCCCGGATACTTTGCGAACACTTCCTTCGCTGCCTCGGTCCGCGCGCGGTCGACCGAGGTGCCCGGCACGCCGGTGATGATCACCACGTTACCCTTGCCGTTGATGGTCTTCGCGAGCCATTCGGCGGTGACGCGGCCGGCCTCATGCTGATCGATGGTGATGTTGTGCGCGCACGGCTCGGTGACTTCACCGTCGTAGGCGGCCACGATCACGCCCTTCGAGCAGGCATTCTTGATCGCGCGGTTCAGGGCCGTCGGCGAGATCGGGTAGATGACGATGGCCTTCGCGCCGGCCTGCACCATCGAGTTGATCTGCTGGATCTGTTTTTGCGCATCGGTGCCGGCTACCTGCACTTCGAGGTCGACCTTGTCGCGCAACTCGGGGGTTTGCGACATTGCCTTGACCATGTTCGCGGCTTCGGTTTGCCAGTCGTTGCCGACGTAGCTCATCGACAGGAACACCTTGTACTTGCCTGCGGCGGAGGCACTTCCGGGCACGGCCAGCGCGCTGACGCATGCGGCAGCGAGCAGAAGTCTGCCCGCCTGATGCATCCAATGGATGATACGGTTCATGTCTTCCTCCAAACGGTATTTGTGTTTATTGGCTTTCGACGTGCGGCAAGCGGGCTGACGGCGGTAAGGCCAGGCCCATGGAACCAGGCACGACGTTCGGGTCGTGACCGGGGACGACAAAATCGGCAATCTGGCGAATGCGGCGCAGCGACGCGAGCTCCGCAGCGGTTTCATACACGATGCCGACCGGCACCGCGTCGACGATGTTCTCCAGGCAGTTCGCGCAATCGCCTGCAATCACGACTACGCCGTCGGCGGTCTCCACTGCAATTGACTGGTGGCCGGGCGTATGACCGGGTGTCGGCACCACGCGCACGCCGGGCACGATGTCCGCAATGCCGTTGACGAACTGCCAGCGGAAATACGCCAGCGGCTCGCGGCCCAGCAGGAATTCCTGGTAGTACGTGGCTTGCGTCGGCAGCGGGCGGCCCGCGTATTCCCACTCGGCGTATTGCACGACAAAGCGCGCGTTACGAAACAGCGTGTTGCCGCCCGAGTGGTCATAGTGAAGATGCGTGTTGATGACAATGTCCACATCGTCCGCGCTCCAGCCCACGTACTCCTTCAGCGCGCGTTCGAGGCGCTCTTCCGGGGCCTGTTCGCACGGACAGACGAAACTGCTGACCCACGCCGGATCATGAATCCCCGTATCGACGACGATTTTCTTGCTCGCGCCGACAATCGCCGTGGACCACACCGGCACGCGGATCGACTGGCCGAAATAGCGCCCATAGACCTGCGACGAACGATCGACCGTCAGCCAGCCGGTCGGCATTGCGACAACCTTGAGTGGAGAAGGACTCACGGTATGCTCCCGGCACGGTTTAGAAGTTGACCTCGCTCGCGCCCTTCAGGCCGAGCATGGCGCGTGCCTCGGCTGGCGTAGCGATATCCAGCGACAATCCTTCGATCACCTGACGAATTTTCACGACCTGCGCCGCGCTCGATTCGGCCAGCTTGCCCGCGGAGATCCACAGTGAATCTTCAAGGCCGACGCGCACGTTCGAACCCTGCGCCACGCCCATGGTTGCGAGCGGAATCTGATTGCGTCCGGCACCGAGGATCGACCAGACGTAGTCTTTTCCGAACAGCCTGTCCGCGGTGCGGCGCATATGCATCAGGTCTTCGGGATGGCCACCGATGCCGCCCAGCAGTCCGAACACGCTCTGGATAAAAAACGGCGGCTTGGCGAGTTTGCGCTCGACGAAGTGCGCGAGGTTATACAGATGCGAAATGTCGTAGCACTCGTACTCGAAACGCGTGCCGTTTGCGCCGCACGAAGTGAGGATGTATTCGATATCGGCGAAGGTATTCTTGAAGATCAGGTCGCGGCTGTTTTCGAGGTGCTGGCGCTCCCAGTCGTGCTTGAATTCCTTGAAGCGATCGAGCATGGGATAGAGGCCGAAGTTCATCGAACCCATGTTGAGCGACGCGACTTCCGGCTTGAAGAAATGCGCGGGACGCAGCCGTTCTTGCACGGTCATGTGCGGGCTGCCGCCGCTCGTGATATTGATCACGGCATCCGTATTCGCCTTGATTTGCGGCAGAAACTGCGAGAAGACCGCCGGGTCCTGGGTGGGGCGGCCGTCGTTCGGGTCGCGTGCGTGCAGATGCAGAATAGCGGCACCTTCGCGGGCCGCCGCAAGCGCCGCGTCTGCGATCTGTTGCGGCGTCACCGGCAGGAACGGCGACATCGACGGCGTGTGAATCGCGCCGGTCGGCGCGCAGGTGATGATGACTTTACGGGTAGTAGCCACGGGAGAGTCCTCTAGCAGGTCATAAGATCGAAAGCGTTGCCGGTATCACAACACTTCGACGTTGCCGCACACCGAAATCGCCTGGCCGGAAATGCCGCTGCCGCCGGGCGAACATAGAAACAGCGCAGTCGCCGCGACTTCTTCCGGTGTCGTCATGCGACGCAAAGAGATTTTTTCGAGGTACTGTGCTTCCATCGCGTCGTAGCTCAAGCCAAGCTGTTCCGCGCGCGCGGCAATCACTCGCTGGATACGCGGGCCACGCACGATGCCCGGCTGTATGGCATTGACGCGGATGCCCTGCGGACCGAGCTCGATGGCGAGACTCTTGGTCAAGCCGACCACGGCCCATTTGGTGGCGGAATACGGCGTGCGGTACGCATAGCCCAGGCGCCCCGCGACGGACGACAACGCGATGATCGAACCGCCATCCGGCGAGGCGCGCAGCAACGGCACCGCACGGCGCGCGAAATAGAACTGCGCATTGAGGTTGATGGAGATCGTGCGCTCCCACTCGGCGGCATCCATTGCGTCGATTCCGCCGGTCGGCCCCGCGATACCCGCGTTATTGACCAGCACGTCGAGACCGCCAAGCCTCTGTTCGAGGTCCGCGAAGACGCGTGCGACCGCGCTTTCGTCTGACACGTCGGCGAGCGTGCTGCTGATGCTCTGGCTGGTTTCGTCGGCGCGCAATGCGTCGATGGCTTCGGCGCTCGCGTCGCAAACATGGACCCTGGCGCCGGTTTCGACGAAGGCCTTCGCAATCACGAGGCCAATGCCGGAAGCGCCACCGGTAATCAGCACGCGCAGGCCGGCGCGCGGTTTCAGCATCTGCAAGACAGTCATGTGTGTCGTCTCCGTTTTGTTCGTCCGGCTGCCTGCGTGGGCAACCTGTACTACTCAACCGGGTACTGCCTGTGTTACGCGCTCTTTGCGGCTTGCGGCTTGCGGCCCTCGAGCGAGCGCGGCTAGCGCGCTGCCTGTTGCGGCGATTCGAGCATCGCTTGTGCCTGCAGCCGCTCGCTGAGATCCTGCGCAGCCTCGCCGATGTCCTGTGCAATGCCCGCGCGGGCGCCCACGCCATCGCGACGCCACAGCGCGTCGACGATGATGCGGTGCGCCACCATCGAGCGGCGCATGTGCGGAACATCGGGCGCAACCAGGTTCAAAAACGGGCCAATGCGCATCCACAGGTTCTGGATGGTCGCGAGCGTCAGTTCGCTCGCGCCGTGCGTATAGATGCCGGTGTGGAACGCGAAATTGCTGTGCAGATACTGCGTGACGTCGCCGGCTTCCACGTGGGCATCCATCTCGTCATAGATGCGCTGCACATATTGCAGATGCACATTGGTCATGCGCGCGGCGGCCCGTTCGGCCACACAGCCTTCCAGCGCGATACGCACGTCGCGAAGTTCTTCGAGCAGGTCGAGCGTCATGGGCGGGACCATCAAAGCGCGGCCCGGGCCGTCGATCAGCGCGCCTTCGGCTTGCAACCGCGTGAGCGCGCCGCGCACCGGCATGGTCGAGGAGCCGACGGCCTCGGCGACGACGCGCAGGCTCAACGGCTGACCCGGCGCGAAGCGACCGCTCATGATTGCCTCGCGCAACTGCTGATAGACCTTGCCGGCCATCGTTTCGCGCGCCACGGCTTCCAGCGCGGGCATGACGTGAGGGTTTGAACGTGTTGCCAATTGAGGTTCCTGTTGCGCTCAGATCGTCGTCGCTGTGACGTGTGATCACAGTGGTACTAAGTGTGATCACACCTGAGGGTGAAGTCAACGGAAATGGGGGTAGGGGAAAACGCCAGGGCAGTCTGGTTGCGGACGACGGGATTGCAGACGAGGGCTTGCCGAAGTTGGTCGTGCGGGTTTAGGGCGCCCGCGACGTGACCAGAGCGCGGTGGCGCGTATGTATCTAAAGACGCTGCCGGCGCCGGCTTGAATCGCATTTCCAGGGCTGGAGACGCGTGCTTTTTGGGGGGGACCACGGAAATGAATCCCGGATCGAGCGCCGGTTACCGTGGCTCGGCGCCCTCACCTGCCCATCGACGGATGCAGCGATCGATGGGTCGGCCTCAGGCTCACGTTGCCGCGCTGTCGCAGCTGGCAATGCTCGATCCGTTGATATTGGGCTTCAGTGATACCCATCACTCAACCATTCGCTCAACTGCAGTGAGCGCGAACACGCCCTAGTCCGCAACCGGCATTGGCATGTTCGAGACATTGACCGTGATGCGCGCCAGAAGTCGCTCGGCCTCCTTGTTCTTAAGGCGCCGTGCGCCGGCAGCGACAGCTTTCGCCCGCACGTCGGGGCGAATCCAGTAGTACGGCGCACCGTTCGGCGTGAAGGTGCCGTCGGCCGAGCGTGCAGGGATCCATGAGGCGGGATCAAGTCCGATTTGCGAGGCCATTGCAAACAGCGCATCGGGCGTCGGATCGTCCGAGAAGAGCCGGCAATGTTGGGCTTGCGGACCGCGAGCGCTCCACGCGCCGCTTTTCAATTCGTCTACGTAAATCATGATGATGGGCTAACGTAATGTAAGTTTTGCGAGCGTCGGACACATACAGCCGACGCTCACCAAAATGCGGGCAAGCTCGATGTGCGCTTCACTCGCTTCTTCGGCGACCACGCGCTTGCATCCGGACTGTTGAAGCAAGCCGCAGCAGAATCGTTGTCGGCCACCCGAAGGTCATGCCAAAGCGGCATTTGCAGAGGCGATGGTGTGAGTTGGGCGGACCTTCAACTGCGTCCTTTCTCATCGTAGCAAAAGATAGCCCACTCGATGTGAATCTGAACGGGCGCATTCGGCGCACTCAACGTCGCTCTGTTCGTCGATTGCGTGTCGACTGAGGGAGTCGACTGTGCAAACGCGGGTGCTGCCGCCAAGGTTCCAGCAAATGCCATTGCGCTCGCCGAGTATTTCATCCGCAATATCCGCAAGTGCGCAGAGTGTACGACCGATTCCTCAAGCGTTGGCTGTTGGCAGATCGGTCAAGCGAAAGCGTAGCCGATCGCGTCTGGCGGGTCGATTGTCGAAGTGTGAAAATAAATTCATCTAGAGGAATGCGGAAAACTTGGGCTTTGAAAATGGAGATGTTTTGGAAATGGGGGTGCTTTGGAACAGGGACCGAAAGCGGGCCGGAGAACTCTCTTGTCGTCATCATTCACCGACTGCAAATTTCTTGACGTCAATTTGTTGTTCGTAAAGACCTATTGGAACTTTGGGACCTTTTTTTCTCGACGACGTACGATGTAGACCTGCTATCTCCAACCGGTCAGGAGATACTTCGCGAATGTGTTTTAGCGCAATTGGCAGGGAACCTCGATAGGAGTGGAAATTGACTTGTCGGTTATGGGCTGAGACCGAGCATGACCCGGTCGATCCGAGGCGAAAACCAAAGACGCCTCGATTCTCGTGCCCGCAAGTTGTGTCGGGCACGCTGCGAATGATCATTATCGATATTGGCGCCCGTGCGGCCTGGGTCGTCCTGGAGTCGACGGCCGTGTTGTGCGACTTCAGCGAGCCACTGCGGGTTGCGTGGGGCGGTAAACGCCGATTTCGGTCAGTCGACACGGGCGAGTCGATCGCTGACAATCGCAGCCTCGGGGTCGGATTCCGACGGGGCTCCTAGCAGGTTGCGATCCGAAGTGAACGATGAATCAAAACGCAAAAAGGCAAAAGAACGAAGCTTCCATTCGCTGCTAACGGTACTAAGAATGCGCCATTTTCCCGATAACCTTGGTCTTGAAACTGATCTATTGCTGCACTCG
>NZ_DASXHA010000108.1:0-120046 GCF_036488795.1 Paraburkholderia sp.
GTTATATCGGTCAACGCCGCTCGGCGCTGACTGGAAATTATCTGTTGGGTAATGGTTATCGTAGTTTTAATCCAATCATCCGGCGCTTCAGTGCGTGGGATAGCCTTAGTCCGTTTGGCAGCGGTGGACCGCACGGTTACGGGTACTGCGCAGGCGACCCGGTGAACCAGTCGGATGCGTCGGGGCAAGGACCATTCCTGGACTTGCTGATAGGACTTGGACTCGCCATCGGGCGGAATCTACGGCGCGCAGACGCGGCCGAAGTGGCTGCCGAGGTGGGAGAGGAAGCAGCATCCATGGGAAGCACCGCGAGCGATGTTGCGGATGCGGCAGGCGAAGTCGAAGCTGCTGACATGGACTTTATCGGTTATCACGGGACCAGTGAGGCATCGGCCTTGAACATTCTCGATGTGGGGATCAACGAGCAGTTCCTTCCTCGTGCAGGTCAGATCGGACGCGGTTTCTACATCGCGAGGATGAACGGCACGCTGCCACAGTGGGGCGCGGAGATCGCCGCCAACTTCCCCAGCGCACGTCAGTCGTGGGCCACTCGCGCGGTCAGCAGACTCATCGGCGAGGCGAGGAATCCCTTGATCGACAATGCGAACCGGCGCTCAATCCTCAAGATCTATACCGTCCGGCCGCTACGGAACTGCAAGTGGAACATCATGAATCCCGGCGATCTAGCGGCTTTGAAGGCCACTAACTACGACAACGGCGGTCCGGGTCTCGATTCCCCACGAGACGCCAAATGGCTGCAAATGGTCATACCGCCAGACCAGTTCCGGTACCTTCGGGTGAGGCGAGATGACGGCATCTTCGAGAGGCCGCACAACTGGCTCTCGCACGTATGCGAATACTCTGTCAGGTCCGCTCGCTTGCCGCGACGAGCGAGCATTTAGGTTGACCTGGGACATCGCCAATCGAAAATAGCGGCGAAGGACACGCATTGCCGCTCGCGCCTCCCCAGCCGCGAGCGCCAACGCATGTTTGCGAAGATCAGCGAACGTCTTGTCGATCTTCCAAAGAGCACACCAACAGCCCGCCAACAAAACAAGAAAAGACCAACACTCCAACAACCCGAACCCAAACCCCCGCCAACCGGACAAACAAAAAAACCTTAACCAAGCGGCCGAACCCCAATCAACCACCCATGCAACCAGAAAGCAAACACAACCCAAACCACCCCACCGCTCACAACAGCCATCAAGTCTTTCGAAACCGCGCCCGCGGGGTAAACAATCCCCAGAGCGGCGTCCCTGCGCAGCGCAGCCAAATAGTCAAAAACCGCCCAAACCAGAAACGCCCCAAACAACACAATCGCATTCGAAGTGCCATTGGCAACCAGATGCGCGAACGCCCACAACCCGACTCCCACCACCATAGGATGCCTGACCCACGCCTTGAAGTGATTGCCGGGAATGTGCGCAGCAGGAAACAGAATAAACGCGATCAACGTCAACAGCGCCGCCAGATGCGGTGCCCAAACCGGCCGTGCCCACAACACCACCGGCTCGCGCCGCGCGATCCCATACCCCCACACAATCAACACCAGTCCCACCACCGACGCCACCGAATACAGATTCTTCCAGCGCTTCTCCCCCATCCGCGCTATCTGCTTCGTTCGCCACGGTTCGGCAAAGATGCGTATCGAATGTAGACCCAGAAAAATCACCAAACCCAGTACCAGTACCGACATGGCAGGCTCCTCGCGATAGATGTCGACCGATCGCCGCGATTGTCGCTCATGTCACCAGTCCTGCCAATCGTCAGATCAACCCGCCTTAAACGCTCAATCCGCAGCCGGAATCCACGCTGCACTCGCCGCGTCGCTCGAACGGAATGCCGGGAATTTCGCACCCAGTTCCGCCACCGTCTTGATGTCGTTCTTCACGAGATCGTCATGCGTAATCAGCGTCGGCTTTACCACGATCCGGTGGCCCGGATCCTCGCCCGCTACCGACAACGCCGCCGCCCGCACCGAGACCGCGCCAACCACCGCCGGATTCGTCGCCGCCGTCGCAACCCAAGCGCTGTCCGGCGCGCGGATCGCCTCGATGTCCGCCGTCGAAATGTCCGCGCTATAAATGCGGATCTTCGAACCGAGCTTCGCCTCGTCAGCCGCGAGTTTCGCGCCGCGCGCAAATTCGTCGTAAGGCGCAAACACGACACGAATATCCGGATGCGCGCGGTAAGCCGCCGCAGCCTGGTTCGCGACAGATTGCGCAATCGGATTGTCCACCGTGCCAAAGCGCGCCTTCTCCTGCACTTGCGGATGCGCACTCTTGAACTCGCGCCACACGGCGTCGCGCCGGTCGAGCGGTGCAAAGCCCGCTACGTACACATACCCGGCGGAGAATGTATCGCCATTGTCCTTCACGACCTGACTGAGCAGCAGCGTCGCAAGATCATGATCGCTTTGCTCGATCTGCGGCACCTTTGGATTGTTCAGGTCCACGTCGAACGCCACCACCTTGATGCCTTTATCGAGCGCGCGTTGCACCACGTCCTTGAGCGATTCCGGCAAGCCATGATTGACGATAATCGCCGCCACGCCCAGGCTGATCGCCTGCTGGATCTGCTCGCGTTGTTCGGCAGCGTCCTGCCGTCCTTCGTAAATACGCAGGTCAATGCCGAGCGCCTTCGCCTGCTTCTGCGCGCCGGCTTCATATGCCTGGAAGAAATCGCCTTCGGACAGGTAATTGACCAGCGCGATCTTCACGTCGCCTTTATCGAATGGCGCAGGTGCTCCTTTGAGCGGCGCAGCGTACGTCGTCTGGCCCACGCCCGGCAAAACAGCCGCGCATAGCAGCGTGAACGCGACGGCCATGCGTCGAACGTGTGATGTATGACGAAAAATCGATTTCATCCAGGGTCTCCTGCAGATTGGTTGGCGTGGTGATGAATCAAATGAATCGCTACTCGGCGTGCGCCGTATGACGGTTGCGATAGCGCGCACCCGGATGGGGTTCCGCAAGACGTGCGCTGCCGCCATGCAGCTTTTCGCGCAGCGAACCCTTTGCATATTCGGTCTTGTACACGCCTCGGCGCTGCAATTCCGGCACGACGAGATCCACGAAGTCACTAAACGTTTCATGCGTCAGCGCATAAGCCAGGTTGAAGCCGTCGACGTCCGTTTCCTCGACCCATGATTGCAACTCGTCCGCAATCTCCTGCGGGTCGCCAACCGACAAAGGCCCAAGTCCGCCTATGCCGCCCCACTTCGCAATCTCACGAACGGTCCACACGCGTGTCGGATCAGCGCTCGATAGCGCCTCCACGGCCGATTGCACCGCATTGCTTTCAACATGAAGCAGCGGCTCGTCCAGGTCGTATTTCGACAGATCGATACCTGTCCAACCCGACATCAACGCAAGCGCGCCTTCGTCGCTCGCATAACGCCGGTAGTCCGCATGCCTGGCGTGTGCTTCAGCGGAGGTCTCGCCGGTGATTACCGTATGCAGATTGAAGATCAACACGTCATGCGGGTCGCGGCCGAACGACTTCACGCGAGCGCGAATATCCGCGACGAACTGTTTGAGAATCGTGCGCGAGGGTGCCGCAATGAAGATGCATTCGGCATGCTGCGCAGCGAAATCCTTGCCGCGCTTTGAAGCCCCAGCCTGATACAACACCGGTGTGCGTTGCGGCGAAGGTTCGCAAAGATGGATGCCAGGCACCTCGAAATACTTTCCGTGATGCTCGATCGGATGCACTTTCGACGGCTCGGTGAAGACCTGTCGTCCGGCATCGCGCACCACGGCATCGTCTTCCCAGGACGACTCCCACAGCTTGTAGCAAACCTCCAGATATTCTTCGGCAAGCGCATAACGTTCGTCGTGATTCGCCTGGCCAGGCAGCCCCAGGTTGCGCGCCGCGCTGTCCAGATACGACGTGACGATGTTCCATCCCACCCGCCCATTAGTCAGATGATCGAGCGTCGACATGCGCCGCGCAAACGGATAGGGATGCTCGTACGACAACGAACACGTCACGCCGAAGCCCAGATGCTGGGTGACGTTCGCCATCGCCGACACCAGCAAGATCGGATCGTTGACCGGCACCTGCGCCGCCTGACGGATCGCGGCCTCACCGTTGCCTCTGAAAACATCGTAAATACCGAGTACATCCGCAATGAACAGGCCGTCGAACTTGCCGCGTTCCAGCAACTTCGCGAGGTCGGTCCAGTAATCGAGGTGCTTGTAACGCCAGGACGTGTCGCGCGGATGCGCCCACAAGCCCGGCGACTGGTGCCCAACGCAGTTCATGTCGAATGCATTGAGGCGGATCTGTCTGGCCATAATCGGATCCAGTTAAGGTTGAAGCAAGATGGCTCGCCAGTGTGTGCTCTAAAGCGCACCGTGACGCGGCGGCAACACGTCGTTCAGGAAGTAGTTGCCAACGGCAATGTATTTCCAGCGCACCGGGTCATGCAGCGTATGGGTGCGCGCATTGCGCCAGTGCCGGTCAAGGTTGTGTTCCGCGAGCGTCGCCTGCGTGCCGGCCAGTTCGATCAGGCGCGTCGAAGCCTGCAGCGCGATTTCCGTGGTCGCGGCACGCGCTTGCGCTACCGCAATCGATGCAGCCGCAACCGTCTTGTCATTCGACTCGCTAACGGCAAGATCCACCGTGCGGCCGGCGCGTTCGACTAGCGCGTCCGCTGCGTTCAGTTGCAGCGCCAGTTTGCCGAACAATTCGAGCGTCAATGGATCGTCGCTCGCGCGTTCGACGTCGCTGTCGATCCAGGGACGCGACCGCTCGCGGACGAAGCACCGGGCATCGGCAAATGCGGCACGCGCAATGCCGAGATCGACCGCTGCATGAATGAGCTGGCCAACCGGACCCACTGTCGTGGGCTTCGCATCGAACGCGGCGCTGTACGGGACGACCGCCGTAGCTTCCACGTAGACGTCATCAAGCGTAGTCGTGCCGCTGCCGGTGGTCCGCTGCCCGAAGCCCGACCAGTCATCCACCACGGTCAAGCCTCGGGTCTGCGCGCTCGCAAATGCCACATGGAGCGTGTTGTCGGTGGCCTTTGCGACGATCGGAATCCATTGCGCAAACAATGCCCCCGTCGAGTAGAACTTGGTACCGTTGATGCGGAAGCCATCGCCGTCGGGCGTCAATGTCGTGCGGTAGTCGGCCACCGTTTTCGTGCCACGCTCCGATAGCGCATTGCCAAACCGCTCGCCTGCCAGGGCCCGCTCGAAGTAAAACGCCTGCTGTTCGCGCGTGCCGTTCACACGCAGCACGTCGAGCATATAAAAGTGATTTTGCGGAATCTGGCCAAGCGCGGGATCGGCTTCGGAAATGATCGCGGTCACCTCGGCAAGTGTCGCAAACGATACCTGTGCCCCGCCGAATTCACGCGGCACGGCGATGCCCCACAGGCCGCTCGCCGAATAGGCTTCGACCTCCGCAAACGGCAAGCGACGCTCACGATCGCGCTGCGACGCTTCCGTGGCGAAACTGCTCGCCAATTCTCGCGCAACCTCTAACGCCTGCTGGTCAGTCTCGATACGGGTTGCCTGCAAAGCGCGCTGCGCCACGGACTCTGTCAAAGCATTCATGGCGTCAATTCCACGGATGACGGGCTGGTTTGACGCCGTTCAGATAGTAGTTGCCGACCAGGTGATATTTCCACCGCACCGGATCGTGCAATGTATGCGTGCGCGCATTGCGCCAATGACGGTCGAGGTTATGCTCGCTCAATGTCGACTGGGTACCGGCGAGTTCAAACAGCTTTTCGCTGGCGAGAAGCGCAATCTCGGTGGTCAAGACTTTGGCTTCGCCGACCGCGACCGAAGCGAGCGCTACGTCGTCCTCGGTGGTTTCTCCCTTGGCGGCGATCACATCGAGCGTGCGCGCGGCGCGTTCGAGCAGCGCCTGCGCCGCGTGCAACTGAATATGCAAATGCCCGATTTCGCGTACCGTCAACGGATCGTCGCCGGCGCGTTCGACGCCGCTGTCGATCCACGGTCGCGAGCGTGTGCGCACGAACGTCAAGGTGTCGTTCACCGCCGCTTCGGCGATGCCTGCATCGATCGCCGCTTGAATGATCTGCGAAATGGGGCCGTTCAGCGTGGGGAAATCCGACACTCGATGCGCGGGAAACACATGTGAAGCAGGCACCCGCACGCCCTCGAGGACGACCGTTCCGCTCGCTGTCGTGCGTTGCCCGAAACCCGACCAGTCGTCGATCACGTTCAGACCCGGCGTGCCCTTAGGAATATAGGCGAGCCACCCTTTACGTTCGTCGTCCAGTCCCAGCACCGGCACGAAGTGTGCAAACAGCGCGCCCGTAGAATAGAACTTCGTACCGTTGACGACATAGTCGTCGCCGTCACGCTGCACACGTGTTTTCAGATCCAGCACATGCCTGGTGCCTTTTTCCGAAAAACCGTTGCCAAAGCGCTTGCCGCTCAATACCTGGGCAAAGAAATAACGCTTTTGTTCTTCAGTGCCGGTCAGTGAAATCACGTCCACCAGACCGAAGTGATTTTGCGGCAACTGTCCGAGCGACGGATCCGCTGCTGCGACGATCCTGATGACTTCGGCTAACGTCACAAACGATACGCCCGCACCGCCATAGGCCTTCGGCACGGTGATCGCCCACAAGCCCGCTTGCGAAAACCATTCGATTTCTTCGTGCGGCAAGCGGCGCTCGCGGTCGCGCTGCGCCGCTTCCTGCGCCAGACGCGACGCCAGTTCGTGCGCCACCGCAATCGCTTCGGCGTCGTTCGCAATCACGCGCGCGGCAGGTTGATCCGCTTCGCTGATACGCGATGCACTCGCCTCATCTACTTCGGCCATACGAATCTCCGCTTGAGTGACTGTCCACACAATCTATCAGCGGGTTCCCCGCACGCAAACTGAACGTTTTAGAAATGGATATTCCTTCGGATGGCAAAACAACTCTGCGAAGCTCAAGCATAAGCACTTCGTCGTTCGACTGATAAAGATAGTCCGATTTGATGGTTTCATGCATGACGGTTTGTTGATTAGAGTCGTCTCAGGATGGACCTTCCTGTCTCTTCAAATCGGACACCATGACACGCATGCAACCCACTCTCGTCTCGCTGCTGGCCGCGACCGCATTCAGCGTTGCCGGCGGCTTCTTCTCTTTGGCGCACGCGCAAGGCGAAACACCGGCAGCCGCAACACCCGCTGCCAGTGATAATGCCGCGCCGGTGCCTTCGTTGAAAGGAAAGCGCATCGGCATCACTGCGGCGGGTACTGACCACTATTGGGATCTGAAGGCCTATCAAGGCGCCGTGGATGAAGTGAAACGCCTCGGCGGCACGCCGATCGCACTCGACGCCGGCCGCAACGACAACCGCCAGATCGCGCAGATCCAGACGCTGATCGCGCAGAAGCCCGACGCCATCGTCGAGCAATTGGGCACTGCAACGGTGCTGGAGCCGTGGTTGCAGAAAATCCGCCAGGCCAACATTCCGCTATTCACCATCGACACGGCGTCGCCTTCCAGCATCAACGACACGACGTCCGATAACTTCTTTATTGGCGAACAGCTTGCGTTGAAGCTCGTCAACGATATCCATGGCGAGGGCAACATCCTCGTCTTCAACGGCTTTTACGGTGTGCCGGTCTGCGCGATCCGCTACGACCAGCTGAAGGCTGTGCTCAAGTATTACCCGAAAGTGCACATCATCCAGCCCGAACTGCGTGACGTGATTCCAAACACGGTGCAAAGCGCGTATGCGGAGGTGAGCCAGTTGCTGGCGAAATATCCGAAGGGGCAAATTGCTGCAATCTGGTCGGCATGGGACGTGCCGCAGGTGGGCGCCACTCAGGCGGTGGATGCCGCGCATCGTGACGAGATCAAGACCTATGCCGTGGATGGTAGTCCGGACGTCGTGACGCTCGTGAAAGATCAGAAGTCGAGCGCCGCCGCGGTGGTCGCGCAGCAGCCGGCGCTGATCGGCAAGACCGCCGTGGATAACGTCGCGCGCTACCTCGCGGGCGACCATACACTGGCGCCCTACACTTACGTGCCGTCGATTCTGGTGACCAAGGACAACGCCGGTGCGATCCAGCAAACCCTCGGTCAGCTCAGCGCAAAATGAACCAAGAAGTCGACGCTCCCGCGCTTGAACTGCATGAACTCGTCAAGCATTTCGATGGTGTGGCCGCGCTGCGCGGCGCGTCGCTCAAGGTGGCGCGCGGCAGCGTGCACGGCTTGATCGGCCAGAACGGCGCCGGCAAATCGACGCTCATCAAGATTCTTGCGGGTATTCATGCGGCCGACTCGGGCACGATCGCGGTCGACGGTATCGCGCAACCTCTCGACGTGTCCGCTCATCAACATGCGTGGGGCATCGGCTTCATCCATCAGGAACGGATGCTGCCGCCTACGTTCACTGTCGCGGAGGCGCTTTGGCTAGGCGCCGAACGCAGCCTCGGGCCACGCGCGGCGGGACCGTTTCGCTTACTGGATGTGCGACGCATGCAGCGCGATGCGCGTGCTGCCTTGCAGACTCACTTCGGCATCGATTTGCCGCCGAACAAACTGATTGGCGACCTCAGCGTCGCCGAACAGCAAATCGTGCAGATCACGCGCGAGCTGATCCGCGAGCCGCGCATTCTCGTCTTCGACGAACCGACTGCCGCACTGGTCAGCCGCGAAGTAGACCGTTTGCTGCAAACCATTGATCGTCTGCGGCAGCGCGGCTTGACGATCCTCTACGTGTCGCACTACCTCGACGAGATCGCGGCGATCTGCGATCGCGTCACCGTGCTGCGCGACGGCGCGGATGTGACGCACGTCGACGCTCGCACCACCTCAACGGAATCGCTCGTCACCGCGATGATCGGCGCGCAGCCGCAAACACGCATGCCTGCGTCGGCGCGTCTCCCCGGCGAGACCGTGTTGCGCGTGCGCAATCTGAGCGCGCAAGGCCGCTTCGAAGATGTCTCGTTCAATGCGCGGCGCGGCGAGATTATCGGCATCACCGGTTTGCTCGGCTCCGGCGGCAAGCAGGTGATTCGCAGTCTGTTTGGCCTTGAGCGTGCCGTGGTGGGCGAGATCGAAATCGACGGCAAGAAAGGGCGCTTGCGACGTCCGCAAGACGCAGTCCGCCGTCGCGTTGCCTTCGTACCAGAAGACCGGCGCGCGCATGGCGTCGCGCCTGCGCTATCCGTACGCGAAAACACCACACTTGCGAGCCTCGCGCGCTTCAGCCGCTTCGGGCTTTTGAAACGACGCAGCGAAACCCATGCGGTGCAAGCTCTGATCGAAGAACTCGCGGTACGCACACCCGGTACGGAAACACCGGTACGACACCTGTCCGGCGGCAATCAGCAAAAGGTGGCGCTTGCGAAGTGGTTGAGCCGCGCGTCTTCGGTGTATCTGCTCGATGAGCCGACTGTCGGTGTGGATATCGGCGCGAAGACGGAGATCTATCGTCTGCTCGACCGGCTCGCCCGCGACGGTGCCGCCGTGCTGCTCTTCTCCAGCGATCTGATCGAATTGCTCGGCATCACCGACCGCGTGCTCGTGATGGCGCGTGGGCGGATCGTGCGTGAACTCGTTTCACGCGAAGCCGATAGCCAGGACGTGCTCGCGTGGGCAACCGGCGCGCGCGGCGCAGCATCGCAACAGGAGGCCGCTGCATGAGTAAAGTCCTCGATGCCGCACCACGTAGCGGCAAAATCGAATTGCCGGAGCGTTTCTTCGGCACGCAATGGTGGCTTAGAAGCGGCGCGGCGTTAGCGTTTGCCGTGGTGTTCATCGGCTTTGCGCTAAGCTCGCCGCTGTTTTTCAGCGTCGCGAACCTCGCCAACGTCGTGCAGCAATCCGCGGTGGTCGGGATCCTTGGCTTTGGCTTGACCGTCGTGCTGATCGGCGGCGGCGCGGATCCCATCAGAGGAGGGCTCGACCTGTCAGTAGCGGCCAATCTCGGACTCTGCGCGGCCGTTTATGCCGTGACGCTCCGCGAGGGCCTGGCGCCCATCAATGCGTTTGCATTGACACTTGCCGCAGGCGCGGCGGTTGGCGCGCTCAACGCGTTTGCCGTGATCGTGCTGCGCATCTTCCCGCTGCTCGCCACGCTGACAACCATGAACCTGTGCGCCGGCTTCGAACTCGTGCTGACGCAGAATACGTCAGTGGCAGCGAGCGGTGCGCTGCTGAGCTTCCTGCTCGACAACGACGCATTCGGTATACCGCATCTTGCGTATGCGCTGGTGATCGTCGCTGCGTTGTTCACGGCGCTGATTCACTACACACCCTTTGGATTGCGCTTGCGTGCCGTCGGCGCACATCGTGAAGCCGCGCAAGCCGCGGGTATCCGCGCGCCGCGTTATATCGCCGCGAGCTATGTATTGAGCGGCATTGCGGCAGCCTTCGCGGCGCTGGCATCCACTGCACTGCTTAGCGGCAGTTCACCCGGCGCGGGAGAAAATCTGCTTGCCACCGTTGCCGCGGCCTTGCTTGGCGTGGTGTTTTCACGCCGTCTCGTGCCGACCATTCCAGGCACGCTGCTCGCGGTGCTGTTTATTGGCGTCATCAGCAACGGCTTTCAGCTCGACAACGTGTCGAGCTATTGGGTCAACGGCGTCGAAGGCGCGTTGATCCTCTTCGTCGTCGCCACCACCGCGCTTGTGCGCCGCCGTCATGCGGGGGGTCATGCTCATGATTGAAACCCTCGGCCGCTTGCAGCGCTTCGCGCTGGTCGGCGCGTTGCTCGCTGTCATTGCCTTCTTCGCAGTGTTCGCGCCCGGATTCGCGCGAGCCGGCAATCTTGCCGACGTGCTGCTGAACAACTTCGCGTTGCTGGCGATCGCGTCGCTGGGGATGACCCTGGCGTTGTCTTTAGGCGCAATCGATCTGTCGCTCGGTACGTCGATCGACGTCGCCAGCCTCGTGTTCGTCCTGTTGAACGCGCATGGCATTGGCGTATGGCCGGCGGCACTGGGTGGTCTCGCCGCCGCATGCGCGGTTGGCGCGTTCAACGGCGTACTGATCGGGTGGCTCGGCATCGCGCCGTTTCTTGCGACGCTCGGCACGCTGTTTATCGGCCAGACCGTTCAGCAGCTCGCGACCGATGGCGGTCAACCCGTCTACCTGCTGAACGTCACGTTGCCGCCGCTGTTTAGCGCACTCGCGCACGGCACGCTGGCGGGCTTGCCCGTGCCTTTGTGGATCGTCGCCGCGCTGGCCGTCGCCGTGCAGGTGACGCTGTCACGTTCCGCCTTTGGCAGACAGCTCACCGCGCTCGGCGCGCAACCTGGCGTCGCGCGCTACTCGGGCTTGCCGGTGGCGACGCTCACCGCAGTGACGTTTATCGGCAGCGCGCTGATTTACGGCGTCGTCGGTCTGCTGCTTTCATCAACAGTCAAAGCCTACGTTCCGCAGGCCGGCAATGGTTACCTGCTCAACGCTATCGGCGCGACGTTCATCGGCACCACGCTGTCGCCGACGCGCCGTCCAGGCGTCGTCGGCACCTTGCTCGGCGTTTTGCTGCTGAGCCTGGTCGCGAACGGACTGTTGCTGATCGGCTGGAATTTCTACTGGCAACAGGTCGCGACGGGCGCATTGATCTTCGCCGTGCTTGCCGTGAGCTTCGCGCAGCGGCGCACGCGTTACGCGTGAGATTCCGTGTTGCGTCCCACGCTAAACGTAAATGCCAATGCACCCACCAGCAGCACGCCCTTGATGAAATCCTGCATGTAGTACGGTGCGTTTAGCATGGTCAGGCCGTTTAGCAACACGCCGACAAACACCGCGCCGACGACCGTGCCGAACACGTTCGGCCGCTTGGCGCCCCAGACCGCATAGCCGACCAGTGCGGCAGCGACGGCGTCGAGCAGCATCGAATGACCGGCGCTCACATCGCCACGGCCTACGCGTGCCGCAATCAGCACGCCACCCAACGAAGCGATCGCGCCCGAGGCGACATAAGCCGCGATCCGATAGCGCGCGGTAGGCGCCCCCGCCAGACGCGCAGCGGTCTCGTTGCCGCCAATCGCATAGATGACGCGCCCCCAGCGGGTGGTCTCCATCACGACACACGCCACCACGGTCAGCACGACCAGCACGATTACCGGCAGTGGCACGACATCGAATAGACGCATACGTCCGAGTGCGAGGAAGGCATCGGGAAACACGCCCGTCGTTTCAGTGCCGTCGGGCAGAATCGTGCCCGTGGCGAGCGAGCGGCCGCCGGTCGGAATCAGTTGTAGCCCGGCCAGCAGAAACAGCGTGCCGAGCGTGGCAAGCTGATCCGGCACGCGCAAACGGGTAATCAGCAGGCCGTTGAAGAGACCCGCTGCCACACCGAGTACGAGACACGCCGCGACTGCTTCCAGGGCATTGCCGTGCCACACGATCAGCACATAGCTCGCCGCCATCTGCGCCGACGCCGCCACGCTACCCACCGACAGATCAAAACCGCCGGCCGCGAGCGTCACCGTTACCCCGATACCGAGCAACGCGACAATCGACACCGCCTGCAAGATGCTGAACAGGTTGTCGATATTCAGAAATGCTGGCTGGTTGACGGCAAACACCACCACCAGTAGCGCGAGTACCAGCAGCATGCCGGTTCGTTCCAGATGGCCTCGCAGGCTCTGCAATGCGCCGCGTCGAGCTACGGGTTCAAGCTCGGCACGCGCGCTTTCCTGGGCACGCTCAGAGGCAATCGAAGGGCTGGTTTTCATGGGTGAGCGTAGTGATTGAGATCGGAGTGGGAGGTCTGGTCGAGCGTCGCGCGATCGAAGCGCACGACGCGATCCGCAATCTCGAGGGCCTCTTCGAGATCGCTGACGAAAACGAGCGTGGCGCGTTCGCGGGCGTGCCGCCGCAGCGTATCGACGATATCGGCGCGCGCGCCGGCATCGACGCCCTGGAAAGGTTCGTCGAGCAACAGCAGGCGCGCGGGTTGCGCGTGCCAGCGCGCGAGCACGACCTTCTGCTGATTGCCGCCGGATAGCCGCGTGAGCCGATCATCAGGACCGGTGCAGCGGATGCCGAAACGTTCGATTGCATCAGCCGTGGCGCGCTGTTCGCGGGCACGCCGCACAACGCCGCGCTTGAACCAGTGCGAGAGAAACGGAAAGCTGAGCGTGCCGGCAATCGACGCGAACGGCACACTCTCGGGGAATAGCGACGTGCGCCAACGATCTTCGCCCGCAAGAAAAACGCCTGCACGGATTGCGTCGGCAGGTGAGCGTGGGCGCCACGGCTGACCGTCGAGCGTCATCGTGCCGGCGGTAGCGTGCGTGGCACCGAAAATGACCCGTGCAAAACGCGATTTGCCACCGCCGACCGGGCCCGCAATCGCGACGATCTCGCCGCGCTGCACGTCCAGATCGAAAGGAGCGCCGGCGGGCGTCAGTTGCAGATCGCGCACGCTAAAACACGGGTGATGCGAGGCCACCATGCCTTCGATCGCCGAGCGTTCGCTACGCAGCTTGCGTCCGATCATCGTTTCGACCGCGGCGTCGAAATCAATCGGCGCGCCCCAGTCAGCAACGATTCGGCCGTCGCGCACAATCGTCACGCGTTGCGCGATGCGGCGCAGATCGCCCAGCCGATGCGACACCAGCAGAATCGCGACGCCTTCGTCGCGTAAGCTCGAGCAGGCCAAAGAGGCGCTCGGCCTCCGGCGCGGAAAGACTGGCGGTGGGTTCGTCGAGAATCAGCAGCGCGGGACGCGTGGCCAACGCGCGGGCCAGCGTCACGAGTTGCTGCGCAGCGAGCGAAAGCGACGACAAGGGTGCGCTCAGATCAACCTCCAGTCCAACCCTCGCAGCCAGCGGCGCGGCGTCACGAACCCGTGCCGCGGGCGGCGCGCGCCACGGGGACGCAGGATCGCACAGGCGGTCAAGCAGGAGGTTGTCGGCAATCGAAAGCGCCGGCACGACCGCATCCGCAATGGATTGATGGACGGTCGCAATGCCTAGCAGTTTCGCGTGATGCGGTGACGCGGGCTGGAACGGTTGTCCGCGCAACGTCAGGCTGCCGCCGTCGGCGCGATACACGCCGCTCAGGATTTTTACCAGAGTGGATTTGCCCGCGCCGTTCGCGCCCATCAGCGCGACGACTTCGCCCGCGCGAATCGAAAAATCGATGCAATCGAGCGCGAGCGTGGGGCCAAAACGCCTGGAAACGCCGGCGACGGTCAAAATAGGAGCGGTCATCGAAGAGCACGCAGCGTGGCTGCGCTCGTAGCGAATGACCGACCATGCTAGCTAGCGCATCTCAGCGTGCCAACGAAGCGTTGCTCATATAGATAGTGTGGCGAGCGCAGAATTCACCGAGGCACACAGCGAAACTACGAGGGGTGGTGCATGCGCACGCCGCCAGCGTGCCGCCAACGGCCGGATAAGCTGGATAAGCCGGAGCTGAGCCGTGACTCAGCAATGAACTAGCAACGGAAATGCTCGATATTCTGGCCGGCGTAAATGGCACGCGCGAGCCAATCGGGCTTATCGCCCTGGCCGTCCCATGTATTCCCGTATGCGTCACGATACATCACCGCCTTGGTCGCGGCGGCGTCTGCCTCCATAGACTCGGCCAGGGCTTCCAGCGTAATGCCGTACTCTTCCATGCGGCGACGTATCCACAGGACCAGGCGCTCGCGCGCATTCCCGTCGAGGTCGAGCAGCCGTTGTTCTTGCTCTTTCATAACGTACCGATGTCGCCGCTGAATAGCGTGCGTTTAGAAAAAATAAAAGGCTTCGCTAATTAAACGCGAAGCCTATACAGCATTCGAGTGGCCGAGCGCCATTCGAACCCACGTTGCCTTTTCGCACGTGCGTGCGCCCCCGGAAATGATGCCCGACAAATCTATTGTTCAGGAAATCCGTTCGGCAAGCGGCTCGAATCGTCGCCCGTCTGGCCCTTTACCCACAAAGGCCGCTTCAGCGTCTATAAGCTGATTTTAGCACCCATTTTCCGTCGCATATGGCAACGCGTTAATGCAGGCTCGATGCGCGGCCAGCATCATGCTATTTTGTCGATCCAGAGTTTGTTTCGCCAAACGCCAGAGGAAAAGCAACCATGTCCGCTTCCGCCGCGATCACCGCCATTCTCATTGCACTGATGATCGGAGCAATGAGCCCGGGCCCGAGTTTCGTCATTGTCGCCCGCAACGCGATCGGCCTGTCGCGCCGCGACGGCCTCGCCACTGCTCTCGGCATGGGGATTGGCGGCGTGTTCTTCAGCGGCATTGCACTGCTCGGCCTCTATACGCTGCTCGCCGCGGTGACCTGGCTATACGTGAGCCTGAAGGTCGCAGGTGGCCTGTATCTGATCTATCTGGCCACGAAGATCTGGCGTGGTGCGGCCTCCCCGCTCGCTTTCGACGCGACCCAAACCGGCCTCAACGGCAATCCGCGCAAATCGTTCTGGATTGGTTTAAGCACGCAACTCAGTAATCCGAAAACCGCCATTTACTACGGCAGCATATTTGCGGCCCTGCTTCCGCAACATCCGCCGCTGTGGTGCTATTTCGCACTACCGCCGGCCATCTTCACGATTGAAGCCGGCTGGTACACCGTGGTGGCCTTGTGTTTTTCCAGCCGGCGTCCGCGCGAACTGTATCTGAAGGCGAAGACCTGGGTGGACCGGGTGGCGGCGAGCGCCATCACCGCGTTGGGCCTCAGGCTGATTTTCACTGCGCACCGTGTCGGCCTTTAAGACTGTTCAATGATGCTGACCTGAGCGGCTCCGCTGCGTTGCTCTGAATGCCATGTCAGGCATGGCAGACACCGCAATTACAGCGTGCCGCTCGCCTAAGGGGGCCTGACCGATTCCCGCTGCACGAAGTGCGAACCGCCCGAAGCTTTACAAGAAAGTCCTTGACGCCAGCAGCCTCATCCAGATATTGTGTTCCTCGAAGTTCAAGAAGTTCGATTGCTGTTCATCAATTGCTCGCTCCCTCAGCGGTATTCGTTGTCCTCTCCCTCCTTGACGCTTCGCGTGCTCATTTCAGAGCGACTATTCACAATTTTTTCCTCAAGGATTCTTCATGGATACCGGTACCGTTAAGTGGTTCAACGACAGCAAGGGCTTCGGCTTCATCACCCCGGACAAGGGCGGTGACGACCTGTTCGCTCACTTCTCCGAAATCAGCGGCGACGGCTTCAAGACGCTCGCTGAAAACCAGAAAGTGAGCTTCGAAACGAAGCAAGGCCCGAAGGGTCTGCAAGCGGCTAACATCAAGCCGCTGTAAAGTTTGACGGGTCCGGTATCCGGCAACGGGTACCGGGCTGCAGCGACATCCTCGCGGAGCTTCGTCTCCCACAGTTGGCGTAACCGCATCGGCAGTTTCGTTGCGCCAAACGCATCGCTTGCCCCCTCATTCCCCTGCTTCATTCTGGCCTTGGCGCCATTCCCGCTACGCGTTGAATCCGGCATGGACTCCTTTGTCCCGATCGCCGCACGCGTGCGAATATTTAGAAATATAAAATGCAAAACACACACATTCAGCATTACAACGGCTATGCCGTCAAACCATCAGCACATCGTTTGCCTGATGGTTCATTCTCATCCAATCTGCTGCTTGAGCGCGACGACAATGCACGCGCCGAAACGCGTTATCAATTCTATTCGCTCGACTACTTCAGCAATGAAGAGCAGGCATTGCAACACTCGTGCCGCTGGGCGCGTAACTGGGTCGACACGCGCGGCTGAGGCCGTTGCTCAGGTGGTCGGCTAGCGCGGACTCTTGTGTGCGTCTGCATCTGCGTCTGCGCCGACCACATCAATCGCGCTACCTGACTTTACGCGGGCGCGCAGCTCGAACTTCTGGATTTTCCCGGTGGACGTTTTCGGTAGTTCCCCGAAGCAAACTGCTTTCGGCAGCTTGAATCCGGCCAGAAAACGACGGCAGTGCGCGATGATCGCCTCGGCTGTGGCGGACGCTCCTTCCTTGAGTTCGACGAACGCGCACGGCACCTCGCCCCACTTCGGATCCGGCATCGCCACCACGGCCGCAACGGCCACTGCAGGATGGCGATACAACGTGTCTTCCACCTCGATACTGGAAATATTTTCGCCGCCGGAAATGATGATGTCCTTACTGCGGTCACGGATACGCATGTAGCCGTCCGGCATCAGCACGCCCAGATCGCCAGTGTGAAACCAGCCGCCTCTGAAGGCTTCTTCAGTGGCGCGCTCGTTCTTCAAATACCCCTTCATGCAGATGTTGCCGCGAAACATGACTTCGCCCATTGTTTCGCCGTCGTTGGGCACGGCTTCGAGCGTGTCCGGGTTCAGTACCGTCGCGGCCGCTTGCAGGTGATAGCGCACGCCCTGCCGCGCGTTGAGTCTTGCCAGTTCCTCGTCGTTCACACTCTCCCAACAATCCTGTCTGGCGCATACCGAAGCCGGTCCATACACTTCGGTCAGCCCGTACACATGGGTCAGATCGAAGCCGATCTCCTTCATCCTGGCAATGACGGCAGGCGCAGGTGCCGCGCCCGCCACCATCGTCGCCACGCGGTGGTCGATTCCTTCGCGCCACTGCGCCGGCGCATTTGCCAAAGCGTTTTGCACGATCGGCGCGCCGCAGTAGTGGGTCACGCCTTCGCTGCGAATCAGATCGAAAACGGCTTTGGCGTCGAACTTGCGCAAGCAGACATTGACGCCCGCACGCGCGGCGACCGTCCACGGAAAACACCAGCCGTTGCAGTGAAACAGCGGCAGTGTCCACAGATACACCGCGTGTTTGGGCATATCCCATTCGAGGATGTTGCTCACGGCGTTCAGGTATGCACCGCGATGATGGTAGACGACGCCCTTCGGATGGCCCGTGGTGCCGGACGTATAGTTCAACGCAATCGCGTCCCACTCATCGGCGGGCGGCTGCCAGACGAACTGCGGGTCGCCGCTTTGCAGGAAGGCTTCGTAGTCAGTGGCACGGGGAAACTTGAGCGGGTCGGCCGGCATTACGTCGTTCACGCTGACAATGCGCAGCTCAGGAAACTCAAGCGAAGCACGCTGCGCGAGCTCGCCAAACTCGGTATCGACGATGAGCGCCTTCGCCTCGCCATGCCGCAACATGTACAGAATCGACGCTGCGTCGAGCCGCGTGTTCAGCGTGTTGAGCACGGCGCCCGCCATCGGTATGCCGAAGTGGGCTTCTATCATCGGAGGAATGTTGGGCAGCAGCACCGCTACGGTATCGCCGCGCGAGATGCCCACCCGCTGCAGCGCGCTGGCAAGGCGCAAGCTGCGCTCATACGTTTCGCGCCAGCTACGGCGCGTGTCGCCGTGGACGATTGCCGGCCGGTCGCCATAAACTTCGGCCGCACGCACAATGAAGTCGATTGGCGTGAGCGGTACGTAGTTCGCTTCACGACGGCCGAGACCTTCCTCGAACATATGCGCCATGAGATCGTCTCCTCGGAAGCACTCAGTTCCTGCTGGTTTTAAGTCTCTTATGATCAGGCAGCTGCCGGACCGGCTGCCTTACGCCATCGTGCACCGCCCGCCGTTCGAATGAAAGCCTTCTGGCGGACGAACCCGCTAGTCGCGCGCATCCGTTACCGTGTCGCCAAGCTGCTCCAGACGATATCGCCCGATAGATCCGGCACGAGCCAGTCGAGGATCAACAGGTCGAAGGTCTGGCGATGCAGTTGCTTGACGAGTTCGCGGCCTGCGGAGACCCTGTAGCAAATGTGTCCCGTCGCTGATAGCGTCTCCTCGACGAAACGGGTTTGAGCGGGATCGTCATCGAGCACTGCGATTCTCATACTCGCCTCTATTGATGTCCGCAGACCGTGTTTGAAAGAGGGCTCTTAAGCGCGAGCGGCTAGCCTCGCGTCGACCGCGCTGTTGACCGGCTATTGACAACGCTATTGCCAACGCTATTGCCAACGCTATTGACGCGAACCAATTGTAGCCTCAAGCCGGATTGACGGGCTCCGCGTTCCCAAACCCCGCCAGCAGGCCACTCGCCCGCAACACTCTCGCACGCACCGCCTGCTCGAGCACGAGTTTCCCCTGCGGCACCACCAGCGTCAAAAACGCCCGCGCTCGTGTGATGCCGGTGTACACCAGCTCACGCGTCAAGATCGGGCTGAAGGTGTCCGGTAACGCGAGCGCCGCGTGCGTGAACTCCGAGCCTTGCGACTTGTGCACCGTCAGCGCGAACACGGTTTCGACCGCCTGCAACCGGCTCGGCAATACCCACTTGATGCCGTCCGCGCCATCGCCTGCCGGAAATGCGACCCGCAGCAGCGAGCTGTCTGCCGTGGCGCCCGGCAGCTCCAGCGTGATGCCAATGTCGCCGTTCATCAAACCGAGCTCATAGTCGTTACGCGTGACCAGCACCGGCCGTCCCGGATACCATTCGCCGCGCACGGCAACCAAATCCGCTTCCTGCAGCAAACGCACAATCCGCTTGTTGAGGCCTTCGACGCCCCACGGCCCGCGACGTAACGCGCACAGCAACTGGAACTCGCCGTGAGCTTTCAGCACTTGCCTGGCCCACACGTCAAAGTCCTCCGCCGCGGCGTAGCGATCCGGCCGACTATTGCGCATGGTTTCGAGGTAATGCCGGTAGCCATGACGCGGACGCGCCGGCTCGCCGTTTGCCCCAAACAGCTGGGCGGACGCCGCAGCACCGCCTTCGCCGTCGATGACGAGCGCCTTGAACGATGCTTCCTCAGTCGCTGACGAAACCAGCAGGGCAAGGTCTGCGTGCCCGTGTTTCCACACCTCCGCGACACCCACCGCGTTGCCCGCATTGACGAGCGCGGCCAGTTGACCGATGCCGCTTTCCGCCGAGAACCGATGACTCTGCCGCAGCATTGCCACCGACTGATCGAGCGCCGTGCCCTGCTCGTCGAGCATGGCCGCGCCGATCCGCTCGCCAGTGGCTGCCTGCAGCCAGTCGCGGGTGGCGGGCGTGTAATGGCCCTCGCCTGCGCGTTCGCACAATTCGCCGAGCACGGCGCCCGCTTCGACCGACGCCAGCTGGTCCTTGTCGCCGAGCAGAATCAGTCGCGCCGAAGCCGGCAGGGCGTCGAGCACGGCGGCCATCATTTCCAGATCGACCATCGACGCTTCATCGATCACCAGCACATCCACCGGCAACGGATTGCTCGCATCGTGACGGAAACGGCGGCTGTCCGGGCGCGTGCCCAGCACGCGATGGAGCGTGGTCACGACAGTCGGAATCGCATCGCGTACCGCAGCGCCGTGCGGCAACCTGTCAACCGGCAAGTTCGCCACCGCTCCCGCGATCGATTCGTTCAGACGCGCCGCCGCTTTCCCGGTCGGCGCCGCCAGACGGATTCGCAATGGCCGCGCGGAACGCAGCCCGTTCGCGGAAGTAGCCACACTCGCTGCGTTCCCCAGCGCGATGGTTTGCAACAAGGCCAGCAGTCGCACTACGGTGGTGGTCTTACCGGTACCCGGACCGCCGGTGATGATGCTGAACGCGCTGCGCGCCGCCAGCGCGCAAGCGAGCTTCTGCCAGTCGGCGCCAGATGAATTCGCCGGGCGCGGCGGAAACAGCACGTCGAGTGCACTGCGCGCGGACTCGGCCTGCAATGACGCCTCCATCTGCGCCGAAGCCGCAAGGCGGCGCTCGATGCCGGCACGCACGTCCTGCTCATATTGCCAGTAGCGGCGCAAATAGAGCCGCGTACCGACCAGCACAAGCGGCGAATTGCCTGCGGCCGTGCCGACCAGTGCGGGCTGATCAAGCGCCGCCAGCCAGCGTGCAAGAGTCACGCCCGTCAGCACCTCGGCCGGCGCCTGCGGCGGCTCCGGCGCGGCTAGCGCCTGCGGTCCGTCTGGTGGTAGCGACAACGCGAAAGCCGGATCGTCGAGAGTCGCCTGCAAGTCCAGGCAAGCATGTCCGCGACCCAGCTGATGACTCGCGAGTGCAGCGGCGAGCAACAGTAGCGGCGGCGCGTGCGGCTCTTCTAGCCACAGGAAGCGCGCGAAGCCGGCATCCAGCGCGCGCAGCCAGCCGCGTTCGACCCACTGGTCGAGTACGCCAAGCATGCGCGCGGTGTCGCCGGACGTGCCCAGGGCGGCGACGGAGTCAGAGGTGCGGGTCGTCATTCAACATCCTTCAACGCATACTCCATGGCTTCGTCGTTCGCGGCACGCTGTGCAAACAGCGCATCCAGTTGTTCGATCAGTTTCCGCGGCGGCCGCTCGATGTGCAAGCCCTGGCCCGGCGCCCGCCCGCCACGCAAGAACAGATAGACTGCGCCGCCCACATGGCGGTCGTAGTCGTAATCCGGCAACCGCACTTTCAACAGACGATGCAGCGCAAACAGATAAAGCACGTACTGCAACTCATAGCGAGAATGCAGGATCTGCGCGCGCATCTTTGCCGGGGTGTATGACGCGTCATCCGGGCCGAGCCAGTTCGACTTGTAATCCGCCACGTAATAGCGGCCGTCATGTTCGAATACCAGATCGATAAAGCCCTTGAGCATGCCGTTCAATTGCGTGGGCTCGAGCGCGGGGCGCGCCGCGCCGTCGAGCGTCATACTCGACACCCATTGATCGAGCGCTTGCGTGTCCACCGTGTGCGCGGCCAGCCAGAACTCCATTTCCGCCATGTAGGAAGTCAGCTTCGCCAACACGACCGGCGTAACGGCCTCGCCTTCTACCGCAGGCAGCGCGAGCGGCGTGCGCAACAGATAAAGCAGCCAGTCCGCGAGTGGTTCGATCCAGCGCGCCCAGCCACGCAGGTTGCAGCGGCGCGCCACCGTATCGCGCACCAGTTGCTCGTCCGCGGCGACTTTTGCAAAGCCCTCGTTGGCCGCCCATTCCATCAGGTCGTGTAAAAAGCTGCCGGCGTCCGCGCCGCGCTGAAAGCCGTGCATGGTCTGATCGGCCGGTAATGCCATGGCAGCCGCGCCCGCCACAGTGGACGGCGTCAACGGCAGCAGATCTTCATCCTCGTCGAGCACTTCGGCTTCCAGCAATTCGTGGAACACGTCTTCGCTACGCGTATCAGGTGCAAGCCGCGAATCGCCCGCGCCCGCGTCCGCCACCGGCGCCTCGATCACGAGACCTGTGCCGCTGCCGATCGTCTCGTTGATCTTCTTCAGGCTCGAATAGCTGGCGATCCACCAATGTTCGCGCACTCGCCGCGACAAATGGCGCGCCTCGCCACGCATCTGCTGCTGGCCAAGCGGCACGAACGGCGCATCGGTTGCCGCAGGCGCCTGGGCCACGCGGATTTCCGCGCACGTGCCCCTCAGCTGCTCCAGCAAGTCGCCGAGTTCGGCCGCTTCGATCGGCCGGCCGCCCTTGAGCAGATAGCCCAACGCGCTCAACTCGATGTTCTGGATTGGCGCAATGCCCACCCACGTTGCGTAGCGCGCCCGCGTCAGCGCCACATACAGCTTGCGCAAGTCTTCGCCGAGCCGCTCGCGGTCCGCGCGCGGCAGCACGTCCGGGTCACTGAGCGTGACGTGCAGCTGGCCCTCGTCATCGTGCCATTTGAGCGGCATGTCGCCGGCCTTGACCGGCCGGAAGGTGCAGGCGAACGGCAGGAACACCAGCGGATACTCCAGCCCTTTCGACTTGTGCACGGTCACCACCTGGACGAGCCCCGCATCGCTTTCGAGGCGCAATTGCCGTGCGTCGCCGCCCGCGCCTGCGCCCTCGTCCTGACACTGCTCGTCCAGGTAGCGGATCAGCGCGTGTTCACCGTCGAGCTGCGCGCTCGCCTGCTGCAACAATTCGGCCAGATGCAGCAGGTTTGTCAGCACGCGCTCGCCGTTCACTGCGGCGCCCGCCGTTTGACCGAGCAGGCGTTGCGGTACGTGGAAGTCGTTGAGCAGACGACGCAGCATCGGCAGCACGCCTCTTTTGCGCCAGCAATCGCGATAGCCGCGAAACTGCAGCACACACGCTTCCCACTTGATTTCGTCGCGGTTGAACTCGTCGAGCGCAGCCCAATCCAGACCCAGCGCCACCGTTGCCAGCGCGCTGCGCACGAGGCGTCCGTCGTCCGGGTCGGCGCATGCGGCGAGCCAATGACGCAATTCGGTTGCCTGCTCCGTCTGGAACACCGAGTCACGATCCGACAGATAGACGCTGCGCACGCCGCGTTCGGCCAACGCCAGGCGGATTGCGCGCGCTTCCGTGCCGTTGTTGACGAGCACGGCCATATCCGCGGGATTGAGCGGCTTCATGCCGCGCGCGCCAACGAAGCCCGCCTCGCCTGCCTGTCCAAGATTCAACAGACGCACCATCTCGGTCGCGCAGCTGGCGGCCATGCCGCGCAGATATGCCTCCTTGCTGAGCGCCTTGCCCTCTTCCACGGGCGGCAGCCACCAGGCATTCAGCGCGGGCAGACTGCCGCCGCTGGCTTGCAGTGTGTCTTTGCGGCCATTCGCGTCCGCGGCGATAAACGGCAACGGATTGTCGCCGCCGTCGGGGTTGCGGAACAGGAACGCGCCTTCGCCTGCCGGCCGCTCTTCCGCTGCGTCGAAACAACGATTGACGGCTGCGACCATCTGAGCCGTCGAGCGGAAGTTTTTCTTCAGCGTGAAGAGCCGGCCCGCGCACGCGCGGCGTGCTTCGAGGTAGGTGTAGATGTCCGCGCCGCGGAACGCGTAGATGGCCTGCTTCGGGTCACCGATCAGGATGATTGCCGTCTGCGGATCGTTCACGGCAATCCGATAAACGGCATCGAAAATCCGGTATTGCACCGGGTCCGTGTCCTGAAACTCGTCGATCAAAGCGACCGGATACTGCTGCCGGATAATCTGCGCGAGCCGCTCGCCATTCGGCTTGTGCAAGGCGTCGTTCAGGCGCGTCAGCAGATCGTCGAAGCCCATCTGCGAACGGCGCGCCTCTTCCTCCGCGAAACGCTGCGCGACCCAGCGCGCCGCGTGACATAGCAGGTCATGTCGCGCCGTCGGCCGCGCCGCCAGACATTCGCGCAGCGTTTCCATTGCAAGGAACGCCGGATGCGCCGGCGGTTCGCCAGGCAACCAGATCTCCGCAAGTCCGGCCGGCGTGAAGCGCGTCCACACGGTGGCCTTGTCGTCGAAATCCGGTCTGAGCAACTCAGGATCATTTGCCCAGTCGCGCAGCTTGTCGATCCACTTCTTGCAGTTCGGCGCGTTCAGGCTGGTGGCCTTGAATTGCTTCTTCGCTCGCGCGTCGTCGAACAACGTCTGAATCTCGTCGCACCACGCCGGCCAGTTCGCTTTCAGCGCCACCAGATGCTTGTGCTGTTCCTCACGCGATGCCGTCAAAGCCTCGCGCGGCGCGGGGGCATCCGGCAGCAGCTCCGCGTGCCCGATCAGGCCGCGAATATCCGCCTGCAACGCGGCCGGACTCGCGAACCATTGGCGAACTTCCGCGGCCGACCGCGCGTCCAGCGGCGCAAGAAAGGTACGCCAGTAGTCGCGCATGACTTCCGCGCGCAACTCGCTCTGGTCCGTTTCAAGCGTCTGCGAAAACAGGCTGTCGCTGTCGAACGCGTGCTCGCTCAGCATCCGGTTACACCAGCCGTGGATCGTCGAGACCGCGGCCTCGTCCATCCATTCGGCGGCGAGTTGCAGACGGCGCGCGCAGGCTGGCCACTGGTCTTCGGTATAGGCCTCGCGAAGCTCGTGCAACAGATCTTCTTCGTCGTCCGCCAACGGTTCGACCTCGATCGGGTCTTTGCGGAAATATTGGGCCGCTTCGATCAGCCGTGCCCGGATACGCTCGCGCAGTTCCTTGGTTGCGGCATCCGTAAACGTGACGACGAGGATTTCCGGCGGCGTCAACGGCCGCACCGCGTGAGCGTCATTACCGGTGTCATCCTCGCCGCGGTGCCCTAGCACGAGCCGCACGTAGAGCATCGCAATCGTGAACGTCTTGCCGGTGCCCGCGCTGGCTTCGATCAGGCTGCTGCCGTGCAGCGGAAACGCCAGCGGACGCAGTTCCCTGGGCGCCTCGAGCGCGGGTGTGAGGGGCGCGTTCATTGGGCGTCTCCGGCGTTGATGACGTTGGCGGCGTTGCTTTTCGACTTCGACGACGAAGACGCAGGAATGGCCTGATGTAACGGCAACAGCAGTTCGACCGCAAGCGTTTCGAATTCGCCGCTTGCGGCGAGCGCGCTGAAATCCGGATACGCGCGACGCAAATACGGGTTGGTCTCGCGCTCGCCGGGCTGACGTGCCGCACCTTCGTAAATCAGGCGCGCGGCCTCGCGTGCTTCTGCAAACTCTGCTCCGCTGTAGTCGCGCGGCGCTGCGAAGTCGAATGAACCCGGCCGCTTTCTGAGCCATGCAAAAGCGGCTTTTACGGCGAGCGGCAATGGCCGACGCGTGCCTTCGTCCCACCTGCGCACCAATGTAAGCAGATGCGCGCGCGCTTCGCTCTGTGCGAGCGGCGCGAACTCCACGCTGCCCACCTTGCTGACGATCACGGTCGTCACCGCGCCCACGGCAAACTGCGCGGCCAGATGGCCAACCCAGGGTCCGATGAGCCGATCGCCACGGTATTTGTGGTCCTTGATCAGCGTGCCGGGGTCCAGAAAGACCCGACCGTGTGTACCGTCAGGACCGGCACGTAAATCGCCAAGCCAGTCTTCGACTGTCAGCGCATTGGCAGCGCCCACGGCTTCGACACGCAATTCGAATTGTTCGTCGAGCAGTTTCGGCCAGCGCGCGAGCTGCGCGCGATAGCGGTCGAACAGATCGGCCATCGGCTCCATCAACTCCGCGCCGATTACCTCGCCAAAGCCACCCGCCGCCAGATCGCCGCTGCGATGCATGCGTTCAAGGCGCTCGACCGCCGCCGGCAGCAGATCCGCTTCGCCGCGTTCCAACGCCGCGGCTTGCGCGCGAATCAGTTCGTTTTGCAGTTGCCATGCTTCGAGCTGATCGACTTCGAATGGCTCGTGATTTTCGCTGGCGACATCTTCCGTTTCGAAGGCGACCCGCAAGCGCTGACGGAAGAAGGTCTTGACCGGATCCCGAAGGAAGTCCGCGAGTTCGCGCACCGACAGCGGCTCGTCGCGTTCGAGCGTCGGCAGTTCGGCGTCGGCGGCACGCTGGTTTTGCTTCGGCGAAGACGCGGGCTGATGCCACTCGCGGGCGTAGGTGAAGAGCTTCGACGCCTCCGGCCGTGCAGGAAAATACGCCGCGCTGAATGGCTGCAGCCGATGATCCACCGTCAACGCATCGAGCAACGTCTCCGGCTTGTCAGCGGGCGCGCCTTCGAGCCGCCAGCCGTCTTTCAGATGGTCGCGCAACTGGCCGACCAGCACCGACGGCGGACGCGGCGTGTTGTCGTTGACGCTGCGTCCGACCCACGACACATGCAGATGCTCGCGCGCCGACAACAGCGCCTCCAGAAACAGATAGCGGTCGTCCTCGCGACGCGACCGGTCGCCAGGCCGGTAATTTCGGCGCATCAGGTCGAAGTCGAGCGGCATACGGTTGCGCGGATAGTCCCCGTCGTTCATACCGAGCAGGCAGACGCGGCGAAACGGAATCGCGCGCATCGGCATTAGCGTGGCGAACGTCACGGCGCCTGCAAAGAAGCGCTGCGACAGGCCACCGCCTTCGAACTGCGAGAGCCAGTAGTCGCCCACGATCGAAAGCGGCAGCTCGCCCGTCAGCGCGGCTTCGTCGCATGCGTCGCGCCATGCTTCGAGTGCGGCGTCGAGGCGCTCGAGCGTGTAGGCGTCTTCGCTGTCGTCGGCGGCAAAAAAGGTGGCTTTCATTGCCCGCAAGCGTGTGCACCATGCTTCGACGGTGGCCGGTTTGCGTAATGTCTGCCATGTGCCATCCAGTGCGTCGATGAGGCGCGTCAGCGGCCCCAGCAGTGCTGCATCCAGACCGCCGATTTCCGCATACGGTTCGATCTCGCGCCACGCGCCGGATTTGTCGCCGGCCGCGTAGCCGAGCAACATCCGGCGCAGCCCGAAAGCCCAGCTATTCGGCGCGGTTTCGTCGTCAGCCTGCGGCAGACCGAGGCTCGCGCGCTGCTCCGCGTGCAAGCCCCAGCGAATGTTCGCGCCGCTGATCCAGCTACGCAGTTTCGGCAGATCGTCCGTGCTGATTTCGAAGCGCGCGCGCAAGGCGGGCACTTCGAGCAGATCGAGCACGTCGCTCACGGTTAGCCGCGACTGCGGCAGCGCGAGCAGCGTCTCCAGCGCACCGATCAGCGGATCGAAATCGCGCTGGCCGCGATCGGCGACGCTAAACGGAATGTGCCGCGGGTCGTCCTGATCCAGCAAGCCGAAGACCGCCTGGATGTGCGGCGTGTACACCTCGATGTCCGGCACCATCACGATCACGTCGCGCGGACGCAGCGTGGGATCCTCCGCAAACGCGGCGAGCAGCTGGTCATGCAAGATCTCGACTTCGCGTTGCGCGCTATGGGCGATGTGAAAACGAATCGACGTATCGAATTCGGGGTCCACTTCCGGCCAGTATTCGCGCGTTTCCTTGAGCGGCCGCAGATCGCGGATATCGTCCTGGAGCTGCTGCAACAGGGTCGACGCGTCGTCGCTTTCAAACAGGTCGATCCGTTGGCCGATGCCCGTGAACTGCGGCGTATAGCGTTCGCGCGCCTCGGCGCTGTCGTATTCGTCGAGCAAGCCGATAAAGTCGCGGCCCTGCTTGCCCCACGCCGCCAATAGCGGCTGCGCATGCAGATGCAACTGCGCCTCGTCCATCGTAGCCGGCATACCTTGACGACGCTGCTGACGCGAGCGCTGCGCGCGCAGCAAATCCTGATCGGCGACGATGTCGGCCCAATAGTGCGCGCACGGGTTGTGGACGCACATCAGCACCTGGGTCCAGCGCGAGAGCGCGGCGAGCACTTCCACCGCCTGGCGCGGCAAACTCGACACGCCGAAGATGATCACACGGCGCGGCAAGTTCTCTGGCCGGTCGTGCTCCGGGCGGGCGGCGGCCTCGCGCATGAAGGCTTCATGCACGGCGGCACGCCCGGCCTTCGCCATATCGACGCCAGCCGGCCCGTGCGCGCCCACGTCTTCCAGCAGCGCGCGCCACAGCGCCGCCTGCCAGCGGTATTCATCCGGCAGCGGCGTGCGGTGGTTGCGCGCGTCGATCTGCACGTCTTCTCCCGCAGCCCATGCCGCCAGCCAGTCCGCGCGGTACACCTGATACTGGTCGAACAGGTCCGCCACGCGCTGCGCGAGCTGGAAGCGCTTGCGCTGATCGCCGTCCTGCGCCATGAAGCGCTTGAGCGGCGCGTAACCGGGCAATTCCAGCAACTCGGGTAACAGCCGCGTGAGGCGCCACACGAGGCGCGACTTGTCGAACGGCGAGATGGCCGGCACCGCCGCGTCGCCGAGCACGGCGCGATAGACCTGCCAGAGAAAGCTTGCCGGCAGCGACATGTCGAGCGCGGCGGAGATGCCGCAGCCGCCTTCGTCAGGATCGGCGGCGAGCGCGAGTTTTAGCCACTGCGCAATGCCGTTGCTCTGGACGAGAATGACCTCCTTTTCGAGCGGCGCCAGCGGATGCTGCCTGATCCATTGCACCACCAGGTCGCGCAAGCGTTCCGGCTGGTTGCCGTGAACCAGCATCAGGCCCGCGGGGATCGAATCTACTGTCAAACGAGGCTCCCTCAATGAGCGTACGAGAATGGCCTGAACGAACCGTCAGCGGCTCTGCGTCATTCATCAACTGCCACATGTTACGGCATCGCGCGAGAGCCGCGCCATCGGCCATCCGGTCTATCTCTAACGCAGCGCCGGGACACTGTGCGGCGTATCCAGCGGCAGCGCACTCATGCGGCGGCCCGTAGATCGTCAATGGCACGCTGTTTCACGCCCAGGTCGTCCCACAGCTCCGGATGACAGGTGAACAGGAGAATCTGATGGCGCGTGGCCGCGTCGAGCAGCGCGCGTTTGAGCGCGTCACGCCGCATGCCGTCCGTGTGCACCGCCGCGTCGTCGAGCATCAGCAAAGTGGGGCGCCCTGACGCCTTCAACAGGTCGGCGTAAGCGAGGCGCGCGAGAATGCCCATCTGTTCGCGCGTGCCGAAACTGAGCGCTTCGAGCGTGTCGATCCGGCCTTCGCGCTGCAAAGCCACGGGACTCAGATCGTCGCCCAGTTCAAACGCCGATTGCGGAAAAATGCGCTTCAGGTAGTGCCCCAGACGCTCCGTCAGCGGCGCACGCAATTGTGCGACCGCCGCGTCGCGTTCTTCGACCAGCACCTTGTCGAGCAGGCTAAGCGCGTTCGCCCGCGAGGTCAGCTCGTCCTTGCGCCGCTCCATCTGTTCAAGCGACGCAGTCACCGTGGCGAGGCGTTCACCGAGCCCCGATGCGCCGACCGTCTCGAGCTGACTGCGCAGCCCGGCAATCCGCAGTTGACGCTCGTGCTGCTCGGCGCGTGCCAGGTCTGCCGAGGTGCGATAGCGTTTCGCCTCAGCCGCAGGATCGTCACTGCGCACCGCGCCAAGTTCGCGAGTGCGCTCGTCGCGCTGCGCCGTCAAGGCCACGACGTGGGCGCGCTGTTCGACGATCTTTGCCTGCCATTGCGCGCGGCGCTGGCGGAACGCGTCGTCTTGCAACTGTGCTTCCTTGCGCTGCACCTGCTCGGCCAATGAGCCACTCGCGGCCAGCGCATTCGAGCGCCGCTCGCTGACCTGGGCCAGCACGCGCATGGCGGACTCCAGCGCCTGACGCGCCTCGTCCGCGGCGCGGCGCGCGTCGTCGACAGCCGGCGCGTTCGACACATCCGGCAGCGCTGCGAGGCGCTCGTCCGCGGTTTGACGCTTCGCCACGGCGCTCGCCAGCGCGGCGCGCAACGGCTCGATGCCGTGCGGCGCATGCACCGCGAGAATCTTCTGCTGGCTCTGCAACTGCGCGACTTGCGATTTCCACTGCTCGTGGCGCGTCTGCGCGTCGCCCAGCGACGCTACGCCGAGCGACTGCAGCAGCTCCGCGTGCTGCGCCTCGAGCCCGGCGAGTTCGGTGCGCAGCGCGGCCAGGTCGGAGACGCCCGGCACGATGCGCAACTCGCCGAGACCCGGCAATTCGATGGTCTGCTCGTCGTCGAGCCGCAGCACGCCCTCGCCCGTCAGCGTTTGAGCGCCGACGAGCAGCGTGCCGCTCAGCCGATAATCGATGCGCGTCATCGCCGCTTCTTTACGGGCGCGCAGCACGCTCGCGCGCGATTCGAGCGATTGCAGATGCTGCAACTGCTTCGCGTCGATCTCGAGCGAGGCCGAGGCGCGCGCGGCTTCGAGCACGGCCGCATGCGCGGCCTCAGCGGCTGCGATCGACGCTTCGAGGCGCGCGATATCGGCGCGATGCAGCGCTACCTGGTTGTGCAGTTCCTGCGCCATCACGGCGAGGTTGGCAAGTTCCTGCGCGCGGCTCGCGGCATCGTTGATCTGCTGGCAGCGCGCTACGCCAGCGCCGGCCTGGGCGTGCTCGGTTTCGGCGCCGGCGAGCGCCGCTTTCGCGCGGGCGAGCTGCTGCCGCTCGTCCGCCAGTGCGGCCTCGAGGTCGACCGCGTTCTGTTCGTGCTGCAACGACAGCGTCAGTTCCGCTTCACGCAACTGCAGCGTCTGCCCAAGGTTCTGCACGGTGCGTTCCAGTTCAGCGGCCGCGTCGGCCCGCGCTTGCGCCTGCAGTGCCTTCTGCTCGTGACCTTCCCACGCACGCTTGCGTTGGGCGTCCTCAAACGCTTCCTGCTGGGTCGCCAGACGCGTGAGGTTTTCTTCGAACTGGCGCTGCTGTGCACCCAGGCTTTCGCGTTCGGCGATGAGCTCGGCGAGCGCCGCCTCGGCTTGCGCGAGTGGGCCCGTGGAGCGCTGCGTGCGGGCGGTCAGAAGTTGCCGCAACTCGTGCTGCACGGCCGAAATCAGGCCGTCTTCGCCGGTGGAACCGGTGCTGCCCGACAGTTGCGAGAGCGCGTCACGCAGATACAGCGCCGCGTGGCCGCTGGCGTCGCGCACATCGTGCGTTTCGCCTTGCTGCACCCATAGCAGACCCGGCACGCCGGCCTGCTCGGCCTTCATGGCGCCGCGCGTGGCGCGCGAGAAGCCGAGCAGTGCGGCGAGCCGGTCTTCGGCTTCGTCTTCGCTGAAGGACTGCTGCCCGATGCGCAGATCGCACCGCTGACGCGCGACGAATTGCTTGGCGAGCACGCACGCGACACCGTCGAGACTGAAGCTGACTTCGACCGAAGGCTGGCCGCTCGCCTTGCCCCACGGCAACAGATCTTTCAGATGCGAGGCCTTGTAGCGTTCGAGAAACACCGTGCGCACGGCCTCCGCGATCGTGCTCTTGCCGGCCTCGTTCGGGCCGGTGAAGAGGTTGAGCCCTGGTTGCAGGTCGTCAATGAACAGGCGCCCGCTGAACTGCTTGAATTCCTGGATCGCAATGCTTTGTAGCTTCATGCGGGCCTCGCTTCGCGCTGGAACTGGGCGAGCAGCAACAGCGCTTCGGCTGCGAGCGTCGCCTGCTGCGGGTCGGCCTGCAGATCGCGCAGGCGCGCCACCACCTTGCCCAGATAGCCGCTTTGCGCGCCGAGGGCGGCGAGGTCATCCGCAGTGGGCTGCACCTGCAATTCTGTCATCTCGACCCGCAAGGCGCGCACCCGCGCGCGGGTTTCGTCGACGGCGAGGCGGACTGCTTGCGCGGATGCCAGATCGGTCGAGCCGCGCACGCTGAGCTTCAGCACATCGGCGGGGCCGAGCGCTTGCAGACGGGCTTTGAGCGCGTCCACGTCGCTCGGCACCACGATCTGCTCCTCCCAGCGCAACCAGCGGTACTTGCCCACCGGCACCGCCTCGACAGACGGTGTCGCGCCCCGCCCGGCAAGCGTGACGTCGAGCAGGAAACCGGGATCGTTCGCGCGAAAGCGGTCCTGTTCGTGCGTGCCCGCGTACCACGTGCGGTCGTTCACCGCGAAGTGGCCGTGCCAGTCGCCCAGCGCCAGATAGTCGAGGCGAGCCGTTTCGGCACGGGTCGCCGCAATGGGGTTCGTTGAGTCGATGCCTTCCTGCAAGATGCCGCTCACGCTGCCGTGCGCGAGGCCGACGCGAAAATAACCGGGCGGCGTGTCCGTCTGATCGAAACTTGCCGTGGTGTCGTCATACGTGATGCGCTGCGTGAGCGGCGCGCACAACAGCGCGCATTGGACCTCTTCCAGCAGCACAACGCCTGGCGTCAGCACGACGCGCACGTTCGGCGGGATGCAGTTCAGACGTTGCGCGCGGGTCCAGACGCTCTCGACGAGCGCCGCGTCGTGGTTGCCGGGCAACATGATCCATGGGCCGGCGAACCCTGCGAGCGCGCCGAACAGGCGGCGAATGACCGTGTCGGAGACGGTCTGCTGATCGAATACGTCGCCGGCGACCAGCACCGCGTCGACGCGGCGCGTGGTGGCTTCGCCGGCAATCCGGCGCACCGTTTCGAAACGCGCTTCGGCCAGATGCGCGGCTTCTTCGGCGTCGAACTGACCGAATTGCGTGCCGATCTGCCAGTCCGCGGTGTGCAGGAATCTGGGCATGGGCTCTCCGTTTTGCTGATGAATGGGGGATGTTACCGTGCGTTCAGGACAACCGCGAGCGTGACCCGGCAACGCGCCGGCTACCGGGCCGGCCTCGTTTGCCGAAGGCCTCGTCGATGACGTGGCGCTCGTCCGATCTGGCGCAACGCCGTTTAGCGCGTTGCGTGAGCCGCACAGGGTGTGTGGTACGGGACTGTCGCCAATGGATGATTCAAACGCCTGGGTCGCCGTCTCGGCTGGCTCTCGGCTGGCATATGCGTCACGAGCATGACGCGCCCGATCCGCGACCCTCAGCAGCTCAGGTCATGGTCGCCGTTCGGGTGTGTCGCCGTCTTCACTGCCAGTCAGCAGGAACGCGCAGCGGTAGGCGAGCGCCGCCCGGGTGCGAATGCCGAGCTTGGAGTAGATCCGCCGCAGATGCGTGGAAACGGTCCATTCGCTGATATTCAGGTCGGACGCAATCTGTAACTCTCGCCGCGCCGTTCGACGCGACGGGCATGGAGAAATGGATGATCACCGGATAGATGCTGAGGCACGGCACATGGAGGCCCGCATGCTTCCAGTCGACATGACGTTCTGGAATGCCAACAGTCCCGGTTGAGTCGCTCTCGGCCATCGTCCACTCCCGCCTCTATGCTCGCGTTGAGTATCCCCGTCCAGTAGCGGACCATATACCTGATGATATGCGGCAGTAAAAGTACCCGCCTCCATCATTGAAGGACACGTATTACTTATCGGGCACAGAAGGGTGAAATTGCGGCGACGGCGGGCGCCGCGCTCATTGACCCGGTAACCAGCCGGTTGTTATTGGATCGGGCCGCACGTTTCTACAACGGCACAAAGCAAAAGACCCGCTCTACGCGGGTCTGCAAGTCGCTACTGAATGCTCTGGAAGCCAATAAGGTTCCGTTGGTGGGCCGGGTGGGAGTCGAACCCACGATGTCCTTTCGGAGGCGGATTATGAGTCCGCTGCCTGCAACCAGCACGGCGTCCGGCCCTGAGAATCGAAACCAAGAAAAAGACCCGGTCTGAAGGCCGGGCCTAGTCATTGATTGGCCGACATACTACACGAAAAAGGGGCTTCCGTGATCGCTTCGCGTAAGCGAGACGAGCGGGAAGCCCCTGGGTCCGCATCGACAGCCGGATGTTCCTCGATCAGTTGCCTTCGAGGAACGACTTCAGCTTGTCCGAACGGCTCGGGTGACGCAGCTTGCGCAGCGCCTTTGCCTCGATCTGACGGATCCGCTCACGCGTGACGTCGAACTGCTTGCCGACTTCTTCCAGCGTGTGATCGGTGCTCATTTCGATACCGAAACGCATACGCAGCACCTTTGCTTCGCGCGGCGTCAGCGAGTCGAGCACGTCCTTCACCACATCGCGCATGCTGGCATGCAACGCTGCATCCGCCGGCGCCACCGTGTTCGTATCTTCGATGAAGTCGCCCAGATGCGAATCGTCGTCGTCACCGATCGGCGTTTCCATGGAAATCGGCTCTTTCGCGATCTTCATGATCTTGCGGATCTTGTCTTCCGGCATTTCCATCTTTTCCGCCAGCGTTGCCGGATCCGGTTCGAGACCGGTTTCCTGCAAAATCTGCCGCGAAATACGGTTCATCTTGTTGATCGTTTCGATCATGTGAACCGGAATCCGGATGGTCCGCGCCTGGTCGGCAATCGAACGCGTGATGGCCTGACGGATCCACCATGTAGCGTACGTGGAGAACTTGTAGCCACGACGGTATTCGAACTTGTCCACCGCCTTCATCAGGCCGATATTGCCTTCCTGAATCAGGTCGAGGAACTGCAGGCCGCGGTTCGTGTACTTCTTCGCAATCGAGATCACGAGACGCAAGTTCGCCTCGGTCATTTCGCGCTTCGCCTGACGTGCCTTCAGTTCCCCCGCCGCCATCTGGCGGTTGGTTTCCTTCAGGTCCTTGAGCGGCAACACGACGCGGGCTTGCAGGTCCAGCAAACGCTGCTGCTGTTCGCGAATGGCCGGAATGTTACGCGTGAGGATCGCGCTGTAACCGTGGCCTTCGCCGACGATCTTGTCGGCCCATTCGAGATCCGTTTCGCTGCCCGGGAAACGCGCGATGAACTCGGCACGCGGCATACCGCACTTATCGACCACCGTATGCAGAATCTGACGCTCGACCTGACGCACTTCATCGACCTGGGCACGCAGCGTGTCGCACAGACGCTCGACCGTACGCGCCGTGAAGCGGATGGTCATCAGCTCGTTCTGGATGGTTTCCTGAGCCTTCAGGTACGCCTTCGACTTGTAGCCTTCCTTCTCGAACGCGCGACGCATCTTGTCGAACCATTCGCTGATGAGGGCGAACTTCTCGAGCGACGCACGCTTGAGCGCTTCCATCTGCGCCGCATTGGCGGTGGCTTGCGCGGTGCCGTCGTCTTCTTCCTCGTCCTCTGTTTCGTCCTCTTCGACTTCCTCTTCTTCGCTTTCGATCGCTTCCGCTTCCTGCGCGGAGAAACCGTCGGCATCTTCCGCGTTCGCGTCGATCAGGCCGTCGACCAGTTCGTCGATACGAATCTCTTCGTTCGCGACACGCTCAGCCATGGCGAGAATGTCGGCGATCGTCGTCGGGCACGCGGAGATGGCCATCACCATGTGCTTCAGGCCATCTTCGATGCGCTTCGCAATTTCGATTTCGCCTTCGCGCGTCAGCAGCTCGACCGTTCCCATTTCGCGCATGTACATGCGGACCGGGTCGGTGGTGCGGCCGAATTCGGAGTCGACCGTGGACAGCGCAACTTCCGCTTCCTCTTCCACTTCGTCGTCAGACGAAGCCGCCGGCGCGTTGTCGTTCAGCAGCAGCGTTTCCGCGTCGGGAGCCTGCTCGTAGACAGCCACGCCCATGTCGTTGAACGTGCTGATGATGCCTTCGATCGCCTCAGTTTCGGCAAAGTTGTCCGGGAGGTGGTCGTTGATTTCGGCATACGTGAGGAAGCCGCGCTCCTTGCCGAGCTTGATCAGCGCTCGCAGCTTGGAACGCCGCTCTTCCAGTTCCTCAGCGGTGCCAGGTTGAGTGGACGCGAAGGCGTCTTTCAGCAGCGCTTTTTCCTTCGCGCGGCGGTCGCGTGCCTTGGCCTTTTCGCCTTTGCCCGGAGCTGCAGTAGTTTCCTCGCTCGGGGTTGCGTCGTCATCGACGGATACTTCGTTCAGCTTTTTCGTCATGGAGTTCGCCGTACCGGCTGTAGTCTCGACTCGCGGCTGCTGGACAACAGCCGGTAGAACCGTGGATACTGGAGTCTCGCGCGCTACCGCATCGTCCTGGGCGGCAACCGCTTCCCTTGCGCTTCTGGTACTCGGCCGCTTCGTGACCGGCTTGACGGCTTTCACCGCGCTTACCGACGCTGCTTTCGCAGCGGAAGAAGTCGAGGATTTCCTCCCTGCAGAAGGTGTGGCGCTTGCGGCAGACCCTTTTACTGCGGAAGAAGCGAACCTGGCCTCGGTAACCTTGCTGGTCGGCTCCTCGGAGCCCGTGCCTGCCACTTTCTTTCCGCCTGTAGTCTTTGCCATTGCAATCGCCTTTCGCCTTTTGCCTGGAAAACAAACCGCTGAAAACCTTTTATTATAGCACCTCGGTTTCAGCCCCTCCCCTGCTACAGACCGAGCTGGCGCTTCATGTCAGCCCGTTTCTGATTCAGATCTGTCAGCTCCGCGAACTCTTCGGCGGTATGCCTTGACTGCCGCGAAAGCTGATCCAGGCGCTCGCAATAAGCGTCGTATCGCATCTTCACAATAGCAGCCTTCAGCTCCTCGCCGACAATTCGTTCCTGCTCGCGCCGTTCCTCTATTACGGCCGGATTCGCGGGATCCTTCAGCAACAAATCCCGGACGTTTTCATCATAGTCCAGAATTTTGCGAAAGATTTCCTCGAAAGTCGGGGCATTTGCACCATTTCGCAAGAGGTCGGAGAGCAGCTGGAACTCCGCCGCGTCGCCCAGCGCACGGGCGTGGGTCGTCACTTCTTCAAAGAGTTCGCCGTGACGGCTGACGCTCAGGAGGGCCTGCTCGGCCTCCTCGTCGATCACCGCCACCGTCCGCGGGTACATCACCAGATTGCGCAGCGTCTTTTCCTCGATCCCGGTTACGCTGCGCCGGTCCTTGCGGGCCGGCGCCTGTCTGGCCGCCGCGGCGATCCGGGAATCCACCTCGCACAACGCGGCGACCTCGTCGAACGGCACGTCGAGCCGGTCGGCGAACATATGCATGATCTGTGCACGCAGCGCATTGGCAGGCAACGCCTGCAGCAGCGGCTTGGCGTCGAACAGCGCGCGCGCCCGGCCTTCCGGCTGGTCCAGCTCCTTGCCGGTCAGCACTTCATTCAGCATGAACTGTGACAACGGCATGGCCCGCTCGACCTGTTCGGCAAATGCTTCCGTGCCGAATTCCCGCACGTAGCTGTCCGGGTCATGCTCGGACGGCAGAAACAGGAACCGGATGGTGCGGTTGTCCGCGGCATGCGGCAAACAGGCGTCAAGCGCCCGGCGCGCCGCCCGCCGGCCGGCCGAATCGCCGTCGAAGCTAAAAATTACCGTATCCGTCTGGCGTAGCAATTTTTGCACATGGACTGGCGTACAGGCTGTGCCCAGCGTGGCAACCGCGTTCTGAAACCCTAGCTGGGCCAGCGCCACCACGTCCATATACCCTTCGACTACCAGCACATAATGCTGTTCACGAATGGCCAGGCGGGCCTCGAACAGCCCGTACAACTCGCTGCCTTTGTTAAATAGAGGCGTTTCCGGCGAATTCAAATACTTGGGCTCGCCGCCGTCCAGCACTCGGCCGCCGAAACCGATCACCTGACCTTTGACATTGCGGATCGGGAACATGATCCGCTCGCGGAAGCGGTCGTAACGGCGGTTCTGCCCCTGTGCGTCCGACTTTTCGCTGACGATCACGAGGCCGGATTCCACCAGCGAATCGTCCCGATAGTTGGGGAATGCAGCCTCCAGGTTCTGCCAGCCGTCGGGCGAATAACCCAGGCCAAAACGGGCGGCGATTTCGCCCGTCAAGCCACGCTTTTTCAGGTACTGGATCGCGTTGGGGGCGCCGCGCAACTGCTTGCGATAAAAGTCGCATGCGGTTTGCATCACATCGGAGAGCGCGGTGGTCACCGCCTTCGATGCCCCCGGCGCATAACCACCGCCTCCGCCCCCGCCTTGCGGCGACGGCTCTTGTGGCACGGTCAGGCCCACCGACTGGGCGAGGTCGTTGACGGCTTCCGGAAAGGTCAGGCCGGCATGCTCCATCAGGAAACCAATGGATGTGCCATGCGCGCCGCAGCCGAAGCAATGGTAAAACTGCTTAGTCGGACTAACCGTAAACGAAGGGCTCTTCTCGTTGTGAAACGGACAGAGCCCCATGAAGTTCGCGCCGCCCTTTTTCAGTTGCACATACTTGCCGACCACGTCGACGATATCGACGCGGTTAAGCAGATCCTGCAGGAACGAATGCGGAATCACAGTGGGGGCGCTACCTTGAAAGCCTGAAGGCTGCGCGGCGAGTTGAACACGAGGTCGAACGACTCACCGGCGCAGTCCTGGGAAACGGAGTTACTTCGCGAGTGCAGCCTTGACCAGCCCGGACACGGCGGTCATGTCGGCGCGGCCCGCGAGCTTCGGCTTGAGAACGCCCATCACCTTGCCCATGTCCTGCGGCCCGGTAGCGCCGGTTTGCGCAACCGCCGCCTGGACTTCAGCGGCAATATCGGCGTCCGACAGCTGCTCCGGCATATAGGCCGACAGGATGGTGAGTTCGGCGCTTTCCTTCTCGACCAGGTCGGTACGGCCCGCGGCTTCGAACTGGCTGATCGAGTCTTTGCGTTGCTTGATCATCTTGTCGATGACGCCAGTGATGGCCGTGTCGTCGAGCGTCACGCGCTCGTCGACTTCACGCTGCTTGATGGCGGCGAGCAGCAGGCGGATGGTGCCGAGACGCTCGGTTTCGCGCGCCCGCATGGCGGACTTCATGTCGTCGTTGATCCGATCCTTGAGACTCATTACTCACCTGAATGCGTTGGAATGTAAATAGGTCCGGCCATGCACGGTGCATCAACACGAAAACCCGCTTGGGACAGCATCCTCAAGCGGGTTGGCGCGAATTCGCGGAGTAGAGGCGGCCTGGCCGGGTTGGCCTTGACGGCCAGGTTTTCCGCAAGAGACGGCGTTCGATGCCGCCACCAGTTGCGTGCCGCCGCTCCGGGAAGCGCAGCGACGTCAGAATCAGTAAAATTTCTTGGGTAGCATCTGGCTGCGCAGGCGTTTGAAGTGGCGCTTCACCGCCGATGCCTTCTTGCGCTTCCGTTCAGCCGTGGGCTTCTCGTAAAACTCGCGCGCCCGGAGTTCAGTCAGCAGACCGTTCTTCTCGATCGTGCGTTTGAAGCGGCGCATGGCGACTTCAAAAGGCTCGTTTTCTTTTACGCGGATGATCGTCATTTTGCAATAACGGAACTTCGTAAAGGTTGGGGAGTATAGCAGACCTTTCTCACAAAGACACGCGCGCGTCAAGCCCCCTCGGGCCTGACATACTCCGCGGCCGCCTGGCCGGCCGCCACCCCCGATGCCCACGCCCACTGGAAATTGTAGCCGCCCAGCCAACCGGTGACGTCGACCGCCTCGCCGATGAAGTACAGACCGGGCACACGCGCGCTCATCATCGTGGCCGACGACAGTTCGCGGGTGTCGATCCCGCCGCGCGTCACTTCGGCCTTACGGTAACCTTCCGTGCCGTTCGGCGTGAGCGTCCAGCGAGACAACGCCTCGCCGATGCGGCGTAGCGTCTTGTCCGGCAAATCGGCGAGCCGCGCATCGGCCGGGATCTGATGCGCCTCGAGCCAGACGTGCGCGAGCCGGGTCGGCACCCATTCCGACAAGAGGTTCGCAATCTGCCGTCTGGTGCTGGTTTTCGCTTCGAGCAGCGCCGTCGTGGCATCCTGTTCGGACAGCAGATTGATGTGAATCGGCTCGCCCGGCTGCCAGTAGCTCGAGATTTGCAGCACGCCGGGGCCCGACAAGCCTCGATGCGTGAGCAACAGGTCCTCGACGAACTCCGCGCCGGCCTTCCTGTTACCGGTAGCGATCCGAACCTCCAGCGAAACACCGGATAACGCCGCGAACGGCTCCCAATCGGCGGCCGCAAACGTTAGCGGCACCAGCGCCGGCCGGGTGTCGATCAGCTTGTGACCGAACTGCTTGGCCAGACGATAGGCAAACTCGGTCGCGCCGATCTTCGGGATCGACAGACCGCCGGTTGCGACCACCAACGCGCGCGCATGGATCGGGCCGCCCTGCGTGTCCAGCGTAAAACCTTGGGCGGCGTCATGCCGCACCTGCTCGACCGCGAGCGGCCGGCGCCACGCAATGCCACCAGCGTCGCATTCGCTTTTGAGCACGTCGATGACCGCGTCGCTCGACTGATCGCAGAACAGTTGGCCCTTGTGCTTCTCGTGCCACGTGACGCGATATTGCTTGAGCAGCGCCATGAAATCGCGCGGCGTGTAGCGCGCGAGCGCCGAGCGGCAGAAATGCGGATTGGCCGACAGGTAATTCGCCGGTCCCGCGTACAGGTTCGTGAAGTTGCAGCGGCCACCGCCGGAGATGCGGATTTTCTCCGCCAGACGCGGCGCATGATCGATCAGCACGACGCGCCGGCCGAGTTGCCCGGCGACCGCCGCGCACATCATGCCGGCTGCGCCTGCGCCGATGACCGCGATATCGAAGGATTCCATGGCGCGCATTGTACCTGCGGCCCCTTCCCCGCACTGCTATACTTTGAAGCTTGCCTTCACACTTTTCGGGCGCCTAAACGTGCGTGCGCGAACCTGCGGAAACCCGCGGGATTGCCGTACAGCGACATGTTGGCCGCGCCCGCCAGTCCTCGAATCATGCTCGTTCTCGGCATCGAAAGCTCCTGCGACGAAACCGGTCTCGCGCTCTACGACACGCAGCGCGGCCTGCTTGCGCACGCATTGCATTCGCAGATCGCGATGCATCGGGAATACGGTGGCGTGGTGCCGGAACTCGCGTCGCGCGACCACATCCGGCGGGCGTTGCCGCTGCTCGAAGAGGTGCTGGAGCGGGCCGGCACCGCGCGCACGGAAATCGACGCCATCGCCTACACGCAAGGCCCGGGGCTCGCTGGCGCGCTGCTGGTTGGCGCGAGCATCGCCAACGCACTTGCTATGGCGTGGGACAAGCCGACTATCGGCATCCATCATCTTGAAGGGCATTTGCTGTCGCCGCTGCTGGTCGACCAACCGCCGCCGTTTCCGTTCGTCGCGCTGCTGGTTTCGGGCGGCCACACTCAACTGATGCGGGTCACGGACGTGGGCATCTACGAAACGCTCGGCGAGACGCTGGACGATGCGGCCGGCGAGGCCTTCGACAAGACCGCTAAACTGCTCGGCCTCGGTTACCCGGGTGGCCCGGAAGTCTCGCGGCTAGCGGAATTCGGCACGCCCGGCGCGGTTGTTCTGCCTCGGCCCATGCTGCATTCGGGCGACCTCGACTTCAGCTTCAGCGGGTTGAAAACAGCGGTGCTGACCCACGTAAAGAAGCTTGGCGGCGCGAACATCTGCGAACAGGCCAAAGCCGACCTCGCGCGCGGTTTCGTGGATGCAGCCGTCGACGTGCTGGCCGCCAAATCGCTCGCTGCACTCAAGAAAACCAGGCTCAAGCGCCTTGTCGTAGCAGGTGGCGTGGGCGCCAATCGCCAGTTGCGCGAGGCCCTTTCAGCCGCCGCAAAGAAGCGTGGTTTCGACGTGCACTATCCGGACCTGTCGCTGTGCACCGACAACGGCGCAATGATCGCGCTCGCCGGCGCGCTGCGCCTCACACGCTGGCCGGAGCAATCGGGCAAGGACTATGCGTTCACGGTCAAGCCGCGCTGGGACCTGACCTCGCTCGCGCGCTGAACGATCTGATCTTATGACGAAGCGGCGCAAGTGCCGCCGCCAAAGAAAACGGCCGCTCAAGCGGCCGTTTCTTCATTGTTACACCGAACTCGCCTTCGCTTAACGCGCTGCAGTCCGCTTGTCCTGCTCGATCACGGCATACGCGCTGTGATTGTGGATCGACTCGAAGTTCTCGGCTTCGAGCACGTACGCAATGATCCGCGCATCCGCATTCAGACGCTGCGCCACGTCGCGCACCAGGTCTTCCACGAACTTGGGATTCTCATAGGCGCGCTCAGTGACGAACTTCTCGTCCGGGCGCTTTAACAGCCCCCACAGTTCGCACGACGCCTCTTCCTCGGCGATACGAATCAGGTCTTCCACCGGCACGTCTTCCGTCAACTCGGCGTTGATGGTCACGTGCGAACGCTGATTGTGCGCGCCGTATTGCGAGATCTTCTTCGAGCACGGGCACAGGCTGGTCACGGGCACGAGCACTTTCAGAAATATGCGTGTTACGCCATTGCGCGTGTCGCCCGTCAGCGTCACTTCGTAGTCCAGCAGACTTTGCACGCCCGACACCGGCGCGGTCTTGTTCACGAAGTACGGGAACGAAACTTCGATGCGGCCCGCGTTGGCCTCGAGCTTTTCGAGCATGGCCGCCAGCATGGTACGGAAGGTGGCCGACTCGAGCGGCGCCTTGTGCTCTTCGAGCAGCGCGACGAAACGCGACATGTGCGTGCCCTTCTGGTCCGCCGGCAGATGGACATCCAGGTTCCACATACCGACGGTAGGCTGCACTTCGCCGCCTTGCGTGCGCACCGTCAACGGATGGCGCACAGCCTTCACGCCGACCCGTTGAATGGGGATCTGACGCGTATCGACCGTGCTCTGCACGTCGGGCATCACAAAGGCGGGATTCATCTGATTCATGTTCTTGTCCTCACTAGCCGCACTGACGCGCACACGCAAGGGGGCACGCAACGGCGAACGCCGGCAAATGCCGGCGTTGCATGATGGGCCCGCGGGCCCATCGATTCAAGTTGGAGATTGCTATAGCCATGATAGAGCCGCGCAAGCGCCTGAGAACCTCAGGCGCCCGGCTCGTTCACGAAGCCGCTTAAGCGACTTAAGCGACGCGCTTGACCGACTTGCCTGCCGCGCCCGTGGCGTGATCCAGGAAGCGTTCGCGGATCGACCTGGCAATGCCCGCGCTGTCCAGACCGCACTCCGCGAGCAGCTTGGCCGGATCCCCATGATCAATGAAACGGTCGGGGAGGCCCAATTGTAATACGGGTCGCATAACCCCACTCGCGAGCAGGGCTTCGACGCAGGCCGAACCGGCGCCACCCATGATGCAGCCCTCTTCCACCGTGACGAGATAGTCGTGCGTCTCGGCCAGCTGACGGACCAGATCGGCGTCCAGCGGCTTCACGAAGCGCATGTTCGCCACCGTTGCATCCAGTTGCTCGGCCGCCGCGAGCGACGGCGCGACCATCGTGCCGAACGCGAGAATCGCGATCCGCTGGCCGGCGGGCTGCCCGGTCTCGCGACGCACTTCGCCCTTGCCGAGCGGCAGTGCGGCCATTTGCTTGACCGTTGCGACACCTGTACCGGCGCCGCGCGGATAGCGCACGGCCGTCGGGTTCGGCTGCTGCAATGCCGTATACAGCATCTGCCGGCATTCGTTTTCGTCAGACGCGGCCATCACCGTCATGTTCGGGATGCAACGCAGGAACGCCAGATCGTAGGCGCCCGCGTGCGTCGCGCCGTCGGCGCCAACCAGACCCGCGCGGTCGATGGCAAACACCACCGGCAGGTTCTGTAAGGCCACGTCGTGGATCAGCTGGTCATATGCGCGCTGCAGGAAGGTCGAGTAGATCGCCACGACCGGCTTCATGCCGTCGGCCGCGAGACCGCCGGCAAACGTCACCGCGTGCTGCTCGGCGATCCCGACGTCGAAGTAACGGTCCGGGAAGCGCTTCTCGAACTCCACCATGCCCGAACCTTCCCGCATGGCCGGCGTAATGCCGACGACACGCGCGTCGAGTTCCGCCGCGTCGCACAGCCACTCTCCGAACACCTGCGTGTAGGTCTTCTTCGACGGCGTGGTGGCCGGCTTGATGCCTTCAGCCGGATTGAACTTGCCCGGACCGTGGTACAGCACCGGATCAGCCTCAGCCAGCTTGTAGCCCTGGCCTTTTTTCGTCACCACGTGCAGGAATTGCGGACCGCGCAGTTCCTTGATGTTCTGCAGCGTCGGGATCAGCGAATCGAGGTCGTGGCCGTCGATCGGCCCAATGTAGTTGAAGCCGAATTCTTCGAACAGCGTGGCCGGCACGATCATGCCCTTCGCGTGCTCTTCGAGCTTGCGGGCGAGGTCGAGCATGGGCGGTGCGACCCGCAACACGCGTTCGACGCCCGCGCGCGCCGCCGCGTAGAAGCGGCCCGACATCAGACGCGCCAGATGGCGATTCAACGCGCCCACCGGCGGCGAAATCGACATGTCGTTGTCGTTCAGGATCACGAGCAGCGGCACGTCGTCTTCGACGCCCGCGTTGTTCATTGCTTCGAACGCCATGCCGGCCGTCATCGCGCCGTCGCCGATCACGGCGATGCCCATGCGGTTCTCGCCTTGCAGCTTGCTGGCGACCGCCATGCCGAGCGCAGCGGAAATCGACGTGCTGGAGTGCGCCGTGCCGAATGTGTCGTATTGCGACTCGTCGCGCTTCGGGAAGCCGGAAATGCCGCCGTACTGACGCAGCGTGTGCATCTGGTCGCGGCGCCCGGTCAGGATCTTGTGGGGATAGGTCTGATGGCCGACGTCCCAGACGATCCGGTCGCGCGGCGTGTCGAACACGTAGTGCAGCGCAATCGTCAGCTCGACCGTGCCAAGGTTGGACGACAAATGCCCACCCGTCTTCGAGACGCTGTCGAGCACATAGGCGCGCAACTCGTCTGCGAGCGGTTGCAATTGGCGGCGATCGAGGCGGCGCAGGTCGGCCGGGTCGTCGATGGTTTTCAGCAAGTCGTACATCGTCGTTCCATTGTAGGAAAACTTACGCGCCCGCACTTCATGCACATCTCCATTGCGTAGGAGACGCGGCGGCGGGCTTTCGCGTTCAGCTGATCCGGTTTACCACCAGGTCAGCCAGTTCGGCAAGGCGCTGCGCGCGCGCGCCAAACGGCGCGATTGCAGCGTGGGCGTCGGCGCGCAGTTGCGCTGCGAGCGCACGCGACGCGTCGAGCCCAATAATCGACACGTAGGTCGGCTTGCCGTCCTTCGCGTCTTTACCTGCCGTCTTGCCGAGCGTCGCGGAATCGGTCGTGACGTCGAGAATGTCGTCGACGACCTGAAACGCGAGACCCACGGCGGCCGAATAAGCGTCAAGCGCGCGCATCGCGTCCGCGTCCGGCGCTTCGCCCGCCAGCGCGCCCATGCGCACCGCGGCGCGCAGCAACGCACCGGTTTTCATCCGATGCATCGTTTCCAGCTGGGCGCGCGTGAGCGTATGGCCGACGCTCGCCAGATCGATAGCCTGGCCGCCGGCCATGCCGATCGAGCCGCTCGCCAAAGCCAGTTCGCGCACGAGCGCGGCCTGCTGCTGCGGCGGCAATACATCAGATGTCAGCGCAATGAAAGCTTGCGATTGCAGCGCGTCGCCGACCAGCAGCGCGGTCGGTTCATCATACTTAACGTGTACCGTGGGCTTGCCGCGCCGCAGCGCGTCGTCGTCCATACATGGCATGTCGTCATGCACCAGCGAGTAGACGTGGATCATTTCCAGCGCCACCGCTGCCGCATCCAGGCCTTCGACGCGCGCGCCCGTCAATTCCCCGGCGGCATGGCACAGCAGCGGGCGCACCCGTTTGCCGCCGCCGAGCACGGCATAGCGCATGGCTTCATGAAGCTGCGCCGGTTCGACGGAAGGTGCCGGCAGATAGTGTTCCAGTGCCGTTTCGACGCGCTCGAGTACCGAGTGCATCCATTGTTCGAAAGTCATAGGTCGTCCCCGCTATCCGTAGCGGTTGTGTTCGTGCCACTCATGGGCAGCGGCTTGAGGGTCTCGCCGTCGAGGACCCGCACCTGCTGCTCGACCTTTTCCAGCTGTTGCTGGCAAAACGTCACGAGGGCCGCGCCGCGTCGATACGCGGACAACGATTCCTCGAGGCTCAGACTACCGCCTTCCATCCGCCCAACCAGCCCTTCCAGCTCCGCCAGCGCCGCTTCGTAGTTCTCGGGCAGTGGTGTGCTGTCGGCGCCTTCGGCGGGGGTGGCAGCGGTGTCTTTCGATGCGGTCTTCGCCATGAATGGTCGCAGAATTAAAACAAGTCGGACATTCTACGGCAAAAGAGACCAAACCGATTCGATCCCAGCCCCCCGCCCTACACGCTTCCCTTACATGTCACCCAGAGCCTGACAGAAAAAAATCCTTTGTGTGCGCGCAAAAACAACGAACTTGCTTGACAATTTTGACCCAAATCAGGGACTTAGTCGCCCCAAGGAGGGGGAAACAGGTATAATCGCGGGCTCCCTAAATCGAATCTTCGATGGTTGGGTTGTTCACTGCTTTCACGTCTTCATCGGGAGTGGGAATGTCCAATCTGAGCAATGCATTGCAGTTGCGGTCTGTTCACAGCCAGCTGCCAGTCACGGCTTACTTTGACGAAGCGCTTCTAACGCGCGAAATCGACACCCTTTTCAAGAAAGGTCCTCGCTACGTCGGGCACGAACTCATGGTGCCGGAAGTGGGGAATTATTTTGCTTTGCCCAGCGAGAGCGAAGGGCGTGTGCTCGTCCGTAACCAGCAGTCACAAATCGAACTGCTGTCGAACGTGTGCCGCCATCGGCAAGCCATCATGCTCAACGGCCGCGGCCAGGCGGAGAACATCGTTTGTCCCCTGCACCGCTGGACGTACGATCTGAACGGCCAGCTTCTCGGTGCACCTCATTTCGCAGACAATCCCTGCCTGAATCTCGGCGCCACGCGGCTGCAGAACTGGCAAGGGCTGCTGTTCGAAGCGCAGGGCCGCAACGTCGCGAAAGATCTGGCGCAACTGGGCACCAAGCAGCATTTCGACTTTTCGAACTTCATGTTCGATCACGTCGAGGTCCATGAGTGCAACTACAACTGGAAGACCTTCATTGAGGTCTATCTGGAGGATTACCACGTCGCGCCGTTCCATCCGGGCCTCGGCAGTTTCGTCAATTGCGACGATCTGACCTGGGAGTTCGGCGACTGGTACAGCGTGCAGACGGTGGGTGTCCATAAAGATCTGGAACAGCCGGGCAGCCCCACGTATCGGAAGTGGCACGACGAAGTGCTGCGTTTCCGCGACGGCAAGGCGCCCGAGTTCGGCGCGATCTGGATGGTGTACTACCCGGGCATCATGATCGAGTGGTATCCGCACGTGCTGGTCGTGTCATGGCTGATTCCGCGCGGTCCGCAGAAAACCACCAATGTCGTCGAGTTCTATTACCCAGAAGAAATCGCGCTGTTCGAGCGTGAGTTCGTCGAAGCCGAGCGGGCCGCTTACATGGAAACGGCTCGCGAAGACGACGAGATCGCCGAGCGCATGGACGCCGGCCGCCGCGCACTGATGGAGCGTGGCGAGTCACAGGTCGGCCCGTATCAGAGCCCGATGGAAGACGGCATGCAGCACTTCCACGAGTTCCTGCGGCGCCAGCTTGGCACGATCTGATCAACGTGCATGCAGCATGCCACAAGGGCGGCCAGACCTGGCGAAGTGGGGTCAAACAACGGAAAGACGGGCTTCGGCCCGTCTTTTTTGTTTAGACTAACAATATCACCCGGATGGGCCATTCGAACGCGGTGCAGCCTGTTGCCTGCCACCGCGGCCTCGAACCAGGTCAACGCCGCACGTTTCGCAACCATCTTGCATGGGGCCGTCATGCCGCACACTCACTACACCACGCTGATCTCCGCCACGAATCTCGCGGAACGGCTCGCTGCCGCACCGGGCAGCGTGTTCGTCATGGATTGCCGTTTCGACCTGGCCGATCCCGAAGCCGGCGAAACCGCCTATGCGGCCGGCCATCTGCCGGGCGCGCTGTACTTCAATCTGGATCACGATCTGTCGGGCCCGAAGACGGGCACGAATGGCCGCCATCCGCTGCCGGACCGCGCGAAGCTGGTCGCCACGCTCGCCGCGCGCGGCCTCAGGCAAGGTCAGCAGGTCGTCGCTTATGACGCGCAAGGCGGTATGTACGCCGCGCGCGCCTGGTGGTTGCTGCGTTGGCTAGGTCACGACGCCGTGGCCCTGCTCGACGGCGGGTTGCAGGCCTGGGAAGCGACAGGCCGACCGTTGACGCAAGACGTGACGCCGCCCACCGCGGGCGACTTCAAGGCGGGCGCGCCGCTTGCCGTGACGTTCGATGTTCAGGCCGTAGAGCGCAATCTGAAAACGCACGAGCGGGTGGTGATCGACGCACGCGCCGCGGATCGCTATCGCGGCGAGAACGAAACCATGGACCCCGTGGGCGGCCACATCCCGGGCGCGCTGAACCGCTTCTACAAGGACAATCTGACCGCCGACGGCCGCTTCAAGCCTGCGCACTCGCTGCGTGAGGAGTTTCAGACGCTGTTGCCGGGCGTGGCGCCGGATCACGTGGTGCTGCAGTGCGGCTCAGGCGTGACGGCCTGCGTCAACGCCCTCGCAATGGAAGTCGCCGGCCTGCACGGCGCGGCGCTTTACGCGGGATCGTGGAGCGAATGGAGTTCGGACAGCAAGCGCCCGGTCGCCACAGGAGCGCAGCCGTAAGGGGCAATGTCGTCACTCGCGGCGCGCCGCCCGTATGTCACGCCTGCCTCGCGGCGGCCGCGCCCCACGCCGCTATGCCACCCCGTGCTGCTTGAACCAGACAAGCGCACGGCGCCAGCCATCCTCCGCATCCGCCTTCTTGTAGCTCGGCCGGTAGTCGGCAAAAAACGCGTGCCCGGCGTCGTCATAGACGACAAACTGTGAGCCGCGTCCCGCCTCCGGTCCCTGCGCAATGGCCTGCTTCATCTGTTCGAGCGTGTCTTGCGGAATGCTCGTATCCTGGCGGCCGTACAGTCCCAGCACCGGCGCGTGCAGGTCGCTCACGAGGTCGATCGGGTTGGCCGGGTTCATGGCCGTGCGATCGCCGGTGACGCGTCCATACCAGGCCACCGCCGCCTTCACGTGCGGGTTGTGTTCTGCGTAAAGCCATGTAATGCGTCCGCCCCAGCAGAAACCATTCACGCCCAGCCGGCTCAGATCGCCGCCATTGGCGCCGGCCCAGGCAACTGTGGCGTCGAGATCGCCGAGAACCTGCTCGTCGGGCACCTTGCTGACCAGTTGGTCATTGAGTTGCTGCATCGACGGATAGGCCGACGCATCGCCCTGACGTACGTACAGATCCGGCGCGATCGCGAGATAACCCTGTTTGGCGAAGCGTCGGCAGACGTCGGCGATATGCTCATGCACCCCGAAAATCTCGTGTACCACGATGATCACCGGCAGATGCGTCTTGCCTTTCGGTTGCGCGCGGTAGGCCGGCACGAGCGTGTCGCCTGAATGCACGGCCACCTCGCCGGCTTCGAGTCCATCGCTATCCGTGTGGATGGTTTGTGCGGATACCGGCAGCACGGCGGCGGCAAAGCCGGAGCCGAGCGCGGCCTTGATGAAGGTGCGTCGATTGAAAGGAACGTGGGGGACGAGGCTGTCGATTTCAGGCTTCAGCATGCGGCGCTCCTTGTAGGCGGCAGTGAACGGCGACAATGGCAAAGTACGGCCATGGGAAAGGCCACAGGATACGCTTCAAGCGTGTCCTCTTGCAGAAGGCCGGTTCACCGCGCCGCATAGCCATCGCGCAGCCGCGCGCGTTGCCCGGTTGCAGTGGCGCGTGAGCCGCGCATCCAGCCGGCTCACGCCCAGGCACAACCTGAAGCTCAGTGCAGCTTGACCCGCGGCAGCGTCGTACGATGCAGCCAGTGCGCGAACGTATCGAGCACCATCCGCGCATAGCCGTGCAGTGCGGCAATATGCAGGCGATAGAGCGACATGTACATGAAGCGCGCAAACAGCCCTTCGATCAGCATGCTGCCGCCGATCACGCCGCCCATCAGATTGCCGACCGCGCTGAAATGGCCGAGGGACACGAGCGATCCGAAGTCGCGGTAGGTGAACTCCGGCAGCGGCCGGTTTTCCAGCCGCGCGCTCAAAGCCTTCAGCAGGAAGCTCGCCTGTTGATGCGCCGCCTGCGCGCGCGGCGGCACATTGCGCTCGTTACCCGGCCACGGGCATGCGGCGCAGTCGCCGAGGGCAAAAACGTTGTCGTCGGTTTCGGTTTGCAAGGTAGGACGCACGATCAGCTGGCCAAGACGGTTGACCGTCAGACCGTCGAGCTGGCTCAGAATAGCCGGCGCCTTGATGCCCGCGGCCCAGACCGTCAGGTCCGCGCGGATGGTTTTGCCGCTGGCGGTGCGAACCACACCCGGCGCCACTTCAGCCACCGTCTCGCCAGTCATTAGCGTCACACCCAGCTTCGTCAGCAGTTCGGACGTCGCCGTCGAGACCCGCTCCTGCAACGCCGGCAAGATGCGCGGACCCGCCTCGATCAGCACAATGCCCACGTCGTGGCGCGGATCGAGCTTATGCAGGCCGTAAGCCGACAACACCTGCGCGGTATTGCGCAGTTCAGCGGAAAGCTCAACGCCCGTCGCGCCGCCGCCGACAATCGCCACCTGAATTCGCGGCTCTTTAGGAGCACCCGGCGTGGTCTCGACGGGTTCGTGCGCCTGATGCTCCGCGCGCATGCAAGCCGCGATCAGACGCTTGCGAAAGCGCTCGGCCTGGCCGACCGTGTCCAGTGCAAGGGAGTTTTCCGGTGCGCCTTTGACGCCAAAGAAATGCGTGGTGCTGCCGATGGCAATCACCAGCGTGTCGTATTCCAGCTCACGCTGCGGCAAGAGTTCCGCGCCGTCGTCGTCGGCGACCGGCGCGAGGGTAATGCGCTTCGCGGCCCGGTCGAGTCCGGCCAGCTCACCCTGCTGGAACTCGAAACCATGCCAGCGCGCCTGAGCCGCGTAAGCGAGCTCCTGCGTGAAGGGATCCATGCTGCCCGCGGCTACCTCATGCAGCAGCGGCTTCCAGATATGGGTTGGATAACGGTCGACCAGTGTGACCTGCGCCTGCACGCCGCCCTTGTTCTTGTGCGGCGCATAGCGATCGCCGAGACGCGTTGCCAGCTCCAATCCACCCGCACCACCACCAACGATGATAAAACGATGCATCGTAGCTCTCCGTGTTTGACGACTGCTTGTGCGTCAAGACGGCCTACGTCAGTTGCGTCGGTCCGTCTGTCAGAGATTGTCCGTGAGCAATGCGGGTTACAACAAGTGATCCGTAGGCATGTGTGACATGCGTACGACGATATCGGCCAAGGATCACGTCTGCGTCAATGTGCCTCTTCCCAGTTGGCCCCCGCTCCGACTTCGGCGACCAGCGGCACTTTCAGCGCGGCGACGCCGCACATCAGTTCGGGTAAACGCTTGCGCACTTCGGACAGCTCTTCGTCCGGCACTTCGAGGATCAGTTCGTCGTGCACCTGCATGATCATGCGTGTGCCGATTTTCTGTGCCTCGAGCCAGTCCTGCACCGCGATCATCGACATCTTGATCAGGTCGGCTGCCGTGCCTTGCATCGGCGCGTTAATGGCAGCGCGCTCGGCTGCCTGGCGGCGCGGTCCATTGCCGCCGTTGATCTCCGGCAGCCACAGACGGCGCCCGAATGCGGTTTCGACGTAACCCTTCGCCTTGGCGCTGGCGCGGGTCTCGTCCATATAGTTGGCGACGCCGGGATAACGCGCGAAGTACCGGTCGATATACAGCTTCGCCGCATCGCGCGTGATACCGAGATTTGCCGCCAGACCAAAGGCGCTCATCCCGTAGATCAGGCCGAAGTTGATCACCTTCGCCACGCGCCGCTGATCGCTCGACACTTCCAGCGGCGTCACGCTGAAAATTTCCGCCGCGGTCGCGCGGTGAATGTCCTCGCCTTGCGCGAAGGCGCGCAGCAAGGAGGCATCTCCGGAGATGTGGGCCATGATGCGCAGTTCGATCTGCGAATAGTCGGCAGATACAAGCTTGTGACCCGGCGGCGCAATGAACGCCTCGCGAATGCGGCGCCCTTCAGCCGTGCGCACCGGAATGTTCTGCAAGTTCGGATCGTTCGAGGCAAGCCGACCCGTCACCGCCACCGCCTGCGCGTAGTTGGTGTGCACGCGGCCGGTCTGCGCGTTGACCATACGCGGCAGCTTGTCGGTGTACGTGGACTTCAGTTTCGACAAGCCGCGATGTTCGAGCAGCAACTTCGGCAGCGGATAGTCTTCCGCCAGCTTCTGCAGCACTTCTTCATCCGTAGACGGCGCGCCGCTTGGCGTCTTCTTGACCACCGGCAACTGCAGCTTCTCGAAGAATATTTGCCCGATCTGCTTCGGCGAGCCGAGGTTGAATTCGCCCTCCGCCAACACATACGCCTCGGTTTCCAGCTCGATCAGCCGTGCCGCGATTTCATTGCTTTGCCGGCGCAGCTTTTCAGCGTCGATCAGCACGCCGTTGCGTTCCATCTTGCGCAACACACGCGAAGTGGGAACTTCGATTTCCCTATAGACGCGCTTCAGGCCTTCTTCCGCAGCGACTTGCGGATACAACGCCTGATGCAGACGCAGCGTGATGTCCGCGTCTTCCGCTGCGTACTCGGCGGCCTGTTCGAGCGCGACTTCGTCGAAGCCGATCTGCCCCGCGCCCTTACCCGCGACCTCTTCGTACTTGATGGTCTTGATGCCGAGATGGCGCAGCGCGAGGCTGTCCATATCATGCGTGCGATGCGACTCGACCACGTACGACTGCAGCAGCGTGTCGTGCTCGATGCCCTTCATTTCGATGCCGTAATTGGCGAGCACCTGTTCGTCGTACTTGACGTGCTGACCGACCTTCTTGTGGTCGGCGCTTTCGAGCCAGGGTTTGAGTCTGGCGAGCACTTCGTCGCGCGGCAACTGCACCGGATGATCGGGGCCGCGATGCCCCACCGGAATATACGCAGCGGCGTTCGGCTCGACGGACAGCGAAATGCCCACCAGTTGCGCCGTCATCGGATCGAGCGAAGTGGTTTCGGTATCGAAGGCGGTCAGTTCGGCGGCATTGATCTTCGCGAGCCACGCGTCGAACTGTTCCCACGTCTGCACGGTGTCGTAGTGACGTTCGCCGTCGATCACCGGGGCAACGTCTTCACCTGCGCCCGGGCCTTCCACCACTTCCGCCACTTCGACTTCACGCAGCCATGTCTTGAAGCCGTGACGCGCGAAAATATCGCGCAGTTCGTCGCGTGCTTCGGAGCGCGTGGCGAGACTGTCCTTGATCGACACGACCTGGGCCGCCAGATCGCACTGCGTATCCACGGTGACGAGCTTGCGCGCCATGGGCAGGAAATCCAGCGCACGGCGCAGATTGTCTCCTACCGCACCTTTGATCTCGTCCGCATGTGCGACGATGCCATCAAGCGATTCGTATTGTGTGAGCCACTTGAGCGCCGTTTTCGGGCCGCACTTCTCGACGCCGGGCACGTTGTCGACGGTATCGCCGATCAACGACAGATAGTCGACGATGCGCTCCGGCGGCACGCCGAATTTCGCCAGCACGCCGGCGCGGTCAAGCGTCTCGTTGGTCATCGTATTGATGAGGGTGACATGGTCCGTCACGAGCTGCGCCAGATCCTTGTCGCCGGTCGACACGATCACGTTCATGCCGTACTTCTCGGCTCCGACGCTGAGCGTGCCGATCACATCGTCAGCCTCGACGCCGTCGATCATCAACAGCGGCCAACCCAGCGCGCGCACCGCGACATGGATGGGTTCGATCTGACGCGCGAGGTCTTCCGGCATGGAAGGACGGTTCGCCTTGTAGTCGGGATACCAGTCGTCGCGGAACGTTTTGCCCTTGGCGTCGAACACGCACGCGCTATACTCTGCTGTAACTTCCTTGCGCATGCGCCGCAGCATGTTGATGATTCCGTAGAGCGCACCCGTAGGTCCGCCGTCAGGTCCGCGCAGATCAGGCATCGCATGGTAGGCCCGGTACAGATAACTCGAACCGTCAACCAGTAGCAGGGTCTTACCTTCCAGCTCAGCTTCCAGGATTCGTTCTTCAGGCATTATGAACAAGAGAAAAGTGATTCCGAGTCTGCGATCGCTCGCAGATCAAGAGCGCGCAACGGCCAAGAAGGCCCGCGCATCGTGGCAGATGTTCACGATTATGGCAGAGTTTATCGAGGCGACCGAGTACCTCTCGGAGATTCGCCCGGCTGTCAGCATCTATGGTTCAGCACGCCTGAAACCGAATTCGCCTTACTACAAACTGGCCACGCAGATCGCACGCAAGCTTTCCGATGCCGGCTTTGCAGTGATCTCCGGCGGCGGCCCCGGCATCATGGAAGCGGCCAACAAGGGCGCCCATGCGGGCAAGGCGCCGTCAGTGGGTCTGAACATCGAACTGCCGCACGAGCAATCGGGCAACCAGTGGCAGGACATCTCACTGCGCTTTCGCCACTTCTTCACGCGCAAGGTCACGTTCGTGAAGAACTCGGACGCGGTCATCGTGATGCCCGGCGGTTTCGGCACGCTAGATGAACTTGCCGAAGTGCTCACGCTCATTCAAACCAAGAAGTCGCGTCATGTACCCATCATTCTGGTGGGCGGCGAGTTCTGGCAGGGTCTGCTTGCGTGGTTCAAGGATTCGCTGGTGCCCATGGGCCTCATCAATCCGGATGACATGAACCTGATGCAGGTGATCGACGATCCGGACCAGGTCCTCGAAGCGGTACTGAAGTTCTACGAAGACCGCGAAGAGACAGAACCGCATCCCGCGAAGTCCGACGAAGACCGGATGTTCTATCTGTGATGCGATGCGACGTGAAGTGAGTTGAACCGGCCTGGTCACGCTCGCCGGCCGGAAACCGGCGAAGCGTGCGGCCCCTGCCTGTCAATGCGGATCACCAGGAAAACGCCCGTGAAATCGTTGTGCGCGAAGGCGAATCGGCGTTAACCTCGCCGGATGTACAGTCAGGCTCACAACATGAATCAAAACCTCACTTCCTCGGAGACCGGTCTTTCTGAACCGCCGGGCGTCGTCGACATTTTCAGCGGCTTTCTCGGTCTTGGACTGATCTCGTTCGGCGGCGCGCTGCCGCTTGCGCGCCGGGCGATCGTCGAACAGCGCCGCTGGCTCTCCGCCTCGGACTTCACCGATCTGCTGGGACTCTGCCAGTTTCTGCCGGGCGGTAATGTGATCAACCTGTCGGTGGCAATCGGCATGCGCTTTCGCGGGCTGCCGGGCGCGCTGGCCGGTTTGCTGGGACTGATCGCGGGGCCGTCGCTGGTCGTCATCGGCCTGGGTGTGCTGTATGAGCACACGCAAAACGATCCGCACATCCGTCATCTGTTTGCGGGACTGGCTGCGGCCGCGGCCGGCCTGCTGATCTCGATGGCGGTGAAGATCCTGCTGCCACTGCGGCACAAGCCGGTCGCGGCGGGCATTGCCGCGCTTGGCTTTGTGGCGATCGCCCTGCTGCGCTTCCCGCTGCTGCCTACGATGCTGGTGCTCACGCCGCTTAGCATCTTCTTCGCCGCGAGGGCCGCGCGATGAACGATACCCTGATCTCCCTCGCCATCATCTTTAGCCAGCTGTCGCTGCTCGCCTTCGGTGGCGGCAATACGATTCTGCCGGAGATGCAGCGCTAGGTGGTCGAAGTGCATCATTGGATGCCGGCCAGCGAGTTCAGCGCCCTCTTCGCGCTGGCGCAAGCCGCGCCCGGCCCGAACCTGATGGTCGTCACGCTGGTGGGTTGGCACGTGGCGGGATGGGCGGGGATGCTGGTGACGTCGGTGGCGAAGTTCGGGCCGTCCTCGATCGTGACGATCCTCGCGCTGCAAGCGTGGGAGCGCTTCAAGGACCGGCCGTGGCGGCGCTACGCGCAAGCCGGTCTGGTACCGGTGACGGCGGGTCTGGTCGCCGCGAGCGCCGCGCTGATTGCGCACGCCTCGGATACGACCATGATCGCCTGGGCCACCACGGCCGTCTGCGCGGTGCTCGCGATCAAGACGCGGATTCATCCGCTGTGGCTGCTCGCAGCCGGCAGCCTGATTGGGCTGACCGGCTTCGGGCAGTTCTAGCCGCACAAGCTCACTGAAACGCCACCTCGGCAAAGCTGCGCAGCTTGCGGCTATGCAAACGATGCAGCCCGTTCATGCGCAGCAGCTCCATTGCCTTGACGCCGATCTGCAGATGCTGGTCCACCTGCGCGCGATAGAACTGATCGGCCATGCCGGGCAGCTTCAATTCGCCGTGCAGCGGCTTGTCCGACACGCAAAGCAAGGTGCCGTAAGGCACCCGGAACCGGAAGCCGTTCGCGGCAATCGTCGCGCTTTCCATATCGAGCGCAATCGCGCGGCTTTGCGACAGACGTTGCACCGGCTCACGATGATCGCGCAGTTCCCAGTTGCGGTTATCGACGCTCGCCACCGTACCGGTGCGCATCACGCGCTTGAGCTCGGCGCCGTCCAGCTGCGTCACCTGCGCCACCGCACGCTCCAGCGCAACCTGCACTTCGGCGAGCGCCGGAATCGGCACCCACAGTGGCAGATCGTCGTCGAGCACGTGATCTTCGCGTACATAGCCGTGCGCCAGCACGTAGTCGCCGAGGCGCTGCGTATTGCGCAGACCGGCGCAGTGGCCGAGCATGATCCACGCATGCGGCCGCAGCACGGCGATGTGATCGGTAATGGTCTTCGCATTCGACGGCCCGACGCCGATGTTGATCATCGTGATACCGCTGCCGTCGGCGCGCTTCAGGTGATACGCGGGCATCTGCGGCAGGCGCGGCGGCGGCGTGCCTTCGTCGTCCTGCTCGCCGAGATTGGCGTTGTAGGTGATCACGTCGCCCGGCTCGACAAACGACGTGTATTCGCTGCGATACGCGCGCAGTTCGGGCTCGTCGGTGTGCGCCATCATGGTGCGGCCCAGCTTGACGAACTCATCGATGTAGAACTGGTAGTTCGTGTACAGCACGTAATTCTGGCAATGCGTGGGAGAAGTCGCCGTGTAGTGTTTGAGCCGGTGCAGCGAGAAATCGACCCGCGCGGCCGTAAACAGCGCCAGGGGATGCGGTTCGCCGGGGCCCGGCTCGTAGGTGCCGTTGACGATCCGGTCGTCGAGCAGCCGCAGATCCGGCGTGTCGAACACGTCGCGCATTCCGAACAGGCGCTCGCGGTCCAGGTCGCCTTCCAGATGAATGCCTTCCGCGAACGCGAAATGGATGGGAATGGGCTGGTCCGACACCCCCACCTCGATCTTCACATGATGGTTCTTCGCCAGCAGACGAAGCTGCTCGCGATAGTAGTTGCCGAACAGATCCGGCCGCGTCACGGTCGTCTCGAACACCCCTGGACCCGCGACGAAGCCGTACGAGCGGCGCGAATCGATGTGCGTGTTGACTTCGGTGCACACCCTGACAAACGGGTAACAGGCGCGCACGCGGCGATCGAACGGTTCGTTACGCCGGTAACGCGCAAACGCGTCGCGCAGAAACGACGTGTTCGCTTCATAGATGGCGGACAGATGGGTGACGGCGTCGGTCGCGTCGTCGAATGCTTCGGTCGGAAAGTCATTGGCGGGAGTCTGCACCGCACGCTGATTGGTGTTGTTGTTCATCGTCATTCGCCTCGCTTGATGAGACGACCTTACCACGGAACACGGCTAGATTGATGTGTGGGGCCGGACCAAACGCACTGCAACAACTTTGCGCGCAAGCCGTGCGAAACCGGCGCAAAATAAGGCTATCGCGCCCCGTAGGCAAGGCTGGATTTGCTAGAATCTGGGCACCTTATTGGAGAATCACCATGAAGCCGCTCCTTCCCGTCGCCGTTGCGCTGGCGCTCGCCATCGCTAACACCGCGATGGCTGCCCAGCCAGTGGACGCACCGCCGCCCGCCGACCAGACCATGTCCGCCAACGAACGGGCCGGTTTGCCGGACCTGAAGGCGATCAACCGTCCCGCCGCCGAGGTCAGCTCGAAGGTCGAAATCAACCAGCCGCGCGAGCCGAGCTTCTACGAAAAAAGCCCGAACGGCACCGAAATCACCGAATATCGCGACAAAGGCAAGCCAGTCGAAATCAACGTGCATTCGAATCTCGGCACGCGCTATCAGATGACCGCGCCGCTCGACACGTCGCCCACCGCCCCGACCAACGGCCATACGAGCAACCGTTTGCCATCCGTGAGCCTGTCGTACTGAACCTGATCCAGCGGCCGGGCGCCGGTGCGCCCGGCTCGCGCTGTGCGCCGCCCGCTGCTTCGCGCGGGCCTTCTACCTGCTGGCCCTGCTTGCCCATACCTTTGCCGCACTGGCCGCACTGCGCCAGCCCGACCACCTGATCCGACGCTTCCCGCATGGCTGTCTTCACCGCTGTTACCGAACCCCAACTTGCACAATGGATGCAGCATTACGATCTCGGCGACGTCGTCGAGTTTCGCGGCATTCCGTCCGGTATTGAAAACAGCAACTTCTTTCTGACGACGACGCGCGGCGAATACGTCCTCACCATCTTCGAAAAGCTGACGGCCGGGCAACTGCCGTTCTACCTCGATCTGATGCAGCACCTCGCCGCTCACCGTGTGCCGGTGCCCGACCCCATGCCGCGTGAAGACGGCGCGCTGTTCGGCCTGCTGCACGGCAAGCCCGCGGCCATCGTGACGAAACTCGAAGGCAAGGCGGAACTGGCGCCGGGCGTCGAACATTGCATCGAAGTCGGCCAGATGCTGGCGCGCATGCACCTCGCCGGGCGCGACTACGCGCGTCATCAACCGAATCTGCGCAGCTTGCCGTGGTGGCAGGAAACGGTGCCGGCTGTGCTGCCGCTTGTCAGCGAAGCGCAAAGCAGGTTGCTGAGTTCCGAACTCGCGCATCAGCAGGCTTTTTTTGCCTCCGCGGATTACGCCGCGTTACCCGAAGGCCCATGCCACTGCGATCTGTTTCGCGACAACGTGCTGTTCGCCCACGCCGAACCCAATAGCGGCCACGAGGTGCGCCTCGGCGGCTTTTTCGACTTTTATTTCGCCGGCTGTGACAAGTGGCTGTTCGACGTGGCGGTCACCGTCAACGACTGGTGCGTCGATCTCGCCACCGGCAAGCTCGACGACGCACGCGTGGAAGCAATCTTGCGCGCCTATCAAACCGTGCGCCCCTTCACGCTCGAAGAAAACCGGCATTGGGGCGATATGCTGCGCGCGGGCGCTTATCGCTTCTGGGTCTCGCGTCTGTATGATTTTCATATGCCGCGAGCGGCCGAACTGCTCAAACCCCACGACCCGGGCCATTTCGAGCGCATCTTGCGCGAACGCCTGTCCGGCGTAGCACTTCCAGGCATCCATTCCTCATGCAACTAATTGAAGTTCCCGCGAAGACCGGCTATGTATGGTTCCGGCAAGGCATCTGGCTGTTTCGCAAGAACCCGCTCGCCTTCCTGACGCTCTTCTTCGCGTACCTGCTGGTGATGACGCTGGTCGCGCAAATTCCAGTGGTGGGCGGCGTGCTGCCGCTGGCCTTCATTCCGGGCGTGGCAGTCGGCTTCATGGCGGCCTGCCGCGACACCATTGCAGGAAAGCCGGTATTTCCGACTATTCTGGCCGACGGTTTCCGTTCTTATGGCAGCGTCGTCGCAAAACGGCTGCTTGTGCTCGGCCTGCTCTACATTGTCGCCATGGCCCTCGTGCTGGCGGGCTCGGCGCTGGCCGACGGCGGCCTGCTGCTGAAAGTGATGATGGGCGGCGCCAACCTGGAACCCGAGGCGATTGCCAACAGCAACATCATGCTGGCCGTCCTCACTGCGCTGCTGTTTTACATTCCGGTCGCGATGCTGTTCTGGTTTTCGCCGGTCCTTGCAGCGTGGCACGACGTGCCGCCCATCAAGGCAATGTTCTTCAGCCTCGTGAGTTGCTGGCGCAATCGCGGCGCGTTTATCGTGTTCGGCGCGCTCTGGTTCGCGGTGGCGGTGACCGTCTCGTTCGGCTTGTCGGCGCTGATGCAGGCGCTCGGCGCAGCGGATTTCGCCATTGCCGTGTTGATGCCCGCCACCATGATCGTCACGACCATGCTGTACTGCTCGTTCTACGCGACGTATCGCGGCTGCTTCGGCGTGCAAACGCCGGATGCGCCGGATTTGCCTACCACGTCGGCCAGTTGACTCCCGTACCTACGGGGCGCGCGACGCGCTCCGTAGGTACGCGACCCTCCGTCCGAGCTCGCGGCAAAGCGTCGCGCGAAGCTTCCACTTCCGGTCACTCGCTCGCCACTCCTGCTGGATTGCGGCACAATAGTTTGCGCGCGATCCATTTGCGCACTGCCTATTGAGCGAGCCGCATCATGACCCAAAGCCCTGCCCTCCCGTTTACCCTCGACGAACAACTGTGCTTCGCCCTTTATTCGACGTCCCTTGCGATGACGAAGGCATACAAGCCGCTGCTCGAGAATCTTGGCTTGACCTATCCGCAGTACCTCGCGATGCTCGTGCTGTGGGAGCGCGACGATTTGACCGTCAAGGACCTCGCCGCGCGACTGAATCTGGATTCGGCCACGGTCACACCGCTGCTCAAGCGTCTCGAAGCGCAAGGCTACGTGGAGCGGGTGCGCGGGGTCGAAGATGAGCGGCTGGTCTTTATCCGCCTCACCAAGGCAGGCACGGCACTCAAACGTTCGGCACGCGAAGTGCCGGCGGAAATACTCTGCGCCACCCAGCAGACGCCCGACTTCCTGATCCGGCTGCGCGACGATCTGACCCGCCTGCGCGGCACGCTGAACGACTACCTCGACACCTAGATCGCGCACCGGCAAATCCACACTATCAGATCTATACGCAAATTCATTTGCACACTAATCATTAGTGCGATATCTTTACGTCATGCCAGTTCGACGGCGACCGCCCAGAAGCACGGCAAACATCCCAACCCTGACAAAGGAGCAACAAAATGAACGTACTCTACAAAGCAACGGCAACCAGCACCGGTGGACGTGATGGCCGCGCAGTTTCGTCGGATCAGGTCCTCGACGTGAAGCTGGCGGCGCCGCGTGAACTCGGCGGCAATGGCGGCGTCGGCACGAACCCCGAGCAACTGTTCGCAGCAGGCTATTCCGCGTGTTTCCTGAGCGCGATGAAGTTCGTCGCCGGTCAACGCAAGCAGGCATTGCCCGCTGAAACGACGGTCACCGCGGACGTCGGCGTCGGCCCGAACGACCACGGCGGCTTTGCACTGGATATCGAACTGCGCGTCGCCCTGCCGGGACTCGCCACAGAAGCGGCGCAAGAACTGGTCGACGCAGCGCATCAGGTCTGCCCGTACTCGAACGCCACGCGCAACAACGTTGCCGTGCGCTTGCAAGTTGCCTGAACGGAATAGAGACGCCGCGGTTTGGTGAGATCGAGACGCGTGCGGCCAGCCCGGCGCGGCCCGCGCAATTGGCGTGCACTCCGTTGGAAAACGGCGCGGACGCCTTGTTTGTTTCGCGCCGGTCAGTGTTGCCTATGCCGTCCGGCGGATGGACATCCCATGTGACGATGGTATCGTCGAGCGGCACAATCCGTGCTGGCTCGCTCAAGGCGATAAGCACAACCCACCGACCGATTCACATGACGAGCCCCCGACGCCTGACCACCCACTACGAGACCGGCCTTATCTGGTTTCGCCGCGACCTGCGCAGTACTGACCAGGCCGCGCTGTACTACGCGCTCAAGCATTGCCAGCGGGTCTGGTGTGTGTTCGTATTCGACACGACCATCCTGCAGCCCATTCTGGATATCCAGCATGCACGCCGGCCGCATGACATGGCGCAAGACCGGCGCATCGAATTTATCCTCGCTGCGCTCGCGGAGCTGGATCAGACGTTGAAGCAACACGGCGGCGGGCTCATCGTGTTGCACGACGACGCGCGTGAAGCCATCCCGAAGCTGGCCGCGCAACTGAAGGCCGACGCGGTCTTCACGAACCACGACTACGAACCGGCCGCAATCGAACGCGACCAGGCCGTGCAAGAGCAACTTGCGGCGCAGAACCGTGAGTTCATCACGTTCAAGGATCAGGTCATCTTTGAGACGGACGAAATTCGCACGGGACAAGGCAAACCGTTCACCGTGTTCACGCCGTACAAAAATGCCTGGCTGAAACAGCTCACCGCTTTCGATCTGAAGCCGTATCCCGTTGAGTCGTATGTGTCCAGCCTGGCGGCACCGCCCGCGAAGCTCGCACACGGCCTGCCGACGCTCCAGCAACTCGGTTTCGCGCCCAGCAACCTCACCGGGCTCAAGCTGCCCGCAGGAGTGAGCGGCGCCCAGCAATTGCTGGACGACTTCATGAGCCGAATAGACAGCTACCGCGATCGCCGCGATTTCCCGGCCGTCAAGGGACCGAGCTATCTGTCGATGCATCTGCGTTTCGGCACGGTCTCGATCCGCACGCTGGCCCGGCTCGCGCACGAACTGTCACTCCAGCCGGACGGCGCGGGTGCGGCCACGTGGCTATCGGAACTCATCTGGCGGGATTTCTACTTCATGATTCTGGCGCACCATCCCAGGCTGGCTAGCGGTGCGGCCTTCAAGGCTGAGTACGACGACTTGCGCTGGGAGCATGGTCCGCAGGCGGATGCTGCGTTTGCCGCGTGGTGCGAGGGCCGCACCGGCTACCCGTTGGTGGATGCTGCAATGCTGCAGTTGAACCAGACTGGCTATATGCATAACCGTCTGCGCATGGTGACGGCGAGCTTTCTGGTAAAGGATCTGGGAATTGACTGGCGGCTGGGCGAACGCTATTTTGCCGAGTTGCTGAATGATTTCGATTTTTCGGCGAATAACGGTGGCTGGCAATGGGCAGCCTCGACGGGCTGCGACGCGCAGCCGTACTTCCGAATCTTCAATCCGGTGACGCAATCGGAGAGGTTCGATCCAGAGGGGCGCTTCATCAAACGTTACCTGCCGCAACTGGCAGGCGTGCCACCGGAATGGATCCATGCGCCATGGCTGGCAGGCACCGATCGGCTGGCCGAATTTGGCGTGACCCTCGGCAAGGACTATCCGGAGCCGGTTGTCGATCATGCACAGGCGCGACAACGCACCTTGGCGCGGTTTGGGAAATAACCCGCAAGCAACGCGGATATTATTTGAAACCAACCCACACGAACCGCGGCAATCCGGCGGTTCGGTCAATAACAGCTGACAACCGACAGCTTAGTGCTGGGTCATCCACGACGGATGGCGAACGGCTGCGTCACGGTCGAGCTTGCGCATGCGGAATTCGAGATCGTACAGATCCGTAGCTTCGGCCAGGTAGGCGTCGCTACGCTCTTTAGCGACTTCATCAGCGGACTTCGTCAGGAACAGGAACAAGCGGCTCAAGAGATACATGGTCAACCTCAGAAAAGTGTCTAGGGTTTTCGCCTAGTGGATAACCCGTATTATAGGGAAAACCCTAGGGCATGCCAAGCGATCTTTTCCGAGGTGTCCTTCTACTGCGACATCGGCCGCTAAGCCGCGCCGGACGTGGCTCTGGCCGTGACGTGCTCAACCGCCCCGTCCTTTTGCGCGCGTCGCTGGTGTTTGAAAAACTCCCAGATTAGCGCGCTGGCATCCGGCCCTTTGGATGAGTGGAACGGCACCGCGTCGTCGCCGCCGCTCCAGGCGTGGCCCAGAGCCTGCACCCGGCACAGGCGCACCACGCGCCGGCCGCTGCGCACATAGTCGCGCGTCACGACGCCGGCTTTGCGTTCCTCACGTAGTTCGCCGGCTTTGCGCTCGCCGCTGGCATCGACCAGGCCATCTAGCCGCAGAAACTGCGTGGCCAGCTGTTCCGCGTTAGCGGGTGCAACGACATGATCCGCGTCGCCGTGGATGATCACAGCCGGCATGCCGGGGTAAGCCGCGACATCGACGGTTTCGTCGACCAGCAGCACCGGATCGTGCCGCGTGCCCCGGCGCATCACATCCATCGCGGCGATTCCCGAGCGGGCCTCGCCGAATGCCGGACCCGAATGCATCGCGACCGCGGCAAAGCGCTCCGGGTGATGCACGGCGAGCAAGGTGGCGAGCCCCGCACCCGCGGACAGTCCAGCCGCATACACCCGTTCGCCGTCGAAGCCGTGCTCCGCCACCAGCGCGTCGACCAGCGATACGACTGCGCGCGCCTCGGCGCCGCCGGCGGTCTCGCTGGCGTCGTACCAGTGCCAGCAACGGTGCGCGTGGACGTGCTTGGACTGCTCCGGATAGACCACCGCAAAACCATAGCGGTCGGCGAGCAGATTCATGCGCGTACCCTCCGCGAACTCGTCGATGGACTGCTTGCAGCCATGCAGCATCACGACGAGCGGCCGCGGCGCGGCGGCTGGTCCGGGCGGCACGTACAAACCGTACTGGAGATGGTTGACGAGCCGTCCCGGCGCGGCGGGCGCCGAGTGGAACGAGCGCGTCCACGAGCCGCTCGCCCAGGCGGCCGCGCGCGGACGAACCCGGGATTCCCGGGACCCCGGCCGCGGCGCTTCACGCTTGGCAGGCGAGCGAAGCCGGGTGGCCGGCTTGGCGGGTTTGACCTTGGCGGTTACTTTGCCGGTGGGCCGCGCCGGACGCGCGGCGGGACGCTTCACGGAATCGCGCGCGTGTTGTGCCTGAATCGAGAGCAGACGCTTCAGGCCGCCTAACCAGAGTTTCGTCAGACTTTTTGCCATCGGATAATGACCTCGCAAAAAGGGACTGCTACCGCCCCATATCACTGCGGAACGGCGGTTGTTGTGCATTGCACAATAACATCAATCCCGACGCGATGCTGAACGCTCTGCCGTCATCCGCGCCAATCGTTGCGAGGTGAATTATCGGCAAACCGGATGGTCTTTGCGTGGTCGTTCGATACATCGGCAGATGCGCCATTGCTTCGCCGCGCACTGCCAAAATTGCGGCCATTCAGGCACGCTGCAAATGCCGACGGGCACTCCCGTCTATACTGACAGTGAGGCACATCGAACGCGACTCGCCTGTCGCGATGCCTGTCGGCCAGATGTCTGGCTGGCGCGTTATAGAAACACGGTCCTGAGCTTACGCGGCGCTGCGCGCGCTTTTTTTATGCACGACTTGCCCACCCACCTGTGGTATTCCATCACCAGCTTCGGCGGCGCCGGGCTGACGCTGCCGCTCGCCATTGCGATTGCGTTGTGGCTGGCGCTCGGCTACACGTGGCGGATGGCCGCGGCCTGGCTGGTGCTGCTCGGTGCGGCGATTGGCGTCGTGACGCTGACGAAGCTGGCGTTTCTCGGCTGGGGCGTCGGCGTACGCGAACTCGATTTCACCGGTCTGAGCGGTCACGCGGCGCTGTCCACGGCGGTCTATCCAGTTGCCCTGTTTCTGCTGTTGTTGCCCGCGCGGCCGGCCTTTCGCCTGGGCGGCGTGGCGCTCGGCCTGGTCGTGGGCATCACCGTGTCTTTCTCACGGGTCGTGATAGACGCGCATTCGCCGTCCGAAGCCATCACGGGATGCATCGTCGGCGCGGTGACGGCGCTGATGTTCGTGCGCTGGTCATGGGACGCGGCGCCCGGCCGGCTCTCCACGGTGCCGGTCGCCGTCAGCCTGATGATGCTGACGGTCGGGCTGCACGGTGTCCATCTGCCGACCCAGCGCTGGGTCACCCATATCGCGCTCAAGGTCTCCGGCCACGAACGGCCGTTTATCCGGGCCCGCTGGAAGGCGAGTCATAACAACCGGGCCAACGCCGCGCCGCTTTCGCAGACACAAAACACCCTTTCGGCGCCGGTTTTGCCGAATGAGCGAACCGAGCGAAACGTCTGACCGGTCTGGTGCGTCACGCTGACGCGCCGATGCTTGCCGCGACCAGGACGTCACCTTAGTCCGCTGCGCAAGCGCGACTGCCCCAAGGTCAAGCGTTCACCCCGAGGATCACGCTCGACGCCTTGAAGGCTGCAATCGCAGGCTTACCTTCCGCAAGACCGAGCGTGTCGACGCTTTCGTTCGTGATCACTGCTACGACCACCGTTGCGCCATCGAGCGTCAGCGCAACCTCCGAATTGACCGCACCGCGCTTGATGCTCTGCACGGTTCCGCGCAACTGATTGCGCGCGGACAGCCTGAGCGGCGCGCCGCCCTCGTCGACGATCAGCATTACCCACGACGCCTTGATCAGCGCAACCGCCGCCGCGCCTTCCGTGAGGCCGAGGGTTTCCGTGCTCTCATGCGTGAGCACGGAGACAATGGTCTGGCCACCCGGCAACGCCAATGAGACTTCGTCGTTCACCGCGCCACGTTTGATCGACGCCACCTTGCCGTACAACTGATTGCGCGCGCTCGTCTTCATGCCCATTCTCCCGATCAACTCCCAGTCGTGCGCAAAGCCTTCGATAGCCGCGCCTGCCCGCTCAAGAAAATGACGATGCTCGCGTTCGACTGCACGAAACGTATCGATCAGGCGTTCGGCGCGCGGTGTCAACGACGTGCCGCCACCACCCTTGCCACCGGTCGCCCTGACGACGAGCGGCTCGCCCGCGAGGTTGTTCATGGTGTCGATGGCGTCCCACGCGGCCTTGTAGCTCATACCCACCGCCTTCGCCGCGCCCGTGATCGAGCCGGTCGCGCCGATCGCCGCCAGCAGGGCAATCCGCGAGGCGCCGCCCAGCGTGTGTTCGCCCGCCTGAAACCACACTGAGCCGCCGAGTTCGAGCGGTTCGCGAGAAGGCACTGCGCGATCATCGGTTGGCATGGTCGGAGGGGGAAATTAGAGGCGTTTCATTATAGCGACGGGGGCTTTCGTCAATCCGCGTCGCCACCGGTAATCTTCGGCGCACGCAGCGTGCGTAACAGGCGCTCGCCTTCCTGCGCGGTATAGCGCTTCGACGCCTCACACCAGCCGCGCGCGAAACCGAGCTGATACGGCTCGACGTCCATCTGCTCGAGCTCACGCAGCGCGACCGCCGCGTCGTTGCCGTCGCCTAGAACGCTCTGCATCCGCGAGACGGTTTTGGCGCTCTCATTGCGCGTTTTCGGCGAGACGATCGAGTCGAAGAACTCCAGGGCATAGCGCAAATATTTCGCCTGAATGCGCTCTTCGTGACGCGCATGGTCGTCGAGCGTGGTGAGCTTCGGCGCGCTGACGAGGCGCTCGTAGTATTTGCGGATGTGCTTGTTGGCGTAGCGGCGCAGCGACGTATCGGCGGCTTTGGCCGGCGGTTCACGGCAAGGCAAGGCGCTCAGCCATTCGAGCCAGGCAAGCGCAAGATGGGCATAGCGCGCTGAGCCGAGTGCGACCTGCGCGCGCCCGCGTGCTTCGAGACGCCGCGCATGGGCGTCCTCGCGCGTCGGGTTCCAGCGGGCGCTTTGCGCGTCCGCGGCCGCAAGTGTGGGCAGTGTCGAATCCACGAAGACGTCCCGATCACGCGCTTCACCCAGCATGGAGCCTAGCCATTTGAGGTCGGGCGCGACCCGGGAGGTCCACGCATCGTCCCGCCAGTGAGGAAAGATCCGCATCGCCGTTTTGAGGCGCCGCTGCGCCACGCGCATCTGATGGACGAACTCCGGACTGAGGGCGTCGCGCACGCCGGCGTCGTTGCCGAACCAGTGATCGGCGAGGTTGTTGCAGATCGCGATGAAGGCGCCGTGCGGCGTCGAAACACCGCTGAGGTCGATGGGTGCCGCGCGCGCGGGCACAGGTTCGGCTGCGGCGTCGCCTTCCCGTGCGCGATCCGAGGCGCCGTGCAGCTCAGGAAAGGCCGCCAGCGCGGCAACCAGTTCGTTTGCGACCGCAAACAGCGCGGCAAGCGCGGCGCTGACCGCATCTTCCAGGTATGGCGTCGTCAGGCGTAGCTGGCGGTGCGCTGATACTTCGTCTTCCTGCTCGATGGCGAAGCGGTCGAAGGTGATGCCGACAGCGATGCCTTCCGGCGTGACGCGTTGCCAGCACTCGCGGTCATGGGACAGCGTGACGCCCGGCAGCAAGTCACCGGCGCGGCTGAGGGTCTCCTTGAACGCGTCGGGCGCGCCATTGAGCGACGTACTGACAAGCGCGTCCGCCTCCAGCGTCGCCTCGTACAGCATTTCGTGCAGGGTGACACCCGGTGAATACTGGGTTCGCCGCCAGACTTCGATGCGCCGTTCGTCCGCGGTCGCGTTGAGCCGGACCTGCAGACCGGCTTGTGCCAGCGTGCCGTTGCTATCGAACCAGGTTGTCGTCTGTCTCGCGACGCGCGGCGCGGGCACGACGTGCGGCAACCCGGCGACCGCTTCGCCGGGCGCCCGGGCCATGCGCTCTTCTGCCACCCGCTGATGGCCGCCCGGCCCATGCGCAGCGCGGTCGCACACCGTCGGCTGCGGAACGCTCAGCACAACTTCAAGCACACGGACCATGAATGCCTCATCACCTGAGAGGAACAGGCCGCGCGCAAGATGAACTCGCGAAGCCTGCATTCATAGTACATGGCCGGTAAAAAAAGCGGAGTGGGAAGACCTGATCAGCATGGATGCCCGGCATCTAAACGGCGCGTGGCGCCGCTCGCACGCCGGTGTATGGGTCAGGTCGCGTACTGCGCGATCCCGTTTCCAAACGACCAGTTTTCTTTCGGCACGTCGATCAGGTTCACGAATACGTCCTCGGGCCGCACGCCCGGACTCTCGGCCAGGTGTTCGGCGATGCGCTTGTAGAGCGCCTGTTTCAGTTCCGATGTGCGCGTGTTGTTGGCGACGATCTGGATCATCACGAGATCGTCGCTGCGATGAATGTCCAGGTAGTGCTTGCCGTAGAAGAAATTGTCCGCGTCGTGCTCGGTGACGACCATGAAGATGTCGTCTTCCGGCACTTTGAACACTTCCATCAACGAGCGGTGGACGCCCTGCGTGAGCGCTTTCCGGTAAGCCGCCGGCTTGCCGGCGCGAACTGCGATGCGGGTGATCGGCATGGTGAAACCTCTTTTTGAGTAGATCGAGTACACAGCTTAGGCCGGATCATTCATAATTAACAGATATTCAAAGTGATTTCATCTATTTTCAATAGAAATGAAAGTACTCGACCTCGATGCGGTCCGCGCCTTCGTACTGGTGGCCGATCTGCGCAGTTTCACGCGCGCCGCCGACGCGCTCGACACCACTCAATCAGCCGTGAGTCTGAAGCTCAAGCGCCTCGAGGCACACCTCGGCAAGCAGTTGCTGGAGCGCACGCCGCGTGTGGTACGGCTGTCGGCGGACGGCAACGCCTTTCTCGGCGCTGCGCGCGATCTGCTGAACGCGCACGAACGCGCGCTCGGCTCGTTGTCCGTGGAGCGGCGCAGGCTTGCATTGGGCTTGAGCGAACACGTCGCGGGCAGCGACCTGCCGGAGTTGCTCGCGAAGCTGAATGCGTACGATCCAGGGCTGGTCGTCGAATTGCATCTGGGCATGTCAGCGGCGCTGCTGACGCAATTCGACGAGCGGCGGCTTGACGCCGTATTCGTGCGCGATGAGCCGGATGACGCACCACGTGACGACGCAACGGTGCTCTTTAGCGAGCCACTCGGTTGGCTAGCCACACCGGACTGGTTGCCGCACGAAGGCGAGCCGCTGCGTCTGGCGCTGCTCGCGCCGCCGTGCAACGTGCGCGCGGCCGCGATTCGCACGCTCGATCAGGCGGGCCTGGCGTGGCAGGAGGTGTTCGTGGGTGGCGGCGTGGCGGCTGTGGGCGCCGCGGTAGCGGCCGGCCTGGCCGTCTCGCCGCTCGCGCGGCGGGTGGCACCGCGTGGACTGATCGACGTGGGCACGCGGCTCGGCTTGCCGGCCTTGCCGGAATCGCGTGTGACGCTGCATACGCGTGTGAGGGATCCACGCTCGGTCGAGACGTTGCGGTTGATGGCGAGTGGGTTGGGGGGTGGCGGATGAAACTCGACCTCAGACACACATGACGCCTTGAACGCTAAACACAGACGGACTCGCTGAGCAGGACGCGCCGCTCCGTTCAGTGCAGGATGGGCGGCAAGTTTGCGCTATCGGTGAGGGGTTTCGACGTGTCGCTCGCCACCGTCGGCGCCGCCTGCAATGCTGCTGGTTTTGCCGCGGCCAACTTGGGCGCCTTAGGATGCGCCACTTTTGCCTGAGCCAACGCCTTCCCATTTCCGCCGGCTTTGAAATGAGACGGCGACTGCGCCACCTCGACATGCCGGGGCGCCGGCTTCGCAGCCACTTTCAGGGCTGATCTGGCGGATTTTGCTTTCCCGGCAAGATGCAGCGGTGAAGCCTTCTTCGCCCCGACCTTCTGAACCGTGCCCTTACTCTTTCCCGTCTTCGCCGCTGCGACCTTCCGGGACACCGGCGCCTGCGCCTTTGCACGCTTCGATGCGTGCATCGCCTCGGGCGGATTCCACACTTCGGTGTACCGTTCACCTGCCTGCGCCGCTGCCATCCAGCCAAAAACTGCCACCGCCATTGCTACCGCTCGCACCCACATTGCCTGCTTCTCCTGATCATCGATTGCTGTTTCGCGCAGGATTATACCCATCGGCACTTGCAATAATCCATATCTGGACTAATATTGAGATCAAGTACAAATCAGGACCTAATTCATGTCCCACGCCGCCCGTGCCACCCCTGACGAGTCGCCGCTGCGCCGGCCCGTCGCGGAACCCTCGCTGACCGAGATGTCGGCGGCGGGTCTGCGCGCATTCTTCCGCATCGCGAGCGACTGGGACCTGAGCGCCGACGAGCAGATCGTCCTGCTCGGCTCGCCAAGCCGCTCGACGTTTTTCAACTGGAAGGCCAAACCGCAAACCGCCCGCCTCGGCCGCGACACGCTCGAGCGGCTTTCGCTGCTGCTCGGCATTTACAAGGCTCTGCAAATCCTGTTGCCGCAACCCGCCGCCGCAGATGGCTGGATCAGGCGCCCCAACAGCGCGCCGCCATTCGGCGGCCGCCGCGCGCTCGACCGCATGCTCGCCGGCAACATCAGCGACCTCGTCGCGGTGCGCCAGTATCTCGACGCAATGCGAGGCGGCTGGGCGTGACCGAATTGCAATGGCAGGACCGCTGGCGCGTTGCGCCGCTCGACTGGTCGCCCGCGTATCGCGTGATTCCAACGCGCTTTCCCGCGGTGAATCTGTTTGACCGCGTCGCGTCGCCCGAAGACTTCGAGGCGCTTTACGCGCTCGAAGCCATGACCAATGACCGTCTGCGCACGGAGGTCGGCGAACTCGATCTGGTGCCGCGCGAAGAGCGGCTGTTCGGTCCCGGCTGCGGGCCGATCATGGCGGCATTCACGCATCTGAATCCGCTTGGCAGCCGCTTTTCGGATGGCACGTATGGCGTGTTCTATTGCGCCCGCTCACGTGCCACCGCCATAGCGGAAACGCGTTATCACACGGGCAAGTTTCTCGCGGCCACCGCCGAGGCACCCATGCGTCAACAGATGCGCCTCTATACCGTGCTGGCGAGCGGCGAGGTAGTCGACTTGCGCAACGACGCAACGCTCGATCCCACGGTGTTGTCGCCCAGCGACTATCTCGCGGGGCAAGCGCTGGGACGCGCGGCGCGTGCCGCGGGCGCGCCGGGCATCGCCTATCCGTCAGTGCGCGATGCGAGCGGCGAATGCCTTGCGGCCTTCAAAACCACGCTATTACGCGACTGCCGGCACGCGGCGTATCTGGAATACAACTGGAACGGCCATGCCGTCGACGTGGTGTTCGAGTTGAATCAGGTGGGCTAGCAAGCCGGCGGTAATCAGGGCAGCGCGAGTGCCGCCGCCCCTTCCGCGCGCGCCATCTCGACGGTCACTGACCAACGCTGGGAGCGGCCCGCTTCGACCAGCGTGAGCTTGCCGCCTGGACCAAATGCACCGGTGTCGATGAACACCTGCGCGCCGATCTGCTGAACTTCGCGCATCGGCGTATGCCCGCAGTAAGTCAGCGACAGCGTGCGCTGCCGGCTCGGGTCGCCGTTGCCCATGGCGAGCTGGCGACCCCATAGCAATTGCTGCCGTTCGTCGGCGGTGAATTCGCCTGCGTCGAGGTCCGCATCGGTGCCGAAGAATTCCCCATGCAACACATTGAAGCGCTCATTGCCGCTGCCGATCACGCGCGCCAGCGGCAAGCGCGACAGACGCTGCGCATAGTGATGCAGTTTATCGTCGCTCAATTGCGCGGCCCATGTGCCGCCGATTCCATACCACCATTGCCGGCGCAAACGTCCTTCCGCGACCGCGCATAACGTGTCTTCGTGATTGCCGAGGACTGCGTAGAACCACGGCTTGTCGAGCAGCGCCAGCGCCTCTTCGGATTGCGTGCCGCGATCGATCAGATCGCCCACTGAAAAGAGCCGGTCGCGGGTTGGATTGAACAGGACTACGCGCAGCAGATAGCGCAATGCGTCGACGCAGCCGTGCAGGTCGCCCACGACGAAATCGCGGCCGACCCGGTTGACCGAATGATGGTGAACAGCGGTGACGGATGTGGATGCCATGCACGCATGATAGAACGCCAACCAAAAGCGCGTATGCGCGGTTTCTATCTTTTCTTAAGCACATGCAGGAAGCACGCGCGCTCGACATTCAACTTTTGTCAGAGGAGTGTCAGGCGTGCGGCGCAATCCGGAAAAGCCTGCCGCATCAGGCCGGCTCAACCGGTCTTGAACGGTCATTGTTGCTGAGCCCGCAGCTTCGCCACCTGCTCCACGGAAACCGTTGCTTGCGGATTGCCGAACTGCCTCGTCACGTAGTTGGTGATGGCCGCCACCTGATCGTCGCTGAGTTCGCCGGCAAAGGCGGGCATCAGCACGTCGGCCTGCTGCGTCGTACGTTGGACGCCGTGCAGAATCACCATGGCCAGGTTGCTCGCGTCGCTCGCGCCCACGGTCGTGTTGTGAATCAGCGACGGATACGCCCCCGGTGCACTCGCGCCCACCCCCTGTCCGCTCCAGGTGTGACAGCTCGCGCAGTTGGCGACGAACAGTTGCGCACCGTTCACGCCCGTCATCGCGGTGCCGCGCCATGCGGTGACGTCGGAGGCGGGCTTGCCCCACTGATCGCGCGGATGCGTTTCGCCGCCGATCACAGGCGCAACCGAACGCAGATAGACGACGATCGAGCGCAGATCTTCGGGCGTCAGATATTGCGTGCTGTCCGCCACGACCTCACCCATCGGTCCTGCGGCATTGGCCCGGCCTGGCGCCACGCCGGTCGACAGATAGCGCATCAGTTCGTCGTCGCTCCAGTTACCCACGCCGCTATTCCTGTCCGGCGTGATGTTGAAGGCATGCCAGCCGGCCTGAGTCGCGCCGGAGAAGCGGTCCGTGGTCTTCAGGCCTTGCAGGATGTTGCGCGGCGTATGGCATTCCTCGCAATGCGCCAGACCTTCGACGAGATACGCGCCGCGATTCCATTCCGGGCGCTGCTTCGGATCGGGAACGAAGCGTCCTTCGGTGAAGTTGAACAGATTCCAGAACACCATCAGCCAGCGCTGGTTAAACGGGAAGTTCATCTCGTTGCGCGGCGGCGTGTAATGGATGGGCGTCAATGTGTTCAGATAGGCGCGGATCGCCTGTACATCCGTGCTCGTGACCCTGGTGTACTCGGCATACGGGAACGCGGGATAAAGCCGCTCGCCGCCCCGGCCGATGCCCTCGTGCATGGCGCGCTGAAAATCGGCGTCGCTCCATTGGCCGATACCGGTATCCGGATCGGGCGTGAGGTTCGGCGTATAGATCGTGCCGAACGGTGTGTTGATCGGCACGCCGCCTGCAAACGGACGGCTCTTGTCGACTGTGTGGCACGCCATGCAATCGCCGGCGCGGGCGAGATATTCGCCGCGCTTCACCAGATCCGAACTGGCGGCGCCAGCGGCAAGCGGCACGGCCTGTGCGCCTTGCGCCGCGTCGTCGGCGCGCGCCTGGGCGATCGGCGATTCATCTTCCTGGCGCACCAGCGGCTCATCGTAGGCAGCGTGCCATGCCAGGTACAGTGCAAACAGCGAAAACGCGGCCGCGAGCGTCCCGATCCGCAGAAAGCGGCTGCGCAGCATCTGCGCGCTCGATCCGGCCTGCCGCGCGCGAGACGTTTGATTCGTCATGGTGGCTCTCCGTCGAGACTCGGTCAGATTTCGCGCTTCAGCTTGTCGGCCAGCTTCAGTGACAAGGCTGCGATCGTCAGCGTGCAGTTCACCGAAGCGGCGGTCGGCATCACGCCGCTGCTCGCGATGAACAGATTCGGATGATCGTGCGTGCGGCAATCCGCATCGACGACGGAATTCGCCGCGTCGTTCCCCATGATCGTGGTGCCCATAATGTGATTGTTCGGCGCGAAACTATCGTCGAACCAGACTTCGGTGCCGCCGAACAGCACGGCAATCCGCGCATAGAGGTCATGTGTATTCGCCGCGCTTTTCTTCACGTAGTCGTTGATCGAGTAGTAGATTTCCGGCTGCGGAATGCCGAGCGAATCGCGATGATCCGCCGACGGCACGATGCGATTCTGCGGCTCCGCCAGATGCTCGTGAAAGCTGTTGATGTTCACCGTGCGCGCCGCGCGGTTGCGAATCTGGCGGTCCAGCTCGGCACCAGTGAGGCCGTGTTTGAGAAGACCCGAGGTGATGGACAGCGTCTGCACCGCGTTCGACAGATGCAGCTTCTTGGCCGCGTAATCCGAGCGGAATGCGCCGTCACGGAAGTTGACGATCGAGGTCATTTCCATCGGCCCGCGTCCTGGCCAGAGCGGTTCATTGGCGAGGAAGGTGACGCCCGTGCCCGGATGGTCCATCAGATTGCGACCCACCTGATCGGAGCTATTGCCCACGCCGTGCGGAAACTTGTCGGAGGTCGACATCAGCATCAGCTTCGGCGTCTCAATGCCGTTCGCCGCCAGCACGAACAGCTTGCCGCTCACGCGTGTGCTGTTGCCATTCGGATCCTTGTAATGCACCGCGGTAATCAGCCCCTTGTTGTCCGCTTCGACGCGGTACACCACGGCTTGCGCAATCAGCTTCGCGCCGGCCTGCTCGGCCTTCTCTGCATGCACGACGCCGTTGTACATTGCGGCAATCGGGCAGATCGGCATGCAGTTGTTGTTGCCGCAGCAGGTGGGCCGCGCATCGTACGGACGGCTGTTGCGCGCCACCGGCTCGGGCACGACCTTGAAGCCTTGCGCGTTGAGCACGTCGCTAAAGCGCTGATCCATGTACGACAACGGCAACTGATTCATCGGATAAGGCTTCGAGCGCGGCGAGCCGAGATCGATCGTCAGATCCGGGCCCGATACGCCGAGTTGGGTCTCGGCAGCGAAGTACCACGGCTCCAGCGTTTCATACGGATACGGCCAGTCGCGGCCCACGCCATACAGCTTGTTCAACTGAAAATCCGCTGGCAGCAGACGCCATGCGGCCGCAGCCCAGTGCCAGGTCGTGCCGCCGACGAGCCGCAGGTATTGCGAGTTGTACGGATAGTCGCCCTTCTGGATCAGGTAGCCGTTAGCGGGGGAGTACTCGGGATGCGGCGCGTAGGGTGTCGAAGGATAAGGTGCGCCGAAGTCGTACTTGGCCGGCGAATTGCGGAAGTTCTCGACAATCTGCCAGCGCGGAATGCGCGGCCCGGCCTCCAGCAGGATCACCGACGCGCCTGCCAGCGCCATTTGATGCGCGACCAGACTGCCTGCCACGCCCGAGCCGACTACGACGATATCGGCGGAACTGGAATTTGCCATTGTTGCCTCTTCTGCTGGCTTATCTTTGCTTGCATTGCTTGCATTGCTTGCCGGTGCCTGCCTCTGCATGCCGCGTGATTCGTTACACGAGGCACGGCATGGCCGAACCACGGCGCGCGCCGTTCAGGCGTTGGTGGGCTTTTGCGTCCAGTAAAACGGCACGTCCCGGCAGTAGGACGGAATCGTCAGTACGTCCTTGACGGGATCGAACATCAGCGCGCTTTCATAGGCCACGACCTGGACATGCGGCGCATCGCCGACAAGACCGAGATACCAGCCGCGCATGATCGCGCTGACCGCCTTCGCAAGCGGCGGCTGCCCGGACTGCAAAGCTTGTGTGACGGTGTCCGACGGCACGCCGCCATGGCCCTGCAGCCACGTGTTGAGCGCGGCGACATTCTGTGTGAACTGGGAATCGGAGCGGGCGAGCGCGTCATAGACACGCTTGCTGAGCACGGGATCGAAACTGGTGCGGCCGGTCAGACGCTGCGAGAGTACGAGGAAGGCGTCCAGATTGCCGCCCGCCGGAGCGTCGGCAGCACACGCTGACGACACGTCGAACCGCATGCCGGGACGCACGGCATTCGTGAATGCGACCGCAGCCGCAGCCGCACATGTACCGACCAGCCACGTCCGGCGGTGAGAAGAAGCAGGATACGTCGCGTCGTGGCGCGCATCATTCTTGTTGTTCTCGTAAGCATCTGTCATGGGGGCTCCACAGATGATGAGTGAGTTTCAACCGGTGCCCTGCGACGCAACCTGTGTAACGATTGCGCTCGCTCCGGTCGTCCGCCCCAAAACTGGTCGACGCCGCTTAAGCGGTCTCCTGATGTGCCTGACGGCCATGATCTACCGTTGCACCGCGCTGAAAGCCGCACGCAAGGCCACTGCGAAAGACTATAACTTCCGCGCGGCTGTTCGACAAATGGTGCCCGAAGCGCACGGTAGAATCAGCGACGCTCAAGTCCGCTTAACAGTGCTGTGCTATACACGGCCACCTTTCCATTGCCTTCCATGCCAATCAATCTCTATCCGCAGGTCCTACGCAACCGCCCGCGCATGCTGGCGGGCCTTGCGGTCGGCATCGTCGTCGCGCTTCTGCTGCCCTGGCATTTGCGGCCGATGGTGCGCGTGCTGAGCGCCTGGGACATCACCATCTGGATCTACCTCGCGCTGATCTGGGCGCATATGTGCACGGCGAAGCAGGACCAGGTCCGGGAGTTCGCGCAACGCGAGGATGAAAACGCCGGCGTCGTGTTGTTCGTGATCTGCATTGCGACGGTGGCGAGCATCGCCGCCATCGTGCTCGAACTGGCATCGGCGAAGAACCTGGGCGGCGCGACTTCGCTCGCACACTATCTGTTGACCGGCCTGACGATGATCGGCGCCTGGTTCCTGATTCCGACCATCTTCACGCTGCACTACGCACGGCTCTACTACGGCTCGGATCCGAACCAGACCGCCCTGGTGTTTCCCGATCGAGACCTGCAGCCGGACTACTGGGACTTCCTGTACTTCTCGTTCACCATTGCGGTCGCGTCGCAAACCTCGGACGTGGCGCTCAGGTCGCGCACCATGCGGCGCGCGGCGCTGGCGCAATCGATCCTGTCGTTCTATTTCAACGTGGCCGTGCTCGGCCTGTGCGTCAATATCGCGGCAGGGCTGCTCGGCTCCTGATCGGCTCCTGAAGCGGGCCGGCGACAACGCCGGCAATCCTCTCGCGCTCTCCACGTAAACGTGTAAAAGCCGGGCAACGCGCACCCGATTTACCTGTCCACGCGGGCGGACCACCCATGCCCCACGACGGGGCGCGGCCGGCCCGCCCCTGCGCCTGCTCGCCTGCTCCCTCTTGCCAGCCTTCCTGCCTCGCCTGGCACAACGCTTGCTGCTTCCATGCGCATTTAACTGGTCCAGAACCGCGTGACTGCGCGTGCGCGTGCCTAGTGTTCGTTACAGCCCGGCGGGCCGTCGATCTTTGCACTACATTGACCAGTACGCCCGTCGATTCACGTGACGCGCAGCATCCGGCTCTGGAAGCCCAATGAGCGGTGTAATCGCATAGCCATGCATCTACATCGCGGCAGGACGAATCTGGAAACGACCGATGGAACCTCCACAAAGGTATGCGCCGCGGATCTATTTTCTCCACTCACTTCTCGTCGGGCCGCTCGACGCCTGGCCTGCGCAGTTCGCGCACGCCGCCGCGCTCGGCTTCGATCATGTGCTGATCGGCGCGCTGTTCCAGCCCGGGCGGGCTGGGCATGGGCAGATCGTCAGCGATCACCGGCGCTTGCATCCTGCCTTCGCGACCCAGCAGAGCGCGCCAGCGGCATTGCGCAGTCTGACTGAGGCTGCGCGGCAGCATGGCGTGAGCGTGCTGGCCGACATCGTGATTGACCGCGTCGCCGCCGACGGCGGCCTGTTCGCCGATCATCCGGACTGGTTCCACCCGTTCGAATCGGCGGAAGCGCGGCTCGATCCGCGCCATGGGCATCGCGAAGACAACGTGGCCTATGCGAACTTCGGCAACGACGGCTGCCGCGCCGCGTGGCTCGACTGGTGGACGCGCGAACTGCTACTGCTCGCCGAAGCGGGCGTGAGCGGCTTTCGCTTCGACTCGCCGCATTGCGTGCCGGCCGGCTTCTGGCGTCAGCTAGGCGATGCCGTGCGCGAAAAGTATCCGGCCGTGCGCTTCCTGGCGGCCACGCCGGGGCTGGCGCGCGCCGATCAGATCAGGCTCGAAGGCGCCGGCTTTGACAGTGTGTTCTCGTCAGTGCGCTGGTGGGACTACCGCGCCAGCTGGATCACGGAAGAGCATGCGGCGCTGACCCGCATTGGCGCGCCCATCGCGTTTCCGGAAGCGCCCTACGGGACGCGTCTTGCCGCCGATCTGAGCGAGGTGTACGACGCGACCATTCTCGAACGCGCTTACCGGCGCGCGCTGCTGACGGCCGCGGCCACCGGCACCGGCTGGATGCTGCCGATGGGCTTCGAATACGGCGTGGCACAACCCATGTCGTACACACGCGGCGAGGCTGCCCAGTTCGCCGAACTGTGCAAGACCGCGCGCTTCGATCTGGCCGAGCCCATCACGCATGCAAACGCGGTGCTGCGCGCAAGCGAAGGGCTGCAGAGCGTCGGCGAACTGCGCGCGCTCAGCGGGCCGGCTGCGCCTGCAGCCGTGCTGCTGCGTGGCGACCACCTCGATCTGCGCGATAGCACGCAAGCCACGCTGATTGTCATCAACCCGGAGCTCGGGACGCCGGTACGGGTCGATCCGGTGCGTTTTCTCGCCGGCGTGCCGGGCAATTTCACGCGTTTCGTGCCGCTCGATTCGGCTTCCCGGGGCACACCCGCGCCGCTTGCGCCGTTCACGCTGGAAGCGGGCGCGTGCCGTCTGTTTGGCGCGGTGGCGGATAAACCCATCCGGCTCGCGCCGCCCATCGACAAGGCCGGCAGCAAACGCAGCGGCCGCAAGACCGTGCTGGAGGCGCTCAATGCGCCGCGTGTGGCGATCGAAAGCGTGACGCCGTCGGTCGATGACGGCCGCTTCCCCGCCAAACGGCGAGTCGGCGAACGGGTTGAAATCGCCGCTGCGATTTTTGCCGAGGGTCACGACAAGATTGCCGCCGCGGTGATCTGGCGCGCCGCGGACGAAACCGCCTGGCACGAGGCGCCGATGCTCCCCGCGCCGCCCGCCGGTCTCGATCTGTGGCATGCGCGTGTGCCGCTCGAACGGGTCGGGCGGCATGAATTCACCGTGATCGCGTGGCGCGACGACTTTGCGTCGCTGGTCGAGCACGTGCAGAAGAAGCTGAAGGCCGGACAGACCGTCGAACTCGAGATCGAGGAAGCGAACCATCTGTTCGCGCTGGTGCTGGCTGAAGTTGAAACGGTGGAAGGCGCTATCACCGAGCCGCTCGAACATATCGTCAAGGTGTTCACGAAAGCGGATCACGAGACGCGCCTCGCGTTGCTGCTCGCGCCGACCACCGCGAAAGCGATGGCCGCCGCCCGCCACCGTCCGTTCCTCGCGCGCGACCCCATCATCTACAAGGTCGACGCCGAGCGCACCGCCGCCTCGTTTGCCAGCTGGTACGAGATCTTCCCGCGTTCGATGAGCGACGACGAATCGCATCACGGCAATTTCGCGGACGTGACGAAGAAGCTGCCGCGCATCCGCGACATGGGTTTCGACGTGCTGTACTTTCCGCCGATCCACCCGATCGGTCTCGCCAACCGCAAGGGCCGCAACAATTCGCTGAATGCGCAGCCCGGCGACGTAGGCAGCCCCTATGCAATCGGCGCGCAGGAAGGCGGGCATACCGCCGTGCATCCGCAGCTGGGCACGCTCGACGACTTCAGGCAGATGCTTGCCGCGGCCCACGAGCATGGTCTGGAGATTGCGCTCGACTTCGCGATTCAGTGTTCGCCGGATCACCCCTGGCTGAAGGAGCATCCCACGTGGTTCGCGTGGCGTCCCGACGGCACGCTGCGCTACGCCGAGAATCCGCCCAAGAAATACCAGGACATCGTCAACCCGGATTTCTATGCGCACGACGCCAAGCCCGACCTGTGGCTCGCGCTGCGTGACGTGATCCTGTTCTGGGTGCAGGCCGGCGTGAAGATTTTCCGAGTCGACAATCCGCATACGAAACCGCTGCCGTTCTGGGAATGGATGATCGGCGACGTGCGCGCGCGTCATCCGGAGGTGATCTTTTTCGCCGAAGCCTTCACACGCCCACGCATGATGTACCGGCTCGGCAAGATCGGCTTTTCGCAGTCGTACACGTATTTCACGTGGCGCGAATCGAAGCGCGATTTCACCGAGTATCTGACCGACCTCACGCAGACCGCGATTCGCGATTACTACCGGCCGAATTTCTTCGTCAACACGCCGGACATCAATCCGCGGCACTTGCAGTCGTCGGGACGTGCCGGCTTTGTGATGCGCGCGGCGCTGGCCGCGACCTTGTCGGGCCTGTGGGGCGTGTATAGCGGTTTCGAGTTGTGCGAAGCCGCCGCGCTGCCGAACAGCGAAGAATATCTCGACTCCGAGAAGTATCAGTTGCGTGCGTGGGACTGGCACCGGCCAGGCAATATTGTCGGCGAGATCACCGCCCTGAACCGGATTCGCCGCGCCAATCCGGCACTGCAAACACATCTGGGCTTGACGTTTTTGCCGGCGCACAATGATCACATCCTGTTCTTCGAGAAAGCCACGGAGGCGCGCGACAACGTGATCGTCGTCGCCATCAATCTCGATCCGTTCAACGAGCAGGGCGCGGACGTCGAGCTTTCGTGGAGCACGTTCGCGCACTGGAAGCTGCACGATCAGGCCGCGCTCGAAGTAGTCGACCAGATGAGCGGCGCGCGCTTCGAGTGGTACGGACGCTGGCAACACGTGCGGCTCAATCCGGGCGTCATGCCATTCGCGATCTGGCGCATCGCTCCAGCCGACGGCTTGCCACCCGAGCCTCCCAGTGCAGACGACGACAGCGGCAGCCACGCAGACGCTGGCAGCCCAACCCCGACCGAAGGTGCGTAATGAAACGTGACGACCCGCAAGAGAGCACGTCGCAAGCTCACACCACCGCTGCCAGCACCGTCAGCCGCACCGCGAAGGCGAAGCCGTCGCGGCGTGGCAAAGCCTCGACGCTGAGCGACGATCCGCTCTGGTACAAGGACGCGATCATTTATCAGGTGCACATCAAGTCGTTCTTCGACGGCAACAACGACGGCGTCGGCGACTTTCCCGGGCTGATCGCAAAGCTCGACTACATCGCCGAACTCGGCGTGAACGCGATCTGGCTCTTGCCGTTCTATCCTTCGCCGCGCCGCGACGACGGCTACGACATTGCCGATTACCGCAGCGTCCACCCGGACTACGGCCAGCTCACCGACGTGAAGCACTTCATTCAGGAAGCGCACGCGCGCGGTATTCGTGTGATCAGCGAACTGGTGATCAACCACACGTCGGACCAGCACCCGTGGTTTCAGCGTGCGCGGCGCGCAAAACCTGGCTCGAATCATCGCAACTACTACGTGTGGTCCGATACGGATCAGAAGTACACCGAGACGCGCATCATCTTCATTGATTCCGAGCCCTCCAACTGGACTCACGATCCGGTCGCCGGCGCGTACTTCTGGCACCGCTTCTATTCGCATCAGCCCGATCTGAATTTCGACAATCCGGCCGTGCTGAAAGAAGTGCTGCAGGTCATGCGCTTCTGGCTGGATATGGGCATTGACGGTCTGCGTCTGGATGCCGTGCCGTATCTGGTGGAACGAGAAGGCACCAACAACGAAAACCTGCCGGAAACGCACGCCATTCTGAAGAAGATTCGCGCCACGATCGACGCCGAATATCCGAACCGGATGTTGCTCGCCGAAGCGAATCAGTGGCCAGAGGACGTGAAGGAATATTTCGGTGACGAAGACGAATGCCATATGGCGTTCCACTTCCCGCTGATGCCGCGCATCTACATGTCGATCGCCAGCGAAGACCGCTTTCCGATCACCGACATCATGCGGCAAACGCCGGATCTCGCCGAAACCAACCAGTGGGCGATTTTCCTGCGCAATCACGATGAACTGACGCTCGAAATGGTCACGGATTCGGAGCGCGATTACCTGTGGAACACCTATGCAAGCGATCGCCGCGCGCGGCTGAATCTCGGCATCCGGCGCCGTCTTGCCCCGCTGATGGAGCGCGACCGCAGGCGCATCGAACTGATCAATTCGCTGCTGCTGTCGATGCCAGGCACACCCGTCATCTACTACGGCGACGAGCTGGGTATGGGCGACAACATTCACCTGGGCGACCGCGACGGCGTGCGCACGCCGATGCAATGGTCGTCCGACCGCAACGGCGGTTTTTCGCGCGCCGATCCCGAGCAACTGGTTCTGCCGCCGGTGATGGGTTCGCTGTATGGCTTCGATGCGGTCAACGTGGAAGCGCAAAGCCGCGATCCGCATTCGCTGCTGAACTGGACGCGCCGCATGCTCGCCACGCGCCGCGCCAAACAAACCTTTGGGCGCGGCACCATTCGTTTCCTGAAGCCGGCCAATCGCAAGATTCTCGCTTACCTGCGCGAGATGCCCGGCGAGCCGGCCATTCTGTGCGTGGCGAACCTGTCGCGCGCGCCGCAGGCGGTCGAACTGGATCTGTCGGAATTCAACGGCACCGTGCCGATTGAAATGACCGCGGATTCCGTGTTTCCGGCGATTGGCCAGCTCACCTATCTGCTGACGTTTCCACCGTATGGTTTTCTCTGGTTCCTGTTGTGCCCGGGCAGCGCGCGTCCGACCTGGAGCCAGGCGTCATCGGAACCGTTGCCGGAATTCGTCACCATTGTGATTCGCGAAGGTCAGGCCGGCCCGACGCCGGAAAACGTCCGGCTGCTCGAATCCGAGGTGTTGCCGTCGTGGCTCAGCCGGCGCCGCTGGTTTGCCTCGAAGGATCTGAAGCTGAACGCGGTGCGGCTCGCCGCGTTGACGACGATCCCGAACGGCGGCTTCGCCTTCACCGAAATCGAAGCCGACGTCGGCGATCACACCGAACGCTACGTGCTGCCTATCGCCATCACATGGGGTGGCGAAACCACCACACCCCTCTTCATGCAACTGGCGCTGGCGCGCGTGCGGCGCGGCCGCAACGTCGGCCATCTGACGGACGCGTTCGCGCTGCCGATCTTCGCGCACAACGTCTTGCGCAAACTGCGTGAGCGCGCCGTCGTGCCGACCGTGCAGAAGAGCGAAATCCGCTTCATTCCGACCGACCGTTTCAGCGAACTCGATCTGGGCGAGCGGCCGGAAATCCGTTGGCTCGCCGCCGAGCAAAGCAACAGTTCGCTGATCATCGCGGATGCAGTGGTGCTGAAGCTGGTGCGCCGGCTCGTGGCCGGCATTCATCCGGAAGCGGAAATCAGCCGCTATCTGACGAGGATCGGCTATGCGAACACCGCGCCGCTGTACGGCGAAGTGGTGCGCGTCGATCCGGCCGGCGTGCCGCATACGCTGTGCATCTTGCAAGGCTATATCGACAACCAGGGCGACGCGTGGAACTGGGCGCTCGATTACCTGCGCCGCGAGATCGACGACCTTGCGCTCGCCGTCGATACGGACGCCGCGCCCGATCGCGACACCGAAGCCGAAGCGATCGAAGGCTACCGGACGATGGCCGGCATCATCGGCCGACGCCTCGGCGAACTGCACGTTGCGCTGGCGTCACCTTCCGACGACCCGGCCTTCGCGCCGGAGCCGGCCAGCGCCGAACAGGTGCAGGCCTGGACCGACGGCACGCTGGCTCTGCTCGACACCGCGCTCGATCTGCTCGTGCAGCGCATCGATCAATTGACCGACGACACGAAAGAACTCGCGCAGAGTCTGCTCGACCGCCGCGCCGCCCTGACCGAAGCGGTCGCGAAGCTGGTGTCGTCCGATACCGACGCGCTACGCACACGCATCCATGGCGACTTCCACCTGGGTCAGGTGCTGGTCGCGCAGGGCGACGCGTTTCTGATCGACTTCGAAGGCGAACCGGCACGCACGCTCGAAGAGCGGCGCCAGAAATCCAGCCCGATGCGCGATGTCGCGGGTCTGTTGCGCTCGCTGTCGTATGCAAGCGCGGCGGCGCAATCGACCACGGAGAGCGCGCCGCAACAGACTGCCGACCGCAAGCGGGCGCTATTCGACCGCTTCCGCGGTTACGCCACGGAAAGTTTTCTGCAGGAGTATCGCGCTGCCGTGGCCAATGCACCGCAACCGCTCGTCTCCCCCGCTGCCGAACAGGCCTTGCTCGATCTGTTCCTGATCGAGAAGGCCGCGTACGAGATCCGCTACGAAGCGGCCAATCGTCCGACGTGGCTCAGCTTGCCGGTGCGCGGCCTCGCCGCACTCACGGCGCGCCTGCTGGGCGACACAGGCACGCCCCCCCATCACGATGCAACGGCGCCGGGTTCCTCCAGCGCCGCACCGCCTAACCCGGCCGAGGGCGATTATGAGTGAGTACGATCCGGCCGCCGGCCTCCAGTCTCTCGATCTGGACGCGCTTGTCGAAGCGCGCCATCCCGATCCGTTTTCGCAACTGGGCATGCATCACACCGACGCGGGGCCGGTGGTGCGCGCGCTGCTGCCGAACGCGGCTCACGTCACGGTCGTTGCGCGCGCCGATGGCAAGACGCTCGGCGAACTGCAGCAGGTGCATCCGGGCGGACTCTTCGTCGGACGCGTCAGCGAAGCCGTGCCGTACCGTTTGCGCATCGATTGGCATGGTCCGGTGCAGGAGATCGAGGACACCTATTCGTTCGGGCCGGTGCTCGGCGACGAGCCGTTGCAACGGCTCGCCCACGGCGACCCGTATGCCGTGCTGGAATGCCTCGGCTCGCGGCCGGTCGAAGTGGATGGCATACCCGGCGTGCGCTTTGCCGTGTGGGCGCCGAATGCGCGGCGCGCGTCGGTGGTGGGCGACTTCAATGCGTGGGACGGACGGCGACATCCGATGCGCCTGCGCCATCAGGCCGGCGTCTGGGAACTGTTCGTGCCGCGGGTCGGCGCGGGCACCCGTTACAAATATGAACTGCTGGCACGCGACGGCCACCCGCTGCCGCTGAAAGCCGACCCGTGCGCCATGCAGACGGAGAAGCCGCCGGCCACCGCGTCGATCGTTGCGCACGTCGATGAGATCGAGCAGTTTCCCTGGACCGACAGTGCCTGGATCCAGTCACGCGGCGCGAACCAGACACCGCGCTCGCCGATCTCCGTCTATGAGGTGCATGCCGAATCGTGGCTGCGGATCGCGGAAGAAGATCAACGCGCCCTCAACTGGAGCGAACTCGCGGAGCGGCTGATCCCCTACGCGCAAGGCATGGGTTTCACGCACATCGAATTCATGCCGATTGCCGAGCATCCGTTCGGCGGTTCATGGGGTTATCAGCCGCTGGCGCAGTTCGCGCCCTCCGCGCGCTTTGGCAAGCCCGAGGAGTTCGCGCAGTTCGTCAACCGGGCACACGAAGCGGGACTCGGTGTGTTTCTCGACTGGGTGCCGGCGCACTTCCCGAACGACGCGCACGGCCTGATCGACTTCGACGGCACGCCGCTCTACGAGCACGCCGACCCGCGCGAAGGCTATCACCAGGACTGGAACACGATGATCTACAACCTCGGCCGCAACGAGGTGAGCGCGTTCCTCGTCGCGTCGGCGCTGGCGTGGCTGAAGCGCTATCACGTGGATGGATTGCGCGTGGATGCGGTGGCGTCGATGCTGTATCGCGACTATTCCCGCGCCGCGGGCGAATGGGTGCCGAACATTTACGGCGGGCGCGAGAATCTCGAATCCATCGCGTTTCTGAAGCGGCTCAATCACGAGGTGGGCTATGTCCCGGGCGTGCCTGGCGCGATCACAATTGCGGAAGAGTCCACTGCATGGCCGGGCGTGACGGCGCCGGTGGAAGAAGGCGGCCTCGGCTTCGAGTTCAAGTGGAACATGGGCTGGATGCACGACACGCTGCATTACATGGAGGAAGATCCGGTTTATCGCCGCTACCATCACCACAACATGACCTTCGGGATGGTCTACGCATACTCGGAAAATTTCGTGCTGCCGCTCTCGCACGACGAAGTGGTGCACGGCAAGGGCTCACTGCTCGGCAAGATGCCGGGCGACCGCTGGCAACGCTTTGCGAACCTGCGCGCGTATTTCGGCTTCATGTGGACCCATCCGGGCAAGAAGCTGCTCTTCATGGGCGGTGAGTTCGGGCAAATGGCGGAGTTCAATCACGACGCCTCGCCGCACTGGCATCTGCTCGACGATCCTCTGCATCACGGCGCGCAACTGCTGGTTCGCGACCTCAACCGTCTGTACTGCGACGAACCGGCGCTCTACACGCTCGACTGCGAACCGGGCGGCTTTGAATGGCTGATCGGCGACGACGCGGATAACAGCGTGTATGCGTACCGGCGTGTCGACGGCGCGGGGCGCGAACTGGTGATCGTCTGCAATTTCACACCGGTGCCGCGCCTCGGCTACCGCGTCGGCATGCCGCGCGGCGGCCGCTGGAGCGAAGTCCTCAACACGGATGCCAGCGTGTACGGCGGCTCGAACGTCGGCAACGCGGGTCTGATTTACACCGAGGAGATCGCGAGCCACGGCAAACCGCAATCCGCAGCGCTGATCCTGCCGCCGCTGGCGACGATCGTGCTGCGAGCCGACTGACGAGCCACTGCAGTACCGCGCCGCGCGGCGTGCGCCACTCGCCCGGCGCGGAGCGGTCCGACAGGCGCACCGGTTCGTGCAGGCCGCACGACTGAGCGAACCCACAGCGCGCCACATCCTGGCGAACGCGGAAGCGAACGGAGAGCACGAGCGAGCGCTGCGCTACCAATCAGAACAAGGACGGGAACCATGTCGCACGCATTACCCGATCGGCTGCTGCCGGGCTCGCCCTATCCGCTCGGCGCGAAATGGGACGGACTGGGCGTGAACTTCGCGGTGTTTTCCGCTAACGCCCAGCAAATCGAGTTGTGCCTGTTCGACACCACCGGACGCAAGGAAATCAGGCGCTACACGTTGCCCGAATGCACCGACGAGATCTGGCACGGCTATCTGCCCAATGCTCATCCGGGCACCGCGTACGGCTTTCGCGCGCACGGTCCGTACCAGCCGCAGCATGGGCATCGTTTCAATCCTCACAAGCTGTTGCTCGACCCTTATGCGCGCAAGCTGGTTGGCCAGTTTCGCTGGTCCGATGCCCTGTTTAGCTACCGCGTGCATTCGAACCGCCTCGATCTGTCGATCGACCGGCGCGATTCGGCGCCGGCCATGCCGAAGTGCGTGGTGATCGACGAAGCGTTCGACTGGTCGCACGACACGCGTCCGAACTTGCCGTGGGGCGAAACCGTGGTCTACGAAGCGCATGTGCGCGGCGCGTCGATGCTGCGCCCCGACTTGCGCATGCACGAACGCGGCACGTTTGCAGCGCTGTCGTCGCCGGAATTCATCGAGCATTTGCAAACTCTCGGCGTCACCGCAGTCGAATTGCTGCCGGTGCACGCGTTCCTGAACGACCGCTTTCTGGTGGAACGCGGTCTGCGCAACTACTGGGGTTACAACACCGCGGCCTTCTTTGCACCGGAGCCGTCGTATCTGAGTACGCACCGGCTCGACGAAATGCGCATTGCCGTGCGGCAGCTGCACGCGGCGGGCATCGAAGTGTTTCTCGACGTGGTCTACAACCATACCTGCGAAGGCAATGAGATGGGCCCGACCGTGGCGTGGCGCGGTCTCGACAACGCCAGCTACTATCGTCTGATTCCGGGCGACGAACGTCACCATATCAACGACACCGGCTGCGGCAATACGCTGAATCTGCAGCATCCGCGTGTGCTGCAGATGGTGATGGATTCGCTGCGCTACTGGTCGACGGCGTTCAATATCGACGGCTTCCGTTTCGATCTCGGCGTGACACTGGGCCGCGAGCAACACGGCTTCGATGCGGGCTCCGGCTTCTTCGATGCGATCCGGCAAGATCCGATCCTGTCGCAGCGCAAGCTGATTTCGGAGCCGTGGGATATCGGCCCGGGCGGTTATCAGCTGGGCAATCATCCACCCGGTTTTGGCGAGTGGAACGATCGCTTTCGCGACACCGTGCGCCGCTTCTGGCGCGGCGATGCCGGCCTGCGCCCCGATCTGGCCGCGCGGCTGACGGGCTCCGCGGACCTGTTCAATCGCCGCTTTCGCAAGCCGTGGGCGTCGGTCAATTTCGTCGCCTCGCACGACGGCTTCACGCTCGCGGACATGGTTGCCTACGAGCACAAGCACAACGAAGCAAACGGCGAGAACAACAACGACGGCCACAACGAAAACTGCAGCTCGAACTGGGGAGTAGAAGGTCCGACTGACGATCCGGCTTTACTGACGACCCGCGCGCGCGTCGGGCGCTCGCTGATCACCACGCTGTTCCTCGCGCTCGGCACGCCGATGATGCTCGCCGGTGACGAATTCTGGCGTACCCAGGCCGGCAATAACAACGCATACTGCCAGGACAACGAAACATCGTGGATTGACTGGGAATACGCGGCTTCGGAGGAAGGTCGCAAGATGAGCGAATTCGTCGCCCGCGTGGTTGCTCTGCGCAGGCAGCATCCGCTGTTGCGCGAGACACGGTTTCTGTTCGGCGACCGCGAAATCTTGCCGGGGCTGTACGACATCGGCTGGTTCGACGAGCGCGGCGATCCGCTCACCATCGAAGCCTGGCAGGACCCGGAGGGACGCGCGCTGACCTTGCGCCGCGCCGGCCCAGGACTCGACGGAAAAACCGAAGTATTGTTGATGATGCTGAATGCGTCGAACGACACCTTGCGGTTCACCCCGCCCGCGCCGCACCTGGAATGGCATGTGCTGCTCGATACTGCGGACCCGGATGCGATGCCCCATCCGCTCTCGGTGCCGGAGGTGGAAGTCGCCGGTCATACGCTCGTCATGCTGGCGGCACAGCCGGTCGGCGAGGCCGATTGGCAAGCCGGCTGGAAAGCGGGTGCGGAGCATGGTCCCCGTCTGCTGACGGCCCTGCCGCCCGACCCGGGCACGTAGTCGCCCACCGACGAACCAGCGCATCTGTAACGGGCTTCACCGGGGTATGGCTGCTAGCGCGGCTGTTTCAGGGCCGCAGCGTAGCGAAGCAAAACTGAATGGTGACGAATCATGTCCGAAAGTCCGATTGATCCTCATGCGCGTCATCACGCGCATTGCTTGCCATTCGGCGCGCAGCTGCTCGGCGCGACGAGCGCGCGGCCGCGCACGCGCTTTCGCTTCTGGGCGCCGTCGTGCGAGGCAGTGCAGGTCGAGATCGAAGGTCCGGGCACGCCCGCTGCGCTCGGCATGACAGCCACCGGCAACGGCTGGTTCGAAACCGAAGCCGAATGCGGTGCCGGCACGCTTTACCGCTACCGGCTCGACGGCGCATTGCAGGTGCCCGATCCGGCGTCGCGCTTTCAGCCGCAGGACGTGCATGGTCCGAGCGAAGTGATCGACCCGCGCGCCTATACGTGGCAGCACACGCATTGGCACGGCCGGCCGTGGGAAGAAACCGTGTTGTACGAATTGCACGTCGGCGCGCTGGGCGGCTATGCGGGTGTCTTGAAGCGCTTGCCGGCGCTCGTCGAACTGGGCGTGACCGCGATCGAACTGATGCCATTGAACGATTTTCCGGGCAAACGCAACTGGGGTTACGACGGCGTGCTGCCGTACGCCCCGGATTCGACGTATGGGCGTCCCGAAGAATTGAAGGCGTTGATCGATGCGGCGCACGGTGTCGGCCTCAATGTGTTTCTGGATGTGGTCTATAACCACTTCGGTCCGGACGGCAATTATCTGCACCAGTATGCCGAGCCGTTCTTTCGAGCGGGCACGCACACGCCGTGGGGTCCCGCAATTGATTTCGCGCGCACGGAAGTCAGCGACTTTTTCACCGACAACGCGACGTACTGGCTCAACGAATATCGCTTCGACGGACTGCGTTTCGATGCCGTCCATGCCATCGACAATCACGCATGGCTGCGCGAACTCGCGGACCACATTCACGCGAAGATACAGCACGGGCGACATGTGCATCTCGTCCTCGAAAACGAGCACAACAGCGCGAACCTGCTGGAAACGCACTTCGACGCGCAGTGGAACGACGACGCGCACAACACGTTGCACGTGCTGCTGACCGGCGAAACCGAAGGCTACTATCACGCGTTCGCGGACCAGCCGATCCGCAAGCTGGCGCGTGTGCTCAAGGAAGGTTTTGCGTATCAAGGCGAGCCGTCGCCGATCCACGACGGCAAACCGCGCGGCGAACCGAGCGGCCACTTGCGGCCCACGTCGTTCGTGATGTTTTTGCAGAATCACGACCAGATCGGCAACCGCGCGTTTGGCGAGCGGCTGCGCAAGCTGTGTCCCGCCGACGCATTGCGCGCCGCGACGGGACTGTTGCTGCTCTCGCCACAGATTCCGCTGCTGTTCATGGATGAGGAATTCGGCTCCGCTCAACCGTTCCTGTTTTTCACCGACTACAGCGGCGATCTCGCCGATGCCGTACGAGAAGGACGCCGCCGCGAATTCGCACGCTTTGCTTCGTTCAGCGACGAAACGCGCCGCGCGCAGATTCCCGACCCGAACGATCCCAGGACGTTCGCGGCGTCGTCGCCGCAAGCCGATCCGACGGCAGAACCTGCCGTGGAAGATCGGCTCGAGTGGATGCACTTCTATAAATCCGCGCTTACCGTGCGCGCCAAACTGATTACACCGCGCCTCGCGCATGTGAAATCGCTCGACGCCACCGTACTTTCTTCCGCACAAGGCGGCGATGCAAACGCCGTGATTGCGCGCTGGCGGCTCGATGATGGAGAGACCTTGTCGATCGCGCTGAACCTCGCAGATCATCCGGTCGCGCTTCCCGACACACCGGCGGGCAGGGTGATCTTCGAAACGCCGGCCCGCGCGCGTGACCGTCTCAGTGCACACGAATTGCCAGGCCACGCGTTCATCGCGTGGCTGACCGGCGACGTCAGCGAGTACGCGAACACGCATGATGCCCGCATAGTGGACGAACGGGAGGGGCACGCATGAGCGCCGCCAAACGCTCCGGCGAATCGATCGACAGCCTCGCGTCGCGCGCCGGCTTCGAAGTCGAATGGGAAGACGCGCACCATGTCACGCAGCACGTGCCCGAGCGCACGCTGGCAGTGCTGCTCGAACGCATGGGGTTGCCGTGCGGCAGCGCGGCGCAGATCCGCCAGAGCGCCGCCGCGCTCGACGCCGAGTTGTCCGGCCGCAAGCTGCCGCCGCTGATGACCGCCGAAAGCGAGCGCGCGATTGCACTGCCGGCCGCGGCATTCAAGTCGGCCAGCCACTACCGTATCGAGCTTGAGGGCGGCTCGCAGATCGATGGCCGCTTCACCGCGCCGAAAGGCGAAGAGGCGCTGTTGTCGCCGATCGACGAGCCGGGTTACCACACGCTCCATATCAACGACCATCGCATTACGCTCGCCATCGCGCCGGCTCGCTGCTATACCGCAGCCGATGCGTGGCAAGCCATGCGCGAAACGCCTGCGCCGCCGCTGTGGGGTGTCGCCGCCCAGCTATACGGTTTGCGCCGTACGGGCGATGGCGGCATTGGCGACTATTCGGCGCTGTCGCATCTCGCCATTGAAAGCGCGAAGCGCGGCGCGCACGCGCTCGCCGTCAGTCCGACCCATGCGATGTTCAGCGCCGAGCCGCAGCGCTTCAGCCCGTATTCCCCTTCGTCGCGCCTGTGGCTGAACGTCACGCATATCGATCCGGCCGCCGTGTTCGGCGCGGAGGCCGCCCGCGCGGCCATCGAAGCGGCCAAAGCGGGCGACACCTGGTCGCAACTCGAAAGGCCTTTGCTGATTGACTGGCCGCAAGCCGTGCAGCTCAAGCTCAAGGTGCTGCGCATCTTGTTCGAGGCGTTCTGCGTTCATGAGCGCGCGCAGGACTCGCCGCGTGCGCTCGAATTCAACGCATTCTGCGTCAAAGGCGGCCGCGCGCTCGAAGACCACGCGCGCTTCGAAGCGCTGCAAGCCGCACAGCTTGCACAACCCGACGGCAACGGTCACTGGCGCAACTGGCCCGAAGCGTTACGCGATCCGCGCAGTGCGGAAGTCGAAACGTTTGCCAACGCGCATCGTCACGAGGTCGAGTTCCATCTGTTCCTGCAGTGGCTCGCTGCCAAAGGGCTGTCGCACGCGCAGCATGCGGCGCGCGACGCGGGCATGGCGGTCGGTTTGATCGCGGACCTCGCGGTGGGTTGCGACAGCGCCGGCAGTCACGCGTGGTCGTATCGCGACGATATGCTACAAGGCGTGTCGGTCGGGGCTCCGCCGGATCTGTTCAACCAGGCCGGCCAGGCGTGGGGGCTCACCACCTTCTCGCCGCGCGCCATGCGCATTCAAGGCTTCTCAGCTTTCATCGACATGTTGCGCGCTGCGTTCACACACGCCGGCGGCGTGCGGATCGACCACATTCTCGGCTTGCGCCGCCTGTGGCTCGTGCCAGAGGGCGAAAGCGCGCGCCACGGCGCGTATCTGCGCTATCCGCTCGAAGACATGCTGCGGCTGATCGCGCTCGAATCGTGGCGGCATCGTGCGATCGTGATTGGCGAAGACCTCGGCACCGTGCCGCCGGGTTTCCGCGAGCGGCTAGACGAACACGGCATAGCAGGGATTCGCGTACTGTGGTTCGAACGAAGCGAAGCCGGCAAAGGTTTCAAGCCGCCGCGCAAGTGGGATCGCAACGCGGTGGCGACCACCACCACCCACGATCTGCCTACCGTCACCGGCTGGTGGCGCGGCGCGGACATCGACTGGCGCAACCAGATCGGCCAGACCATGCCGCGCGCCGACGGCCGCGACCCGGTGAAACTGGCGCACGCCGAGCGCGCGGAAGATCGCGCCGCATTGTGGAGCGCATTCCAGCAAGCCGGCGTAGCCGCGAAGAATGTGCCGGCGCCTCCGCCGGAAAGCGCGCCAGTGGATGAAGCGCTGGCCTTCGTCGCGGCCACGCCCACACCGCTCGTGACGTATCCGCTCGAAGATCTGCTCGGGCTGGAAGATCAGCCGAATCTGCCCGGTTCGATCGACGAGCATCCGAACTGGCGGCGCCGTCTCGCGCTGCCCGTCGACGAGCTGTTCGCGGATCCCACTTTCAACGACCGCCTGCTCGCCGTCGATCGCGCGCGCAGTGTTGCCGCATCCGCTTCCACGACTGCTTCTACGGGGCCCGACACGCCATGACCGTCCCGCGCTCTACGCTCAGACTCCAGTTCCACAAGGACTTCACATTCGACGATGCGCTCGCGCACGTCGAGTACTTCGCTGCGCTCGGCGTGAGCCATCTGTATGCGTCGCCGGTGAGTACCGCCGAACCCGGCTCGATGCACGGCTACGATACGGTCGACTACAGCCAGGTAAGCGCCGAATGCGGCGGCGAAGCGGGCCTCAAACGGCTCGTCGACAAGCTGCGCGAGCATGGCATGGGGCTGATCATCGACGTGGTGCCGAATCACATGGGCGTGGGTGGATCGAGCAACGCGTGGTGGCTCGATATCCTCGAGTGGGGTCGTCATAGCGCTTACGCGCGGCATTTCGACATTGACTGGCACTCGCCCGACCCGGCCTTGCGCGGCAAGGTGCTGATGCCATGCCTCGGCGCCGCGTATGGCGAGGAACTGGCCGCCGGCCGCATCGCCCTGCGCTTTGCGGCGGATAGCGGGCGTTTCTATATTGCGTATGGGCCGCATGTCGGCCCCGTGTGCCCGATCGATTACGCCGCGATCCTGCAAAGCGCCGGGCGCGCGGACCTGAGTGCACTCGCCGAACGCTTCAGCGGGCTGACGACCCAACCCGCGGATCAGCCGCGCGCCGCCGAAGGACGCGAGTTGCTGCGTGAGTTCGCCGCGCAGAACGGCACGTCGGCTATCGAGACGGCGCTGGAAGCCTACTCGCCCAGCGCCGCCGTCACTCGCGACAAGCTCCACCGCCTGCTCGAGCGCCAGCATTTCAGGCTGGCCTGGTGGCGCACGGCGTCGGATGAAGTGAACTGGCGGCGCTTTTTCGACATCAGCACACTGGCCGGCGTGCGCGTCGAGCGGCCGGAGGTGTTCGAAGCCGTGCATGCGTTGCCGTTCCGTCTCTATGCAGAAGGACTGATCGACGGCGTGCGGATCGATCACGTGGATGGCCTCGCCGAGCCGCGCGAATACTGCCAGCGCCTGCGGCAACGTCTCACGGAATTGCGCGAGGGGGAGCCGTATCTCGTGGTCGAAAAGATTCTCGGCCGCGGCGAGCCGTTGCGCGATGACTGGCCCGTCAACGGCACCACCGGCTACGACTTCATGAACGACGTCGGCGCGCTGATGCACGATCCGGCGGGCGCCGAACCGCTCGCCGCGACGTGGGCCGAGCTGAGCGGACGCAGCGCGAACTTTGCCGACGAAGCCATGGCCGCGCGGCGCAAGGTTCTCGCGGAAAATCTGTCCGCGGAACTGGATCGGGCGGCGCGTGCGTTGCATCGGATTGCGCGCGACTCCATCGTCACGCGTGATTTCACCTTCACTGCGCTGCGGCGCGTGTTGACCGAACTGGTCGTGCATTTTCCGGTGTATCGCGTCTATCCGCAAAACGGCTTGCGCACGGAAGCAGACAACGTGTACTTCAATCGGGCGCTGGACGGTGCAAGACACGCGCTGCCGCGCGCGGATCATGCGGTGCTCGAACAGGCGAACGCATGGCTGGGCGGGAGCGCCGCAGACGACGCCACTTCGCCTCGCCCATCCGGCGCGCCAGCCGGTCAGAACGGCGCGCCGTTCAATCACGCGGGCTCGTCACGACGCACCGCGCAGACGCTGTTCTCACAACTCACCGCGCCGGTCGCGGCGAAAGCCGTCGAAGATACCGCCTGTTATCGCTATGGCCGGCTGCTGTCGCGCAATGAAGTCGGCGCGGATCCCGGTGAATTCGCGTTGTCGGTCGAGCAGTTTCACGCGGCGAACGCGGAACGCGCGCGCCGCTTCCCGCATGCGATGCTTTGCACCGCGACGCATGATCACAAGCGTGGCGAAGACGTGCGCGCGCGGCTCGCCGTGCTCAGCGAAATCGCGGAAGACTGGAGCGCAACCTTGCGTGCGTGGTCGACCTTGAACACACCGCATCGTCGTGCGCTGGATGGCAGCGCAAATGGCGTTGCACACGACTGGGCGCCCGGCCCTGCCGCCGAAGCGATGCTGTATCAGACGCTGGTGGGTTGCTGGCCCCCCGCTCTTTCGCCCGACGACGACGCGGGCGTGAAGGCGCTTGCCGAACGCGTCGCGCAATGGCAGTTGAAGGCGCTGCGCGAAGCGAAGCTGCGCACGTCATGGTTCGCGCCCGACGAAACGTACGAGAATGCCTGCCGCGATTTCCTGTTCGACATCCTCGCGCCGCAGCGCCGCGACGGCTTCCTGCGCGAGTTGTCGGCACTGGTCGCGCGCCTCGGCAAGGCGGGTGCCATCAACAGCTTGCAGCAGACCGTGCTGCGGCTGGCGTCCCCCGGCGTGCCGGATCTGTACCAGGGCACCGAGCTATGGGATTTCAGTCTGGTTGATCCGGATAACCGTCGTCCGGTGGATTTTGCGCAGCGCGCGGCGTGGCTCGTCGACACACCGCCGTCCGAGTTTTTGCCTGAATGGCGGAGTGGCCGCGTGAAGCTCGCGCTCGTGCAGCGGGTGCTGGCGCTGCGCGCGCATTTGCCGGAGCTGCTGAGCCAGGGCGCGTATCTGCCGTTGACGGTGCAGGGCAAACACGCCGCGCACGTGGTGGCGTTCGCGCGCAGGCATGCGAATGCGTGGGCCGTGATCATCGTCACGCATCTTGCAGCGGGTTTGCTGGATCCGGGCACCGACCTGCCGCTCGTCGATGCGGCTCAGTGGGACGACACGGCCATCGAGATGCCGGCTGAGCTGACTTCGCGCTCGCTGTTCGACTGGCTGAGTCCCGCCGCGCCCAAAGTCGACGAGAGCGGCGTGCTGTATCTGCGCGATGCTCTCGCGTCGCTGCCGGTGGCCGTGCTGGTGGAAGACGGCGTGCCGCGGGTGTGAGCGAGGGGTGGCTCGGCGCGTGGTTAGCGTGCGGTTAGCGCCCGGCCGCCCACAGCAGCGAAAGTCCTGAGGACAGCATCAGACCGTCGACGACCAGTTTGAACGTGCCCGGACTCATGCGCACCACGATATGACGCGCGCAAAACGAGCCGGCCATCAGCGACGCGCCCACAATCAAGCCATCGAACACGACATGCAGCGGCAATGCGCCAAAGTGTTTGAACACGGCCACCTTGGTGCCGTATACCGCCAGCGAACCAGCCGCCTCCGTCGCGAGAAACGCGCCTTTCACGAGGCCATAGGACATGAACACCGGCACGGTGATCGGCCCGGTCGACACCACGATGCCCGTGAGAAAGCCCACCACGCCGCCGATCAGCGCGAGATGCACCAGCGAGAACCTGATTTCGCGGCGCGCAAGCCAACGGCGGGTGGGCACCATCGCTACAAAGAAAACCCCTAATGCGAGTTCGACCGCGTGCGGCGGCAGCGCGAGGAGCGTACGCACGCCAAGCGCCGCGCCCGGCACTGCCGTCGAACAATAGGCCGCGCACGCGCGCCAGTCGACTTCACGCCACCACGCGAGAATCTTGCCCAGATTGCCGAAGATCGCGGCAATCGCCATGATCGGCACGGCCTGTTGCGGCCCGAACAACATCACGAGCACGGGCATCAGCATCATGGACGAGCCTGTGCCGATCACCCCGCTCAGCATGCCCGCCAGGAGACCCACGCACAGCACGAGCAGATATCCCATGTCGCTCAACCGCCCTCGTCGTCGAATAGCTTCGGATAGACGCGCACCAGCAGAATGCGCGGCCCCTTCATCTTTTTGACGACGATGTCGAAGCGGTCGAAGTCGATGCGCTGACCTTCCGTCGGCAGATCGTTGAGCGCCTGGATCACGAGGCCGCCGACCGACTCCGCGCGCCCCTCGTCGATATCGATACCCAACGCCCGCTCCAGCGACACCACCGGCAAGCTACCCTTGCCCATCAGCGTGCCGTCGTCCATGCGGGTCCAGTCGGCGTCGCCCTGGCGGAATTCGTCGTGAATCTGGCCCACCAGCGCGCCCAGCAGATTGTCGAGCGTCAGGAAGCCGATCGGCGCCGAGTTCTTGTGTCCGACCAGCGCCATGTGCGGCGCGCCCTTCCGAAAACGGCGGAACAGTTCGAGCGCGGGCATCTGCGGCTTCACGTATTGAACCGGCCGCACGTACTTCGACAGATCGTCGAGCGTGCTGCCCGCCTGACGCGCCAGCAACAGATCCTTCAGATGGATCATGCCGGCCACGCGTTCGCCCGATGCATCCTCGAACAGCGGGTAGCGGCTGAAGCGATGCCGCGCCACCACCTGCATGTTGTCGCGCAACGGCAGGTCCCGGCGCAGGCCCACCATCTCATGCGCGGGGCGCATCAGATCCGAGACGGTCATGCGCGAGAAATCCAGCGAGTGCGCGATGGTGTTCCACTCATCCTGGCTGTAGGCGTCCTCGCCGCTGCCGATGCCGCCCGCCACGCCGGGACGGCGGCCGCGCAGGATCAGCTTCAGTTCTTCCGTCGAGTAATGCGTGTCGCCGCCGTGCTCCGCGGCAAGGCCGGCTACACGCAACACCGCATTTGCGCTGGTGTTGAGCACCCAGATGGCCGGATACATGGCCCAGTAGAAGCCGTAGAGCGGCGCGGCGGTCCATAGCGAGATCTTCTCGGCTTCGCGGATGGCGAGCGACTTCGGCGCCAGCTCGCCAACCACGATGTGCAAAAACGAAATGCACGAGAAAGCGAAAAACAGCGAGACGCCGTGAATCAGCTTCTCCGATTCCACGCCCAGCACGCGGAACACCGGCGTCAGCAGCTCCGCGAAGGCCGGTTCGCCGATCCAGCCAAGCCCCAGCGAAGCCAGCGTGATGCCGAGCTGACAGGCGGACAGATAGACATCCAGCTGGCCGTGGACTTTCGCCAGCAGACGCCCACGCACACCGTGCCTGGCGGCGAGGCTCTGTACCCGCGTCTGCCGCAGTTTTACCAGACCGAATTCGGCCGCAACAAAGAACCCGTTGAGTGCAACGAGCAACAACGCTCCAATAAGGGCGACGACCTGAATCAAGAGAAAGGGCTCCGGCAACAAAAAGTTGTCAGTATAGAGACGGAAAGCTAAATGAAAGTTTGTTGCGCGATCTGGCGTGGTCTGGCGTTGAAGGCGCTCACGGCGTGGCGAGCGGGATATGCAAACCGAGCTGCGCCGGCTGGCCGTCCTGCATTTCACCCTGCTCGAAGGTGCCGCCATGCGCTTCCGCCACGCGCTTGCACAGCGACAGCACCCATGCAATCCGGCCCGCTTCACGCGGCGCACCGGCCTGCGTGCGAGCGAACGGCTCGAGCAGATGCGGCAGGGCGGCGTCGACGAGCGCGGCAGGCGTTGCATCGAAGCTGACGGCGGCGTGCCATTGGCTACTGTCGGCCTTCGACGTCAGCGTGACCTTCGCACCGTCCACGCTCGCTTCCACCGCGAAGGTGAGCATCAACCACAGCGCGGCGGCGAGCCGCTCGCGGTCGCCGCTGAACTGCTCCGTCGAAAGCGACGAATCGAAGGCGACCGAGACGCCCCGCGAACGCGCGAGGCCCGAGCGGACCTCGTCGGCTGAATCCGACAGCAACGCCTGCAAGGCGAACGGCTCGCGCGCGAGCACCAGGTTGCGAGTGCCGGCGCGGGTCGTATCGACGATCGTCTCCAGCAGCTTCACCTGCTGGTCCACGCCACTGCGGATGCCGCCGATGGCCCGCTGCGCCGCCGGGTCGTTGGCGTCGAGCTTGCGCTCCAGCACGTACGCCCAGCTATGGATCGCGTTCAGCGGGCCGCGCAAGTCGTGCGATACCAGCGACAACACGTGATCGCGCATGAACAGCGCAGCCTCCGCGCACCGATGCGCGGTGCGTTCGGACCGGGGGACGCTGGAAGCAGCCTGCTGGTCGTTGCCGCCAGTGGAAGACGTTGTCACGATCGAAACCCTCTCAGGCAGTGCATCTGAATAAACGGAGCCCTCATTATAGGCACGCTCACTCGCACGCCAGGGCTCATCGCCGACACAACGCACGCATTCGCGCAGCGCCCGTCTCCTGAGTCAGGAAAGCTTGTAGGGACAAGCTGGGCGAGGCACCAGCAACGCGCCTACAATGTCGTCTTTTACGTCTGTCTTAAGGAGTAACACATGCCGACCGTGACTACTGATTCCGGCCTCAAGTACGAAGACCTGACCGAAGGCACCGGCGCGGAAGCGAAGGCTGGCCAGACCGTCAGCGTGCATTACACCGGCTGGCTGACCGATGGCCAGAAGTTCGACTCCAGCAAGGACCGTAACGACCCGTTCGCTTTCGTGCTGGGCGGCGGCATGGTCATCAAGGGCTGGGACGAAGGCGTGCAGGGCATGAAGGTTGGCGGCGTGCGCAAGCTGACCATTCCGCCGCAACTCGGCTACGGCGTGCGCGGCGCAGGCGGCGTGATTCCGCCGAATGCGACGCTCGTGTTCGAAGTCGAACTGCTCGACGTTTAAGCGCAAAGCCATTCAGCGGACGTTTTTACCGACATGAGCCACGCAGCCGTCACGGCCCCTAGCGTTTCGTTGCGCCGTTATGGCGCGGTCGAAGCGACGGATCTGCACGACTTTCATCAGGTCGTGCTGGGCCTCGACGGCGCGATGGTGATGACGGTGGACGGCGTCGGTCAGCAGATCGACGCCGGTTCGGCGTGGCTGATTCCCGCCGGCGCCCGGCATGACTATGCAGGCGTCGGCGAGAATCGTCAGCTGGTACTGGATTTGCCCGCGGCATCCCTCGCGGTGCCGCAACGCCTGTTCGAGCGCGCCCGTGCCGTGACGGTGGATGCGTCGCTCACGCAGCTGGTACACACCATCGCGGCCCGTGCGACGGGCGGCATGCGGGCTGCCGACCAACTTGCCGCGCGGCGTTTTCATTGGGATGCCGCTGCGCGTTTGTGCGCGGCCATGCTCTCGGACGCCGCCACGACCCGTTCCGCAACGCTTGATGGTGTGCCCGGAGCTGGTCTCGACTTTGCGCGCATCGACCGATGGCTGCGCGCGCATTTATCCGAACCCCTGCGCGTGGCCGATCTCGCCGCGCATTGCGGCTTCGGCATGCGGCGTTTCCACCAGCTCTTCAATGAGGCGTTCGGCGAGACGCCGAATCGCTATTTGCAGCGTCTGCGGCTCGATATCTCCATCACGCTGCTGGCCGACCCGCGCCGCTCGCTGACCGACATCGCGCTCGAAGTCGGCTTCGGCGATCAGAGCGCCTACACGCATGCGTTCACGCGGCGTTTCGGACTCGCGCCCGGTCAATGGCGCAGCGTGCGGCATTGATGCGATGATTGAACGCGGGCCGGCTGCAACATTTGCCTCAGCCAAAGGCCCGCGCGTTTTGCAGCCGGTATGAACCGCTGCCGGCCACTCCCGCCTGTTTTCCTTACCCCGCCAGCCCGCGCGCCAGATCGTTGCGGATATCGCCCGCGTTTTCGAGGCCAACCGCGAGGCGGATCAGCCCCTCCGTGACGCCGGCCGCCGCGCGCGCTTCCGGCGTCAAACGACCGTGCGTCGTGGTCGCCGGATGTGTGATGGTCGTGCGCGTATCGCCGAGATTGCCGGTGATGGAGCATACCTTCGTGTTGTCGATCACGCGCCACGCGTTCGCACGCTGCGCTTCAGGCGTATCTCCCTTCAACTCGAACGACAGAATCGCGCCACCCATTTTCTGCTGACGTTTGGCAATCTCGAACTGCGGATGCGATTCGAGCCCCGGATAGAACACGCGGCTCACGGCCGGATGCGCTTCGAGCCAACGCGCGATTTCCATGGCATTGGCCGACTGCTTTTCGACGCGCAGCGAGAGCGTTTCCATGCCCTTGAGCAGGACCCAGGCATTGAAGGCGGACAAGGTTGGCCCGGCACTGCGCACGAACGGGAACACCTTTTCCATGATGAACTGCTTCGAGCCCACCAGCGCGCCGCCGAGCACACGGCCCTGACCGTCAAGGAACTTGGTGGCCGAGTGCATGACCACATCCGCGCCGAGCTTGAGCGGCTGCTGCAGCGCCGGGCTGCAGAAGCAGTTGTCCACCACGAACAGCGCGTTTGCGGCCTTCGCGATCTTGCTGATGGCCTGAATGTCGGCCACTTCGGTCAACGGATTCGACGGTGTTTCGAGGAAGAACATCTTCGTCTCGGGACGCACGGCGTTTTTCCATGCATCCAGACTGGTTGCATCCACGAAGGTCGTCGTAATGCCGAACTTGCTGAAGATCTGCGAGAACATGCCGAGCGTGGAACCGAACAGCGCCTGCGAGCTGACGAGGTGATCGCCTGCCTGCAGGTGCGACATCACCACCGACATGATGGCCGCCATGCCCGAGGCCGTCGCCATGCACGCCTCACCGCCTTCGAGCGCGGCCAGGCGGTCCTGGAACATCGTGACCGTGGGATTCGTGAAGCGCGAGTACGTGTAGTTCTCTTCGGAATTCTTGAAGCGCTCGGCCGCGTCCGCGGCGCTGGCGAATACGAAGCTCGACGTGAGGAACAGCGCTTCGGAATGCTCGTTGAAGTCGCTGCGCAGCGTGCCCGAGCGGACCGCGAGGGTGTCGAAGTTCAGGGAGTCGTCCATGTTGGTTCTAGTTCCGTTTTGCACGTGTGCCGTCTGTGCCGCGAAGGCTGTGTCACGAGGGCCTCACGTGATGTCACTTTTCCAGGCCGGCGGCACCCCCCGTGCAACGCGTGACGGTGTGGCGCCGGCAACAAAAAAGCCCGCTTTGCGTCGGCATAAGCGGGCTTCATGTGCGGGGGAAGCTGGAGCGGCGGCGGACGATGACTGCTTTTTCCACCGTTCGCTTTAGCTGTTTTGGGTTGCCCCGCGTCCGCAAGCTGAGATCAAATCGACGCAAGCCATGATGCTAACACGCATGGCGCGCGGCGTGCAGGTTCGCCGCCGCGCGCCATGTCTAGTGCTTACTCCACGGACAACTGCAGGTGCAGTTGCGAACGCGCTGCACCACCTTCCATTGCTTCGCTCGCGGCGTCGCGGTCCGACTGTGCGGACGGCGCGAGACGCGCGGTTTCGATGCGGTCGAGGTATTCCGTCGTGATGTCGCCGGTGATGTAGTTACCGTCGAAGCACGACGCCTCGAATTCCTTCAGCGCCGGGTTGGTGTCGCGAACCGCCTGCTTCAGCGCATCGACGTCCTGATACACGAGGTGATCCGCGCCGATCATGCGCGCGACTTCATCGTCCGTGCGGCCGTGCGCGACGAGCTCGCCGCGCGTCGGCATGTCGATACCGTAGACGTTCGGAAATTTCACCGGCGGCGCCGCGGAAGCGAAGATCACCTTGTTTGCGCCGGCGTCGCGCGCCATCTGCACGATTTCATGCGACGTGGTGCCGCGCACGATCGAATCGTCGACGATCAGCACGTTCTTGCCCTTGAACTCGATCGCCATGGCGTTGAGTTTCTGGCGCACCGACTTTTTACGCACCGCCTGGCCCGGCATGATGAAGGTGCGGCCCACGTAGCGGTTCTTGAAGAAGCCTTCGCGGTACTCGACGCCGAGCTTCTTGGCGACCTGCATGGCAGCCGGACGCGACGAATCGGGAATCGGCATCACCACATCAATGGCGACATCGGGCAATTCACGCTTGATCTTCTCGGCGAGGTAGTCGCCCATGCGCAGACGCACGTTGTAGACCGGCACGCCGTCCAGCACCGAATCCGGACGCGCGAGATACACCAGTTCGAAAATGCACGGGTTGAGACTGGCGTTCGGCGCGCATTGCTGCGAGTGCAGGTTGCCTTCGATGTCGATGAAAATCGCCTCACCCGGCGCCACGTCGCGCACGAATTCGAAGCCAATACCTTCGATTGCCACCGATTCCGACGCCACGATCCACTCGACGCCATGCGCCGTTTCCTGCTTGCCAAGACACAGCGGACGAATGCCGAACGGGTCGCGGAAAGCGAGCAGGCCGTACCCGGCGATCAGCGAGACGATCGCATAGGAACCCCGCACGCGGCGATGCACACCCGAAACCGCCTTGAAGACGGCGTTCGGATCGAGTTGCAGGCCGGAGCTGGAAAGCTGCAATTCGTGCGCGAGCACGTTGAGCAGCACTTCAGTATCGGAATTGGTGTTGATGTGGCGGCGATCGACGCGGAACATCTCGTCTTTCAGTTGCTGCCAGTTGGTCAGATTGCCGTTGTGCGCGAGGATGATGCCGAACGGTGCGTTCACATAGAACGGTTGGGCTTCTTCTTCGCTCGACGCCGAACCGGCCGTCGGGTAACGCACCTGACCAATGCCGGTGGTGCCGGGCAGGCTACGCATGTTGCGCGTGCGGAATACGTCGCGCACCATGCCGTTGGCCTTATGCATGTGGAAATTGCTGCCGTTCGCCGTCGCGATGCCGGCTGCGTCCTGACCGCGATGCTGCAGGAGCAGCAGGCTGTCGTAGATCAACTGGTTGACCGGAGATTGGGAAACTACGCCTACGATGCCGCACATGGCATGTCCTTCAAAGGTACGAAATTCGTAACGGCGGCCGGTGCCGGGGAAGCATCCGGGTCGCGCCGGTGTCCTGCATGCTTCGTCGAACTACAACGCCGGATCGTCACACGCGGACGTATGCGGCGAGCGTCTCAGGAAGCAGCGGTTTCAGTTCGTGCACGCCCTGGACCGCATAGGGCCGCAGCAAGGCGTTGCGCCAGAATTCCTGCTGGGGCAGTTCGGTCAGGCCTGCGAGGGCGACCAGAATCAGCACCAGAATGACCCCGCGGGCGAGGCCGAACATCAAACCCAGCGAGCGGTCCACGCCGCTCAAGCCGCTTGCCTGCACCAGCCGGCTCAGCAGCGCATTCGCCACTCCGGCTATCAGCATCACGGCGATCATCAGCACGGCAAAGGCCAGCAGCCACTGAGTCAACGCACCGCCCGGCCAATGGGCCGGCATATACGGCACGACATAGCCGACGAAGCGGCAGGCAATAAAAAACGCCACGATCCAGCCGACCAGCCCGAAAACCTCGGACAGGAAGCCGCGCCACGTGCCGCGCAGCGCTGACAGACCGATCACCGCCATTACAGCGTAGTCGAAGGCAGTGAACATCGCTGACTTACTGCGCCGCGCCGTTGCTTGCGCCTGACGTCAGGCCGGCGTCGCGAACCTTTGCAATCGCGGCCGTAGCGGCGGCGCGATCGGCAAACGGACCTGCGCGCAAGAGCGTGCGGGTCGTGCCATCGGGCTGCTTCCGACGTTCGGTATATGCGGGCACGCCCGCCGCTTTCAACTTGACCGCCCAGCTTTTCGCGCTGGCGTCGTCCGGGAATGAGCCGAGTTGCACCGCAAAACGGCTGCCCGGCGGCGATGCAGGCGTGCCGGAGTCGGCTTCCGCGGCGGCGGCGTCGGTCGTCTCAGCGCCCGCGTTGGCCACGCTTTGCGTGGGTGCGGGAGTTGTTTTTACCGACTTTGACGGCGCCGCTTTCGTAGCAGCGGGCGCGGGCGCGGTGTTCGCGGCAACTGCAGGTGCTTGCGCTTTGCTGGACTTCGCGACCGGAGCCGATGCGGCGCCGGGCTTGGTGGCGATGCTGCCGCTACTGCTGTTGCTGCTATTGCTGCTGTTGCCGTTCGCATTGGCCATGGCCGGCGCCGTGGGGGCCGGCGCCACGCCCGAGGCCGGAACTGCCGTGTCCGGCGCAGGATTATCCGGCGCTACGCCGGCCTGGGTGTCTTCGTCGTTCGCGCTTGGTCTGGGTGCGGGACGGTTGGGAATATCGATGGAGATATCGTCCGTGACCGGCTTGGGATGCGAATCCAGGATCATGGGCAGGATCACGACCGCTGCAATCACCATCGCAATGGCGCCGACGAGGCGGCGGCGCGCGCGCTGCTTTTCGGGCAGCGTGGGGTCGAGCAGCATCGCGTCGGCGTCGGGCCGTTCCGTGCGGCGGGTTCGCCGCTCCACGCGCTCGCCACGGGCGGCCCGGGTGGAACTGGTACTTGCGCCGCGCCGGGTGGGCGCGTCGTCTTTCTTGCCGAACGAGAAAATTCCCATGAATGGCTTATTTCGAGGCTGCCGCGCGTTCAGTGTTGCTGCGATTTACGGTACGCCATCACGCCGGCTACCGTATAGAAACTGCCGAAAACCACGATTCTATCATTCTCCGTGGCGCGTTTTAGCGCGTCTTGAAAAGCCTCGGCCGGCGATGCAAAGCGCGTGATGCTGCTGTCGGTGCCGTCGGCCACGCCGGCGTCGCGCAGAGCCGCTTCCAGTTGCTGCGCAGACGCCGCGCGCGGGCTGTCCAGATCGGTTACGCACCAGTGGTCGATTTCGCCCTTCATGTGTTCGATCACGCCGGCAATGTCCTTATCGCGCATTGAACCAAAAACCGCGTAAGTGTACGGAAAGTAACCCATGTTGCCGAGATTTTGCGTCAACACAGCGGCAGCGTGCGGATTGTGGCCGACATCGAGGACGATCGACGGCTTGCCCGGCAGCACCTGGAAACGGCCCGGCAATTCGACGTTCGCGAGACCGAGACGTATGTCCTGCGCCGACACCGGCAGACGATCGCGCAAGGCTTCCAGTCCGGCCAGTGCCGCCGAGGTGTTGATCAGCTGATTGGCACCGCGCAGCGCCGGGTAGGCCAGCGCCGAGCGACGCAGCGTACGGCCGACATAGCTCCACTGCTGACGCTCGCTGCCGGCCTGTCCCTCGTAGCGGAAATCGCGGCCGAAGAGCCACAGATCGGCGCCGATCTGCCCGGCATGATCGATCAGCGACTGCGGCGGCACCGGGTCGGCGCAGATAGCCGGCTTGCCCGGACGGAAGATGCCGGCCTTTTCGAAGGCGATCTTCTCGCGCGTGTCGCCAAGATATTCGGTGTGGTCGATGTCGATGCTCGTGATAATCGCGCAATCGGTATCGAGGATGTTCATTGCGTCGAGCCGGCCGCCGAGGCCCACCTCGAAGATCACCGCGTCCAGCCCACGCGATGCGAACAGATGCATGATCGCCAGCGCCGTGAATTCGAAATACGTCAGCGAGACCGGACTGGCCAGGCTCTGACGCGCCGCCTCGACGGCTTCGAAATGCGGCAACAGATCCGCGTCGCTCGCGACCACGCCGTTCACCCGCGCCCGTTCGTTGAACGTCAGGAGATGCGGGGACGTATGACAGCCGACCTTGTACCCCGCGCGCAGCAGGATCGACTCGAGGATCGCGCAGGTCGAACCCTTGCCGTTCGTGCCGCCTACCGTGATCACAGGGCAATCGAACGACAGTTGCAGCGCCTCGCGCACCTGGCCGATCCGCGTCAGCCCCATGTCGATGCCGACCGGATGCGCGGATTCGAGGTGCGTGAGCCACGCGTCGAGAGTGGGGAAAGTGGTGGTCATCGAATACGTCGGATGGCAGTAATGCGAGTTGCGCGGTCGGATCGGTGGGACAACTGCGAGAACGCGATTATCGCGGAAATAACAACGCGCCGCTTGGAGACCTCTCGCGGCGCGCTGTTTTTTTCGTTTCGCCGCGCGTGCAGACGCGGCGTCAAGGCATCAGTGACGGTGGGTTCAACCCGCTTCAGGCCACTGCATCTGCCGGCTGGCGCGACAGCAGCGCCATCAGGCGGGCAATTTCTTCACGCAGCTTGCGACGGTCGACGATCATGTCGATCGCGCCCTTCGTCAGCAGGAATTCGGCACGCTGGAAGCCTTCCGGCAGCTTTTCGCGCACGGTCTGTTCGATCACGCGCGGGCCGGCGAAGCCGATCAGCGCCTTCGGTTCCGCGATCACCACGTCGCCGAGAAACGCGAAGCTTGCCGACACGCCGCCCATGGTCGGGTCGGTCAGCACCGAGATGAACGGCAGCCTGGCGTCGGACAATTTGGTCAGCATGGCCGTGGTTTTGGCCATCTGCATCAGCGAGAGCAGGCTTTCCTGCATGCGCGCGCCGCCCGAAGCGGTGAAGCAGATGAACGGCACATTCTGCTCGAGCGCGTTCTGTGCGCCGCGCGCGAAGCGCTCACCGACCACCGAGCCCATCGAGCCGCCCATGAACGAGAACTCGAAGCAGGCGACCACGCACGGCAACGTGTGGATCGCGCCGCCCATGACGACCATGGCGTCGGTTTCGTCGGTTTCTTCCATCGCCTCTTTCAGGCGATCCGGATACTTGCGGCTGTCCTTGAACTTGAGCGCGTCGACTGGCAGGATTTCCTGGCCGATTTCGTAGCGGCCTTCCGGATCGAGCAGGCCATCGAGCCGCTCACGCGCGCCAATGCGCATGTGATGGTCGCACTTCGGGCAAACGTGCAGATTCGCTTCCACGTCGTTGCGGTACAGCACCGCTTCGCACGACGGGCACTTGATCCACAGGCCTTCCGGAATACCTTTGCGGTTTTTCGGATCGGTTTGCTTGATTTTGGGCGGCAGCAGCTTGTCGAGCCAGCTCATGGTGATTCCTTCCTGGGTCTTCGGTATGCACAACGGCGGGGATCAACCCCGCCGCGAAGCCTACAGCAGACAAAAAGTAACGTGTTATCGGGCAGTCGCGCCAATGCTATCCAGCGCAGCACGAATCTCTGCGACGAACGCCGTCAGTTGCCCGGCGGCCTGATCAGGCGCGGCTTCTTCGAGCAATTGCACGATCCGGCTGCCGATCACGACGGCATCGGAAACTTCGGCGACGGCCCCTGCCGATTGGGCGTCACGAATGCCGAAACCGACGCCCACCGGTAGGGGGACGCGCGACTTGATGGCCGGGATTTTACTCGCGATGCTGGAAACGTCCAGATTTGCCGCTCCGGTCACCCCTTTCAGCGACACATAGTAGACGTAACCGCTGGCAATTTTGCCGACTTCGGCGATACGCTCGTCGGTCGATGTGGGTGCCAGCAGGAAAATCGGATCGATCCCGGCAGATCGCATCTTTTCCGCGAAATTAACACACTCTTCGGGCGGATAGTCGACCACCAGCACGCCGTCTACGCCCGCGTCCTGGGCGGCTGCGGCGAAGGCTTCGGCGCCCATCCGTTCGATCGGATTGGCGTAGCCCATCAATACAACCGGCGTCTTGTCGTCGCGTTCGCGGAATTGCTTCACGTCCGCCAGCACGTGACGCAGCGAAATGCCGTGTGTCAAAGCGCGCTCGGACGAAGCCTGAATCACCGGGCCGTCAGCCATGGGGTCTGAAAACGGTACGCCCAGTTCGATCACGTCCGCGCCGCCAGCGGCGAGCGCGTGCATGAATTCGACGGTGCGCTTGGGATCCGGGTCGCCCGCCGTCATGAACGGGATCAGCCCTTTCTTGCCCTGCGCGGCCAGAGCCGCAAATGTATTCTTGATACGGGACATGGAAATTTTCTCGAAAATAGTTAGCTGCGCGTTATTCGCTGTTCGCCGCCATTCAGCGCATCTTGCGACTGGTTCAGGTTTCGGCGGCGAGCGGCGCGACTGCCGCCAACGGCTCGACCGGTGTAACCGGCGTCGCCGCGCTGACGCGTTCGCGCGCTATCGCGCAGTAAGTTTCATTGATTTCATAGCCGACGAATTCGCGCCGCTGACGAGCGCAAGCAACTGCCGTGGTGCCGCTGCCCATGAACGGGTCGAGCACGCGACCGCCCGGAGGACAGCTCGCCAACACCATGCGCTCGACGATTTCCAGAGGTTTTTGGGTCGGATGATCGACCCGCTCGGCATGTTGCCGATGCAGCCGGGACACCGACCAGACATCCTTCGGATTATAGCCAAGCTCCAGCCACTTGCTGCCTTCGAACAACTTGCGCGAACGCGCCTTCTTCGTGACGGCATCGTACGGGATGCGGACGGGATCGAGATCGAAGTAGTAATCCTTCGAAACCGCGAAAAAGCCGATGTTGTCGTGCACGGACGTAAAGCGGCGGGTGGTGCCCCCCATGCTCGGCACGCGCCGGTCCCAGATGATCTCGTTGACCATTGTGAGATGCGTTTTCAGAAAGCAGAAGATTTCCGGCGCGTACTGCCACGTGCAAAAGATGTACAGCGAGCCCGAGGGCTTCAGCTTCGGGATGGCCAGCTCGAGCCAGCCACGCGTCCAGGCGAGAAAATCGTCGCCCGAACGCATATCCGAGTCGTTGCCGTAGTCCTTGCCCAGCCCGTAAGGGGGATCAGCCAGTATCAGGTCGATCGATCCGTCAGGCAGGTTCGCTGCATCGGTCAGAAAATCGCGGTTCAACAGCTGGATACCGGCAGGCACCGTTGCTAAAGCGGCCGCGGGCGCCTGGGCCATCTGGGCCTGGGCCATTTCGGCCTGGGCCAATCTGGCCTTTGTCATGCGGGCTTCAGCGACCTCGGGCTGATCGGTGTCTATTGCCGGTTGCGGCTCATCGAACTCGTCGCGCATCGTCGCGGCGCTCAGAACGTGATACCCGATCGCTCGGCGACCGTGTGCATGTCCTTGTCGCCGCGTCCCGACAGGTTGACCAGAAGGTACTTGTCCTTCGGCAACGTGGGCGCGAGTTTGGCCGCGTACGCCAGCGCATGGCTCGATTCGAGTGCCGGGATGATGCCTTCGATCCGGCAGCAATCGTGGAATGCCTTGAGCGCTTCCTCGTCGGTGATGCCGACGTATTGCGCGCGACCGCTCTCTTTCAGCCAGGCGTGCTCCGGACCCACACCCGGATAGTCGAGACCCGCCGACACCGAATGCGTCTCGATGATCTGGCCGTTTTCGTCCTGCAGCAGATATGTGCGGTTGCCATGCAGCACGCCCGGACTGCCGCCGATCAACGAGGCCGCGTGACGGCCCGTGTCGATACCGTCGCCGGCTGCTTCAACGCCGATCAACTGCACTGCTTTGTCGTCGATATACGGATAAAAGATACCCATCGCGTTCGATCCACCGCCCACGCACGCAATCACCGCATCCGGCTGACGGCCGACCAGTTCCGGCATCTGCACCTTGCACTCGTCGCCGATCACGCGCTGGAAATCACGCACCATCATCGGATACGGGTGCGGACCGGCCACCGTGCCAATGATGTAAAACGTGTTTTCGACGTTGGTGACCCAGTCGCGCATTGCTTCGTTGAGCGCGTCTTTCAGCGTTTTGGAGCCTGACTCGACCGGTACGACCGTCGCGCCCAGCAGCTTCATCCGGTAGACGTTGGCGGCCTGACGGCGCACGTCCTCCGAGCCCATGTAGACCACGCATTCCATGCCGAAGCGCGCGGCGATCGTGGCGGTTGCCACGCCGTGTTGCCCCGCGCCGGTTTCGGCGATCACGCGCGGCTTGCCCATGCGCCTCGCCAGCAGGGCCTGGCCGATCACGTTGTTCACCTTGTGCGCGCCGGTGTGGTTCAGGTCCTCGCGCTTGAGGAACACCTGGGCGCCGCCGAGCAGTTCGCTCCAGCGTTGGGCATGGTAAATAGGGGACGGACGACCGACGAAATACTTCAGCTCGCGCTCGTATTCAGCGACGAATTCCGGGTCTTTTTGATACTTCGCGTAGGCTTCACGCAACTCGTCGAGTGCATGAACCAGCGTTTCAGCGACGAACACGCCGCCAAATTGGCCGAAATGGCCTCGTTCATCGGGCAAGTTATACATGGTGTCACTCTTCTCAGTGGGCCGGGCAGCTTCGCTCGAAGCCTGCGCCAGCTAAATCACTCTGCGTCCGCAGCGCGTACTGCGCGTACGAATGCCGCCATCCGGGCGTGATCTTTGACGCCCTTGGCGCCCGCTACTTCGATGCCGCTCGAGACATCGACCGCGTACGGGCGCACGCGATGGATCGCGTCACTGACGTTTTGCGCGTTCAACCCACCACTCAAAACGGCCCGACGCGCGAGCTCTGCTGGAATAAGTGACCAATCGAAAACCTTCCCGCCGCCGCCATAGCCTTCGACATGGGTGTCGAACAGGAGGCCGCTAGCTGCTGAATAATTAAGCGCCGATTCTACCAAATCGGCAGGCTGAGTATCGGCTGCGACACGCAATGCGCGCAACCAAGGCAAACCCGCAAGATTGGCGAGCGATTCGCAATGCTCCGGCGTCTCGTCACCGTGAAACTGCAGCATCGTGAGGGGAACGGTGCTGACCACTTCGCTCATCCAGTCCGCGGAAGCATTCACGAACAGTCCCACGACCGATACGAACGGCGGTATGTCCCGCACCAGTTCCAGCGCCCGCGCGACGCTCACCGAGCGTGGGCTGGGCGGATAGAACACGAGTCCGACCGCGTCCGCGCCGAGCTCGACGGCATGCGCCACGTTCTCCGGCTTCGACAACCCGCACAGCTTGATGCGCGTACGACGCGGCACGCGAGCAGTCGCTGCGTCCGGTTGTACGCCGGCTTCGTCCGGCTGCTGGTTCTGGCTTGAATTCATGATTGCGCTGATTCGGTCCAAACGGTACTCCACGGCACGCTGCCTGACTGCGCGGCGGGCACGGCGAATGCCTCAGGATAGCCCACCTGCGCAAGATACAGGCCGTCAGGCATAAAAGTCGGCGCGGCCTGATTGCGATCGCGGCTTGCGAGCACCTCGGCCATCCATGTAGCCGGATAACGTCCGCGGCCAATCGCGACCAGACAGCCCATCAGATTGCGCACCATATGATGCAGGAACGCGTTGGCGCGAAAACGGAAGTGAATGAAGTCGCCCTGCTGCCGCACGTCAATCTGATACAGATGCTTGACCGGCGTCTTTGCCTGGCATTCCGACGAGCGAAACGCCGAAAAATCGTGTTCGCCTATCAGGTAGGCGGTGGCCGCGCGCATGGCCTCGACATCGAGCGGGGTGTGAATCCAGCCGGCACGGGAAGTGAGCATCGGTGAGCGGACGGGATGGACGTACAGCGCGTAGTAATAGGTCCGCTCGAACGCCGAAAAGCGGGCGTGGAAGGTGTCCGGCATGGGCTTCGCCCACTGCACCGCGACCGTTTTGGGCAGAAACGCGTTGGTGCCGCGCACCCATGAGAAATCCGTCCGGTCGAGCTCGGTGTCGAAATGCACCACCTGGCCAAGACCATGCACGCCCGTATCCGTGCGGCCTGCTACGACCGTCTGCAGCGGCGTCTGCGCGAATTCGCGCAGCGCCCGTTCCAGCTCGTCCTGCACCGTCTTGCCATGCGGCTGCGACTGCCAGCCGCAGAAGGCCGAACCGTCGTACTGGATGCCGAGCGCAATCCGCTTCACGGCAGACGTCACGAGAGCGGCGCCAGCGTCGACAGCAACGCGCGCGCTTCGGTGCGCGTGCCGGCATCGTTTGCTTCGATGACTTCCTGAATCAGCGCCCGCGCGCCGGCCAGGTCGCCGAGTTCGATGTACTCGGAGGCCAGATCGAGCTTGTTACGGGCGATCCTCACCAGGTCTTGTGGCGTGAACGATGGCACCGGCTGGGCCGGATTCGGCGGCAGTTCGAGGTCGAAGTCCAGATTCAGTGCACCGAAGCGCGCTGCGCCCAAGCCTGCGACGGCTGCTGCGCCAGCCGTACCGGCTGCGATCTGTTCACCGACGTTGGCAGGGGCCGGCGGTTGCACAGGGACCGCTTGCTGCGCGGTGATGCCGGGTTCGACCACCGGCTGCGTGGCTTGCGTCGAAGACGGCGTGAACCCGGCTGGCGATTCCATGCGCGGCGGCAAGCCGAAATCGAGGCCGCTGAACGCAGCGACGGCGTCGTGCGGGAATTTGGCCGGCGCGGGCGGTTCGGCAGGCGTTTCGTTCCAGGGCTCTACGTACGACGGGACGCCGGCGACCGGGTCGAGATCGTGCAAGGCCTCTTGTGCGTGCGGAACGGGCTCGTCGAAGCCATTGAAATCGTCTGACGCCTCCAGATCAGGTACCGGAATGACGGGCAGGTTCGGAGTGTATTCGAACGACGACGCTTCGCCCGGCTCGGCCGGAGTTTCGGCCGGCTGCTCGCCCGGTTGCCCGGCCGGCGCCGCGTCGAGGTTGCTTTCCCGCTGCGGCAGCTCGCTGCTTTCCGCCGGTTCCGCCAATGGGATATGTGCCGCTGGCGTTTCTGCAACGGCATCCGGATGATGCGGCTGCGCTGACTCCTCATGACCCGACTTCCAGGTGTCGGTGGCTAGTGCGGTAGCCAGATCGAAGGGAGCGGCCGGCGTGCCAGCGTCCAGAGGCTGAGGCGCCGCAGCGTGCGTGCTTCCGGAGGCTGTCGTGTCAGGCCCGGACGCCGCGTGTTCGGGCGCGTCGCGGTGAGGTAGTTCCGCGTCATGCACGTCTGGCGGACCTTCAGCGGCCCGTATTGCGTCCCCTCGCAGCGCGGCATCGCGGGCTGCGGCTTCCCGCGCGGCTGCTTCCTCGGCAGCGGTTTCGCGGGCCCCTGCTTCCCCGGCCACGCGGGCTGCTTCCTCATGGGCTGCTTCCTCATGGGCTGCTTCCTCATGGGCTGCTTCCTCATGGGGTGCTTCCTCGTGGGGTGCTTCCTCGTGGGCTGCTTCCCGCTCCACCGTCTCGCGAGCGGCAGTTTCTTCCCGTGTCGCGGCCTCTTGTGCCGCGACCTCGCGCGCGGCTTCCTCGCGCTGCGCCGCATCATGTGTCGCAGCTTCCCGCTCCGTCGCCTCGCGCGCTTCGGCCTCGGCGGCCGATTCACGATCGTGCGCAATCGTCACGTCGTAGGCTTCGTCGGAATCGACTGGCGGAAAGACATCAAGGGTGACAGGAACCGGCGATTGTGCGGCAGCCGCGTTTGCCGCACGCTTGCGCCGACGCTGGCGCCACGCAGCCAGCAACGCGACCAGCGCCGCCCCGATTGCTGCCGCGAAACCTAGATTCACCGGCGACAGGTCGAAATTGCCCGCCGTCGCGACCGGCGCGTTGGCCGCCGCGCCCCTGGCTGTCGTGCCCGACGCGGCAATGGCTGGCGCGCCTGTCGGCGCCTGAGCACCCGTGGCGGTCGGCGCGCTACCCGCGGGCGAAGGCCGTGCCCCACCGCCGATGCCGTGCTTCTGCAACTCCATCAACACACGGCTCTTGAGCGCGAGCAACTGCTGCAAACTCGAAACCTGGGTGGGCGCCTGTGCCACCGGCGCAGCGGCGGAAGCCCCGGACAGCGCGCCTGCGGCAGACGCGCTCGCGGAAGGCTGGATGGCGCCGCTCCACTCGTGCGTGCCGCTTGCCTGCGTGGCGGGCGACGCAACGGCGCCAGCGGCCGACGATGCGCCGACCGCAGCGGAACCTGACGCGCCGAGTGCACCCGAAGCGAGCGTGGCCGGTGAGGTGGCCGTTGCTGATGGCGTGCTCGCCTGACTGGCAAGCGCGGCGCTCGCCTGAGCCGGCGCGCTCGCGGAAGCCGCCACGCCAGCAGCGCCTTGAGACGTAGCCGATTGTGTGCCGCTTCCATTGGCGCTTGCAGCGGAGGCCGAAGCGCCTGAACCCGCAGAAGCCGCCGATGAAGCCGAAGCGACCGAAGCATCCGAGGCCGCCGCCGCTGCGCCCGTCGCATCGAGCGCCGGGATGGTCAGCACCGCACCCAGTCGCAACCGGCTCGGGTCGTGCTGCATGAACGCGTTCGGGTTCGCGTCGAACAGCGCGCGAGAAGCGCGCACCAGGGTCGCGCGGTCGTGCGACTGGGTGGCGGCGATCGCCACATCATTGAGCGATTGTCCCGGATGAATCGTGTACTGGCTGCCAGCTGCGAGCGGTGCCGGGGCCTCGGCTGGCGCGCTCGCCGCATCGGCAGCGGTGGCGGCCTGCGCAGCGGGCGCGCCGGCCAGGACGAAGGCCGCCGCCGCGGCTACCGCGAGCTGGCTCAACATACGGTGCGTCATACCATGAAGGGAAAAAAGTCGAACGGTCATCGGGACCCCAGGTGCGTCAGCGCGCAGCCCTTGTTTGCGGTTGGATTGAGACAAGATTTTCGGAGCACACAATGAAAAAAGCGCCGCGAGAAACGCGACGCTTTTTGAGTTTTTACGCGTCGTAAAGAGCAGGTACGCGCGTAGTTTACTTTACTTGTCGAGCAGAATGCGCAGCATCCGACGCAATGGTTCCGCAGCGCCCCACAACAACTGGTCGCCAACCGTGAAAGCGGACAAATATTCGCCGCCCATCGCAAGCTTGCGCAGACGTCCGACCGGCACCGTCAGCGTACCTGTCACCACCGCCGGCGACAGATCGCGGATCGACGCTTCGCGTTCGTTCGGCACGACTTTCACCCAGTCGTTGCCCGAGGCGAGGATGCTGTTCACTTCGTCCAGCGGCACGTCCTTGTTCAGCTTGATGGTCAGCGCCTGCGAGTGACAGCGCATTGCGCCAATCCGCACGCACAAGCCGTCCACCGGGATCGAACCCGGCGTGCCCATGGCCGGCTTGCCGAGAATCTTGTTGGTTTCCGCGCCGCCCTTCCACTCTTCCTTCGACATGCCGTTGCCGAGATCCTTGTCGATCCACGGAATCAGCGAGCCGGCGAGCGGCACGCCGAAGTTGTCGGTCGGCATGCGGTCGCTGTTCATTGCGGCCAACACGCGGCGGTCGATGTCCAGAATCGCCGAAGACGGATCTGCCAGGTCTTCCTTGGCCGCACCGTACAGCGTGCCCATCTGTTGCAGCAGTTCGCGCATGTTCTGCGCCCCCGCGCCCGATGCGGCCTGATACGTCATGGCTGTCATCCAGTCGACGAGGTTTTCGCGGAACAGGCCGCCCAGTGCCATCAGCATCAGGCTGACCGTGCAGTTGCCGCCGATGAAATTCTTCTGACCCTTCACCAGCGCGTTCTTGATGACGTCGAGATTGACCGGATCGAGAATGATGACCGCGTCGTCCTTCATGCGCAGCGACGACGCCGCGTCGATCCAGTAGCCGTTCCAGCCCGCTGCGCGAAGCTTCGGGAAGACCTCATTGGTGTAGTCGCCGCCCTGGCAGGAGATGATGGCGTCGCACTTCTTCAGGTCGTCGATGCTTGAAGCATCTTTGAGCTTGGTCTCGTTTTTAGCGAACGACGGCGCGTTGCCGCCCGCGTTGCTGGTGCTGAAAAACACCGGTTCGATCAGATCGAAATCGCCTTCCTGTTGCATACGTTGCATCAGGACGCTGCCGACCATGCCGCGCCAACCTACGAGACCTACGTTCATGACACTTACCCTTCGAGTGGAGGCTTCCCCGCATCTTTGCCCGCAGTGACCGCGCGGGGAAGATGGGCGGGCACGACGGACGATCAGCGAATCGTGATCGTTTTCGGGGTAATCGTTTTGATGAGCGATTTGATGCTAATGGCGAGCTCAACCACACGGGCCGTTTTGCCGTGGTGGATAGAAATCGAGGTGATCTGGGGGATCGCTGCCATCGCTACAGTCTACACGAAAACCGGATTTGGGCGGCCTGATTGACCGCTTTGACGCACGTAAGGTCATTTTTGCCGACCGTTCGCGCGGGACTGCCTGATTCAACGCTTCGGCGCAGCGAAGTTTTGCTGCGCCGAGACCCTGCCTGATATGCAGTTAAAGCGCCGCGACCACCGCGTCGCCCATTGCTGCTGTGCCGACCTGCTTGCAACCCGGCGTCAGGATGTCGCCGGTGCGGTAGCCTTGCTCCAGCACTTTCTTCACCGCGGTTTCGATGCGGTCAGCCTGGTCAGCCTTGTTCAGCGAATAACGCAGCATCATCGCGGCGGACAGGATGGTGGCGAGCGGATTGGCCACGCCCTTGCCGGCGATGTCCGGCGCCGAACCGTGCGATGGCTCGTACAGACCCTTGTTGTTCTTGTCGAGCGAAGCCGACGGCAGCATGCCGATCGAACCCGTCAGCATGGCCGCCTCATCCGAGAGGATGTCGCCGAACATGTTGCCGGTGACGATCACGTCGAACGACTTCGGTGCTTTCACCAGTTGCATGGCCGCGTTGTCGACATACATGTGCGACAGCTCGACGTCCGCGTATTCCTTCGAGACATCGATCATGATGTCCTTCCAGAACTGCGACGTTTCGAGCACGTTGGCCTTGTCGACCGAAGTGAGCTTTCCGGCGCGCTTTTGCGCTGCCTGGAACGCGACGTGCGCAATGCGGCGCACTTCCGGCTCCGAATAACGCATCGTGTCGAAACCTTCTTTCGCACCGGCGAACGGACCGTCCGGTGCGTCACGCAGACCGCGCGGCGAACCGAAGTAGATGTCGCCGTTCAGTTCGCGCACGATCAGGATGTCGAGTCCCGAAACGATTTCTTCCTTCAACGACGATGCACCCGTCAGTTGCGGATAGCAGATAGCCGGGCGAAAGTTTGCAAACAGCTGCAGGTGCTTGCGCAAGCCGAGAATGGCCTGCTCAGGACGCAGCGCGCGTTCGAGCTTGTCGTACTTCCAGTCGCCCACCGCGCCGAACAGGATCGCGTCTGCTTCCTTCGCGAGCGCCAGCGTCGAATCAGGGAGCGGATGACCCTTCGCCTCGTAACCCGCGCCACCCACCGGCGCCTCTTCGAGTTCGAACTTTTCGCCAAGCACGTTCAGAACCTTGACCGCTTCCTTGACGATTTCCGGACCAATGCCGTCGCCGGGCAACACTGCAATCTTCATGCGAAATTCCTTGATGGTTTTCTTTCAGATCTGGGCACGCGGATAAAACGACGCGCTAATCAGACGATGCGATGGCTCAGCCACGGCTGCTTCGCGATACGCTCCGCCTCGAACTGGCGAATCTTGTCCGCGTGGCGCAGTGTGAGAGCGATGTCGTCAAAACCGTTCAGCAGACAGTATTTGCGGAATGCGGCCACTTCGAACGGATACTCGGTGCCGTCGCCCACGCGCACCACTTGCGCTTCGAGGTCGACGGTCAGCTCGAAGCCGTTGAACGCATAGGTTTCGTTGAACAGGTGATCGACTTGCTGCTCGGTCAGCACGATCGGCAGCAGGCCGTTCTTGAAGCAGTTGTTGTAGAAGATGTCGGCGAAGCTCGGCGCAATGATGGCGCGAAAGCCGTATTGCTGCAGCGCCCACGGCGCATGTTCGCGCGAGCTGCCACAGCCGAAGTTCTTGCGTGCCAGCAGCACCGAGGCGCCTTGATAGCGCGGCTGGTTCAGCACGAAGTCCGGATTCAGCGGACGCTTCGAGTTGTCCTGCCCCGGTTCGCCGTGATCGAGGTAACGCCATTCGTCGAACGCGTTCGGACCGAAGCCGGTGCGCTTGATCGACTTGAGAAACTGCTTCGGAATGATCGCGTCCGTGTCGACGTTCTCGCGATCCAACGGCGCCACGACGCCGGTATGTACGATGAATTTATCCATGGCCCATCACCAACCAGAGTAGAGACCGGCGGCTGCGACGCAATGCGCGCCGCCGGTGGAATCGAAAGTAGCGCGGGCTTAACCGAGCTTGCGAATATCGACGAAGTGACCTTCGATGGCAGCCGCCGCAGCCATGGCCGGGCTCACGAGGTGGGTACGTCCACCCGCGCCCTGACGGCCTTCGAAATTGCGATTCGACGTCGACGCGCAGCGCTCGCCCGGGTCCAGCCGGTCGGCGTTCATGGCGAGGCACATTGAACAGCCCGGTTCGCGCCATTCGAAACCCGCATCCGTAAAGACCTTGTGCAGCCCTTCACGCTCGGCTTGTGCCTTCACGAGACCCGAGCCCGGCACGACCATGGCGAGCCGGATGGTCGGCGCCACGCGGCGGCCCAGCTTGCGCACGACGTATGCGGCTGCGCGCAGGTCTTCGATACGCGCGTTGGTGCACGAACCGATGAAAATCTTGTCCGGCTTGATGGATTCGATGGGCGCATTCGGTTCGAGCGCCATGTACTTCAGTGCGCGTTCCATGGCGTCGCGCTTGACCGGATCTTTCTCGCGTTCCGGATCCGGCACGCGCCCGTCGATGGCCGTGACCATTTCCGGCGACGTGCCCCACGTCACTTGCGGCACGATTTCCGCGGCGTTTAGTTCGACCACACGGTCGAACGCGGCGCCTTCGTCGGACTTGAACTGCTTCCAGTATTCGACCGCGTGGTCCCATTCGACGCCTTCCGGCGAGTACGGACGGTCTTTCAGGTATTCGATGGTGGTGTCATCTACAGCGACCATGCCGGCGCGCGCACCTGCTTCAATCGCCATGTTGCAGACCGTCATGCGGCCTTCCATGGTCAACGCGCGGATGGTCGAGCCGCCGAATTCGATGGCGTAGCCCGTGCCGCCTGCCGTGCCGATCTTGCCGATGATAGCCAGCACGATGTCTTTCGCGGTACAGCCGCGCGGCAGTTGCCCTTCGACCTTCACCAGCATGTTCATGCTCTTCTTCTGCAAGAGCGTTTGCGTGGCGAGCACGTGTTCGACTTCCGAGGTGCCGATGCCATGCGCGAGCGCACCGAACGCGCCATGCGTGGAGGTGTGCGAGTCGCCGCAGACGATGGTCATGCCCGGCAGCGTGGCGCCCTGTTCCGGCCCGATGATATGCACGATGCCCTGGCGCAGATCGTTCATCTTGAACTGGGTGATGCCGAACGAATCGCAATTCGAGTCGAGCGTGTCGACCTGCAGCTTCGACACCGGATCAGCAATGCCATGGCTGCGGTCCGTGGTGGGCACGTTATGGTCCGAGACCGCCAGATTCGCGCTGATGCGCCACACCGGACGGCTGGTCAGCTTCAGGCCTTCGAATGCCTGCGGGCTCGTGACTTCGTGCAGCAGGTGACGGTCGATATAGAGAATCGTCGTACCGTCTTCTTCCGTGTGGATCACGTGCGTGTTCCACAATTTGTCGTAGAGAGTCTGTGCCATGGTATGCGGGGTAGTAATGAACTGCGGAACTGCGGGCAAGCCGTGTGTGACTGATTATGCCACGCAGATCCCCGCCCTTGCCTAGCAAAAAACGAGAAAACCGATAAAAAACATAGAGTTGGGTGGTAGTGCCGATACCTGTATCGGGGGCACCCGGAAATCCGCGGCGGGTGAATCATGCGAGCAAAGCTTTCGTGCCAGTAAAAACAAAACGCCCCAACGTTCAAGCCGTTGGGGCGTTTTTTCTGGTTCAGGCTGGGCACTGCACGGCGGCCAACAGCGCCGCCCCGTACCGCACCTAAGTCAAGTCAGCATCGACCGCTTAACGTGCCGACAGCGGCTTCGCTTCACGCGGCGTGTCGCCGATGAACAGCTGACGCGGACGGCCAATCTTTTGTTCCGGATCGGCAATCATCTCGTTCCACTGCGCAATCCAGCCCACCGTACGCGCCATCGCGAAGATGCACGTGAACATTGCCGTCGGGATGCCCAGCGCGCGCTGCACGATG